>NZ_JBQHDE010000016.1:0-123773 GCF_052068455.1 Micromonospora sp. H33 | reverse complement strand
GCCGGCCGCGACACCGGCCTGCGCTGCTGGGCCTTCACCGGACCCGCCCCCAACCCCCTCGCCGACCTCTGCGACGACGTCCTCGCGGTGCCGTCGCCGGACAGCCAGGTCGTCCAGGAACTGCACCTGGTCTCCAGCCACGTGCTCTGCGAGCACGTGGACCGGGCGCTGCCACTGGTGCGGGACCTGCCGCGGGTGCCCGCGCCGCGCGGGCGTACCGAGCGGTTCCTCGACAGCCGTGCCCTGGCCGCCGCCGGCCTCCCGAGCGGCCACGGCGCGAACGGCCACAGCGGGAACGGGCACGGCGCGAACGGGCACGGCGTGAACGGGCACGGTCCCCACGGGCGGGTCAACGGGCACGACGGTGCCGGCCGGACGGACGGAGCGGACCGGTGAGCGGGCCGCTGGTGATCGTCGGAGACGCGCTCCTGGACCGCGACGTCGCCGGCACGGTCAGCCGGGTCTGCCCGGACGCGCCGGTGCCGGTGCTGGACGAGCGGACGGCCACCGACCGGCCCGGTGGCGCGGGTCTCGCCGCGCTGCTCGCCGCCGCGCAGGGCACCGAGGTCGCCCTGGTGACCGCGCTCGCCGACGACCCGGCGGGGGCCCGCGTCGCCGAACTGCTCACGGCCGCCGGGGTGCGCGTCTATCCGCTGCGGATGCCGGGCGCCACGCCCGAGAAGGTCCGGCTGCGGGCGGGCGGCCAGACGCTGCTGCGGCTGGACCGGGGCGGCGAGCCGCAGGCACCGGCCGAACCGCCGGATGCGGCGCTGGAGGCGATCGCGTCCGCCGGGGGCGTCCTCGCCAGCGACTACGGGCGCGGCGTGCTGCGGCAGCCCGCGCTGCGGTCCGCCCTGGCGGCGGCGTCCGCCCCGGTGGTGTGGGACCCGCATCCCAAGGGGCCGGCGGCGGTGCCGGGGGCCCGGCTGGTCACACCCAACCTGGCCGAGCTGCGCCAGCTCACCGGTGACGCCGGTGGCGGTTCGGCGCTGTCCACCGCCACCCGTGCGGGGCACGAACTGCGCCGGCGATGGCGCGTCGGTGCGGTCGCGGTGACGACCGGCGCGGCCGGGGCGGTGCTCTGCCACTCCGGCAACACACCGCTGGTCGTACCGCCGCCGTCGCCGGTGGCGAAGGTCGAGGACACCTGCGGCGCCGGGGACCGGTTCGCCGCGGCGGCTGCCGCCGCGCTCGCCGGTGGGGCGCTGGTCTCGGAGGCGGTCGGCGAGGCGGTCACCGTGGCGTCGGCGTACGTGGCGGCGGGTGGCGCCGCCGGCCTGCACCGGGAACCGGAGCGGGCCACCCGGGCCGAGCCGGGCCCGGCCGAGCAGTTGGTGGCACGGGTACGCGCCGACGGCGGCACGGTCGTCGCGACCGGCGGCTGCTTCGACATCCTGCACGCCGGGCACGTCGCCACCCTCCAGGCCGCCCGCCGGCTCGGCGACGCGCTGGTGGTCTGCCTCAACTCCGACCGCAGCGTCCGCGGGCTGAAGGGCCCGGAGCGGCCGCTCAACACCGAGGCCGACCGGGCAGCGCTGCTGTCCGCGCTGGACTGCGTGGACGCGGTGGTGGTCTTCGACGAGCCCACACCGCACGCCGTGCTGTCGCGGCTGCGCCCGGACGTCTGGGTGAAGGGCGGCGACTACGCCGGTGACGGCGCGCCCGAGCTGCCGGAGGCCGAGCTGGTCCGCGGCTGGGGCGGCCGGGTCGTCACGGTGCCCTACCTGGCCGGCCGGTCCACCACGGCCACCATCACCGCCGCGCGGCAGCGCGGCGACCGACTCATCAAGGGAGCAGCATGAGCGAGCGAATCATCAAGCTCAGCGCAGCGGAGCCTGCTGGCGCCGACTGCCGGGAGGCGCGGGCATGAGCAGGGATCTGAACGGATCGGCGGTCCTGGTGACCGGCGGGTCGAGCGGGCTCGGCGCGGCTGTCGTGACCGCGGTGACGAAGGCGGGTGGGCGGCCGTACGTGCTGGACCGGCAGCCCCCGGCGGACGGGGTGCCGTGGGTGGAGTGCGACCTGGCCGACACGCGAGCCGCCGAGGCGGCCACCCGGCGGATGGTGGAGCAGGCCGGCGGGCTGACCGGCCTGGTCACCGCCGCCGGCATGGACGTGCCGGGCCGGCTGGCCGACGTGCCGGGCGAGACCTGGGACCGGATCGTCGCGATCAACCTGCTCGGCACGGCGGCGGTGGTCCGGGCCGCGCTGCCCGCGCTGGAGGCCGCGCACGGCACGGTGGTGACCGTGGCGTCGACGCTGGGGGTCAAGGCGGTCAGCGACGCCACCGCGTACTGCGCGGCGAAGTTCGGGGTGGTCGGGTTCACCCGCGCCCTCGCCGCCGAACTCGCCGGCACGGTCGGGGTCACCCTGCTCATCCCCGGCGGCATGCGCACCGCGTTCTTCGACGACCGCGACGACCGCTACAAGCCCGGCCCCGACGCCATCCTCAACGACCCCGCCGACACCGCCGCCGCCGTCCTGTTCGCCCTGTCCCAACCCGCCGGCTGCGCCGTCCGCGAACTCGTGGTCTGCGCCGAACAGGAAACCTCCTACCCGTGATCCTCGTCCTGCGGGCCCTCGGCGTCGGCGACCTCGCCACCGCCGTCCCGGCGCTTCGCGCCCTGCGCACCACCTACCCCGACCAGGAACTCACCCTGGCCGCCCCGGCCTGGCTGGCCCCGCTGGTGGAGCTGATCGGGGGCGTCGACCGGCTGGTCGACGCCCCCGGCCTCGGCCGGCTGCCCTGGACCGGCCCCGCCCCCGACCTCGCGGTCAACCTGCACGGGCGCGGCCCTCAGTCGCACCGCATGCTCACCGCCACCCGGCCCGGCCGGCTGCTCGCCTTCGCCAACACCGACGCCGCCCACCACGACGGCCCGCCATGGCGACCCGACGAGCACGAGGTCGACCGCTGGTGCCGGCTGCTGGCCTGGTACGGCATCCCGGCCGACCGCACCGACCTGGCCCTGCGCCGACCGCCGATCGGTGCGCTGCCCGCCGGGGTGACGATCGTCCATCCGGGAGCGAAGGCGCCGCACCGGCGCTGGCCCCCGGAGCGGTTCGCCGCCGTGGCCCGGCACCTCACCAGCACCGGCCACCGCGTCGTCGTCACCGGCAACCGCGCCGAGCACCGCCTCGCCCAGCAGATCGCCCACCTCGCCGGGCTCCCGGACCGGGCGATCCTCGCCGGCCGCACCGACCTGCACGACCTCGCCACCCTCGTCGCCCACGCCCGACTCCTCGTCAGCGGCGACACCGGCATCGCCCACCTCGCCACCGCCTACCGCACCCCCTCGGTCCTCCTCTTCGGCCCCGTCTCCCCCGCCCGGTGGGGACCACCACCCGACCGGACCTGCCACGAAGTGCTCTGGCGCGGCACGTACGACGGCGGGCGGGCGGGCGGCGTACCGCATCCGGCGCTGGCGGCGCTCGACGTGCCGGACGTGCTCGCGGCGGTGGAGCGGGTCGAACGCCGCGTGCCCGCGCCGGCCCGGCCACCGGAGCGCGTACCGGTCGGGTGACGGGGGTCACCCGCTGGTTACCCGGCGGTAGGCAGGGGCCGTAGATTGAGGCCGTGAGCGCGGAGTACCAGCAGGAGTTCGTCGACGTCGACGGGGCCCGCCTCGGGCTCCAGGTCTACCCGGAGCCGGACGGCGGCGGCGACGCCCTGGTGCTGATCTCCCCCGCCATGGGCGTCCCCGCGCGTTACTACCGGCCGTTCGCCACGGCGCTGCGCGCCGCCGGGCTGGCCGTCGCGGTCGCCGACCTGCGCGGCACCGGCACGAGCACGCCACGACCGAGCCGCGCCTGCCGCTACGGGTACGCCGAACTGGCCGCCGATGTCGGCGCCGTGCTGGCGGCGCTGAAGGAACGCCGGGACGGCCGGCGGAGCATCCTGCTCGGGCACTCCCTCGGCGGTCAGGCGGCCCTGCTGCACCTCGCGCTGCACGAGGGGCACGACGTCGACGGGCTGGCGCTGGTCGCCGTGGGCCTGCCGTGGTGGCGCCGCTACCCGGGCCCGCGGGGGTACGGCGTCCTGCCGTACACGCAGGGGATCGCCGCCACCGCCCGGTTGCTCGGCGTGTGGCCCGGCTGGGGGTTCGGCGGCCGGCAGGCGCGTGGCGTGATCCGCGACTGGGCGTACACCGCCCGGACCGGCCGCTTCCCGCACCTGGACGGGGTGGACGCCGAGGCGGCCGTCCGCGAGATCCGTACGCCGGTGCTGGCCGTCAGCGTCGACGACGACCAGTACACGCCGCACGAGACGCTCGATCACCTCTGCGGCAAGCTCGTCGCGGCGAACGTCGTGCGCAAGCACTACACGGCGGCGCAGGCCGGGACCCGGATGGACCACTTCACCTGGGTACGCGCGGCGGCCCCGCTGGCGGACCGGGTGGCCCGGTTCGCCGCCGACCTGCCGCCACGCTGACGGCCCCTGCCGCCGGGGGCGGCCGTTGGCACACCTTCCCGTCCGGCGAACCACCCGGCTGCGGCCTTCCCGACTCGCGCCGGGCCGCTCGGGATGCCGGGCGCCCCTTCCGGTCCCACACCGAATCCGCGGCGTCGCGAGGTATCGGCGGATGACGGACGGGATTAGCGGCTCGGGCGGCGGGTAAGCCGCACCGCCCGACACGGTGGAAGGGGATCAGATGTCCGAACGGCACACCACGCTGCGCTCGATGCACGACCTGGGCCTGGCGGCCTGGTTCGGGGGCTCCCTCATGGGAGCGCTCGGCGTCAACGGCGGCGCGTCTCAGATCAGCGACTCGACCCAGCGACTGCCGGTGGCGTCGGCCGGGTGGGCCAAGTGGACGCCGGTGAACGCGGCGGCGATCGGCGCCCATCTCGCCGGCGCGGTCGGCGAACTGGTGACGGAGAGCCCGCGGATGGCGGCCCAGTCCGGGGTGGCTCGGACCAGCACGCTCAAGACGGCCCTCACCGTCAGCGCGCTGGCGGTGACCGGGTACAGCCGGCTGCTGGGCATGAGGTTGGAGAAGGCCGGCAACCCGCCGGTGGACGGCACGACCGAGCCGAACCACTCCACCCCGTCGAACGTGGCGTCCTGCCAGCGGCAGATGAAGGTCCTCCAGTGGGCGGTCCCGGCGCTGACCGGGGCGCTGATCGTGGTCACCGCGTACATGGGTGAGCAGCAGAAGCCCGGTCAGGTACTGCGGGGCATGCTCGGGCGGGCCGGCGCGCTGGGCTCGCCGAAGAACATGGGCAAGCTGGCGATGATGGGTGCGGCCGGGCGCAAGATGGCCATGACGGGAGCGGCCCGGCGCGGGATGGCGATGTCCGGCCGCTGAGGCGGCGCCCGGCGTAGTCCCGCCGCATCTCGACGGCGGGACACGCCCGGCCAGCCCCGCAGGCATGACGACGGCCGGGGCGGGCAATCGGCCGGCGGTACCGGCCGGACGAGAGCAGCGAGGTGGGCGACGATGACCGGGAACAGCGGACGCGGCGACGGACGGCAGCCGGAGGCGACCACCCCGTGGGTCACCCGGGACGGCGTCGACTCGGACCCGCCGTGGGGGGCGGGCGAGGACGACCCGATGGACGAGGGCAGCGAGGAGACCGCGGTACCGGAGGGGCGGCGCGGCGACCGTCGTGCCGGTGAGCCGGCCGGGCCGGCCGGCCGGGCGGGCCGGCACGGCTTCGGGCCGGTGGAACCGACGCGTACGCCGACGGCCGGCCCCGGCGCGCCCCCGGACCCGGCGCCCTCGCGCCGGTCGTTCCCGGACGACGCCGACATCGACCAGCGCTCCGAGGACGCTCTGCGCACGCGGGGCCGCCGCTCCTGAACGCTCGCGCCGGCGGTGGCACCCGGCGGCGCGCGGGAAAACCGGTCAACCGGAGCGGGCCGGCTCGGGTGAGGGGACCGGCTCGACGCCGAGCAGGTCGGCGAGGCGGGCGGCGTCGCGCTGCGCCTGGTCACCGCAGCAGTTGTTGAACAGCACGTGCAGCTCGGCGCTCTGCCCGGCCAGCTCGACGAGCAGGTCCGCCCAGTGGCGCAGCTCCTGCTCGCCGTACGCGTAGCGGAACTTCTCCTGCTTGTCGCCGGACTCCCAGGCGGTGCTGTGCCCGTGGAAGCGGACCACCCCGAGGTCGGCCGTGGCGACCGGGATCGGCGGCACCGACGAGGGGTGGCCCTGCGGCATGTCGACGGTGACGTGCGCGAGGTCGTGCTCACGCAGGAACGCGAGGGTGTCGAGCGCGGTGGCGCCGTCGAACCAGGAGCCGTGCCGGAGCTCCACTGCGACCGGCCACGGCCGGCACCGCCCGGCCAGCTCGACGATCCGGCGCCGGGCGGCGTCGCCCCGGGCGAGCCAGGGCGGGAACTGCAACAGCACGGCTCCGAGCCGCCCGGCCGCCGCGAGCGGGTCCAGCGCCGCCCGGAACCGGGCCCACAGCTCGTCGTACGCCTCGGGCGCCAGATCCCGCCGGCGGACGTGGGTCGGGCCGCCCGCCGGGCGCAGGTCCGCCGGGAGCGCGTCGACCGGCGTCGGGTGCCCGGTGAACAGGCGGAACGCCTTGACGTCGAAGGTGAAGCCGTCCGGTGTCGCCGCTGCCCAGCCGTGGGTCGTCTCCGGTGCCGGCACCGCGTAGTACGACGTGTCCACCTCCACGAGGGGGAAGCGACCGGCGTAGTGGGCCAACCGGGCGGCGGGGGTGGTGGCGGACCGCGGATACCAGCCGGACCGCAGCAGCAGTTGGTCCGTCCAGGACGCCGTGCCCACCTTGATGACACCCATGTAATTAGTGGAGCGCGGATCGGACGAACCGGCAACCGCAGGGCGAAAACCGGCACCCTGGCGACGGATCCTGTCGGTGGTCGCACCTATCGTCAGCCGTGTTCCCACCATCGGCGAAGGGTGACCGCCATGACCACTTCCGCACCGTCCATCACGGGTGAACGCGCCGACCTGCTGGCGAGCCTGCGCCGCCACCGCGGCTTCCTCCGGCAGACCGTGGAGGGGCTCAGCGACGAGCAGGCCGCTGGCTGCAGCACGGTGAGCGAGCTGTGCCTCGGCGGCCTCATCAAGCACGTGGCGACCACGGAGGCCAGCTGGCTGCGCTTCGCGGTCGGCGGCGCCGACGCGATGGCCAGCGAACCGGTGGACTGGGTCGGCCAGTTCCGGATGACCGGGGGCGACACGCTCGCCGGCCTCCTCGACGCCTACGCCGAGGTGGCCGCCCGGACGGACGAACTGGTCACCACGCTCGACCTGGACGCGTCCCACCCGCTGCCCTCGGCTCCGTGGTTCGAGCCCGGCGTGAGCTGGAGCGTCCGCCGGGTCCTGCTGCACGTCATCGCGGAGACCGCCCAGCACGCGGGGCACGCCGACATCCTCCGCGAGTCGATCGACGGCGCCAAGACGATGGGCTGAGTCGCGCCGCCGGGTCACCCTTCCGGCCCCGCCACACCCGCGTGTCCGCCGTTGTCCCACGTCACACTCCATCGGTGTGACGCCCAGTCGATCGCTGGCGCTGAGGGACACGAGATGAATGCGCACCGGTTTGACTCCGCAACCGTCGAGCGGCTGCTCGACGGCACCGCCGTCGACCCCCCGGACGGGCGGCACCCCCTCGTACCGCTCCTGTCGGCGGTCCGTGCTGCGCCGGAGCCCGGTGAGCTGGCCGGGGAGGCCGCGGCGGTGCGGGCGTACCACCTGGCGCTCCTCGGCGCCCCGGTGACCGTGCCGAAGTGCCGGCGGCGCTTCCCGCTCGCCGGCTTCGGTGTGCGGGCGGCCCTGGTCGGGCTGCTGGTGGCGGGCACCGGCGGGGTGGCGCTGGCCGCCGCCGGGGGCGCCCTGCCGAACCCGCTGCGGCCGTCCGCGCCGCCGGCGACGTCGGCCCCGGCCTCGCCCGGCTCCCCCACCACCGGCGCCGAGCCCCGGCCCGCTCTCCCCACCGGCGGGACGGACCGGCCCGATCCCGCTGCCTCGATGGTGAGCCTGTGCCGGGTGTACCGGGCCGACCCCGGCGACAACCCCGGCCGCACCCTGGACAACCCGGTCTTCCGCGACCTCATCGGCACCGCGGGCGGGCGGGACAAGGTGCCCGGCTACTGCGACCGGGTGCTGGCCGGGAAGCCCGGCAACGGTCCGGAGGCGACCCCGACCGACGGACGCGGCAACCAGCCGACCGTCCGGCCCACCGGCCGGGCGACGCAGCCACCCACCGCGGCGCCCGGGCAGCCCACGGCACCGGGCGACCCGGCACCCGGCGACGGGCACCGGACGTCGGCACCGGCCACCGGCCCGAAGTGAGGCGGCGCCGGGCGTCCTCGACCGGCGATCGCGGTGCGGGCGACTGGTAGCTTGCCCCGATGAGTCTGCGGCGTCGACGCGCGGCGGTGGCCCTCCGCCTGGCGATGGTGTTCAGCGTGCTCGCGGGGATCGTGCTCACCGCCCTCGGCCCGGCGACGGTCACCGGCCTGCTGCCGTACTTCACCATCCAGAGCAACGTCGCCGTCGGGCTCTTCGCCGGGTACGCGGCCTGGCGGGCCCACCAGGACCGGCCGGAGCCGCGGCCGGCGCTCAAGGGCGCGGTGACGCTCTACATCACCATCACCGGCGTGGTCTACCACCTGGTGCTGGCCAACCCGGCCAGCCCGTTCGCGATGTCCCAGCCGGACCGGGCGTTCGGCGAGGCGCTGGGCAACCAGTTCCTGCACACGGTCGTGCCGCTGCTCGCCCTGGCGGACTGGGCGCTGTTCGACCGGCGGGGCCGCCTGCGCCCGCGGTACGCGGTGTGGTGGCTGGCGTTCCCGCTCGGCTACCTGGGATTCGCGCTGGTCCGCGGTCTGCTCGTCGAGCGGTACCCGTACCCGTTCATCGACGCCCGGGAGCTGGGCTACGACGGTGTCGGAGTCAGCGCGACCTTCTTCGCCTTCGCGTTCTGGCTGCTCGGGCTCGTGTTCGTCGGTGTGGACCGGGGGCTGGCCCGGTGGCGGCCGCCGGCCGCGGCGGTCTGGCCGACAGCTCCCGGGCCGCCGCCGGCCGGGACGGCGGGCCCGATGTCCGGGTCAACGCAGGCGGGGCCTGTACCCGGGCAGCGCGGCGGTGCGGTCCCGGCCGTAGGCGTCGGCGTGACCCCACCGGCCGGGGACGTCCAACAGCTCGATCCGCCCGAAGCCCTCCGGTAGCGCCGGGTTCACCAACAGGTTCTCGCCGCACGGGACCAGGCCGAGGACGGTGGCGAGCAGCATCAGCAACCCGCCGGAGGACCACGCCTGTGGGCGGCCGGCGGTCGGCAGCTGGACGGGGTACTTCGTCAGGGTGTGCGGGTAGCCGGCGATGACCTCGGGCACCGCCCCGCCGACGGTCTCGGCCATGTCGAACATCCCCTGCGCGATCCGCGCCGCCGCCCGGTCGCACCCGTACCGGCGCAGACCGGCGGCGATCAGGGCGTTGTCCCACGGCCACACCGCGCCCAGGTGCGAACCGACCGGGTTGTAGACGGGCTGGCCGGCCGCGAGGGTGCGCACGCCCCAGCCGGAGAAGAGGTCCGGGCCGACCAGGTGGTCGGCGAGCGTACCGGCTCGGTCCTCGGGGACGATCCCGCTCCACAGCAGGTGACCGACGTTGGAGGTGAGCGCGTCGGCCGGCTCGCCGTCGGGGCCGAGAGCCAGCGCGTAGTAGCCCCGCTCGGGCAGCCAGAAGTCCTCGTTGAACCGCCGCTTCAGCTGCGCCGCCTCCCGCTCCAGGCGGTCCGCGTACGCCGGCTCGCCCCAGAACTCGCGGGCGAGGCGGGCGCCGCGCACCTTCGCGTCGTACGCGTAGCCCTGCACCTCGCAGGTCGCGCGCGGATAGCCGGGTTGCCGCCCGTTCCGGTCGGTGATCGCCTCCGGCGAGTCCTTCCAGCACTGGTTGAGCGAACCCTGACGGTCGTTGCGGCGCTGGTAGCGGACGTACCCGTCGCCGGTCGACGCGCCGTACTCGTCGATCCAGTCCAGCGCCATCCGCGCCGGGTGGCGCAGCTCCCGCACCAGCGCGACGTCGCCGGACCAGCGCTCGTACTCGTCGAGCAGCACCACGAACAGCGGCGTGGTGTCGGCGGCGCCGTAGTAGAGGGTGGTCGGCTGGTCGCCGAACGCGGCGGCCTCCCCGTAGCGCAGCTGGGCGAGGATCTTGCCGGGTTCCTCCTCGTGGACGTCGTCCAGCCGGCCACCCTGGAGCAGGGCCAGCAGGCGCAGCGCCACCGGCGTCAACTCCGGCGCGAACGGCAGCGTCTGCAGGCAGGTCACCAGGACGTCGCGCCCGTACAGCGACATCGCCCACGGCAGCCCGCCGACCGTGACCAGCCGGGTGGACGACAGCGGCTCGTAGCGGAGGGCGGCGAGGTCGGTCAGGCACCGCTCGTACGCCGCCGCCAGCGCGTCGTTCTCGGCCACGAGCGTGGGTGCCCGGGCGAGCCAGGCACGCAGGTCGTCGCGCATGTCCCGGCGGACGTGGAGGTGGTGGGTCTGCAGGTCGGCGCGCATGTCGTGGCCACCTTCGCCGCGCACGGTCATGCAGACGTGCAGGTCGGTCTCCCACTGCCCGCGCGGCGCCACCCGGATCCGGAAGGTCATCCCCCGCTCGTCGACCTCGACGGGCGCGGTGCTGGTCACGATCACCTCGCGGTCGAACCGTTCCCGGCGGTACCGGAGCCGCAACTGCCGGTGCGCCGGTTCCGGGGTGACCTCGACCCGCCGCTCGCGCGGCCGGCGGACCTCGGCGACGTCGGAGAAGTCGCTGCCCATCTCCATCCGGACCGTCAGGTCAGCCGGGTCGGCGGAGTGGTTGAGCACGATGATCTTCTCGTTGAAGCTGTCGTCGAGGGACCGGTGCCGGATCACCGAGATGTCGGCGTCGACGTAGTGGCTGGCGGTGCCGGGGACGAGGAAGAACCGGGTCTCGAAGTACGTCATGTCGTCCCGGGACAGGGCGTGCAACCGCTCCCCGTCGACGCGGAGCACCCAGTGCGCGAGGAACCGGGTGTCGAAGGAGAACAGGCCGACCGGCGCGCGGGGATCGACCTCCATGTCCCCCTGCGCGTCGCTGATCGCGAAGGCGTTGCCCGCCATCACGTGCACCCGCTCCTGCCTCACGGGCGCCTCCGCGTACCGGCCGCCATCGCACGGGGGTGGCGGGCGCCGGGCGGGCCGGGGAAGAGCCGGCGGAGCATCATGAACAGCCGGATGTCGCCCCGCACGGTCAGGTCGTTTCGACCGAGCGCGGCGGCGGGGTGCAGCGTCCCGGCGGCGATCCGGTCGAACACCGCGCGGTCGGCGCGCACGACCAGGTCGGCCTCGTCGGCGCTGCGGGTCACCGCGACCCGCTGGTCGGCGATGGTCAGGTACCAGTGTTCCGTCCGCCTGTCCCCGCGGACGTCGAGGCGTACCGTGCCGGCGGTGGTCTCGGGCAGGTCGGGGTGGAGGTCCTCCCCCAGCCGCCGCAGCAGGTCCGCCGCGGACGTCGTCATCTCCTCCCCCTTCCTTCCCTGGCAGGCTGACACCACCCGGGGTGAGGCCGGTTCACCCGAAGCGGGTGAACCGGGGGCGTTCGCGGTCACCGCGTACCGGACGATGGCCGACGGCACGCTCGAGGGCCGTGCCGCCGTCGCGCCCGCAGCGGGTCGTCGCACGCGGCCCGGGATCGCGCGGAGCGGGCCCTACGATGATCACGTGGTCGCCGCGCTGGAGCTCTACCTGGACACCGACGCCACCCGGCGGATCCGGGTGCTCTGGGACGCGCTCGAGGCCGAGGGCGTGCAGAGCATGCGCTCGCTGCTGGAGCAGCGGCACCGCCCCCACGTCTCGCTCGCGGTGGCGCCGCGCCTGGACCCGGAGCAGGTGGCCGAGGCCCTCACCGGGTGCGTGGTGGCGGAGCCGCTGCGACTGGAGTTCCAGTACGCCGGGCAGTTCGTGGGCCGGGTGCTCTGGCTGGGCGTCACACCGACCGCCGAACTGCTGGCGCACCACCGGCGGGTGCACGACCGGCTGGCCGACGCCGGGGTCGCGCTGGCCGAGCACTACCGCCCGGGTCGCTGGGTGCCGCACTGCACCCTGTCCATGCGGGTGCCGAACATCCTGATGGCCGCCGCCGTCCGCCGTTGTCTGGAGATGCTCCCGCTCACCGCGACGGTCGTGGCCGCGGGCGTGGCCGACCACGCGCGCGGCATCACCCACCCGCTGCCCTGACCGTTTCGTCCATAAAGGACGACATCACCTTTCGCCCAGTCAGCTAGAACTTTCGCTGGTTCCATCGAAAGATATCGAAGTCCGGTCTAATGTCTCAGCTCATCACCCCGGTTTCCAGGGCCACATCGTCGGCGTCGATCACCCCCCTGGCTCCGGGTCGGCGGTCGCCGTCTCCCCCACCACCTTTCCGCGCGGTCGGCCGCCGCCTCACCCCTACTGCGTCTCAGGAGGAACGATGGGCACCTGGCTGCTGCGCCGATTCCGCAGCCCCGTCCTGGCGTCGGCCGCGCTCGTCCTCGCCGCCACCGGCCTGTCGGCCGCGCCGGCGGCGGGGGCACCACCCGCCCAGGAGCCGGGCGTCACCCTGCGCGTGTACGACGTGCAGGTACCGCTCGACGAACTCTGCACCCTCAAGCCCGGTCAGACTCCGAACATCGACAAGCTGATGCCGACGATCAACTGGACGTCCAGCGCCGACTTCGGCTTCGAGGACCGCTTCGTGACGCAGGTGCTCGGCAACCTGACGGTCACCCAGGCCGGCTCCTACGCGTTCCGGCTCAGCAGCGACGACGGCTCGAAGCTGACCATCGGCAGCACGGTCGTCGTCGACCACGACGGCCTGCACGGCCCGACGCCGAAGGAGGGGACGGTCACCCTCGCGGCCGGGCTGCATCCGTTGCGCCTCGACCACTTCGAGCGCGACGGCGGCCAGCAGATCACGCTCGAGTGGCGGACCCCCGGATCGTCGAGCTTCACACTCGTGCCCAACTCGGCGCTGAGCACCGACGCCGACGTCGTCCGGGTGACGTCGCCGGGCCGCAAGGAGTGCGAGGGAATCTTCGACTCCCCCGGCGACGGTCTGCCGCTGACCGGTGTCCATCCCGGCTACAGCCTCACCAACCTGCGGCCGAGCGGCTTCCAACCCAAGGTCACCGGCATGGACTGGCTCGCCGACGGCCGACTGGTCATCGCCACCTGGGGCGGCAACGACCAGTCCGGCACCTCCCAGGACGGCGAGGTGTACATCCTGGACAACACCGGTGGATCCACCGGACCCGGAAGCGTCACCACCAAGAAGATCGCCGACAACCTCAAGGAGCCGATGGGCCTGAAGGTGGTCGACGGTGTCGTCCACGTGTCGGAGAAGCAGCGGCTGACCCGGCTGGTGGACACCAACGGCGACGAGGTCGCCGACCAGTACCAGACCGTGGCCACCTGGCCGTACGGCGGGAACTTCCACGAGTTCGCGTTCGGCCTGCTCTACCAGGCGCCGTACTTCTACCTGAACCTCTCCGTGTCGATCAACTACGGCGGCGCCACCACCGACCCCCAGCCGGCCCCCAACCGGGGCACCACCGTCAAGGTGCACAAGGACACCGGCGCCGTCTCGTACGTCGCCGGCGGCCTGCGGACGCCGCACGGCATCGGCTGGGGGCCGGAGAACGGCATCTTCGTCACCGACAACCAGGGCGGCTGGCTGCCCTCGTCGAAACTGCTGCACGTCAAGCAGGACCGGTTCTTCAACCACTACCTGAACCCGGCCGGCCCGTTCGACACCAGGCCGGTCACCCCACCGGTGCTGTGGATGCCGCAGAACGAGATCGCCAACTCCCCCAGCGCCCCGGTGCTGCTGCCCAGCGGCACCTTCGCCGGCCAACTGCTGATCGGTGACGTCACGTACGGCGGGCTCCAGCGCGCGTACCTGGAGAAGGTCAACGGCGAGTACCAGGGCGCGCTGTTCCGGATGACCCAGGGTCTGGAGGCCGGCGTGTCGGAGGTGCACCTCGGGCCGGACGGCGCCATCTACGTCGGCGGGCTCGGCGCCGGTGGCAACTGGGGTCAGACCGGCAAGCTGACGTACGGTCTGCAGAAACTCACCCCGAACGGCACCAGCACCTTCGACATCCTCGCCATGCGCGCCACGACGGGCGGCTTCGAGCTGGAGTACACGCAGCCGCTGTCCACCGAGACCGCGACCGACCTCGCGGCGCGTTACCGGGTCAAGCAGTGGCGGTACCAGCCCACCGCCGCCTACGGCGGCCCGAAGATCGGCGAGGAGACGTTGACGGTCTCGTCGGCCACCCTGTCGGCCGACCGCCGGAAGGTCACGCTGACCATCCCGGGCCGCAAGGCCGGACACGTCGTGTACGTCCGCTCACCCCGCCCGTTCACCTCGTCCACCGGCCAGTCGCTGTGGAGCACCGAGGCGTGGTACACCCTGAACGCCATCCCCGGCAGCACCCCGCCGCCCACCGGCGGCACCAACCTGGCGCTCAACCGGCCGGCCACGGCGGACAGTTCCTGCGCGGCGACCGAGGGCCCGGAGAAGGCGGTCAACGGCAGCGTCTCCGGCGGCAACGGTGACAAGTGGTGCTCGAAGGGCGGCACCCGGTTCCTCCAGGTCGACCTCGGCGCCGGCCGTGACGTGAGCCGGTTCGTCGTGAAGCACGCCGGCGCGGGTGGCGAGAACACCGCCTGGAACACGAGGGACTTCACGATCGCCACCAGCACCGACGGGACGACCTGGACCACCCGGGCGACCGTCACGGGCAACACCGCGAGCACCACGACACACGACGTGGCGGCGGTGTCGGCCCGCTACGTCCGGCTGAACGTCACCGCGCCGACCAGCACCACGGACCCCGCCGCGCGCGTCTACGAGTTCGAGGCGTACGGCCCGGCCGGCGGCGGCTCCGGAACGATCACCGGCGTCGGCGGCAAGTGTCTGGACGTCAGCAACTCCGGCACCGCCGACGGCACCAAGATCCAGCTCTGGACGTGCAACGGCACCAACGCCCAGAAGTGGACCCGCGTCGGGGACACCTTCCAGGCACTCGGCAAGTGCCTGGCCGTCGACAACGGCGCCACCGCCGACGGCACCAAGGTGCAGTTGTGGACCTGCAACGGCACCGGCTCCCAGAAGTGGCAGCCGCAGGCGAACGGCTCGATCCTCAACCCGCCGTCCGGCAAGGTGCTCGACGCCGCGGGCGGCGCCACCGCCGACGGCACCCAGATCCTGATCTGGACGTACGTGGGCGGCGCCAACCAGCACTGGGTCGTCAACGGCGGAGGCGGACGGATCCAACTCTTCGACGGTGATGACCTGGACGCCTGGCAGGCCACCGGCGGCGGCGCCGCCACCTGGCCGCTCGCCAACGGCTCGGCGGAGGTGCTGGGCGGCGACATCCGGACCAGGCAGACCTTCGGCGACTTCACGCTGCACGTGGAGTGGTGGCAGCCCACGTACCCGTCGACGGTCACCGGGCAGGCGCGCGGCAACAGCGGCGTCTACCTCCAGGACCGGTACGAAATCCAGGTGCTCGACTCGTACGGCGACACGTCGCTGGACGACACCGAGGCCGGCTCGATCTACGACCGGAAGGCGCCCGACAGCAACGCGGCCACCGCACCGGAGACCTGGCAGACGTACGACATCACCTTCCGGGCGGCGCGCTTCGACGGGTCTGGGAACAAGACCGCCAACGCCCGCGTGACGGTCCGCTGGAACGGTGTCCTGGTCCACGACGACGTGGAGATCACCGGCCCGACCGGCGGCGGCGCCGCGGAGACCGCGGCCGGCGGCCCGATCCGGCTCCAGGACCACGGCGACCCCGGGGCCAACGTCCGCTACCGCAACATCTGGCTCGAACCGTTACCCTGACCCACCCCGTTACCTTTTTGATCGTCCCCAGCCGGGGACTCCTCGGTCGCCCGGCCCGGTATGACTTACTGCCCCTGTCGTACGGATGATCCGGGGGGTGTTGTCGCCGGGCTGGGTGGCGTCCACGGCCCGCTGATAGGGACACGGCCACCCGCGGTGTTGGGGTTGGTCTCTTCGTAACGTGGCTGCCGGCAGTCGACGCCAGATCGGCGACCGGGCCGGCCGACGACGGCGCGGGGAGGCGATGCGGTGCACGGCGATTACCAGGTGTGTCGTACCGGTGGGCAATCATGTGTTGACGCCCACGGAGGGGGAGAAACGATGATCGGCACCTTGCGGACGGTCGTCCTGGACGCCCGTGACATCGCCGGCCTGGCCAGGTTCTACCAGGAGCTGGCCGGGTGGACGCAGAGCTATGCCGACGACGAGTGGATCACGATGACCACCGACGACGGCTGGCGGGTGGCGGCCCAGCTCGCACCGGACCACGTGGCACCCCGGTGGCCGGATCCCGCCCATCCCCAGCAGGCCCATCTCGACCTGCGGGTGCCCGACCTGGCGGCGGCCACCGCCCGGGCGCAGGAGCTGGGCGCGACGCTGTTGCGTCGCACCGAGCGGTGGCACACCCTGGCCGACCCGGCCGGGCACCCGTTCGACCTGTGCCTCAACGCCGACGACCCGCGCACCACGCTGATGGGCGTGATGCTGGACTGCCCCGACGCCAAGGCGCTGAGCGTGTTCTACGCGGAGCTGCTCGGCAAGCCGGTGACCTATGAGGGCGACGGCATGGCGATGATCGGCGAGGACGGCGCCCAGCCGCTCATGTTCCAGCAGGTGGCCGAGTATTCGCCGCCGCGCTGGCCCGATCCGGCCCACCCGCAGCAGTTCCACCTCGACGTGCGGGTCGACGACGTGGCGGCGGCCGAGCCGGCGGCGCTCGCGCTCGGCGCCACCCGTCTGCCCGGCGAGGGGGACAACTGGCGGGTGTACGCCGATCCCGCCGGCAAGCCCTTCTGCCTGGTGTGGGACCTCGATCAGGGGTGACGGGTGCCCTTCAGGTCCTGACGTTCAACGTGTGCGGCCTGCCGTCGCGGCTGCGGCCGCTCGGCAGCGGCACGGCCGCGGGACACGGGGCGGGGGCGGGATCGGACACGCGTTCCTCCTTCAGGGGAGGGGTGACCACGGTGGCCGACCTCATCGTTCTCGCCATTGCGCAGCGTGAGCAGTCCGATCACGGACACGCTCGCTGTCGGGTGCAAGGAAGGGCCCCTTCTTAACGCCTGCGGTGGTAAAAGGGTCCCTTCCAATCACCAGGGCCCGGAAACCCGGATGCGCGGCCGGCGGGATGCCGCTACCGTGCGCTACGTGGATCTTGAAATTGTCACCCTCGCCGAGCGACCGGACCTCGCCCCGCTGCTGGACGACTTCGACGGCGCGTGGCCGGAGTTCATGAGCTGGGACCCGATGGCGGCGCTGTACTACGCGGTCGCCGACGAGCTGTACCCGGAGTACGTCCTGCTCGCCCTCGACCCGGCCGAGCCCGCGCGGGCCGTCGCCCGGGCGTACAGCGTGCCGCTGTCCTGGACCGCCGACGAGTTGCCGCCCGGCGGGTGGGACCGGATCGTGCAACGGGCCTCGATCAACCGCCTGGTCGGCACCACGCCGAACCTGGTGTCGGCGCTGGAGATCTGCGTCCGGCCGGAGGCGCGGGGAACGGGCCTCTCGGCGCGGATGGTCGCCGCGATGCGCGACAACGCCGCCCGCCTCGGCTTCGCCGAGCTGGTCGCACCGGTACGCCCCAGCGGCAAGCACACCGTCCCGGACGAACCGATGAGCGAGTACGCGTACCGCGTCCGCGACGACGGCCTGCCGGTCGACCCGTGGCTGCGGGTGCACGTCCGGGCCGGCGGCCGGATCGACTCGGTGGCACCCCGCTCGATGACGATCCCGGGCACCCTCGCCGAGTGGCGCGCCTGGACCGGCCTGCCGTTCGACCGCACCGGCCCGGTGCACGTGCCGCACGCCCTGGTGCCGGTGTGGTGCGACGTGGCGCAGGACCACGCCGTCTACGTCGAGCCGAACGTCTGGGTCCGCCACCGCCTGGCCAGCTAGCGCGGCGAGGCAGAACCCCCGAACCATCGGCTGATTCCCACCGCAGCCGGCCCTCGGCTACCCGGTCACGGAGCCGGCGGAAAGTGGACGGGCGTGGGCGCCGAACGGCTGCGCGGGTGCGTGCGGCGCGATTAGCGTGGACGGCACCAGGTGGCCGGTGGGCGGAGTGACATGAGTGGACGGGCGGCGGTGGGCGCGCTGGCGGTGAGCGCGGCCGGGCTGGTCGGCGCGGTGGGCGCGGCGGCGACCTGGGTGGCCCGGACTCCGGAGCTGGACGGCACCCCCACCGTGGACCTGACCCGGCACGGCTTCGCCCGGCGGGACGTGGACACCCCCGCCGGCCGCGTCGCGGTGTACGAGGCCGGCACCGGCGACCCCGTACTGCTGCTGCACGGGGTGGGCGGCGGCGCGTCGTCGTACTACTGGCACCGGATCGGGCCCGAGTTGGCTCGCACGCACCGGCTGCTGGCGCCCGACTGGGTCGGCTTCGGCTGCTCGGCGCACCCGGACCGGCCGCTGCTCTTCGACGACTACGTCGCCCAGGTGCGCGCTCTCACCGCCCTCGCCGACACGGCGCCGGCGGTGGTGGCGCAGTCGCTCGCGGCCGGGTTCACCATCGCCGCGATTCACGCGGGCGCGCCGGTACGCCGGCTCGCGATGCTCGCCCCGAGCGGCGGGCGCGACTTCGGCGAGGACGGGTTCGGCCTGGTCGCCCGCCGGACGCTGACCCCGTTGGCCCGGTCGCCCCGGCTCGGCCCGGCCGCGTACCGGGTGCTGTTCCACCGGCGCTCGGCGATCGAGGCGTGGTTCCGCCGGCAGGGCTTCCGCGACCCGGCGGCGGTACCGGCCGACGTCATCGACGCGGGTGTGTTCTCGGCCCGTCAGCCGAACGCCGCGTACGCCGCGTTGCCCTTCCTCTCCGGCGACCTCCGCTACGACCTCGCGCCCCTGCTGGCGGAGCTGCCGGTGCCCGGCCTGATGCTGTGGGGCAGCGACGAGACGCAGATCCGCCCGGCGGTGCGGGAACGGCTGGAACGGGTCAACCTCGCGGTGCCGGTGGTCCGGATCCCGGACGCCCGCTCGAACCTGGAACTCGAACAGCCGTGGGCCACCCTCGCCGCGCTGGAGCCGTTCCTCACCGTCGGGGCGTCGACGCCACCCGGCGGATAGCACCTTCGCGCCGGGGCGGCCCCGGCACTCCCGGCCGCCAGGACTGCCCGCTCGCCGAACCGGGTGGACCAGGCACCGGTGCTCACCGCGGGGTCACGGCCGTCAGGGTCGCCGCGACCGTGTCCAGCAGCGCCGCCCGGGCGGTGCGGGGGAAGAAGTGGCCGCCGGGCAGGACGTGCAGGCTGAACGCCGCCGACGTGTGCTCGCGCCACGGCGCGACCCGCTCCGGCGGCACCTCGTCGTCCTCGTCGCCGGCGAAGGCCACGACCGGGCAGGGCAGCGGTGGCTCCGGGCGGTACTCGTAGGTCTCGCAGATCGAGAAGTCGGCCCGGATGGTCGGGAGCAGGAGTTCGAGGAGCTCGGGCTCGGCCACGATCTCCTCGTCGAGGCCGCCGAGCCGGCGCAGCCGCTCGACCACGAGCCGGTCCGGCTGGTCGTGGATGTCCGGCGCCTCGCGCCGCAACTGCGGGGCGAGGCCACCGGCGACGAAGAGCGCACGCGGCAGACCGGCACCGCGCCGGCGCAGCTCGCGGGCCAGCTCGAACGCGACGAGCGCGCCCATGCTGTGCCCGAACAGGGCGTACGGCACGGCCAGCTCGCCGGCCAGCGCCGACGCGAGCGCCTCGACCAGCGGCCGCACCCGCGTGTACGCGGAATCGCGCCACCGGGTCTGCCGGCCGGGCAGCTCGACGGGGCAGACGTCGACGCCGGGGCCGAGGACGTCCTGCCAGCCGGCGTACGCCGAGGAGCCGCCCCCGGCGTACGGCAGGCAGAGCAGCCGGATCGGGGACGTGCCGCCGCGGCGCGACGCGCCCACGACCCAGTCGTGGGCGCGCCGGGCGCGGGGTGTGGCGGTGGGGTTCACGGGTGGTTCTCCAGCGCGGGCTCGGTGGACAGGAGGGAACGGGCCTCCTCGTCGGACATCTCCTCCAGCTCGGCGAGGAGCTGGTCCTCGATGGCCAGCGCGGCGGCCTCCAGCGTGGGGCTGTCGAAGAGCACCCGGATGGGCACCTGCACGTCGAGCGCCTTGCGCAGGTGCACGACCGCCCGCATGGCCAGCAGCGAGTCCCCGCCGAGGGCGAAGAAGTTGTCGTGTACGCCCACCCGGTCGACCCCGAGGATGCCCGCCCAGACCTCGGCGACCGTCTCCTCGAGGGCGGTACGCGGTGCCACGTACGGCACCTCGTCCGCGTCGACCGCCTCGGCCGGCACCACCAGCGCCTTCCGGTCGACCTTGCCGTTGGCGGTCAGCGGCAGCTCGTCGATCTCGTAGAACGCGCCGGGCACCATGTAGCCGGGCAGCTTGCCGGCGAGGAACTCCCGCACGTCCGCCGGCAGCCCGCCGGCCTCCTGCGGCACGACGAAGGCGACCAGGCGCCGGGCGCCGCGCGGCTCGCCCTGCACGACGACGACCGACGCCCGCACGGCCGGGTGCTGGGCGAGCGCGGCCTCGATCTCGCCCAGCTCGATGCGGTACCCCTGGACCTTGACCTGGAAGTCCTCCCGGCCGAGGAACTCGATCTCCCCGCTCGGCAGGAAGCGGCCGAGGTCGCCGGTGCGGTACAGCCGCTCCCCCGTCTCGGGGTGCACGATGAAGCTCGCCGCCGTCTTCGCCTCGTCGCGCAGGTAACCGCGGGCGAGGCCGACGCCGCCGATGTAGAGCTGCCCGGGCACGCCGGTCGGCCGGGGCCGCAGCGCGTCGTCGAGGACGTGGAACGTCTGGTTCCGCATGGGCTGCCCGTACGGGATGCTCGTCCAGTCCTCCGGCACCTCGCCGATCGGGTGGAGGATCGACCAGATGGACGCCTCGGTCGCGCCGCCGAGGCTGACCACCTCCGGTCCGCCGAGCACCCGGCGGATCCGGTCGGGCAGGGTGACCGGGATCCAGTCACCGCTCAGCATCACCAGCCGCAGCCGGTCGGTGGCCTCCCGGACGGTGAGGTGCTCGACGAACAGCTCCATGAGCGCCGGCACGGAGTTCCAGATCGTCACGTCCGCCTTGGCCACCAGGTCGAGCCAGGCCGCCGGATCGCGGTGCGCCGACGCCTCCGGCAGCACCACCGCGCCACCGACCGCGAGGGGCCCGAAGATGTCGTAGACGGACAGGTCGAAGCTGAGCGACGACAGCGCCAGGACGCGGTCGTCCTCGCCGACCCGGAACCGCTCGTTGACGTCGACGACGGTGTTCAGGGCGCCGCGGTGGTCGATCATCACACCCTTGGGCAGGCCGGTCGACCCGGACGTGAAGATGACGTATGCCAGGTCGTCGGGGGTCGTGGCGATCGCGGGCGGCGCGGCGTCGGGGTCGGCCGGCAGCTCGTCCACCCGCAGCACGTCGGCCACGTCGGCGAACCGCTCCGCCCCGGCGTCGGCGAGGTGCCCCTCGGTGAGCACCGCGCGGACCTGGCCGTGCGCCAGCAGGAGACGCACCCGCTCGTCGGGCAGCTCCGGGTCGACCGGCAGGTACGCCGGCCCGGCGGCGAGGACGCCGAGCACGGCGGCCACCTGCTCCCAGCCCTTCTCCATCACCACCGCGACAAGGTCGTCGGGGCGTACGTCCAGGCCGGCGAGGCGGGCGGCGATCGTCCGCGCGCGGGCCGCCAGCTCGCCGTACGTGAGCGTGCGGGTCGGCGTGATCACGGCCGGGCGCTCGGGCACCCGGGCAGCGGTGGCGAAGAACGGCTCGTGCAGCAGGCCCGCCGGCAGGTGCCCGTCGGTGCGGTTGTACGCCGCCCGGGCGGCCACCTCCGCGCGGGGCACCAGCGACGGCACCGCGTCGGCCCAGTGCGCCTCGTCGGCCGCGAGCCAGCGCAGCACGTCCAGGGTGGCCGCGTGCATGTCGGCGACCAGCCCGTCGGGGAACAGGTCCTCGACCGCGTCGATGTCCAGCACCAGCGCGCCGTCCCGCTCGTACACCTGGGCGTCGATCCAGATCTGCGGCGTCTGGGAGATGCTGTAGACGACCTCGCCGATCTGCGGGTGCCCGCCGATGCCCTGGAAGAGGCTGGTGAACACCACCGGCAGCACCGCGGCGGCGTCACCGCGTACCCGCTTCAGCTCCCGCGCCACCCGCACGCCGCTGAACAGCCCGTGGTCGAGGTCGGAGAGGAGCTGGTCGCGGACGGCGCGCGCCCGGTCCTCGAACGCCGCCGCGCCGGCCGCGTCGATCTCCAGCAGCGTCACCGACGTGAAGTCGCCGAGGATCGCGTCGACCTGCGGGTGCAGCGGCAGCCGGTTGGCCATCGGCAGGTTGAGGGTGAACCGCCGGGTCTTCGACCAGGTGGCGACCACCTCACCGTACGCGGCCAGCAGC
This sequence comes from Micromonospora sp. H33, assembly GCF_052068455.1. Lineage (NCBI taxonomy): Bacteria > Bacillati > Actinomycetota > Actinomycetes > Micromonosporales > Micromonosporaceae > Micromonospora > Micromonospora sp. H33. The sequence continues at coordinate 101,327 of NZ_JBQHDE010000016.1, read as the reverse complement.
AGCGCGGTCGGGGTGACGCCGCGCCGGGACGCGGCCGCCTTCACCCGGGTCCACGCGTCGGCCGGCAGGTCCCCGGTCAGCCGGGCGAAGCGCGGCGCGGAGATGGTGTGCGGGTCACGCGCCAGCGGCAGCTCGGGCGCCAGCGCCAGCGCCGGGACGCGCTCCTGCCAGTACGCCTCGGCTCGCCGGTACCGGTCGGTCGACTCGACGGCCGTCGCGGCGAGCACGTAGTCGCGGAAGGTCAGCTCCAGCTCGGGCAGCGTCACGTCCGGCTCGTAGTAGAGCCGGGTCAGCTCGCGCATCACGATGTTCGACGCCCACGCGTCGGTGATCAGGCCGTCGATGCTGTAGTGCACCCGGCCCCGGCCGCCGTCGAGGAGGGTAGCCCGCAGTTCGAACAGCGGCCACCGGTCCGGGGCGAAGACCTGGTGCGACATGGCGGCCCGGGTGCGCTCCAGGACGGCGGCGACCTCGCCCTCCGGCCGACCGCGGACGTCCTCGGTGACTATCACGTAGTCCGGCACCTCGTCGAGGATCTGCTGCTCGCCGTGGGGCAGGACGATCGCGCGGAGCATTCCGTGCCGCCGGATCAGCCGGCGCAGCGCCCGCTCCAGCCGGGGCACGTCGAGGTCGGGGACGTCGAACTCCTCGTACCCGTGCATGCCGACGTTGCCCAGCTCGAACACGCCGGTGCGGCCGATCCAGTACGCCTGCTGCACGTCGGTCAGCGGGAACGGCCGGTGCGCCGCCGCCGGGTCCGGAACGACGGCCGGCAGTGCCTCCGGCGTGGCGTCGCCGGCGGCCGCCCGGGCGGCGCGGACGGCGGCGGCGAGGCCACGGACCGTCGGCTCGGCGACGAAGACGCGCAGCGGGATCTCCACCCCGCAGGTCCGGCGCACCTGGGCGACGAGCTGCGCCGCGAGCAGGGAGTGCCCGCCCAGCTCGAAGAAGCCGGCGGTGGGCGCGACGTCCGGCTCGCCGAGCAGGTCGGCGAAGATGCCGGCGACCTCCCGCTCGGTCGGGTCCGCGTACCGGGGGGCGTCGCCGACCGGCTCCGCCGTGCCCTCCACGGGCTCGTCGAGGGCGGTGACCAGGACGTGGCCGGCGCCGGGGGCGGCGGTCACCACCCGGGTGACGCTCGCCTCGACCGCCGGCCCGGCACCCGCCGGCCACACGTAGGTCGTCCACGGCACGTCGGACTCCCGCCGGATCGCCGCGACGTGCCCGGCCACCCGGTCCGCCAGCGGCGCGTCCGGCGTACCGCCGAGGACGTGCACCTCGGCGGCGGCCACCACGTCGGGGCCGGCGGCCCGCGAGCTCGCGAGGGCGCCGGCCAGCGCGGCGAGGGCCGCGTCGGTGGGCGCGCCGGCGTCGATCACGACCAGCGCGGTCCCGGCCGGTCCGGTCCCGCCTGCGGCGTCGACGGTCACGGCGGTGGCGCCGACGGCCGCACCGCCGCCGGCGGAGACGGTCGCGGAGTCGAGGTCGGCGACGGTGGCGCCCGCGGTGGTGAGGGCGCGGCGGAACGCGGCGGCGGCTTCCGGGTCCCCGGCGAGCAGGTAGCGCGCGCCGGTGTGCCGGGCTGCCGCGGCGGCCGGCACCGGCTCGACGTCCGGCACGAACCGGTGCGGCCCGCGCAGGGCCACCATCGGCTCGGGACGGCTGGTCCGGACCTCGGCGGCCACGGCGGCGGCCAGCCGGCGGGCGGCGTCCGGCGTCGCCGGCGGGGCCACGTCGAGCAGCGTCCGGGTGCCCGGCACGCCGCCGGTCGCCCAGCCGGCGAGGACGCTCCGCACCGGCACCAGGGTCTCCGCGCCGGTGACGTCGAGGACTCCGTCGGCGACGACGACGATCCGGGGGTACGCGTCGCCGCGCGCCGCGAGGGCGCGGTCCAGCGCGGCGAGGGTGGGCAGCGGGTCGTCCGCCCCGGCCGCGAGCAGCACACCCGCCACCCGCTCGTCCGGCGCGAGCGGCGCGGCGAGCCGGCCGGCGGCGTGGTCGAGGTCGGCGGCGACCACCCGCGTGCCCGCCGCGCGCAGGTGCCCCGCGACCTGGTCGAGGGCACCCGACCCGACGACGAGCCAGGTGCCGGCCGCCGTGGCCGCGGGCACGACCGGTCCGGTCCGGCGGAAGCTGCGCACCGCCAGCCCGTCGACGCCGCCCGTCCGGGCCGCGCCCGCGCCGCGCGGCGGGTCGACCCAGCAGCGCTCGCGCTCGAACGGGTACGTGGGAAGGACGGTGCGGCGCGGCGTCGCCTCGCCGTGCAGCGCCTCCCAGGCGACCGGCGCGCCCTGCCGCCACAGCTCCCCGGCGGCGGTGAGCAGCTCGGTCTCCGCGTCGGCGTCCCGGCCGGCCGAGGGCAGCGAGGCGACCGCCCGGGGACCACCGGCAAGGCGGGTCAGCACCCGGCCCGGGCCGACCTCCAGCAGCGCCGCGTCCGGGCGGCGCAGCGTCGCGAGGCCGTCGGCGAAGCGGACCGTGGAGCGCAGCTGCCGGGCCCAGTACGCGGGGTCGGTCGCCTCCTCCGCCGTGATCCAGGTGCCCGTCACGTTGGACACGAACGGGACATCCGGTGCGGCCCGGGGCACCCGCGCGACCTCCGCCTCGAACGCCGCGGCGGCGTCGTCCATGGACCGGGAGTGGAACGCGTGCGAGGTGACGAGGCGCCTCGAGGCCGTTCCCCGCTCGGTGAGCCGCGCGGCGAACGTGTCGATGTCGTCGGGCGCCCCGGAGACCGTGCACTGCCGTGGCCCGTTGACGGCGGCGAGGTCCAGCCCGTCGCCGAGCAGCGGCAGCAGCTCGGCCTCGGGCAGCGGCACCGCGAGCATCGCCCCGGGCGGCGCGGCCTGCATGAGCCGGCCGCGCGCCGCGACGAGGCGCAGCGCGTCGGGCAGCGTGAACACCCCGGCGAGGCACGCGGCCACCAGTTCGCCGACGCTGTGCCCGAGCATTGCCGCCGGCCGGACGCCCCACGCTTCCCAGAGCTTCGCGAGGGCGTGCTCGACGACGAACAGGGCCGGCTGGGCGTACCGGGTCTGGTTGACGCTCTCCTCGGCGGCGGTCCGCTCGTCGTCGTCCGGGTACAGCAGGCGGCGAATGTCCTCGCCGAGCAGCGGCGCCAGCAGCTCCGCCGCGCGGTCCACCTCGGCGCGGAAGACCGGCTCCTGCGCGTAAAGGGCGTGCGCCATGCCGCTGCGCTGGGCGCCTTGACCGGGGAAGGTGAACAGCACCGCGCGGTCGGTGGCGGTCTCCTCCGCCAGTCCCGGGCCCGGCCGGTCCAGGGCCTCGGCGACCTCGTCGAGGCGTCCGCCGACGACGGTCCGGCGGTACGGCAGGGTCCAGCGGCCCCGTTGCAGCGTGTACGCCACGTCGGCCAGGTGCGCGTCCGGGTTCGCGCGCAGGTACGCGGCGAGCCGGGCGGCGGCCGCGTCGAGCGCGGTGGGCGTGGCGGCCGACAGCGGCAGCACGTGCCGGCGCCGGCCCTCGACCGACGGGACCGGCGGAGGCGCCTCCTCCAGGACGACGTGCGCGTTGGTCCCGCCGATGCCGAACGAGCTGACGCCGGCGCGGCGCACGCCGTCGGGCCACGGGGTGCGGGCCGCGACGACCCGGAACGGGCTCCCGTCCAGCCCCAGCTCGGGGTTGGCGGTGCGGAAGTGCAGCGACGGCGGGATCTCCCGCTCCTTCAGCGCGAGCACCGCCTTGATGAGGCCGACCACGCCGGCGGCGGTGTCGAGGTGCCCGACGTTCGTCTTGACGGACCCGAGGGCGACCCGACCGGCCGGCACGTCGTGGAACGCACTCCTCAGGGCGGTCACCTCGATCGGGTCACCGAGCGGGGTGCCGGTGCCGTGCGCCTCGACGTAGCCGATGGTGTCGGGGTCGACGTCGGCGACGCCGAGCGCCTCGGCGATGACGTCCGCCTGCCCGTCCACGCTCGGCGCGGTGAAGCCGACCTTGCGGGCGCCGTCGTTGTTCACCGCCGATCCGCGGATCACGGCGTGGATCACGTCCCGGTCGGCCACGGCGTCGGCGATCCGCTTGAGGACCACGACCGCCGCGCCACTGCCCGGGACCGCGCCGGTGGCGTCGGCGTCGAAGGCCCGGCAGTGGCCGTCGGCGGAGAGGATGCCGCCCGGTTCATGCCGGTGGCCGCACCGCCGGGGAATGATGGTGGCGCCGCCGGCCAGCGCGACGTCGCACTCCCCGGCGAGCAGGGCCTGGGCGGCCATGTGCACCGCCACCAGCGACGTGGAGCAGCCGGTCTGCACGCTGACGCTGGGACCGTGCAGGTCGAGCTTGTACGACACGCGCGTCGGCACGAAGTCCTTGTCGTTGCCGATCGACGTCTGGAACGCGCCGACCCGGGCCACCAGGTCGGCGTTGGGCAGCAGGTTGTGCAGCAGGTATGCGCTCTCTCCCACTCCCGCCCAGACGCCGGTGACCGCGTCGGTCGCGTCCGACGGGTGCCCGGCGTGCTCCAGCGCCTCCCAGGCGCATTCGAGGAGGAGCCGGTGCTGCGGGTCGAGCAGCTGCGCCTCGCGGGCCGAGAAGCCGAAGAAGCGCGCGTCGAAGCCCGCCGGGTCGTCGAGGACGCCGAGCGCACGAACGTAGTCGGGGTGGGTGAACTCCTCCGGCGGCACACCGTCGGCGAGCAGGTCGGCGTCGCTCAGGGTGGTGATGGACTCCACCCCGTCCCGCAGGTTGCGCCAGAAGCCGTCCGGCGTGTCGGCTCCGGGAACCCGGAGCGCCATCCCGACGATGGCGACGGCGGTGTCGGGCAGCGAACGGCCCTCGGTCATGTTTCGTCTCCCGCGTTCCGGGGGCCGGTCGGCCGGCGTCGCGGCGTCCGTCCCCTCTGGATGGTTTTGCGTGTTTCGGCCCGACGGTGCCCGGCGGTCGGTGCCGGCGGGCTCCCGCCGGACGCCAGGTGCCGGGCGAGGGCGCGCACGGTGGGGTGGCGGAACAGGTCCACCACCGGCACCGTGCGGCCGAGCCGCTCGGCCAGGCGCGCCTGCACCCGCACCATGAGCAGCGAGTGCCCGCCGATGTCGAAGAAGTTGTCGTCGGCGCCGACGACCTGGACCGCCAGCACCTCCCGCCAGATCGCCGCCACCGCCTCCTCCAGTTCGCCGGTGGGCGCGCCGCGCCCGGCCGGGGCGGGGAGCCGCGGTGGCGGCAGGGCGGCGCGGTCGACCTTGCCGCTCTCGCCGCGCGGCAACCGGTCCAGCGGCACGATCGCCGCGGGCACCATGTAGCCGGGAAGGCGGTCGGCGAGGTGCGCGCGGAGGCCCGCGACGTCCAGGCCGGCCGGCGTCACGTAGCCGACCAGCGCGGCCCGGCCCGGGGTGTCCTCGCGCAGCAGCGCTGCCGCCTCGGCGACCGGGGGGTACGCGGTGAGCGCCGCCTCCACCTCGCCCAGCTCGATCCGGAATCCGCGCAGCTTGACCTGGTCGTCGTCGCGGCCGAGGAACTCGAGCACGCCGCCGGCGCCGAGGCGTACCCGGTCCCGGGTGCCGTACATCCGCGCGCCGGGCGGCCCCCACGGGTCGGGCAGGAAGCTGGTGGCGGTGCGGGCCGGGTCGCCGAGGTAGCCCGGGGCGACACCGGGACCGCCGAGCCAGAGGTCACCGGGGACGCCGCGCGGGACCGGGCGCAGCCCGTCGTCGAGCACGTACGCCCGCACGCCGGGCAGCGGCCGCCCGACGGGGACGGTGCCGGTGGCCGGGTCCCGGTCGGCCGGCTCGTGCACGGTGGCGGTGATGGTGGCCTCCGTCGGGCCGTACGCGTTGAGCCACCGCACGTCCGGCGCGGCGGCCCGCCACCGGGCGAGCCGGCCCGCGTCGACCCGCTCGCTGCCGACGACGACGAGCCGCAGCGCCGGGCAGGACGACGGCGGGTGCCGGTCCAGCGTGGCGACCCATTCGTGCCAGTACGACGCCGGCAGGTTGAGCACGGTGAGCCGTTCCCGCCGGGCGAGGGCGGTCAGCTCGTCGATGCCGGGGACCGGGCCGGCGGGGGGCAGGACGACGGCGCCGCCCCGGATCAGGGTGGCGAACAGCTCCTCCGCCGCCACGTCGAAGGTGAGCGCGGCGAACTGCAGCACCCGGTCGGCGGGGCCGAGCGCGTAGTGCGCGGCGACCGCGGTCAGGGTGTGCACGAGGTTGGCGTGGCTCACGCACACGCCCTTCGGCCGCCCGGTGGTGCCGGAGGTGTACAGCACGTACGCCGGTGCCGACGGGTGACCCGGGTCGGCCGTGTCCCCGGTGGGCGGGTTGCCTGCGGCGGCCTCTTCCACGGCGACGAACGGCACCTCGGCGGCCGGCGGCCCGGCGGTCCGCGACCCGAGCACCACCACGGCCGACGAGTCGGCGAGGACGTACGCGAGCCGCTCCGGCGGCGTGGCCGGGTCCAGCGGTACGTACGCGGCGCCGCAGCGCAGGACGCCGAGCAGCGCGGCCGGCCAGTCCGGCGTCCGGTCCAGCATGACCGCGACGGTGTCGCCGGGGCGGACGCCCCGGGCAGCCAGGGCGGCGGCGACGTCGGCGGCGCGGGTGGCCAGCTCGGCGTGGGTGACCGTCCGGTCGCCCTGGACGAGGGCGGGCCGGTCGGGCCAGCGGGCCGCGGCGGCGGCCACCACGCCGTGCAGCGTCGCGGCGGCCGGCCCGGCGCCGTCGGGCGGGACCGGCGGCCCGCCGGCCGGGGCGATCTCCTCGGGCCCGGCCAGCAGGTCCAGGGTGGCCAGCGGGACGTCCGGGGCGGCGCAGGCCGACTCCAGCAGGGTCCGGTAGCTCTCCGCCATCCGTTCGGCCGTGTCGCGGTCGAACAGCTCCACGTCGTACTCGACGGTGCCGCGCAGCTCGCCCGAGGCGAGCGGGGTCTCGTCCCAGGCCACGGTCAGGTCGAACTTCGCGACCCGGCCGGGCTGCTCGGCCACCGTGACCGACAGCCCGGGCAGCGCGGTCGTCCGCTCCGGCACGGTCTGCGCCGACAGCATGACCTGGAACAGCGGGGAGCGGCTGGGGTCGCGGGGCGGGCGCACCGCCTCGACGACCTGCTCGAACGGCACGTCCTGGTGCTCGTACGCGCCGAGCACCGCCTCGCGGGCACGGGCCAGCAGGTCGGCGAACGTGTCGGTGTCCCGCCAGCGGGTCCGCAGGACGACCGTGTTGACGAAGAAGCCGACCAGGTCGTCGAACTCCGGCCGGGTGCGGCCCGAGACCGGGCTGCCGACGCTGACGTCGCGCACGCCCGCGTACCGGCCGAGCAGCAGTTGGAACGCCGCGAGCAGCACCATGAACCGGGTGGCGCCGTGCCGCCGGCCCACCTCGTCGAGCCGCCGGACGAGCGCCGCGGGCAGCCGTACGCCGAACGTCTCGCCGGCGTGCGAGGGCGCGGCCGGGCGGGGCCGGTCCGTCGGCAGGTCCAGCGTGGCGGGCGCGCCGGCGAGCCGGTCCGTCCAGTACGCGAGCTGCGCCGCCCGGCTCTCCCCGGCGAGCAGCCGGCGCTGCCAGACGGTGTGGTCGGCGTACTGCACGGTCAGCGGCGCCGGGGCGGGTGTGCCGGTGGTCCGGGCCGCGTAGAGCGCCCCGAGGTCGCGGATCAGCACGCCGACCGACCAGCCGTCGCAGATCGCGTGGTGCAGGGTGACCAGCAGCAGACAGCGGTCGTCGGCCAGCCGCATCAGCCGCCACCGCGCGAGCGGCCCGGCGGCGAGGTCGAAGGGCTCATCCGCGGCGCGGCGCACGAACACGTCGGCCCGTTCGTCCCGGTCCGGCAGCCCGCGCAGGTCGTCGACGGCGAGGATGACGACCGGCTCCTCGTCGACCACCTGCTGCGGCTCGCCGTCGACGGTGACCAGCCGGGTCCGCAGCGCCGCGTGCCGCGCCACCAGGGCGCGGAGGCTCCCGTCGAGGGCGGCGACGTCGAGCGGCCCGTCGATGGTGAACAGCAGCGGCACCGAGTACACGGACTGCCCGGGGGTGAGCCGGTCGAGGAACCACAGGCGCTGCTGCGCATACGACAGCGGGTGCGGGCCGTCCCCGGCGGCCGGGACCGGCGGGCGGGCGGTGCCGCGCCGGGCCACGGCGACCCGGGCGGCCAGCGCGGCGACCGTCGGCGCCTCGAAGGCGGCGCGGACCCCGAGGTCCACGCCGGCGCGGGCGGCGACCCGCGCCACCATCTGCGCGGCGAGCAGCGAGTGGCCGCCGAGGGCGAAGAAGTCGTCGGCGGCGGACACGACCGGTACGCCCAGCAGGTCCCGCCAGACGTCGGCGACGAGTTCCTCGACCGGTCCGCGGGGCGGCACGTGGGTGGTCGCCCGTACGCGGTGCTGCGCGGCCGGTTCGGGCAGCGCCCGCCGGTCCACCTTGCCGTTCGGGGTGACCGGCAGCGCCGGGAGCGGCACGTACCAGGCGGGCACCATCGCCTCGGGCAGCCGCGCGGCCAGGTGGGCGCGCAGGTCACCGGCCGGGACCGGATCGGCGTCGGGCACCACGTACGCGACCAGCCGGCGCGCGTCGCCGTCTCCGCGTACGTCGACGGCGGCGGCCCGGACACCCGGACAGGTGGTGAGGACGCTGGCGATCTCGTCCGGCTCGATCCGGACACCCCGGATCTTCAGCTGGTCGTCGGCGCGGCCCAGGTACTCCAGGTGGCCGTCCTCCCGCCAGCGCACCACGTCTCCGGTGCGGTAGAGGCGCTCGCCGACGCCGAACGGGCTCGGCACGAAGCGCTCGGCGGTCAGGTCGGGCCGCCCCAGATAGCCGCGCGCCAGGCCGGCGCCGCCGAGGTGCAGCTCGCCGGGGACGCTGACGCCGGTCTCCCGACCGTGGTCGTCGAGCACGTGCAGCCGGGTGCCGCCGATCGGGCGGCCGACCGGGGTCCGGGCCGCGTCGCCGGGCAGCTCCGCCACGTCCCAGGTGCTGGCGATCGTGGTGCCCTCGGTCGGGCCGTACGCGTTGACCAGCCGCAACCCGGGCAGGGCCGCGCGCAGCGCCGCGACCCGACGGGCGTCGGCGGCCTCCCCGCCGAAGAAGAGGGTCCGCAGCGGCGCGAACATGGTCGGGTCCTCGTCCACGCACCGGTGGAACAGGGCGGTGGTGAGCAGCATGCTGGTGACGCCGTGGGACGCCAGGCGTTCGCGCAGCCGGGCGGGGGTGAGCGCGTCGTCCTTGGCGACACCGACCAACCGGGCGCCGTTGAGCAGCGCCCCCCAGATCTCCCAGGTGGCCGCGTCGAACGACACGTTCGCCACCTGGGCCATCACGTCGGCCGGGCCGACGCGGAGGTACCCGGCGTCGCGGACCAGCCGGACGATCCCGCCGTGGGTGATCTCGACGCCCTTCGGCCGCCCGGTCGAGCCCGAGGTGTAGAGGACGCAGGCCCGCTGCGCGGGATGGACCGGCGGCCAGGCGAGCGTTCGTCCCCCGCCGGTCGGCAGCGGCCGGTCGAGCCGCAGCACCGGCAGGCCCCCCGCGAAGGCCACCGCACCGTCGGCGAGCAGCAGCCGGGCGCCGCTGTCGCGCAGCATGTACTGCCGTCGCGCGTCCGGGTGGGCCGGGTCCAGCGGCAGGTACGCCGCACCGGCGGCGAGGACGGCGAGCATCGCGACGACGAGTTGCGCGGAACGCTCCAGCGCCAGGCCGACGACGCTCTCCGGCGGGACGCCGTGCCCGGCCAGCGCCGCCGCCAGGGCGCCGGCCCGCTCGCGCAGCTCGGCGTACGTGAGGGTCGCTCCGTCGTACTCCAGCGCCACCGCGTCCGGTGTCGCGTCGGCCTGCGCGAGGAACGCCGCCAGCACGGTCGACGGCTCGGCGGCATCGTCCCCGATGCCCCACCCGGCGAGCAGTTCCGCCTCCTCGGCGGTGGTGTGCGCGAGCGCGGAGACCGGGGCGTCCGGTGTGGCCAGGGCGTTGGCGAGCAGCGTCCGGTAGTGGTCGACCAGCCGCCGCACGGACGCCCGGTCGAACAGGTCCGGGTCGTACGCGACGTCGCCCCGCAATCCGTCCGGAGTCGGCTCGTCCCACCGAACGACCAGGTCGGGCGGCACGTCACCGGCCTCCGGGGCGGCACCGACGGCGAGCACCACCGGGCAGAGCGCGGCGCGGCTCGGGTCGCGGGGCAGGCCCAGCGCCTCCGCCAGCCGGTCGAGGGAGAGGTCGGCGTGCCGCGACGCCTCCCGCACCGCCTCCCCCACCCGGGTCAGCAACCCGCCGACGGTCGGGTCGTCCGTCCAGGCGCTGCGCACCGCCACCAGGGTGCCGGCGGCGGGCGTGCCGACGGTGACGTCCCGCGTGCCGGCGTGCCGGCCCAGCACCACCTGCCCGACCGCGAGGAGCGTGACGAGCGGCGGGACGCCGTACGCCCCGCTCACCTCGACCAGCCGGCGTGCGGTGACCGGGTCGACCGTGAGGGCGACCCGCTCGGTGCGGTGGCGCCGGACCGCCGGGCGGACCCGGTCGGTGAACAGGTCCAGAGTGGACATGCCGGTCAGCCGCCCCCGCCAGTACGCGAGACCCTCCCCGGTCACGGCACCGGCTCCCCGAGGTCGGCCCGGCCGGACCGCGGGCCCACCGGCTCCGCCACCGCACCCAGCAGCGCCTCCGGCCGGTCGGGTCCGGTCACCCGGACCACCCGGCCGCCATCCAGCGTCACCACGAGATCGGCGCCCACGAGGGTCTCCCGCCGGTGGGCGATGGTGAGCACGGTGGCCCCGGCCAGGTCCACCGAGAGCAGCCGCTGGATCCGGGCGTCGCTCTCGGCGTCCAGGTTGGACGTCGCCTCGTCGATGAGCACGACCTTCGCGTCGCGTAGCAGCGCCCGGGCCAGGCAGAGCAGTTGGCGCTCGCCGGCGCTGAGCTGGCCGCCGCCGGCCGACACCGTCCGGTCGAGGCCGCCGTCCGGGCCGAGCAGCCGGTCGGCCAGACCCACCTTGGTGAGTACGGCGTTGATCGCCGCGTCCGGGTACGCCCCGGCCGGGTCCAGGTTGTCCCGCAGCGTGCCGGGCAGCAGAACCGGGTCCTGCGGGACCACCTCGACCGCGGTCCGCAGGTCCGCGAGCCGCAACGTCGCGGTGTCGACGCCGTCGACGACGACGCGGCCGCGCTCCGGTTCGACGAACCGCAGCAGCGCGGTGAACAGGCTCGACTTCCCGCTGCCGGTCCGCCCGACGATGCCGACCTTGCTTCCGGCCGTCGCGTGGAACGACACACCGTCCAGGGCGGGCGGGGCGCCGTCGGAGTAGCGCAGGGTCACGTCCGCGAACCGGATGTCGCCGGCGGTCGGCCAGCCGGCCGGTGCCGGCCGCCCGTCGGTGCGCTCGACCGGCAGTTTCGTGTAGTCGTCGACCCGCTCGAAACTGGCCAGGGCGAGGTCCATCATCTGCACGGTCATCAGGCTCATCGCCAGCGCCTCCATCAGCGCGTACACGAAGCTGATCCCGACACCGGCCAGGCCGGCGCCGATGCCGCCCTGCACGACGATCAGCACGCCGTACGCGAGCAGGACGGTCGCGCCGAGCAGGTCGAGCCGCAGGTTGAAGTGCCGGGACAGCGAGTTGACCGTGTAGTCCGCGTGGTGCGCGGTGCGGACCCGGCCGCGGAACGCGGCCTGGTAGCCGCGCACCCGCGCGTCCCGCCCCTCGATCGAGGTGACACCCTCGACCGCCTCGGTGAGCAGGGCGAGCAGCGGTTCGTTCGCCTGCTTCGACAACCGCGACGCCTGCACCGTGCTGGCCCGGGTGAGCCGCTGCCAGCGCAGGAACAGCACCAGCAGGAGCGGGGCGGCCAGCAGGATCAGCGGGCTGGTGAGGGCGAGCGCGGCCAGCGGGACCACCAGGCCGACGGCCACCCGGAGGGTGTCCATCGTGGTCTCGGGCAGCTCCAGGTCGATGGTCTCCATGTCGCTGGAGAACCGGGCCAGGACCCGGCCCGAGGGGTTCCGGTCGAAGAACGACAGGGGGGCCCGGAAGACCCGGTGCAGCATCGAGTTGTGCAGGGACTGGCCGGCCGTCACGCCGCGGGCGAAGGCGAAGCTGAACAGCCCCCGGTCGAGCACCAGCGCCAGCAGGCCGATGGCGGCGAACACGCCCGCGTAGAACAGGGTGTCCTCCCCCGCGCTCTCGGTCCACCAACCGAGCCAGAACGACGACCCGCCGAGCACGGCCTGCCCACCGACCGCCAGCCCCAGCAGGACGACGACCAGCGCGCCCGGCGTCAGCACCCGCAGGTACCGGCGGTACGTCCGGGTGCCGACCCGCCCGGTGCGCACCGCCTCGGCCGGTTCCTCGGCGACCTCCTCGGCCACCTCGTCGAGCGGGGCGCCGTCGACCTCGGGCTGCGGCGCGGCCTCGGCGGCGACGGCCGGCAGCAGCTCCGGCATCCGGGCGGCGACCTCGTCGAACGGGCCGGCGGCGACCACCCGACCGCCGTCGAGGACGACCACCCGGTCGGCCCGCCGGGCCACGTCGAGGCGGTGGGTCGCCACGATCCGGGTACGGCCGGCCAGCACGTCCTCCAGCAGGGACTCCAGGATCGTGCCGGCGACCGCGTCGTCGACGGCGCTGGTCGGGTCGTCGAAGAGGTAGACGTCGGCGTCCTCGTACGCGGCCCGGGCCAGCGCGACGCGCTGCCGTTGCCCGCCGGAGAGGTTCGCGCCCCGCTCCCCGATCACCGTCGCGTCCCGGGCGGGCATGGCGGCCAGGTCCGCGCCCAGGGCGGTGGCGCGGACCACCGCCGCGTACCGGTCGGGATCCTCGGGTGCGAAGCAGCGGATGTTCTCCGCGACGCTGCCCTGCATGATCCAGGGCTTCTGCGGCAGGTGGACCACGCTGCCACCGACCCGCGCGGTGCCGTCGACCGTGCGCATCGTCCCGGCGAGCGCGGCGAGCAGCGCCGACTTGCCGCTGCCCACCCGTCCCAGCACGCAGACCAGCTCACCGGACGTGATCCGCAGGTCGACGCCGGACAGGACCGGCGCCGTCCCCGGCTCCGCGCCCGGCCAGGCGAACGACGCGCCGTCGAGGTCGACGGTGCCGGCCGGAGCGGTGTCACCGCCCGACGGCGCCGTGACGTCCGGCGCCTCCAGGAACGCGGTCACCTTGCCGAACGCGACCCGCCACTCGTTGCGCATGTCCAGGTAGCGCACGAGTTCCGGGAGCTGCGACCGGAGCACGGTCAGCACGGCGATCGCGGCGAACACGTCCGCCGCCCGCAGCTCGTTGCCGAGCGCCGCGTACGTGACCAGCGTGGCCATCACCATGAGCACCGGCGCGGCGGCGTTGACCAGGTACAGCGTGGCGAGACGCTGCTGCCGGCGTACCAGCAGCTCGTTGAGCACGGCACGCTCGCGACCCACCGCCCGCTCCGCCACGTCCTCCCAGCCGTGCGAGCGCAGCGTCCGCATGGCCGCGAGGTACTCGTTGACGAGTCCGATGCGGACGCCGTTCGCGTCCCGGATCGGCGGCACCAGCGCGAAGACCCGCTCGTTGGCCACGTGCGACAGCCAGAGGCCGGCGATCAGGATCGCGATGCCGACGAGCGCGGCCCAGCCCAGCAGCACCCACAGGATCAGGCAGGAACCCGCGATGCCGAGCGGCACCGCCCACGCCATGTGGGTGAACGCGACCCGCCCGACGCGCCGCGCGTCCGACGAGGCGAGGGTGATCACCTCGCCGGTGGGGTGGGCCAGCCGGGCGCCCCGGTCCATCCGCAGGTACTTGTGCAGGATCTCGGTCCGCAGCAATGCCGTGATCGAGTGTGCGGTCTTCCACACCTCGGACCACTGGTGCTTGTGCGTCAGCGAGTCGAGGACGTAGAACCCGGCCAGGCCGGCGGCGATGAGCAGGCCCTCGACCACCGGCCCCCGGCCGTCACCCTCGAACCAGGCGATCAGCTCCCGCACCAGCAGCGGCCCGAGCGTCGCGCAGGCCTGGTAGGCCAGGAAGATCAGCGCCGCGAGCCAGAACCGCCGCCGGTACGTCTGGTACAGGGCGCGGCGCAGCCCGTCCGGCCGGCCGCGCCGGGCCGCCCAGGCGCGGGCGAAGACCGGTGTGACCCGCTCCAGGTGGTCGTAGCGCGGTGGCGTCAGGCTGTCGGAGAGGTCCAGGGGCCGCCGCAGCGCGGTCCGCACGAGGACCGACGGCCAGTGGATGAAGACCCGGGAGACGATCCCCGCGTCCCCCTCGGCGCTCGGGCGTACCGGCGTGTCGATGTTCGCCACGTCTACTCGTTTCCGGCGGTGACGAGTTGAGCGAAGCCGTAGGCCTGCTCCAGGGCGTGCCGCACCGGGTCGGACAGGTAGGGACGCATGGCGTCGAACTCGCGGGCCCGGTTGAACCGGCTCGCCTCCGGGAACCGGGGCCGCTGCTCCAGCCAATTGGCGACGGTCAGCGCGGCGAGATCGGCGTACTGGCCGGGCGTCACGGCGACGCACCCGCCGGAGCGGTCCTCCAGCAGGAACGGTGGACCGTCGAACGCGGCGTCGAACAGGGCGGAGCGGGTGACGGTCCCGAACAGGTACGCGAGCGTCTCCGCCTCCGCGCCGATCAGGTCGCGGACGGCCGGCCGCAGCTCGTGCGGGATCGCGCCGGTCGGGAAGATCTCCGTGCCGTACACCGAGTGGAACAGCCCGGCGTCGCACAGGGCCGGTCGCGATCCCCACTCGGCGAGCAGGTCGTGGACGCCGCGAAGGTGCGCCAGCAGATTGGCCTCGGAATGCGCCAGCTCGGCGACCCCGTGCGACTCCAGGAAGGCGAGCTTCTCCGCGTACCCGGTGGTCATGCCGCCTCCCGACTGCCGTACGAGCCGGTCATCGCGACGAGGGTCTTGCGCGGCCCGGTGAAGCTGGACCGGCCGTGGGCCATGGCCATGTTGTCCACCATCAGCAGGTCGCCCTCCTGCCACGGGAAGGCGAGGGCCTCGGCGTCGAACGCGGCGCGGATGGCGGCCAGGTCGGCGTCGGTGATCCGGCTGCCGTCCCCGAGGTACGCGTTGCGCGGCAGGTCCTCCTCGGCCATGAGTTCCAGCAGCGCCTCGCGGGTCGCCTCCGGCAGGTTCGAGACGTGGAACAGGTGGGCCTGGTTCATCCACCCGGTCCGCCCGGTCACCGGGTGCACGGCGACCGCCTGGCAGGTCTCGATGGTCCGCAGGTCACCGCCGTCGAGCCACTCGTAGGTGATGCCGCGTTCCCGGCAGAACTCCTCCACGCCCGCCCGGTCCATGCCGGGGAACGTCTCCTGCCAGGAGACGCCGAGGCCGGTCCGGTAGTTGCGGACGTAGCGCACGCCGTGCCGCTCGAACCGTTCCCGGACCTCGGCCGGGATGCGTCGCCAGACGGCGTGGCTGTCGGCGAGCGGCGTCTCCCCGCCCGTCTGCGCCGCGACGTGCGAATAGAAGAAGAGCCGCCGGGGCCAGACGCTGGTGTAGGCCATCTCGTTGTGCAGCGGGATGACCTCGCTGGCCGGGTACTCGGTGGAGGTGTAGACGTCGCCGACCTTGCTGCGCGGCGTGGAGCGGTAGGTGTACTCGGCCATCTCCTCGCCGAAGACGCGGACGAAGGCCGAGAAGACCGACGCGTCCGGGGCGTCGAAGCCGCGCAGCAGGACCGCCCCGTGGGCGTCCAGCCGCTCGTTCAGCAGGGCCAGGTGGTCCGTCGCCCAGGCGACGGGGGAGATCCCGGGTGAGGTGGCCTCGAAGCAGGCCACCCGGTCACGCTCGGGGAAGAGACACGATTCCTTCACGTCGTCCATGTCGCAAGGTCCGTTCTGCGGTCGTCGGGTCGGGGTGGGGGTCAGTCGCCGTCCGGCCGGACGAACGACCGGAGGGCGTCCTGCACCAGGGCCGCGAGACGCGCGATGCTCTCGCGGTCGTTGAGGTTGCGGCTGTACTTGAAGTGGAGTTGCAACTCGCCGTCGGCGAACCGGCCGAAGACCTGGAGCTGGTGCATCCGCTGCAGTCGCGGCGCCGGCCAGACGTCCTCGATGGGCGGCCCGAGCAGCGGCGACTCCTCCGGCTCGTGGGTGAACTCGCCCCAGTTGTTGAGCAGGATGTGCGGCTTGCCGAGCGGAGCCAGCGCCTCCGCCACGCCCGGGTGCGCGCCGATGTGGCGCAGCAGGCCGAAGCCGAGCCCACGCCGGGGCACCAGGCTGATCTGCTCGCGGACCGACTCCAGCAGCGCGCGCGGCCCGGGCTTCTCCGGCCGGTGCACCAGGCGGGGCGAGGTCATCGAGAACCGGCCGATGGCGCGGGACAGGTCCAGGTCGTCCCCGCCCATCTCGCGGCCGCGGGCGACCAGGTCCACCAGCATGGACGACTGGCCGGACCAGTCGGTGAAGCCCTGGAGCGTGGCGGCGAGCAGGCCGTCGTTGAGGCTCAACCCGTACTCGCGCGGCAGCAGCCGACGCAGCGCGGCCGTCTCCTCGACGTCCAGGCCGGCGACCACGACCTCCTCCGACGACATGCAGTCGTCGCCGCCCTCGTGGTCCAGCGGCCAGGAGGGGACCGGCTCCTTGGCGAGCGCCGTCCAGTACGCGATGTCCTCCGCCAGCTCCGGCGACCGGGCGAGCCGGTCGAGGTTGCGCGCCCACGCGGCGAACGACGCGGTCGGCGGTGGCAGCGCCGGCTCGCGGCCGGCTTCCAGAGCCGCGTACGCGGTCCGCACGTCCTCCATCAGCACGTCCCACGAGCTGTTGTCCATGAGCTGGTGGTGGACGATCACGACGAGCGTGTCCGGCCGGTGGGGCCCGAACCGCACCAGTGCCACGTGCAGCAGCGGCCCGCGCGCCAGGTCGAGCTTGCGGTGCAGCGAACGGTCGAGCCGCCGGAAGGCGACCTCCTGGTCCGCCGGGTCGAGGGCGGACAGGTCCACGCTGGTGAACGGCGTCGGCTGGTACGCCTCGTTGACCCGGACCACCGGCCGGCCGCCCTCGGTCGGGAAGGTGATCCGCAGCGGGTCGTGGTGCGCCACCACGCTGGCCAGGGCCCGCTCGACGAGGGCCGGGTCCAGCGGCCGGGCCGCCTCGAACATGAAGATGTGCGTGTAGAGGTGCGGGTCGGCGAAGTTGCGCTCGTGGAACGCGAGGTGCGAGGGCACGAGCGGCACCACGCCCGGGTCGTCGCGGCGGTCCCCGCCGGTGGCCGCCTCGGTGGCGACCGAGGCCAGGCCGGTGATGGTCGGGTGCGCGATGAACTGCGCGGGCGTCACGACCACACCCGCCTTGCGCGCCCGGTCCACCACCCGGATCACGTGCAGCGAATCCCCACCCAGGGCGAAGAAGTCGTCGTCGACACCCACCGACGGCAGCCGCAGCACCTCCCGCCAGATCCCGGCCAGGATCTCCTCGACCCGGCTGCGCGGCGTCTCCAGGTCGGTGGCGACCGACGCCAGGCCGGCGATGGTCGGATGGGCGATGAACTGCGCGGGCGTCACGACCACACCCGCCTTGCGCGCCCGGTCCACCACCCGGATCACGTGCAGCGAATCCCCACCCAGGGCGAAGAAGTCGTCGTCGACACCCACCGACGGCAGCCGCAGCACCTCCTGCCAGATCCCGGTGAGCACCTCCGCCACCCGGCCCAGTGGGCCGTCGCCCCCGGTCCCGGCACCGGTCGTGACGGTCGTGCCGGCCACCAGCGCGGCCCGGTCGACCTTGCCGTTGGGCAGCCGCGGCAGCGCGTCGACCACCGTCACGGTCGGCACCATGTAGTCCGGCAGCTTCTCCCGCAGGGCGGCGCGCAGGCCGTCCGCCGAGAGACCCGCGCCGGCCCGCGGCGCCGCGTACGCGAGGAGGCGCCGGTCGTCCGCGCCGTCGTCGTCGCACAGCACCACGCACTCCCCGACGCCGATCACGCCGGACAGCACCGACGCGACCTCGTCCGGCTCGACGCGGTGACCGCGGATCTTGACCTGGTCGCCGATGCGACCGAGGAACTCGACCGTGCCGCCGGGCAGGAAGCGTCCCCGGTCGCCGGTGCGGTAGAGCCGGCCGCCGGGCGGCCCGAACGGGTCGGCCACGAACCGTTCGGCGGTCAGGGCCGGGTCGCCGAGGTAGCCCCGGGCGAGGCCGGTGCCGCCGACGACGATCTCGCCGGGCAGACCGGTCGGGACCGGGCGCAGCTCCTCGTCCACGACGTACAACCGCGCTCCTGGGATCGGCCGGCCGAGCGGCACGACCGCCCGGCGCCCCTCCCGGCCGGCGGCGACCTCGGCGGCGGCGACGATGCCGGTGGTCTCGGTCTGGCCGTACATGTTGACCAGCCGGGGCGTCTCCCCGGGCGCGCTGCGGATCGCCTCCGGCAGGTCGTAGCGCAGCGGCTCGCTGGCGGTGAGCACGACCCGCGGCCGCCAACCGTCCTGTCGGGCCAGGGCCGGCTGCACCACCCGCAGGTACGACGGGACGAGGTCCAGCACCTGGACGCCGTGCGCGGCGGCGTACCCGAGCAGCGCGGCCGGGTCGGCGAGGTGCTCCGGGCCGGCGACGACCACGTGACCGCCGAGGGCGAGCGGCACGGCGTACTGCCGCACCGACGAGGAGAACGCGAACGACGCGGTGTGCAGCACGACCGGTTCTGCGGGCAGGGCCAGCGCCGCCGGCAGCGCGTCCAGGTACGCGGCCAGCGCGCCGTGGGTGACGACGACGCCCTTCGGCAGCCCCTTGGTGCCGGAGGTGAAGACGACGTACGCGGGGTGGTCGGGACGCACCGCCGGCGTCGGCCGGTCCCCGGGGAGCGTGGGCACGTCCTCGAGCGCCAGCAGTTCCCCCGCGCCCTCCGGGGTGGAGCCGGCCAGGGGCCGCGTGGTGAGGGTGAGCGCGGGCCGCGCGTCGGCCACGATGGCGGCCAGCCGCTCCGCCGGGTACGCCGGGTCGAGCGGAACGTACGCCCCACCCGCCTCCAGCACGGCGAGCGCGGCGACGACCACGTCGACGCCCCGGTCCAGGTGCAGGGCGACCATGGTCTCCGGGCCGACGCCCCGGGCGGCCAGCACCCGGGCGAGGTCGCCGGCGCGCTCGTGCAGTTCCCCGTACGTCAGGGTGGCCCCGCCGCCGGTGACAGCCGGTGCGTCGGGCCGCCGCGCCGCCTGCTCCGCGACGCGCCGGGTCAGCGTCCGCTCGACCGCGCCGGCGGGCAGCGCCGGGCCGTGGGCGAGGGCGTCCAGGCGCTCCCGCTCGCCGGGCAGGAGGACGTCGACGTCGAAGACGCGCTGGTCCGGGTCCCGGACCAGGCGCTCCAGGAGCGCCTCCAGGCGGCTCATCATCGCCTCGACCGTGCCGGCGTCGAACAGGTCGGTGCTGTACTCGGCGTGCCCCTCGATGCCGCCGCCGGTCTCCCACAGGTCGACTAGCAGGTCGAAGCGGGCGGTGCACTGCTCGTTGTCGATCGACGTGAGAGTCAGGCCGGGGCCCGGGTCGGGCAGGCCGCCGGGCGCGTTCTGCAGCGCGAAGCGCACCTGGAACAGCGGCGAGTGGCTCAGGCTGCGGGTGGGCGCCACCGCGTCGACCACCATCTCGAAGGGGACGTCCTGGTGCGCGTACGCGCCGTGCGCGGCCTCCCGGACCCGCCGCAGCACCTCGGTGAAGGTGGGGTCGCCGGACAGGTCGACGCGCAGCGCCAGGGTGTTGGCGAAGAAGCCGACCAGGTTCTCCAGCTCGGTGCTGGTGCGGTTGGCGATCGGCGTGCCGACGGTGACGTCCCGGTGGCCACTGAGCCGCGCCATGAGCACGTCGAACCCGGCGAGCAGCGCCATGAACAGGGAGACGCCCTCGCGGCGGGCCAGCTCGCCCACCGCCCGGGACAGGTCGGCGGACCAGCGGACGTCGTGCCGCGCGCCCCGGAAGCTCTGCACCGGCGGCCGGGGCCGGTCCGTCGGCAGGTCCAGCGTCGGCACGTCGGCGAGCTGCCGCTTCCAGTAGTCGAGCTGCGCGTCCAGCTCGGCCCCGGTCAACCAGGAGCGCTGCCAGAGCGTGTAGTCCACGTAGGTGTACGGCAGCTCCGGCAGCGGCGACGACTGTCCCTGCGCGCACGCCCGGTAGAGCGTCACCAGGTCGTCCAGCACGATGCCCAGCGACCAGCCGTCGGAGACGGTGTGGTGCAGCGTCATCAGCAGGACGTGCGAGTCGGGGCGCAGCCGCACCAGCGTGCCGCGCAGCAGCGGCCCGCGGGCCAGGTCGAACGGGGTCCGTGCCTCGGCCGCGAACAGCGCGTCGAGCCGCCGCTCCGGGTCCGGGTCGCCGGAGACGTCCGCCTCGGCGTACGCCACGGCCTCGACGGACAGGATCTCCTGCACCGGCTCCCCGTCGACCGAGGGGAAGACGGTCCGCAGCCCCTCGTGCCGGGCCCACAGGCCGGCGAAGGCGTCGCGGAGTGCGTCCGCCCGCAGCTCGCCGTCGAAGCGCAGCGCGAGCGGCACGTTGTAGAAGGCGCTGTCCTCGGCGAGCCGGTTGAGGAAGTACAGTCGCCCCTGCGCGTACGACAGCGGCACCGGCCCGGTGCGCGGGACGGAGACCAGGCCCCGCCGGGGCGCCCGGCCGCCGAGCGCCTCGATCCGGGCGGCCAGGTCGGCCAGCGACGTGGCCTCCAGGAACACCGGCAGTGGCAGTTCGATGTCGAGCGTCTTGCGCAGCCGCGCCATGGCCTGCACGGCGAGCAGGGAGTGGCCGCCGAGGTCGAGGAAGTTCGAGTCGCGGCCGATCGACTCGACCGGCACGCCGAGCACGTCGGCCCAGACCTGCGCGATGACCGTCTCCAGCGGAGTCGCCGGCGCGGCCCGGGTCGGCGACGCCTCCTGCGGGGTCGGCGCGGGCAGGGCGCGCCGGTCCACCTTGCCGTTGGCGGCCAGCGGCAGCGCGTCCAGCGGGACGACGACGTCCGGCACCATGTACTCGGGCAGTTCCCCGCGGAGGGCGTCGCGCATCGCGTCCGCCCCGGCCGGTCCCTCCCCGGTGACGTACGCGACGAGCCGGTCCTCGCCGGGCCGGTCGGTCCGCAGCAGCACGACCGCCTCCCGGACCTGCGGGAGCCGGGTCAGCGCGGCCTCGATCTCCTCCAGCTCGACCCGGTACCCCCGGATCTTGACCTGGGAGTCGACCCGGCCGAGGCAGTTCAGCTCGCCGTCCGGGCGCAGCCGGACCAGGTCGCCGGTGCGGTACATGCGCGCGCCCGGCATCGCCGCGAACGGGTCGGGCAGGAAGCGCTCGGCGGTCAGGTCGGGGCGGCCGTGGTAGCCCCGGGCGACGCCGGCGCCGGCCACGTACAGCTCCCCGACGGTGCCGGGCGGCACCGGCGCCAGGTTTGCGTCGAGCACGTAGAGGCGGGTGTTGGCGATCGGCCGGCCGATCGGCACCACACCGGACAGGTCGGTGCGGTCGTCGACCTCGTGCACGCAGCAGCCGACGACCGTCTCGGTCGGGCCGTACTCGTTGACCACCCGCAGCCCGGGCGCGCGGCGACGCCAGGCGGCGACGGTGGCACCGTGCAGCGACTCGCCGCCGACGACGAGGTAGCCGTCCGCCGCGACCGTGGCCGGCGGGATCGCCCGGTCCAGCGCCTCCAGGTGCGCCGGGGTGAGCTTCACCAGCCCGAGGTCGAGGTCGGCACCGAGGAGCGTCGTCAGCGTCTCCAGCTCCGCGCCGTCGGCGACGAGCACCACCGGCCGGCCGGCCAGCAGCGGACAGAACAGCGTCGTCACCGACAGGTCGAACCGCAGCGGCGACACCAGGGGCGCGCCCCCGCCGTCGGCGACCCGGTACGCGCGCAGGCTCCAGGCCAGGTAGTTGGTCAGCCCGCGGTGGGTGACCACGACGCCCTTGGGCCGCCCGGTCGAGCCCGAGGTGTAGATGATGTAGCAGGCGCTCTCCGGATGGGGGCGCACCGCCGGCGGCAGGTCGCCGGGGTCGACGTCGGCGTCGGCGTCGGCGTCAGCGTCGTCGGCGGCCAGCACCCGGGCGTCGGTCGCCGGCAGTGCGCCGGCCCGCGCTCCGCTGGTCACGACCACGCGCACGTCCGCGTCGGCCAGCATGAAGCCCACCCGCTGCGCGGGCTCGGCCACGTCCAGCGGCACGTACGCGCCGCCCGCCTTCAGCGTGGCGAGCACGGCGGTGACGAGGTCGACGCCCCGGTCCAGGAAGAGGCCGACCCGGGTTTCCGGGCCCACGCCGTGCCGGCGCAGC
Organism: Micromonospora sp. H33; assembly: GCF_052068455.1. NCBI lineage: Bacteria > Bacillati > Actinomycetota > Actinomycetes > Micromonosporales > Micromonosporaceae > Micromonospora > Micromonospora sp. H33. Next base: position 79,162 of record NZ_JBQHDE010000016.1, on the reverse strand, counting down.
CGCGCGGCGAGGGCGTCGGACCGCCGGTCCAGCTCGGCGAAGGTCACCGTCCGCTCGCCGGCCACCAGCGCCGGCGCGTCCGGCGTACGGGAGGCCTGGCGGGTGAACAGCTCGTGCGCCCGGACGTCGCCGAGAAGCGGATCGTCGGTGCGGTTCCACTCGACGACGGCGGCGTGCAGCTCGTCGTCGGAGAGCAGGCGGGCGAGGGCCGCCGGCGCGTCCGGCGCGGCGGTCAGGCTGGTGAGCAGCGTGCCCAGGTGGGTGGCGGTCCGCGCCACGGTGGACCCGTCGAGGATGTCGGTGGCGTACTCCACCACGCCCTGCAACCGGCCGTCGGCGTCCGGCCACACCTCGACGGTCAGGTCGTACTTGCTGATCGGCAGGTGGTGGTCGAGGGCGGTGACCCGCACGCCCGCCACGTCGGTCTCCAGCGTCGGGTCGTCCACGAGCGCGAACATCACCTGTGCCAGCGGCGTGTGGGCGAGGCTGCGCTCCGGGTCGACCGCCTCCACCACGCTGTCGAAGGGCGCCTCACCGTGCGCCATGCCCTCCTGCGCGAGGTCCCGGACCCGCCCGACCAGCTCCCGGAAGGTGGGGGCGCCGGACGTGTCGACCCGCAGGACGATCGAGTTGACGAAGAAGCCGACCATCGTCTCCAGCTCGACCCGGGGCCGGTTCGCCACGGGCGTGACCACGGAGACCTCATCCTGGGCCGCGTACCGCGACATCAGCGCCGCGAAGCCGGCGAGCAGCACCATGAACGGGGTGGCCCGCTCCTCCCGCGCGATACGCGTCACGGCGGGCCAGACGCCGTCGGGCAGGGCGAACCGGTGTCGCGCGCCGCGGAAGGTCTGCACGGCCGGGCGCGGGCGGTCCAGCGGCAGGTCGATGACCGGGACGGCCCCGCCGAGGGTGCGCTTCCAGTAGTCGAGGCTCGCGGCGAGGTCGGCCGCGCGCTCGGGCCGGGCCTCCCAGGCGGCGTAGTCGGCGTACTGGAGGGTGAGCGGCGCGAGGTCGGGCGCCCGACCCTCGACGCCGGCGCGGTAGAACTCCAGCAGCTCGTCCAGGAGGATGCTGACCGACCAGCCGTCGCACACGCTGTGGTGCAGGGTCAGCAGGAGCACGTGCTCCTCGGGCGCCCGGCGGAACAGGGCCGCGCGCGCGAGCGGGCCCTCGGCGAGCGAGAACGGGCGGGTCGCCTCGGCGTGCAGGGCGGCGGTCAGGGCGGTGTCGTCGCCGGCGTCCAGCGCTCGGGGCGTGAGGTCGACCTCGGTGTCGGACCGGATCCGCTGCACCGGCGTGCCCTCGTGCGAGGCGAGGAACGTGCGGAGTGCCTCGTGCCGGCCGAACAGGGACCGTACGGCGTCGGTGAGCACGTCGAGCCGTACCGGCCCGGAGAGGCGGAGCGCGGTGGGCACGTTGAACATCACCGTGCCGGGGGTGAGCTGGTCCATGAACCACAGGCGTCGCTGCGCCGGGGAGACGGCCAGGTCGCCCCCGCGCGGAACCGGGACGATCCCGTCGACGGACCGGGCCCGCAGGCCGCCGAGCCGCTTCTCGAACAGGGCCCGCTTCGCGGGTGACATCGACTCCAGGCGGGACCGGGCGGCCGGCACGTTCGCCGCGCCCGGCGCCGCCGGCCGGTCGGCACCCACCCCGGAGGTCATCGGCCCGTCTCCCGGCCGGCGCTCTCCAGGTACGCGACGAGGCTCGCCGGCCGCATGTCGGTCCAGTTGGCGGTGACGTGGTCCAGACAGGACGCACGGTCGGCGGGGCCGTGGGTGACCGTCCAGCCGGCGGGAACGGTCAGTGACTCCGGCCACAACGAGTGCTGGCCCTCGTCGTTCACCACCACGAAGAAGCGGCCGTCGGGGTTATCGAGAATGTTCACGTCTTCCTCACTCTTCGCCTCGTCCCAGCGCCGACCGAGGACCGCTCAACGGCACGGCAACCGGGCAGGTGCCACCGAATCGGCGGACCTGCCGGAACCGGAAACCGGGACGCGCGTCCCCCAGGTCGGGCGTCGTGAACTGTCGTTCGCGGAAACTTTCCAAACGTTTGACGGGGGGGCCGGGCGCGGTTGCGGTCGCCGCCTTCCCCCTCGTGGCCATCGTAGGATGCGCACGCGGCGCGGACAGTCGAGGATCGGCTATCCGACGCAGCGCCGCAACGCTTTACCAGCGCACACTGGTCGATGTCCAGGTCGTTTCCATCCGCCTGGCGCAGCGCGCACTGCGACCCATGTCATACCCCCCGAAAAACTGGCGACCTCGCCATCGCCCGAGAATGTGAACGCGAGCGAGGCACAGAAAATCACCCGACACGGAACGTGTCAAGGCCCGTCCGCGCCGTCACGACGGGCCGACTCACACCGGGAGCTCCCCGCACGACGGGCGGGGGCATTCCATTCGTTTTCGCAGCTAAAAGGCCGGTCGCCACCGCTCCGCCCGCGACCCCGGTGCCAGCCGCGCAGGTCGGCGACCTGCCCCTTCCCGCCCGGCAACGGGCAGCTCAGCACCCCCGACTGCCGGGATCGGCCAGGACGGGTGTCGATCAGTTAATGCGCCCGGCGCGGATGCCGACCCGCCGGGAGGCCACCAGTCGTGAATTGGACCGATCTTGCAGGTGAGACGCTGTACAGAAGCTGAACATTTGCGTGCGCAACATTAACCGGATGTGTCGCCGCTCCGACAACGCGCCCGATTCGGCACGACTTGCCAGTCAATGACGGGATATCACGATCAATCACCCGCTGTGACAGTCATGCCAGAAAGGCGAATGGGAACGAGCGGCACCCGGAAGCAATTCAACGCGAACTGGACCGCATTTCGTCGACAGTTCCGTCAACCATTCTCCGGGCCAATACCGGAGGCGCCCGGCACACGATTGTCAATCAGCCCTCCAGTCGCGCCCGGAAAACGCACCGAAGAACGAGTTGGCCACCGGCCGGCCCGACCGGACGCGGGAAGGCCAACAGGCCGTCGACCGCCCCCGTGGGTCGTGCCCGCGCCCCCGAGGACGACCGGGGACGCGCCCCGGCACGGCCGTGACCGGCCACCGCGGGCCGACCGGCAACCCGGCATCTCCGACCGGGTAGATCGGATTCCCGTCCGAGGACATGCGGTGATCCACTATTGGTGAACCAGGAGTCCATCGTGGCCCCCGCCGGTTCGGGACCAAATACCGGGACGCCCACATCTGATCTCCGTAAGGGTCCTGGAAACGACGGTCGTGCCTTTGTCGACCCCGCCACCGGCCACCCCGGTCCAGCGGCTGCCGGGCCGGTCACTCGATGGTGCCCGGCCCAGTGAGCCGGATCTCCTCGATGTCCAGGGCGGCCTGGAGGTCGCGCAGGACGATGTCGTCGATCTCGTTGCGGTCCCGCAGGCGGGTGACCTCGCGCCGCTTGTGCTCCAGGACGGCCAGCCGCAGCCGGCGTTCCAGGTCCCGCATCGGATGCCGGCCCTCCTCCGCACCGCGGACATCCTCGAGATGGGACTCGTACTCGGCCCGGATTCGCTCGATCAGGTCCTCGTCGGCGCCCAACCGCTCGGCGATGTCCGGAAGCGCCGCCAGGCCGACCTCCGTCGCACGGAGCCGGGCCCGCCGCACCTCGTCCTCCCGCTCCCGGTCGCCGGTGAGACCGGCCCAACGGACGACCAGCGGCAGAGTGCTGCCCTGGACGAGCATGACGAGCAGAATCGTCAGCGCCGTGCAGATCGAGCATCACGTGCGAGAAGGGTGGGAGGAGCGCGAGCAGCGCACCCATGCAGATCAGCAGGACGGGCGGCGCCACCCGGTAACGGCCGCCGAGCGTGGTGCCGACGAGCACGGTGACAGCCAGCACCACGGGCAGCACCAGGACGTCCATGCCACTCCGTTCCGTCGTCCGGTGTCCGGTCGCACCCATGGTCGTACGCACCGCCGCCGTCGGACCGGCGAACGCCGGAGCCCGCGGATGGGCACCGGTGCCGCCGCGTAGATTCGGTACGGCCGGGGCGAACGGAAAGCGGGGGACGGCGTGGTGGACAGGACACCCTTGCGGGTCGGGCTGCTGGGGTACGGGGTGGCCGGCCAGGTGTTCCACGCACCGCTGATCGCCGCGACCCCCGGGCTGCGCCTGCACGCGGTGGTGACCCGCGATCCGCAGCGGCGCGAGCAGGTCCGCCACGACCACCCGGACGCGCGCCTCGTCGACGACTCCGAGCTGCTGTGGCGGCAGGCGGACGCGCTGGACCTGGTGGTGGTGGCGACGCCGAACCGCCAGCACGTTCCGATGGCCCGGGCGGCGGTTGCCGCCGGTCTGCCGGTGGTGGTCGACAAGCCGCTCGCCGGGACCGCCACCGAGGGCCGCGAGCTGGTGGCGGAGGCGCAGCGGCGGGGCGTGCCGCTGACGGTGTTCCAGAACCGCCGGTGGGACGGCGACTTCCTGACCGCCCGGCGACTGGTGACCGGGGGCGCGCTCGGCGCGGTCACCCGGTTCGAGTCCCGCTTCGAACGCTGGCGGCCGGCGATCAAGCCGGGATGGCGGGAACGCGGCACCGCCGACGAGGCCGGGGGTGTCCTCTACGACCTCGGCGCCCACCTGATCGACCAGGCCGTGCAGTTGTTCGGGCCGGTCCGCAGCGTGTACGCGGAGGTGGACCGCCGCCGGCCGGGCGCCCAGGTCGACGACGACGCGTTCGTGGCGCTCACCCACACCGGGGGCGTGCGTTCGCACCTCTGGATGACCGCGCTCGCCGCGCAGCTCGGCCCGCGCCTGCGGATCCTCGGCGACCGTGCCGCGTACACCACGTGGGGCCTCGACGTGCAGGAGGCCGCGCTGCGCGACGGCGCCCGGCCCGGTACGGCCGGGTGGGGCACGGTGCCACCGGAACGGTACGGGCGGCTCGGCGTCGACGGCGACCTGCGTCCGGTGCCGACCGAGCCCGGCCGCTACCAGAGCTTCTACGCCGAGGTGGCGGCGTCGCTGCGCGACGGCACGCCGATGCCGGTCGACCCGCTCGACGCGGTCGGGACCGTCGAGCTGATCGAGCTGGCCCACCGGTCGGCCGCGGAGGGCGCGGTGCTGACCGTTCCGTCCTGATCCACCGCCGGCCCCGATGCGGCGGGGTGCCGACGGGACGGCCGGTGGGTGCCGACCGCGGCGGCCGCGAGGCACAGCGCGGCGGCGAGGACGAACGGCGGACGGGCTCCGAGCACCACGGCGGCCGAGCCGAGCGGGGTGGCCAGCGCGACCGGGCCGAACATGGCGGTGGTGGCCGTGGCGGCGACCCGGCCGAGCTGTGGCGGCGGAGCGTGGAGCTGGACCGCGGTGACGGCCGCGACCAGGGCCCAGGGCAGGGCGAGCCCGGCGAGGACGGACGCCGCGACGGCCGCCGGCCACCACGGCAGGCACCGGGCCAGGCACACGACGGCGAAGAGGACCGTCCCGACGGCGGCGACGGTGACCGGCCCGAGCCGGTCGACGAGGCGGCCGGCGACCAGGCCGGCCACGATCGATCCGGCGCCCTGGGCGCTGAGCAGCACACCGAGGAACGTCGACGGCATCCCCAGATCGGTGGTGACGACCTGGTAGAACGCCGCGGTGGTGAACCCCGACATCCCGATGGCGACGCCGGCGAGGCCGACGCTGCGGTGGATCACCGGCTGCTGGCGGATCACGGCGAGCCCCGCCCGGAGGCCGGGGCGGCGGTCCGGGGCGGGCGGCCGGGCGCGGGTCAGGCGTACGGCGGTGTAGAGGACGGCGGCCAGGACCGGCATGACGGCGCTGACCGCCGCGACGGCGTGACCGCCCTGCCACGCGTAGAGCGCGGCGCCGGCGAGCGGAGCGACCAGCTTGACGCCCTCCTGGGCGCTGGTCCGCCAGCCGTTGACGTGGCCGAGGTGCTCGGCGGAGAGCGCCTCGGGGAGGAGCGCCGACTCGCCGGCGTCGATCAGCACGTAGCTGACCCCGTACGCGAGGGAGACGGTGAGGATCAGCCAGGTGTCGCCCGCGTCCCGCACGGCGAGCATGGTGAGCAGCGTGGCCGCGAGCAGCAGGTGCACGGCGATGAGGGTCGGGCGCCGGGGCAGCCGGTCGACCACGCCACCCAGCCACGGCCCCGCGAGCACCGGGGCGAAGACGCAGACGCCGGCCAGTGCCGCAAGGCCGCCCGACCCGGTGAGGTCGAGGATCCAGATGCCGGCGACCAGCGACATCGTGGTGCTCCCGAAGCCGGACAGCAGGGAGATGGCCACGAAGAGCACGGCGTTGCGACGCATTGACACCCCCGACGTGTGAGCCGCGACAGCTCAGATCCTCCGAGCTTGAGTCGCATCGCCGCAAGAGCTGAAAGAAGTGTCAATGATCTGTTGACAGAGCCGCCTCGATCGCCACGGCCACCGCCCGCGCCCGGGCCGGCAACCGGCCCTGGCCGGCGTCGGCCAGGTCGGCGACGACGTGCCGGGCCAGTGAGTGCAGCGGGCCGGGCGGCGCGTCCAGGGCGGTCGCGACGGTTCGCCGCACCAGCGGGGCGCGGGGGAACCGCTCGTCCCACCGGCGGTCCGCCGCGATCCACCGGTCCAGCTCCGCCATCGCGGCGCGGAGGGCGGCCACTTGCGGCCCGAAGGGACGGTCGGCGGCGACCCGGCGGGCCCGGGCGGCCGTCGCGAGGCGCTGGCGCCGCTGCTCCGCCGCCTGCCGGCTGGCCAGCCCCAGCACTGCGGCGATCTGCGCCCAGGTCGCGCCCGCCTGGCGGGCCCGGTCGATGAGGGTCAGCTCCTGCTCGCCCAGTCGCGCGCGGGCGGCGGTCACCTCGGCGAGCCGATCCAGCTCGGACGTCATGTGTCAACGATACGTTGACACTCCGATCGGGCATTCCCGGGCCTGTCCACCGGGGACGTTCCGGGCGGCCTCTTCCACCGGGCCGGTTCACGGGGTAGAAACATTTCCATCCCTTCCGCCACGCCGCCGACCACCCACGACCCGTCGGGAGAGCGCTCTCTCCCATCGACGCCTCCCGAGAGGACCACCGCATGACCACCCACGGCACACGACGGCGCGGGCGCCGAGCCCTGGTGCTCGGCCTCGTGCTGGCGACCGCCGTCACCGCCACCGGCCCGTCCGCCATCGCCGGTCCCCCGCGACCGCCGGATCTCGGGCCCAACGTGACGATCTTCGGGCCGGACACGCCGCTCAGCGAGATCCAGGCCACCATGGACGCCCGGCACACCGCGCAGGTCGACGCCGAGATGGGCACCGCGCGGCACGCGTACCTCTTCCTGCCCGGCAGCTACGGCACCGCGGAGCAGCCGTTGCAGGTGAAGGTCGGCTACTACACCGAGGTCTCCGGCCTCGGTGCCTCCCCCACCGACGTCCGGATCAACGGCAAGGTCGAGGTCTACAACCGCTGCCTCGCCGACGGCGGCGCCGGCAACTGCATCGCCCTGGTCAACTTCTGGCGTACGCTGTCCAACCTCTCGCTCGCCATGGACGCCGCCGGCCAGGACGGCTGCCGCTCCTCGGCGAACTTCTGGGCCGTCTCCCAGGCCGTGTCGATGCGCCGCCTCGACGTCAGCGGCGGCACGCTGTCGCTGATGGACTACTGCACCGCCGGGCCGCAGTACGCCAGCGGCGGCTTCATCGCCGACTCGCGGCTGCCCAACGTCGTCAACGGCTCCCAGCAGCAGTGGCTCACCCGCAACAGCGAGGTCGGCGGCTGGTCCAACGCCGTGTGGAACCAGGTCTTCTCCGGCGTCGTCGGCGCCCCGGACGACGCCGGCTTCCCCAGCCCGCCGTACACGACGCTCGACACCACGCCGCTCAGCCGCGAGAAGCCGTACCTGTTCGTCGACGACCGGGGCCGCTACCAGGTCCGGGTCCCGGCCGCGCGGCGGGACACCCGCGGCATCTCCTGGGGCACCGGCCTGACCCCGGGCCGCACCATCCCCATCCGCGACTTCTTCATCGCCCGGCCGGGCGACCCGGTGCACGTCATCAACCGGGAACTGGCCCGCGGCCGGCACCTGCTGCTCACCCCCGGCGTGTACGACATCGCCCGCAGCATCGAGGTCCGGCGGCCCGACACGGTCGTCCTCGGCCTGGGCCACGCCACGCTCACCGCCGTCAACGGCGCCGTCCCGCTCGACGTCGCCGGCGTCCCCGGCGTGGTGGTGGCCGGAGTGACGGTCGACGCCGGGCTCCGCGAGTCGCCCGTGCTGCTCCGGGTGGGCAGCCGGCACGGGCGCAACCACAGCACCCCGGACAACCCGATCACCCTGTCCGACGTGTACTTCCGCGTCGGCGGCCCACACATCGGCCGGACGCACACCGCACTCGAGGTCAACAGCGACCACGTCCTCGTCGACCACACCTGGGTGTGGCGCGGTGACCACGGCGTCGAGGGCTTCACCGAGGGCGTCAACGGCGACACCGACCGCTGGCGCACCAACACCGGCCGCTACGGGGCCGTCGTCAACGGCGACCACGTGACGGCGACCGGCCTGTTCGTCGAGCACTTCCAGCGGTACAACACCGTGTGGAACGGCGAGCACGGCACGACGATCCTCTACCAGAACGAGCTGCCGTACGACCCGCCGACACAGGCCGACTGGATGAACGGTGACGTCGAGGGCTGGGCCGGCTACAAGGTCGGTGACCGGGTACGGCACCACACACTGCACGGCGGCGGGGTGTACGTGTTCAACCAGAACAACCCGTCGATCCACACCGAGAACGGCTTCGAGGTGCCGGAGCGGCCCGGCGTGCGGCTGCACCACGTCATGACCGTGAACCTCAGCGCCGGCACGATCGACCACGTGGTCAACGGCGTCGGCGAGGCGGCCGACACCACCCGCATCGGCGCGCCGGTCTACGTCACCGAGTACCCGCTGCCATGACTCGTCCGGCGCGGGCCGGAGCAGGTGCTCCGGCCCGCGTCCGGCCGACGGTCCTCCCCTGCGTCGCCCCGCCGTAGAGCCGTCAGCGGGGTACGGCGTACGCGAGCGCGACGTGGCCCGGTCCCCCGGGCCACGCCCCGGTGAGGGTGCCGGCGCCGCCGCCGGTGCCGGTGCCGACCGTGCGCAGGACGGCCAACTCGACGGTGTCGGTGACGATGACCGTCGGATCGGCGTCCTCGACACGGCGGATCGCGCCGGCGGCCGGGATGTCACGGTCCGGTTCCGCGGTGACGGTCATGAGCGGCTCGCGGACCTCGCGGACGCCGTCGACCTCGAAGTACTCCTCGGCCTGGCCGGCGTCGCCACGCAGGACGCTCGCCAGCACGGCGGCGTGGACGGGGTCGCCGCACCCGTCGTACACCCAGCGCCGGCCGAGCACCGAGTGCTCGGTCGTGCCGACCAGCCACTCGTCGCCGCCGTCGAGCGGCGCCGCGCGGTAGGTCAGCGGCACGTGGAGGACCGGCCCGGCGCCGGCCCGCACGAGCAGGGTCTCGACGCCCACCTCGCCGGCCGGGTCGTCGAAGCGGCAGGCGGCGACGCGGGTGACCTCCGCGCCCGCCTCCCCGACGAACCAGGGACGGCCGGGCAGCCATGCCGCGAGCAGTTCGAGCTTGCCGGGTTTCAGGTCCGCACGGTGCAGCAACGCCATGATCGGCATCGTAGCGGCGGCTCCCGCCGGTGCGACCGTCGACCATGACGATCTCGCGTCGTCGACGAGCTGCGTGACGGGTGAGGCCCGCGCCGCGCGGCGTGCTGGCAGGATGGCCGCGTGGATCTCGACTCGGGCGCCGGCCTGCTGCACCGGCTCACCTCGTACGTGCCGACCCGCGAGTGGGACGCGCCCGCCGACGACCCGCGCGTCCGGCACGACCTCGTCCCGAACGACCCGGCGACGCTGCCGTCGCCGATGAAGGCGTACCCCGAGGACCTGCCCGTCGTGGACCTGCCGCGTGACCTGCCCGATCCCGGCGTGGCGGCGACGGACGTCCTCGCCGGTGTCGCGGCCCCGGCTCGTCCGCTCGACGCGGCGCAGCTCGGCCGCGTGCTGTTCCTCGGCGCCGGCGTCGTGCGCACCGCCGAGCGCAACGGGCGCCCGGGCCTCTTCCGCGCCTCCGGTTCCGCGGGTGCCCGCTTCCCCCTGGAGGTGTACGCGAGCACGCGCGGCGTCGCCGGGGTGCCCGACGGCGTGCACTGGTACGACGGGCGCCGGCACGCCCTCGTCCAGGTCGCGCCCGCCGCCACCGGGGCGGCCACCACGCTCGTCGTGACCGGAGTGCCGTGGCGGACCGGCTGGCGGTACGCGGAACGCGGCTGGCGGCACCTCTACTGGGACGCCGGCACGCTCCTGTCCCAGCTGACGGCCGCGGCCGCGAGCGCCGGTCTCGGGCCGCGCCTGCGCTCGCTCTTCCCCGACGCCCAGGTACGTGAACTCGTCGGCGCGGACGGCGTCCACGAGTACCCGCTCGCCCTGCTCTCCCTCGGCGACGGCGACCCGGCCGTCGGCCCCACCGGGCCCGCGACGCCGGGCGACCTGCCGCCCGTCGAGCTGCCGCTGGCCACGGCCGCGCAGCGGGCCGGCGAGCGGGACGTGCTCGGCGACCCCTGGCCCGCCGGCGACGCCCTGCCCGACGCCCCACCGTCGACCACCCTGGACGAGGTCGTCCGGCGGCGCGGCTCGCAGCGCCGCATGGACCGTTCCGGGACACTGCCCCGAACCGCCCTGGAATGGTCGATGAGCGCGGCCCTGCGCGGCGTGGCCGTACCGCACTGGGTCGCCGTGCACGGCGTCGACGGGGTGACGCCCGGCCTCTACCGGTGGCCGGACCTGTCGACGCCGCTGCGGACCGGCGACCTCCGCGACGAACTGCTCCGCGTCTGCCTCGACCAGTCGCTCGCGGCCGACGCCGCGTACGTGGTCGTCGCCGCCACCCGGGCGTCCGACCTGGACGACCGCTCCTACCGGGACGCGCAGCTCGCCGCCGGGCTCGTCGAGGGCCGGCTCCACCTCGCCGCGTACGCCCTGGGCGCCGGCGCCTCCGGCATGACCTTCAACGACTCGGAGGTGCCGGGCCTGCTCGGCGAACCCGCCGACCTTGCCGCCCTGCTCTTCACCTGCGTGGGCGTTCCCGAGTACGTGTCCCGCCCGGGCGGCCAACCGGGCGCACCGGTGACGGTCCGCCCGGTCATGCCCCGCATGGGCGCCTGACGGCGCTCCTCCCCACTGGTGGCGCGGTCCGGGCCTGTCCCGGGGACGGCCCGCATCCGCTGACCGGCGAGAGGTCGTTTCTCAGCCGGTCGGCTGTCGGGCGCTGTACCACGCGGCGAGGGCTTCCTCCGTGTACGGCAGGTTGCACTCGCCGACCGCCCGGGGCATCGGCCCGCCCTGCGCGAGGATGCGGCGGTCGAGGATCAGGCGCACGACCTCCCGCTGGGCGGTCGTGAGGTCGGCGACGGTGGCGCCCTCCGGCAGCGGCCCGTCGGGGAAGGTCAGGCCGAGCAGCAGGTGCAGTGGAAGATATTCGTGCCGGTCCGGGCGTGCCGCACGCAGCCGCTCGACCAGGAGCGCGGCCAGGTCCGGCGGTTGAGGACCCATCCGTCCACCGAGGACGGCGGCTGCCGTGTTGTCCAGCGCACCGTCGTGGACCGGCCACTCCGGTGCCGGCGGCTCGAAGAGACAGTCGCAGCATTCCGACAGGGTTGCGTGGTCCGGCGCGACGCGGAGCCGTGCCAGCCCCATCGCCGCGGCCCGGCGGACGATGGGATCGTTGCTCTCCCGCCACCGCGCGACCGCCTCCACCACCGGGCCGTCGGTGGGCTGGCCGGCGAGGCCCGCGACAAGACACAGCGCCGCCGCCACGGTCAGGTCGGTCTCCACACGGAGCTGCTCGGCGAGCACCGGCGCGATCGCCTCCCAGGCGGCCGGGAAGCGGGCGAGCAGCTGCGCCATCCCGAGACGCAGGTCACGGTCGGCGTCCCGCAGCGTCGCCAGATACACGGGTACGCCGGCCTGCACCGCCTGGTAGGCGGCCAGGTGCCAGGGATCGGTGGTGGGCCGCTGGTATCCGCCGTGCCTGCGCCACTCCGGCGACCGCGCCAACCACCAGTCCGAGCGCAGCTGCCCCAGGTCGTCCAGGCTCGGGACTTCCGTCGGGCACGGCGACTCGTACAGCTCCACGCAGTCGACGATCGTCGTGAGGAGCCGCCAGGCCGCCAGCCGGTCCGGCGCGTCCACGTCGGCGAGCAGGTCGATGAGGAACGGCGCCGCAGACGCGGCCGCCTCGTACACCAGGCCCTGGTGCTGGAGGTGGTCGTCCTCCAGTTCCTCCTCAGCGCCGGCCCGCACGGCCGCGTCCGGTGACCGGAGCGCTCGTAGCAGGTCCGGCACCTCGGTGGCCGGCCCGTACGGTCCCTCGACCGAGTCCCAGTCGACGTGGCGCAGATGATCGACCATGGCCCGGCACGGTAGCACCACCGACCGTCGCCGTGAGCGTGCCGTGGACGCGCATCGGCACCGGCGGTGGTGGACGAAACCCGGGTGTTCGCTGCGCGCGGCGAGTCTGGGCGGCACCCCCGCCCTGGCGAACGTCGGGGATACCTGACTAAAGTCAGGCTTATGGACGCGGAACTCGTTGCCGCCGTGCGGCGGTTCAACCGGACGGTCACCCAGCGGGTGGGCGCGCTCGATGAGGAGTACATGGCCCGGGGCCGGCCCCTCGCGCAGGCCCGGCTGCTGTGGGAGATCGGCCCCGGCGGCGCCGAGGTCGCGGCGCTACGGGCACGGCTCGGCCTGGATTCGGGACACCTCAGCCGGCTCCTGCGCACACTGGAGAGCGATGGGCTCGTGACGGTCGGCCCGGCCGACGGCGACGGACGGGTCCGGATCGCCACCCTCACCGAGGCCGGCCGGGCGGAGTGGACCGAGCTGGACAAGCGCTCCGACGACCTGGCCTGGTCGATCCTCGAACCGCTCAGTGAGCGCCGGCGCGGGCGGCTCGTCGCGGCGATGGCCGAGGTGGAGCGACTGCTCGTCGGGTCGATGGTGGTCATCGAGCCGTGCCCGCCCGGCGACCCCCGGGCCCGTGCCTGCGTGCGGGCGTACGCCCGTGACGTCGCGCGCCGGTTCGACGAGGGTTTCGACCCGGCGCTGAGCAGCCCCGTCCGCGACGAGGAGCTCGTTCCGCCCGGCGGTGTGTTCCTCCTCGCCACCCTCAACGCCGAACCCGTCGGCTGCGGCGCCGTCAAGCTGCATCGCGACGCACCCGCCGAGATCAAGCGGGTGTGGGTGGCGGACAGCGTACGGGGCCTCGGGATCGGGCGGCGGCTGCTGGACGAGCTGGAACGGTACGCCGCCGACCGGGGCTGGACGGCCGTACGGCTGGACACCAACCGGAACCTGACCGAGGCGATCGCGATGTACCGCGCCGCCGGGTACCGGGAGATCGAGCCGTACAACAGCGAGCGCTACGCCCACCACTGGTTCGAGAAGCGCCTATCGCCGTGACGGACCGTACGGCCCCGGTCAGCTGGCGCGGTTCAGGCCCCGCCGGCCGGTACGGACACGCTGGTTGTCCGCGCGATGGCCGCTCGTCTCCAGCATTCGGCCGGCCGCCTCCAGCCCGGTCAGCGCGGCGCCGTAGGCGGTGACCTCCCGCTGGAAGTGCTCCACCTTGGAGTACCAGAACTTCAGTTCCGGGTTCATCGCCTTCGCGTTGATGTAGTTGACGATGTCGGCCTCGGGCGTGATGCCCTGGCGCGCGTAGCAGCGGTCGAACCGGGCCTTGGTCCGCTCGTACCTCTCGCTCATCGCGGTCAGGCCGGCCTCGGCCTCCAGCAGCCGGTTCCGTAGATACCGCACGTACGTGCTGGGGACCGGCGGCGCGGCGGGCGCCGGGCGGGACGCGGGGATCGGCGACATGGCAGTCACCCGTCCCTACGCACGACGACCGACCCGGGGGTGACCATCCATCGGCGACCTTGTCTACTGTGGAACGACATGATCGGCCTCCTTCTCCGGCTGTCCGGTCCCCGATCCCTCCGGCAGCGGCGCGGGGTCGCATCACTGACGCCGGTCGGGGCGACGCTGCCCCGTCGATCGGGGTGCAGTGATGTTCTTCTACCCAGGAGCAGCGCGGCCATACCCACCGGCACCGCCCACTTCTGCGGGAGCGGTGTGCCAGTAGAGCACCGGCCCGGGCCCGGAGGCGGCGATGTCCCGCAGCGCCGCGACCGCCTTCGCCGTGTACACGGGCTCCGCGACCAATGCCGTCCGCTCGGCCAGCCAGGCCGCCGCGTCGGTGGCCTGGGCCGTCGGCACGCCGTAGCCCGGGCCCAGCCAGTCCCGGCGTACCACCAGCGGGGCCAGGGGAACGCGGGGCGTGAGGGGCGCGCCGCGACGGCGCAGCAGGCGCGCGGACGCGGCGGCCTGCCGGCGGACCTGGCGCTCCCCCGCCGGTGTCCGGTCGTTGACGCAGACGCCGATCACCTCGCTGCGCAGACCGGCCAGGGCGAGACCCAGCGCCAGGCCGGCGGCCGTGCCGCCGGAGCCCACCGCCACGACGATCCGCCGGGGGGCCGGCAGCACACCGGCGTCGACCTGCTCGGCGAGTTCGAGGGCGGCCTCGACGTATCCCAGGCAACCGTGCGGGCTGGAGCCGCCGATCGGCAACAGCGCCGGCCGTCGGCCGGTCAGCAGCGCCCCGGCCAGCAGCCCCGCGGCGGCGAGGTACGCGCCGGGCACGCCGCCCACCGGGCGCACCCGCGCCCCCGCCGCGCGGACCGCCGCCGCCTGGGCCGCCACGTGCGCGTCGTACGGCTGCGGCACCGTCACCACGGCGACCCGCAGGCCGGCGGCGGCACCGTAGCGGGCCACGGCCACGGCGTGGTGGCTGCCGGTGCCGCCGGCCGTCACCACCGTGCGCCGGCCGCGCCGGAGCAGCTCGGGAAGGCTCCACTCCAGCTTGCGGACCTTGTTGCCGCCGTACCCGGCGCCGTAGCCGCTGTCGTCCTTGACCCATACCGCGCCGTCGCCGGTCAGCCGCCGCACCGGTGTCGGCCCGTCGCCGAGGCGCAGGTACGGCAGCCGCGGCGCGGTAGCCGGGAACCGGGTGTGCAACCGCGGTCGGGCCACCGCCGGCTCCGTCACTGGCCGCCGGAGCGGGAGACCGTCCGGCGCACCCGGGTCGCCTCGTCCCGCAGCGTCCGCACGAGGGCGGCGCCGGTCGCGCTGTCGGCCAGACCGTTGGCGGACAGCGTACGGGCGATCTGCTCGAAGAAGTCGGTGACCTCGTTGGCCGTCCCGAGCGCCTGGCCGACGTTGCTGGGCGCCGGCGCGAACTCGACGGCGGCCAGCCGCTCCGAGACCTCCCGGCGGGCGCTCTCCGGCAACTCCGCCTCGCCGAGCGCCTCCCGGACCCGCTCGCAGGCGCGGCGGATCTCGCCGACGACGGCGAACTCCCGACTCGGCCGGGCCCCCACCACGGTGCCGATGACCCCGACGTTGTAGCTCACGTTCCCGTCGACCGCCCGGCTGCGCTGCGCCGGCACGGCGAACGGGTCGATGTTGACCGCCGCCCGGGCGTTGAGACCGGCCCGGAAACAGGGGTGGACGTGGAACTCGTTCTCGTGCGGTTCCAGCACCTCGCGGCGCGCGCCGCCGTAGACGATGTCGCCACCTCGCCGTACGCCGAGAAAGCCGAGCCCGAACAGAACATCGATCACCACGTCGGGTTCCAGCACGTGCGCGTACTCGGGGAACTGTTCCACCAGGCTGTCACGCACCTCGGCGAACCGCGCGTGCAGCGCCTTGCGGGTGACCAGGTAGCCGGTGTTCTGGAACAGCGCGTAGAGCCGGGTCAGGAAGGGGTAGCTGACGAGGTACTCGTTGCCGAGATCCTGCAGCTTCCACCGGGAGAAGTCCCGGGCGGCCGCCCGTACGTCGGACGAGTGGATGGTCGGGTGACCGTGTCGCAGCGCGGTGTCCCGGCACAGGGTCACGAACTGGATGACGTCGCGGGGCCGCAGCAGCGTCCGTGAGGTCAGGTAGTCCCGGATCGGTTCCCCGTCGACCGATTCCGGAAGCACCCGTCCCCAGAGTTCGTCAGCCGGCACCGGCCGGCCCAGCGAGGCGGAGGCGCGGCGCAACAGCACCTCCCCGAGCAGCTCGGGTGTCCAGTCGATGCGTTCCTCTTCGCCGCGGAACTTGTCGCTCTCCGCGAACTGCAACGAGTCGTAGATGTCGCTGCGCAGGAAGAGCGCGCACCGGACCGCACCGCCGAACAGGCTCCGGACGTGCTTGCTGGCCAGCAGCAGCCCGACCACCATGGCGTCGGAGGACGGGTCGTTCGACCAGATCTGCTCCACCTGGTCGACCGCCAGCAGGAACGTCGGGTGGTCGGCGGGGCAGTCCAGTTCCACGACGGCCCGCCCGATCACCTCCTCCAGCACGTCGAGCTGCCGCGCCGCCCGGGCGCCCTCGGACGCCTGCTGCACCTCCACGTTGCCGTTGAAGCCCAGCGCGCCGACGCCGATCGACGACGCCCGCAGCCGCCCCATGCCGGACAGGACCCGGTCGTACAGCTTCTGGTCTCCGCTCTCGTGGTGGCTCTTGAGGAAGCGCCGTAGCCGGCGGATGTTCGCCGGTGCGCGGCGCAGCCGGCGCCGGTGCCGCTGCCGCTGGTGCGCGACGAGGTGTCGGCTGATCTGCACGGCGAAGACGTACCGCCACACCAGGGACTTGGCCGTCTCCGGGTTCAGCCCCTGCAACTCGAAGCGGCGCAGTTCCTCACCCGTCGCGTCGTCCGGGGTGATCAGGCTGGTTACGACGCCGCCGTCGGGGCCACCGTCGAGCAGCCGGCAGATGGCGCTCTTGCCGGCGCCCTTGCGACCGATGACCAGGCTCTTGCGTCCGCTCACCGCGGCCTCGTACGCGGCGGTCGGGACGAAACCCTGCCGGAGCAGGCCGCCGGCGAGGTCCGACTCGGCATCGTCGCGGCCGAACGTCAGCCGCGCCAGGTCGATCGCCGGGTGGTCCACGTCGGTCCCTCCCTCGCCACGACCACGATGCGTGCGGTACCGCACACGGTAGGCAGGCGGTGCCCGGAGCGCCAGACGGTCGACCGGGTGACATGTGACGGGAGCCCGACACCGCCCGGACCGGATCACCTCAGCCCCGGCACAGGGGCACGTCCGGCTCGACGACGGTCCGGTTCACGATGCGACGGGGTGCTCCGACCCGCCTTCGCTCAGCGCGGCGACGTGTCCACGGCAGGCAGGCCCAGGCGGTCGGCCGCCATGGCGGCGAGCACGTCCGCGGGCAGCCGGAGGTCGAGCACCACACCGTGCTCCTCGGGCGACAGCGGCTCCAGGATCGCCGCCTGGGAGTCGAGCAGGCTCGCCGGCATGTAGGGGTGGGTTCGGGTCGCCATCCGCTCGCGGATCACCTCGGTCGGCCCGTCCAGGTGCACGAACTCCACGTTCGGCGGTCCCTGCCGGAGGACGTCGCGGTAGGCGCGCTTGAGTGCGGAGCACGTCAGCACCGTCGACACCCCCTCCCGATGGCGGGCGGTCATCCAGCCGGCGAGGTCGCGCAGCCAGGGCCAGCGGGCGGCGTCGTCCAGCGGTACGCCGGAGCGCATCCTCGCCACGTTGGCCTCGGAGTGGAACTCGTCGGCCTCCGCGAACGTCAGTCCCGTCAGCTCGCTGAGCCGCTTCGCCACCGTCGTCTTGCCGCAGCCGGACACACCCATCACCACGATGTGCCGGGTCGGCCGGCGGTCACCAGTCATGGACGGTGCCGTCCTTGAGGCGGTTGAACGGCAGGTACGCCGGCTGGTACGGGAACCGCGCCGCGGCCTCCTCGTCGAGCTCGACCCCGATGCCGGGCAGCTCGCCGGGGTGCAGGTAACCGTCGACGAAGGTGAACGACTGCCGGAACACCTCGTTGGTGAGCGACCCGTGCTGCATGTACTCCTGGATGCCGAAGTTGTGGATGGCCAGGTCCAGGTGGAGTGCGGCGGCCATGCCGACCGGTGAGATGTCGGTCGGCCCGTGGATGCCGGACTTGATCTGGTACTGGGCGGCGAAGTCGAGCAGCTTGCGCATGGCGGTGATGCCGCCGGTGTGGGTGACGGCGGACCGGACGTAGTCGATCAGCTGTTCCCGGATGAGCGTCTGGTAGTCCCACACGGTGTTGAAGACCTCGCCGATGGCCAGCGGCGTGGTGGTGTGCTGGCGGACCAGCCGCAGCGCCTCCTGGTTCTCCGCCGGCGTGCAGTCCTCCAGCCAGAACAGGTCGTACGGTTCCAGGTCCTTGCCGAGCCGGGCGGCCTGGATGGGGGTCATCCGGTGGTGGCCGTCGTGCAGCAGCGGCAGCTCCGGGCCGAACTCGTTGCGGACCGCCTCGAACACCCCGGGCAGGTGCCGCATGTACGAGCGGGTGTCCCAGTCCTCCTCGGCCGGCAGCGGGGTGCGCTGGGCCGGTTCGTAGTCGTACCGCTTGCCGTCGGCGCTGGGCTGCGCGGCGACCCCGTAGACGGCGTTGATGCCGGGCACCGAGGTCTGCACGCGGATCGACCGGAAGCCGAGGTCGAGGTGCCGGCGGATCGAGTCGAACAGCTCCGGCAGGTCACGGCCGGACGCGTGCCCGTACGCCATGATGCCGGTGCGCGACGCACCGCCGAGCAGCTGGTACAGGGGCATGCCGGCCGCCTTGGCCTTGATGTCCCACAGGGCGACGTCGACCGCGGCGATCGCGGCCATGGTCACCGGCCCGCGCCGCCAGTACGCCGAGCGGTACAGGAACTGCCAGGTGTCCTCGATGCGGTGCGGGTCCCGCCCGATCAGCAACGGCACGACGTGGTCGCGCAGGTACGACGCGACGGAGAGTTCCCGCCCGTTGAGGGTGCCGTCACCCAGGCCGATGATGCCCTCGTCGGTGGTGATCTTCAGGGTGACGAAGTTGCGGTCCGGACTGGTGACGATGACGTCGGCAGCGGTGATCTTCACGGGTGGTGCCTTTCCCTTTCTTCACGGATGTGACGGCGGGCTAACGGAGGACGCTTCCGGTCTCGTGGCCCTCGAGAAGGGACAGTTCGGCACGGCGGGGCAGCCCTTCGCAGTCGCCCCGGCTGGAGACCGCGAAGGCACCGAGGGTCGCCGCACGACGCAGGCGACCGGCCAGGTCGAGCCCGTCGAACCAGCCGGACAGGTATCCCGCCGTGAACGCGTCCCCGGCGCCGACGGTGTCGACGGCGGTCACGGCCAGCGCCGCGGCGTGCTGGGTCCCGTCCGGGGTGTGCGCCCGGGCGCCGTCCGAGCCCAACTTGACCAGGACCGTCCGCACGCCCCGCCCGAACAGGTCCGCCACCACGGTGGACTCGTCGGCCCCTGGGTCGCCGACGAGGTCCAGCTCGTCGGCGGAGGCGATGACGATGGAGGCGTACCCCGCCAGTGGGGTGAGCACCGCGCGGGCGCTGTCCCGGGACCAGAGCCGGGCACGGTAGTTGACGTCGAGGCACACCGGGATGCCCGCCGCCACGGCGGCCTCGGCCGCCCACCGGGTGGCCTCCCGGGCGGTGCCGGACAGCGCCGGGGTGATCCCGGTCAGGTGCAGCATCCGCGCGCCGGCGGCCATCGGCGCCCGCAGGTCGTCGACGCGCAGCGCCGACCCGGCCGACCCGGACCGGTGGTACTGCACCCGGGTCAGATCGGCGGTGCGCTGCTCCAGGAACATCAGACCGGTCGGCCGCTCGGGGTCCCGGGTCACGCCGTCGACGCCGATGCCCTCCGCGCGCAGCTGCCGCAGCGTGTACTCGCCGAACTCGTCGGTGCTCACCCGGCCGACCCAGGCGGCCCGGTGGCCCAGCCGGGCCACCCCCACGGCCACGTTGGACTCGGCGCCGGCCAGGTGCATGGTCAGCGGCCCCCCGGCGGCGAGCGGGCCGGCCGAGCGCAGCGACACCATGGTCTCGCCGAAGGTGAGCAGGTCCGGTGCGGTCATCGGCGCGCCGACTCCCCGACCGCGGCGAGGTAGGTGCGGGCCCGGGCCCGCAGGGCGGCGAGGTCGCCGCCGGAGGCGGCGTCACCGACCAACGGCCCGCCGACGCCGACCGCGATCGCACCGGCCCTGAGGTAGCCCGGCACGTCGTCCAGACCCACGCCGCCGACCGCGACGAACGGGATGTCCGGGAAGGGGTCGCGCACCGCCTTCAGGTACGCCGGACCCCCGACCGACACCGGGAACAACTTGATCGCCGACGCCCCCATCCGCATCGCGGTGTACGCCTCGGTCGGGGTGAAGGCCCCGGCGGCGACCGGGATGCCCCGGCGCGCCGCTTCGGGGATCGACTCGACCACCGCCGGCGTCACCACGAACTGCGCGCCCGCGGCGACCACGTCGGCCACGTCGGCGGTGGTGAGCACCGTGCCGGCGCCGACGAGGGACCCGGCGGGTGCCACCGCACGCAGCGCCTCGACGGCCCGCAGGGCGTCCGGCGTGGTGAGGGCCACCTCGACGATGCGTACGCCCTCTTCCAGCAGGGCGGTGCCGGCGGCGATCGCGCCGGCGGTGTCGGTGCCGCGGATGACCGCCAGGATGCGGGCGTCGGCGAGTTCGGCGGTGAGGTTGACAGTCATGAGATCACCATTCCGCGTAGGAGCCGTCGCGGTGTCGCCAGGTGGGGCTGCGCCAGGCGTGGCCGCGCTTGTCCGCCGTCCGCACCGCGTGTTCGTCGATCTCGATGCCCAGGCCGGGTGCGGTGAGCCGCTCGACGTACCCGTCGACGAAGGTCAGCGGGGTCTTGTCGAGGCAGTAGTCGAGCACCTCGGCGCCGAGGTTGTAGTGGATGCCGATGCTCTGTTCCTGGATCAGGTAGTTCGGCGTGGCGAAGCCGACCTGCAGGCAGGCCGCGAGAGCGATCGGCCCGAGCGGGCAGTGCGGGGCGAGTTGCACGTCGTACACCTCGGCCAGCGCGGCGATCTTGCGCACCTCGGTGATGCCGCCGGCGTGGGAGAGGTCCGGCTGGGCGACCGCGATGCCGGCCTGGAGGACGGGCAGGAACTCCTGCCGGTTGTAGAGCCGCTCCCCGGTCGACACCGGTGTGGTGGTCGAGCGGACGAACTCGCCGATCAGGTGCGAGTTCTCCGGGACCACCGGCTCCTCCAGGAAGAACGGCCGGAACGGTTCGAGCAGCGGGGCGACCCGACGGGCGGTGGCGAGGGTGAACCGCCCGTGGAAGTCGACCGCCACGTCCCGCTCGTCGCCGAGCACCTCACGGGCGGCGGCCACCCGCTCGACCACACCGTCGAGTTCGCGGACCGAGGCGACCGGGCTCATCCGCCCGGAGGCGTTCATCTTCACCGCGGTCAGGCCCGACGCGACGGCGGCGCTGATCTGGTCGCGTACCTCGGCCGGCTCGTCGCCGCCGACCCAGCCGTAGACCCGGATCCGATCCCGGACCGGGCCGCCGAGCAGCTGGTGCACCGGCGCACCGAAGTGCTTGCCGGCGATGTCCCACAGCGCCTGGTCGAGCCCGGCGACGGCGCTGGCCAGGATCGGCCCGCCCCGGTAGAACGAGCCCTTCGTCATCACCTGCCAGTGGTCCTCGATGCGCAGCGCGTCCCGGCCGATCAGCAGCTCGCTGAGCTGCTCGACGGCGGTGCGGACCGTCTCCGAGCGGCCCTCGCAGGTCGCCTCGCCCCAGCCGACGATCCCGGAGGTGGTCTCGACCCGGACGAACAGCCAGCGTGGTGCGACGAGGAAGGTCTCCACCCGCGCGATCGTCGTCATGTCCTCAGCCCTTCGTGGCGCCGGCGGTGAGACCGGAGACGATGTACTTCTGCACGAACAGGGCGATGAGCATGATCGGGAGGGTGACCACGGTGGCCGCCGCCATCAGGCCGCCCCAGTCGATGCTGGCGTAGCCGACGAAGTCGAAGATCGCCACGGGCAGCGTCTTGGTGTCGGCACCGGAGAGCACCAGGGCGAACATGAAGTTGTTCCAGGAGAAGATGAAGGACAGGATGCCGGCCGTGGCCACGCCGGGCACCGACAGCGGCAGGGTGATCCGCCGGAACGCGCCGATGTGGGTCAGGCCGTCGACCAGTGCCGCCTCTTCGAGTTCGGTGGGCAGGCCGTCGAAGTAGCCCATCATGATGTAGACGATCAGCGGCAGCGACACGAACATGTGGCTGAGGATCAGGACGGTGTACCCGCCGACCATCTGCAGGTTCGAGAAGACGTAGTACCAGGGCACCAGCAGCGAGACGCCGGGGATCACCCGGGCCATGAGCACGACGAGCGCGGACTTCTTCATGTTGAAGCGGCTCATCGAGTACGCGGCGGGCACCCCGAGGATCAGCGAGAGCACGGTGGCCGCGAGCGCCACCCAGAGGCTGTTGCCGATGAACTGGACGTAGTTCGCCCGCTGGAGGACGGTGTCGTAGTTGTCCAGGGTGGGCGAGAAGACGAACGCCTTCGCCGTGTCGTAGATGTCGACGTTGGTCTTGAACGACGCGGCGACCATCCAGAGCAGCGGCGCGATCAGCGAGAACACCACGACGACGAGGGCCACCGCCCGGAACACCTTGAACGGCCTGCTCGGCTTCATCGCTCCAGCCCCTTCTTGCGGTAGGTCAGGGCCCACATCACCCCGATGATGATCAGGAAGAAGATGATGAGGACGGTCGACGAGACGCCGTAGTCGTTGTAGTCGAAGCTGAGGCCGTAGGCGTAGACGTTGAGGGTTTCCACCTCGTGGAAGGACCCGCCGCCGCGACCCTTGGTGGCGTAGAGGATGTCGAACGTCTTCAGGGCGTCGATGCCGCGCAGCAGGATCGCGACGATCACGGTGGGCATCAGCAGCGGCAGGGTGACGTGCCGGAACCGCTGCCAGGTGCTGGCGCCGTCGATCAGCGCCGCCTCCTGGGGCTCGTCGGACAGCGAGGTCAGGCCGGCGAGCAGGATCAGCACGACCATCGGAGTCCACTGCCAGACGTCGATGAACATCGTCGTCGGCAGGGCCGAACTCTGCCCGGACAGCCAGGGCTGCGGGCCGATGCCGACCCAGCTGAGCACCTGGTTCGCCATGCCGATGTTGGGGTCGAAGATCAGCCGCCACATCATGCCGACCGCCACCGGAGTGGCCACCAGCGGCAGCAGGATGGCGACCCGGACCCACTTCTCGCCACGGAAGGGTCGCCACAGCAGCAGGGCGATCGCCATGCCGAGCACGACCTCGACGAGGAGCACGACTCCGGTGAAGAGGGCCGTACGCCACACCGCCGGCCAGAACCGCTCGGTGTCGGAGAGCACGTCCAGGTAGTTCTGGAACCCGATGAACTCGCTCTCGGCGCGTACCGAACCCTCGGCGTCGGTCAGGCTGAGGTACCCGGTCCAGGCCACCGGAAAGATGATCAGCACGGCGACGAATGCCATGGCGGGTGCCGCGAAGAGCCATTTGCGGTGCGTGTTGGCCCAGCGCGACCAGGCCGATTCCGCTGGAGCCGTACGGGCCTCGGGCGATCTGGTGACTGGTGTGGTGACGGCTGACATGGGGTCTCCGGGTTCGGGGGGCCAGGGGTCCCGGCGCGGGGTGGCGGAGCCGGTCGGTCCGCCACCCCGCGGTCGGGCTACTTCGCCTCGTCGTCGAGGAACTTCTGGAACGCCTCGTTCGCCGCGTCCGCCGAGGCGGCCGCGTCCTTGCCGGTGATCGCGTCGACGATCGGCTGGCCGACGATCTCCCGGGCCTGGGCGACCTTCTCGACCAGCGGGCGGTCGTGGCCGATGCCGTTGGCGGTGCTGACCTTGGTGGCCTCGGCGAGGTCCTTCGGGTAGGTCGCGGTGCCCTCCGGGTTCGCCCAGACGGAGGCGCGGGCGCCGGGGACGCCGGCCTTCTGCTGCGCCAGCGACTGCTCCTTGCCGGCCGCCCACTGGATGAACTTCCAGGCGTTGTCCTTGTTCTCGGACGCGTCGTTCACGCCGAGGGCCCAGGACGGGATGTTGTACGGCTTCGAGCCGGCCGGGCCGGCCGGGAAGGTGGCGAAGCCGACGGTGTCGGAGACCTTCGACTTGGCCGGGTCGGTGGCGTTCTTGTAGAGCGAGTTGGCCTCGGTGTAGAAGGCCGCCTTGCCCTGGGTGAAGATCGCCATCGCCTCGGACCAGCTCATGTCGGTGCTGATGTTCTCCGGGCCGTGGTCGCGCAGCAGGCCGCCGTAGTAGGCGTACGCCTGCTTGGCCTGCTCGGTGTTGACGGAGGCCTTGCCGCTGGCGTCGACGAAGTCACCGCCGAAGCTGTACAGGAAGCTGGAGAACTGGGTGACGGCGGCGGCCTTGCCGGTACGGGCCACGAAGCCGGCGACACCCGCGTTGTCCGCCTCGACCTTCGCCGCCTGCGCCTTGAGCTCGTCGAGGGTCTTCGGCGGAGCGGTGAAGCCGGACTTCTCCAGCAGGTCCTTGCGGTAGTAGAGGACCTCCTGCTCGGTGATGATCGGCACGCCGACCAGCTTGTCCTCGTACGTGGTCGCCTGCACCGGTCCGGCCTGGAAGTCACCGAACTCAAACGCGCTGTCCGACTTGGCCTTGTCGGTCAGGTCGGCGAGGTACTTGTTCTTGGCGAACAGCTTCCCCTCCTGCAGCGGCCGGTACATCATCACGTCCAGGTCGCTGGACCCGGCGTTCAGCTTGACGTTGTACTGGTCCGACAGCTGGTCCTCACCGAGCTGCGTGACCTCGACCTTGAGCCCGCTCTGCTTCTCGAACTCCGGCAGGGCCTTCTTGATGTTCTCCGTCCAGACGTGGTTGACCAGCGTCACGCGGAGGGTGTTCGACCCGCTGCCGCCGTCGTCACCCCCGCCGCATGCGGACAGGCCCATGGCGGCGACCACGGCCAGAGAAGTGCCGATCATTGCTCGACGTCGCACGCTTGTCTCTCCTTCTGTCCTGGTCGCTGCCCGGTAGGGCGCTACCTCGGTGTTTACATCCGCTTA
The DNA here is from genome assembly GCF_052068455.1 of Micromonospora sp. H33. Classification (NCBI taxonomy): domain Bacteria; kingdom Bacillati; phylum Actinomycetota; class Actinomycetes; order Micromonosporales; family Micromonosporaceae; genus Micromonospora; species Micromonospora sp. H33. The sequence goes on along the minus strand of NZ_JBQHDE010000016.1, from coordinate 54,241 downwards.
ACGTCCGGATGCTAGGCCGAAAAAGCAGACTTATTCAAGGGGTTGATCTAACTGATACGATCCAGGCGTGGAACGGTACTCCTCCAGGGGCGCAGCCGCCCAGAACGCCCCTGCTGAGGCCGGGCTGCACGCACGCGTCCTCGAAGACCTCGGCACGGCCATCTGCGGTGGCGACCTGCCGCCCGGCTCGATCCTCAACATCGACGACCTGGTCGACCGGTACGCGGTGTCCCGCTCCGTCGTCCGCGAGGTGCTGCGGGTGCTCGCCTCGATGGGGTTCATCGAGACCCGCCGCCGGGTCGGGGTCATGATCCGCACGCCGGACGCCTGGAACGTCTTCGACCCGCAGGTGATCCGCTGGCGGCTCGCCTCGGCCGGCCGCATCGCCCAGATCCGCTCGATCACCGAGCTACGGACGGCGGTGGAGCCGCACGCCGCCTGGCTCGCCGCCGCCCGCGTCGGTCACGACGAGGCGAGTGAGCTCGTCGGCCTGGCCGCGAAGATGTGGGCCGCCGGCAAGGCCGGCGACGAGGAGCGGTTCCTCCGCCTCGACATCGAGTTCCACCGGCGGGTGCTGGCCGCCTCCGGCAACGAGATGTTCATCAAGCTCCAGGACCTGGTGGCCGAGGTGCTGAGCGGCCGGCACCACTACCACCTCATGCCGCACCATCCCCACGAGCAGGCGCTCCAACTGCACGCCGACGTGGCCCAGGCGATCCAGCGCCGCGACGGCGACCGGGCCCGCAGCGCCATGGTGCAGATCATGGAGCAGGCCTTCGACGAGATGACGGCGATCTGGGAGCAGGCCGCCACCCCCGCCCCCTGACGGTGGCCTCGTGCCGGGCCTCAGGTCGTGGCGGACCGGCCTCGGGCCGTGGCGGGCCGGGTGCCGACGCGGGTCACCAGGTAGCCGAAGGCCGCCGCCGTGAAGAACATGACGATGCCGTAGACGGCCGCCGGGACCGCCATCCGGGTGTTGTCGAGCAGCGCCGGGCTGAGCGCGACCGTGATGGCCAGGGTGCTGTTGTGGATGCCGATCTCGAACCCGGCCGCCGTCGCGGCTCTCCGGTCGACCCCGGCCAGCCGGGGCACCCCGTAACCGACCGCGAGACTCAGCAGGTTGAACGCGAGCACGGCCAGGCCGACCGAGACGAAGTAGTCGGCGATGTTGTCGCGCTCGTTGAGCACGGCACCGGCGATCACCGCGACGAGCACGACGACGGACAGGGCCCGGACCGGGCGGTCCAGGCGTTCGGCGACGCGGGGCACCCGGGCCCGGATCAGCATGCCGATCGCGACCGGGACGAGCACGATGGCGAACACCTGCAGCACCTTGTCGAACTGCAGGCCGATGCTCCTTCCCTCGGCCAGGAAGTACGCCGCCGACAGGTTGACCACGATCGGCAGCGTGAACACGGCGAGCACCGAGTTGATGGCGGTCAGGGTGACGTTCAGGGCGACGTGCCCGCCGAACAGGTGGCTGTAGAGGTTGGCCGTGGTGCCGCCGGGGGACGCGGCCAGCAGCATCATCCCGACGGCCAGTTCCGGCGGCAGGTCGAAGGCGAGAACCAGGCCGAAGCAGAGCGCGGGCAGCGCCAGCACCTGGCACACCAGGGCGATGACGGCGGCTTTCGGGTGCCGGGCCACCCGGCGGAAGTCCTCGGTGGTCAGTCCGAGACCGAGGCCGAGCATGATGATGCCGAGGGCGACCGGGAGTCCGACCAGGGTCAGGGCTGAGTCCATGGCACGACATCGTCATCACCTGGCAACGCCCCCGCAATCCCCCATGCGGACGGGTACGCCTCTTGACCGGCGGATGCGGTCGGCTTAGCTTCATCAATCAGAAAGGTCTCTTTACTATTATCGCTCCATCCCTCGATGGGAGTGCCGATGCGACCATTCCGTCACCGCCTCACCGCCCTCGTCGCCCTAGCGACCGTGCTGGTCACCGCCGCCCCGCCGACCGCCGCGAGCGCGGGCGACAGCCCGACCCGCGGTGCCGGCTACCACCGGGTCGGCTACTTCGCCCAGTGGGGCATCTACGGCCGGGCCTTCCCGGTCAGGAAGCTCGACACCTCCGGAGCGGCGAGCCGCCTCACCCACGTCAACTACGCCTTCGGCAACGTGAGCGAGGACGGGCGCTGCTATGTGGACGGTGGCCCGGGCGAGGGTGACGCCTGGGCCGACTACCAGCGCCCGGTCCCGGCCGAGGAGAGCATCGACGGCGTCGCCGACGCTTGGGGCGAGCCGCTCAACGGCAACTTCGGCCAACTGGCCAAGCTCAAGGCCAAGCACCCCGACCTCAAGGTGATGATCTCGCTGGGCGGCTGGAGCTGGTCGACGTACTTCTCGAACGCCGCCCGCACCGACGCCTCCCGCAAGGCCTTCGTCGCCTCCTGCATCGACCTCTACCTCAAGGGCAACCTCCCGATTCTCGACGGCGGCAGCGGCGGCCCGGGTGCCGCCGCCGGCGTCTTCGACGGCATCGACCTGGACTGGGAGTGGCCGAACTGGCCGGGTGAGCCGGGCAACGTGATCCGGCCGGAGGACCGGCAGAACTTCACCGAACTGCTCGCCGAGTTCCGCCGGCAACTCGACGCGTACGGTCGGCAGACCCGCCGGCACTACGCGCTGACCGCCTTCCTGCCGGCCAACCCGGCGGCCATGGACGCCGGGTACGAGGGTCGCAAGATCTTCAAGTACCTGGACTTCGCCACGGTGCAGGGGTACGACTTCCACGGCAGCTGGGAATCGGTGACCAACCAGCAGTCGGCGCTGCGCGTACCGGCGGGAGCCCCGGACAGCCCCGACTTCTCCGTCGAGGTCGCGATCGACGGCTGGATCGCCCGGGGCGCGCCGCGCCACAAGCTCGTCCTCGGCATCCCGTACTACGGTCAGGGCTGGACCGGTGTCACCGGGGGTGAGGACGGCCTGTTCCAGCCGGCGGCCGGACCCGCGCCGGGCACCTTCGCCGCCGGGTCCGAGGACTACCGGCAGCTCAAGACCCTGCCGGGCAAGGGCTTCGCCGTCCACCGCGATCTCCGCGCCGGGCACGCCTGGCTGTTCGACGGCACGACCTTCTGGACGTACGACGACCCGGCGGTGGTGCTCCAGAAGACGCTCTACATCCGACGGGCGGGCCTGGGCGGCGCGATGGTCTGGTCGTTGGACGGCGATGACGACAACGCCACGTTGACCAGGACGATCAGCCTCGGGCTGGCGACGCGGTAACCGGGCCGGCAGCCGGGTGGCACCGGGGCCACCCGGTGCCCGGCCGCGAACGCCGTCCGGAAGGTCCCGGTAAGTGATAGACAGGGTCGGTGTGGGGACGACGGGCGGCGCGTACCTGTGGCGTACTGCTCGCGGTCGCGGTGCTGACCGCCGCCTGCCGCACGCCCTCGCCCCCGTCTCCCGCGCCGCCTCCCGCGCCGTCTCCCGCCGCCGCGCCGCCCCTGCCGGGGTTCGTGGTCCTCACCGACGTCGACGCCCGCATCCGCACCGACATCCGGTACGCCACCGCACACAACTTCGTCGGCCGCCCGCTGGCCGGCTACCCCAAGCCGCTCTGCCTGCTCACCCGGCCGGCGGCTGAGGCGCTGCGCCGGGTGCAGGACGCCGCGCTGGCCAGGGGCCGCACCCTCAAGGTGTACGACTGCTACCGCCCGCAACCCGCCGTCGACGACATCGTGGCGTGGGCCCGCCAGCCCGGGCAGGAGCAGACGAAGGCCGAGTTCTACCCCCGGGTGGCGAAGTCGGACCTGTTCGACAAGGGATACGTGGGCGCACCGACCGCGCACAGCCGGGGCAGCACCGTCGACCTGACGCTGGCGGAGGTGGACGCACCGAGCCAGGCGCCCTACACGCCGGGGCAGCGACTGGTCCCCTGCACCGCCCCGGCGGGCCAGCGGTTCGCCGACGACAGCGTGGACATGGGGACGGGTTTCGACTGTTTCGACGCGCTCGCCCACACCGACAGCACCCGGCTCGGCCGGGAGGCGCGAGCCAACCGGATGCTGCTGCGCGAGCTGATGACGCGGGAAGGGTTCGTGGGCTACGACCACGAGTGGTGGCACTACCGCTACCGCGGCGAGCCGTACCCGGACACGTACTTCAGCGCGCCGGTGGCTCGCTCCTCGGTCGGCTGAGAACGGGCGCTCCGTCACCTCATCGGCCTTGTGCACGTCCAGCCCCTCGGTGCGAAGAACAAGCTGCTGTGCCGCCGCAAGGACGAATTGCGGGGCGTCACGACCAGCGCTTTTCTTCACACCGGCCACGACTTCCTCCGATGCCCTGCGCGGCCGCTCGATCGGCGACCATGATGCCGATGTCGACGCCGTCCGCCGTCAGGGGAGACGGCCACTACCGCACGGGCGATTCGAATACTCCGTTTGCAGGGCATCCGGAAAGGTCTGGTCGCATGTCCGCACGCAAGCTGCGCTACGTGTTTGCCGCACTGGTGCTGACACTCACCACGGCAGCCGTGGCGCCCGCAGAAGACGACGACGTCTGCATCAATCCCCGAAGCGGCCGGGAGGACGATGCGCACGGGACGAGCTTCATGGTCGCGTCCGCCCACCCACTCGCCACGGAGGCCGGCTGCAAGCTCCTCGCCAGGGGTGGCCGGGCGGCGGATGCGGCGGTAGCGGTGCAAGCCGTGCTCGCCGTCGTGGAACCACACGCCTCCGGTCTCGCCGGCGGCACGCTCATCAACTATTGGAACGCCGACAAGCACGACGTCCGCTTCTTCGACGGCATGGCCAGGGCTCCGCAGAACGTCACCGAGAACCTCCGGACGCCCACCGAGCAGGAGAAGAAGGATCTCAACACGGAGCGCTTCCCGAATGCCGCATCCGCTACCGGGCGGTCCTTCGGCGTACCGGGGACGCTGCGAGTGCTCGCGAGTGTGCACGGTGAGTTCGGCAAGCTTCCCTGGAATGAACTCTTCGAGGACGCCATCCGGCTCGCCGCCGACGGTTTTCCGATGTCCGCGAATCTGCACGATGGTTTCGAGGAGCGCTTCAACGGACGGAAACGCTGCAACTATCCGGATCTGCGCCCCCGATACTGCAACGGTGACGACCCGAAACCGGTAGGCACGACGATTCGTAACCCGGAGATCGCGGAGGTGCTGCGGGAGGTCCGGGACAAGGGCGCGCAGGCGTTCTACGACCCGAACGGGAACATCGCGCCGGCCATCGTGCAGCATGCGGCGAAGGGCCCGATCAAGCTGAAGGGCAACACCGCCGGCCCGGTGGTGATCCCGAGCCTGATGACGCCGCAGGATTTCGCCGACTACACCGCCATCGAGCGCACCGAGGTGTGCCGGAAGATGTTCAGCGTCAACATCTGCACCTCGCCGCCGCCGGCCTTCGGAGGGGTGGCGGTCCTGGAGATGCTCGGGTTGCTCGAGCGTGGCGAGGTGGGGAGGACCAGACCGGACTCGACGGACCGCACCCACCTCTCGATCGAGGCCAGCCGCCTGGTGAACTTCGACCGCCGGGCCTACATCGGCGACCCGGATTTCCACGGTGTGCCGGTCGAGGGGTTGCTCCAGGGCCCCTACCTCGACAAGCGCTTCTCGCTCTACTCACCCGACCGGGCCGTCCAGCCGATCGAACCAGGGGACCCGCAAGGCGTTCCTCCGCCGGCGCCGTCGATCACCGACGAGCCCGCCACCGTCGACGTCGGCGACCCGACCAGCAACGTGAGCATCGTCGACGCCGAGAAGAACGCGGTGTCCATGACCACGACGAACAACGGCCACTTCGGGTCACATCTGGAAGCGCGGGGGATCATCCTGAACAACGCGATGAACAACTTCACCGACACGGAATCGGTCTCGCCGGGCAAGCCGGTGAACGTCATGCAGCCGAAGAAGCGGCCGACCGCGTCGATGGCGCCGACTCTCGTGCTCGACACCGAAGGGCGGGAACTACGGCTCGTGATCGGCGCTGCCGGCGGCTCCCACATCCCTGACTACGTGGTCCAAGCGCTGGTAGGGATCGTCGTGGACGGCATGAGCCCGGCTCAGTCGCTCGACCAGGGCCACTACAGCGGCCAGGACATCACCCGCCGGTGCGACGGGGAACGCGGCGCACCGTCCGAGGTCGAAGCGGGCAGGCGGATCGCCACCCAGGTGGCCGCCCTGGTAGCCCGCGAACATCCGTGCCCGCGGGTCATCGCGCTGGACAGCGGCCTCACCGCGATCGAGGTCCGGGGGGACCGGATGCGCGGCGCGGCGGACACCCGCCGGGACGGCGCCGCTGTGGGGCGATGAGCCTCGGCCGTCGCCACGGCAGACGGAACCCCGGCTGGGCATCAACCCAGCCGGGGCTCGTCGTGCCCGTCCTTCCCGGAAGGCTCCGCCGTCGGCCTCAGATGCGGCGGGCGGTACGCCAGCGCTCCGCCCAGTAGCCGGCGCCGTCCAGGATGGATTCGCCGCCGAAGTCGCCCATGGTCGGGCCGTCCGCCACCGCTCGACTGGAGATGAAGCGGTGGTGGCCGCTGTCGTCGATGCCGAGGTAGATGCCCGAGTGTTCGATGTGGCCGTCGACGATCGGCCCCGCGTTGAAGAACAGCAGATCGCCCGGGAGCAGGCGGTCGAGGCCGCGGGCCCGGTGGCCGGAGTTGGGCATCAACTGGACCCCGGGGCCGACCTCGGCCATCGCGTAGGCTCGCCGTGGAAGTCCCTCACCCGGTGTGTTCGTGCCGCGCAGCGGATAGCCGAGCCGATGACCGTAGACCATCCGCAGGTATCCCGAGCAGTCCAGTGCCAGCAGGCGCGCCGGCTCCGGCAGCACGCTCTTTCCGTCCAGGAAGGTCCAGCTCATCCCCAGGTAGTCGTAGAAGTCAGATTTCTCCGCTCGGCCGTCCGGGTCCAGCGGGTCCAGCGGCCCGAACGAGGCGTCACCCGAGTACTGCTGTCCCTGGTTGTCCTTCTTGACCGGGGCGCCCTCGATGTACTCCATGGCGATCGCCAACACGTCTGGAGAGCGGTCGTGGCGGGCGGCCGAGAGCCAGTCGGTGAACCACTTCTCCTTCTCCGCGCCGGCATAGTAGGGCCGCGGCGCCAACCGCACCCAGAACTCCGACTCGATCTTGGAGGCGGTGTTCTCGGACTCCTCGAAGGTCCGCGACGGCCCATACATCTGCACCGTCCGCGCACCGTCGGTCATGATCGCGACCGGCTGTCCGGAGGAGTCGATGATCTCCGTACGATCCGGTGAGCTCGCGCGCTGGTAGGTGTAGCCCGAGGCGCCGAGTGCCGTGTTGTCGGCCGCCTTCGCTCCGCCCAGGGTCAGCACCGGTTGGTCCCCCGGAGACGGTCGGAGCACGACGTACGCGACCGTGCTCGCCACGATCAGCAGCACGAACCCCACCATGGTCATAAGGACGGTCGGTCGGCGAAGGTACGTCCGGTTGATCATGCCCGCAATCTCCTTTCGCGACTCGGTTCGGGCGGGTCGGTCAGGTGACCGGCACGAAACCGGCGACGACGCCGCTGTACGCGACCCCGAAGGTGATTCCGGTGACGACGATGGTCGCCAGGATCGTGGCCTTCGGCGGCTGACGCACCAGCTGGTACGCGATCAGACCGGGGATGACGAACCCCAGGGTCTGGTGGGCGAACAGCAGCGGAAGGTCCCGCTGGACGATCACGAAAAGGGTCAACTGGAGCAGCACGCTGAGCAGCACGATCGCCGCGAACAGCCGTTTGCCGTAGAGGATGACCACCCGTTGCATCAGCCGGGTGAGCACGTACGTCAGTAGCGTCATCCCCGCGATGATCAGCGCCTGGAGCTGGTCCTCGATCAGCGTCAGGGCGATCCAGCCGGGCGTGATCATTCCGCCGGGTGAGAGGTTCGTGGTCAGGTAGCACAGCAGCGCGAACACCAGCCCGATGCCGAGGCTCGCCGTCGCCAGCTGTGCGCTGAGTTCCCCGCCGAATGTCATCATCGGATCCTTTCTCCGGTCGGCGTACGAAGCATCGAGCCGCCCTCGGACCCGTCCTCGCAGGTCCAACTCGGCAGTGTCGCCAGCTCGTGGAGCAGCACCTCGCCCTGCCCGTGGATGTTCCCGACCGCGACGATCGACGAGTCGTCGGGCGCCGCCGCCGTCACGCCTTCCAGCAGTTGTTCCGAGGGAAGCTTGCCGCCCAGGTCGACGACCCGGTCCTGAAGGTCCGCCGGCACGGTCGACCGGGCGCTCTTGGTCGGCTCGCCGATCAGGACGAGACTCTCCGGTTGCACCCGTGCGGTCAGCTCGCCCATCTGGCCGTTGCGCTCGATCCGGTCCGGCCGACAGTTGATCACCATTGTCAGCGGACGGGTGATCAGGCGCTGGTCCTCCAACTGCTTGATGTTCATCAAGGTGGACTCCGGGTCGTTGGCGGCGAAGATGTTGGCGAACCGGAGCCGCTTGTCGCCCTGCACCACCCGCGCCACCGACAGCGCACCAGGGTCCGGGGGCGCCTCCCACATGCCCTTGAGCGCGCTGTGCCGGTCGACGCCCAGCTGCTCGGCGACCGCCAGGGCGATGGCCACGTTCTCCTTGAAGGTGATCCAGCCGAAGCCGTCCATCTCCTTGTCGGTGACCGACTCCGGATCCACCGGGATGAGCCGGCAGTTTCGCCGGTCCGCCTCTTCCTGCAGGATCGCCAGCCGGTCCCGTTCGGCGGTGATGCAGACGCCACCCTCCGGCATCGACCGGCTCAGGGATCGGGCCACGTCGTCCAGGGTGGGACCCATCTCGGCGAGATGGTCCTCACGTACGTTGCAGAGCACCCCGATGTTCGACTGGATCAGCTTGCTCTGGTTGCACTCCTGCAGTGCCGGCATCACTGCCATGCACTCCATGACCAGGGCGTCCGGATGGTACGCAGCACCTCGCCGCACGATGCCGATCTGCTCCACCACGTTCGGGATGCCGAACTTGCGGTAGACCGGCTCCTCGCTGGCGTCCGGGAAGATGAACCGGGCGGCGGTGCCGGTGGTCTTGGCCACCACCACCCGGCCACCTCCGCGCAGCGCGCCGGCGCAGAGCCGGGTGATCGAGCTCTTCCCCCGGATGCCGTTGACGAGCACCCGGTCCGGGATCTTGCGCAGGTTGCGGAAGTGGTTGCGCTGTTCTCGCACGCCGGCGACCAGCAGAGCGGCGCAGCAGAGGACGTAGACGATGTAGAGGTATCCCACGTCAACCCCTTTCATCTCGGTCGGCGCCGGAGTGGTAGATCCGGCCGCCGCGCTTCGCCGCGGCCTGATCGGCGGCGACTCCGCCCGCTGCCGTGGGCAGCACGACGGTCGGGTTCTCCTCGCTGCCGCGCAGTCGACTCGCACCACCCAGTCGGCTGGACCCCGCATGCTTGGCCTGACGGCAGACCTCCAGGCACATGGCAAGGGCTCCGACGTCGTCGTGCCGCTGGGGCGGAATCGGCACGTCGACCGCGCCACTGCTGATCTTGTCGGCCTCCCCGGCCAGCCGCCGCAGCGGTCGCGCGAAGACGTAGTACTGCCACACCGCAGTGAGCAGCACCGCGCCCGCCGTCAGGCTGGCGACCAGCAGCGTCCACCGTCGACCGTCGCTCGCCGGCAGGCGGAGACCGTTGAGGTCCTGTTCCACCACCAGGGACCACTTCAGGGGGGTGACGGTGTGGGGCTTGCTCAGACCGGCAGCCGCGATCAGGGTCGGAGTGCCGTCGCGCGCCGTCGCGCGTCCGACCGTGCCGCCCTGGAGAGCCTCGGCCGCGGCTCCACGTGCGCTCCCCTGCAGTTCCTCGAAGGCGCGGAAGCCCTCCGAGTCGAACACCGTCCGCAGGTTCTCGTCGACGATCCGGGCCTGCCCGTCCACCGCGCGGAGCATCTCCAGCAGGTAGTCGATGCTGTACTCGCCGACGGCGGCGACGCCGTTGGCGCCCACCCGGAAGGCGTACACCACCGGGATGCGGGAGGTGTCGTCGTCCAGGTCGATGCCCGATTCACCCCGCAGCGGCTCGTTCCGGAGCGGCTCGCGTCCGGCCGAGCTCACCACCGAGCCGTTGGGGTCGACCAGGTACAGGCTGCGGAACCGCTGCTTGTCGGCCAGTTCCTGCTTGAGCAGAGGAGTCATCTGGGCGGGGTCGCCCGCCTCGGCCGCCTGGGAGATGCGCAGCACCGTCTGCAGGCCGTTGTTCAGCGCCTTGCCCATCAGGTTGCTCGCCGCCTCGGCCCGGCTCTCCTCGTCCCGGACGAGCTGATCCGGGATCGACGCCTCGGGAGCGCGGAGCGTGGCGGCCACGGCCGCCGCGGGCCAGAGCAGCGCCAGCACGGTCGCGACGGCCAGGCCCTGGGTCACTGTCGGGCGCCACCGCCACCGCCACCACCTCCGGTCGGCGATGGGAGTCGAGGGGTCGGCGGAGGTCGAGGCCAGCGCCCGCGCGATCCGGTGCGCCTCCGCCACGCGCAGCGGTCGACGCTTGGTGCAGGCCTCCCCGCAGGCGTTGGCCTTGGCCTGCTTGAGCAGCGATCGGACGGGGCGGACCAGAGAGGTCCGCATCAACAGGAAGCTGGGCACGGCCGCCGCCAGCAGCGTCAGGCCGATGAGGATGCCACGGGGGACGGACGTGCCGCCCGTCTCATCTGCGACGATCAGGGTTGCCAGGGTCACCCCGGTGTTGCCCACCGGAGCCGAGGAGACGACCAACTGCCGGCCCGTCCATTCGGTCACCCGGATCGGATGGCCTTCGCTTGAGTCCGTACCGGCGAGCCCCTGGAAGACCGTCGGGAAGTGCCGGGCGTCAACCGCGCTGACCCCCTGTACGAGGGTGCTCTTTCCGTCCGGCGTGATGGCGAAGACCCCCTGTCGGGCCTCCGGATTGAGTCGCAGCTCGTCCACGGTCAGCTGTTGGATCGCCAGCAGTGTCCGGGCGCTGTCCAGCGCGATGGCGCGGACCAGCACGGGACCGTCCGGCGTGCTGATCGGGAAGACGTTCGCGGGCATCGTCGGCGGCAGCAGCTCCATGGGCAGTTCCGGGCCCTGCTTCGCCAGTGGACGGCGGGTGGCGTTCTCCATGATCACCGCACCGTTCCAGGTCGCCCCGTCGCCTACGACCTGTTTGAGCAGCTCGGCGTCGGGCGTCCCCGGGGCCCGCCCGGCGACCCGCTGGTCCAGGTCCTCCACGGAGTGCTGAATGGTCATGCGTGTGCTGGTGGCGACCTTCGACACGTTGTCCCGCTGTGAGTCGACGATTGCCGGTGGCACGCCGCGCTCGTGGTTGATCGCGAATCCGAGGACGATGGCGGCCGCCAGGAACATGGTCGCCCACAGGTACACGAGCGACGGCACACCGGACCCCGCCGGAAATCCGGCGGACGGCAGCTGTTGGGTCAGCGCCCGTCGCCGCCATTCGACGACATGGTCCTGCCGCGTCGCGCCCGCGTCCCGCGCCGCTACCGGAGCGCGTCCCTGAAACCCCTTCCGATCGGTGGGACGGTTGGGCCCAGCGTCGTCCCCCCGGCCTGCTCGCTTCATGGCCACCCAATCCCTTCCGAGCGCATGGGAATGTGCACGGTTATCTCGATCTTGGAACGCGGCCGGGTGATCCGACGTCACCCCGCCCGGATGAATCCGGCGCAGCGCGCCTCGCCTTCCGGACCGCTCACCCACCGGCTTCGGCACCGGCACGCTCGCCTCGGGCCCGAGAGACCGCTGGCTGGCGCCCGTCCCCGGAACCAGCCAGCGGCCTCTGGTGGGTCAGCGTCAGCTGGAGTAACCGCGCTGGGCGATCCAGTCGGCCACCTTCTCGCTGCGCATCCAGTAGTGCTTCTCGGGGTCGTACGGGTCTGCGATCTTCAGGGTCTGTCCACCGTCGCGATACCCGACGATGCTCACGTAGTGCCCACCCGGGAAAACATGTCGTTCACCCTCGGTGTCCACCGCCGTGCCCAGCGTGTTGGCTACCACGCCGCGCTGGGTATCGATCGCCTGGACGACGTCGGTACGAAACTTGTCAGTCTGCTGGGGATTGGCGGTCGTGGTGCTGATCTCGGTGGTCTCGTAGCCGCCACCGGTCAGCTCGTTGAGGACCCGGGTCGTATCATCGGCCGAGTCGGTGCCGGCCCTGGTGGTGCCTAGTTTCTGGGCCACTTCCTTCTGCGTGACGTCCTTGTCCTGCGTGGACAGGGCGATGCGGGTCGCGGCCGGGGCACAGTAGTAGGAGGTTCGTTGGGTCTGGTAGTCGTACTCCAGGACCCGCTCGCCCTCGGGCGGCGCCGGGGGTGCCGGCTGCACCGCGGACACCTGCCCGCTGTCTGCCGGTTCTGCCTGGGCAGCGGTCGCCGGACCAGCGATGGCGCCACCGGCGATGACGAGACCAGCAAGGGACAGAAACCTCGTACGGCGCATTGAGTTCATCGTGAAGCTCCCATCGGTTGGCACCTCCTCGAAGGACCGGAGGCGCAAGCACGGCGGGGAAGAGATCGCCCAGTTCACGCGGATGAACCGGCGTCTCCGAGCTCCGGCTTCCCGGGCTCTCAATCGCCTTCGCGGCTGTCGCGTCGCGGTTACCCGCGGGCCGACCCCGAAAACCGGGGAACCTACTCCGCGAGCGGCAGAATCGGGGCCGCTTTCACGGAATCCACCCCCAGGTGACACACGATGTGTCCGAACCGCCGACCAGGTGTCACCGCGCGGTAGGGCCCGCTTTCAAGCGAAGACCGGCGCTGGCCAGCCTCCCGCACTCTCCGTGACGGGAAGCTCACGCAGAGTTTGCCCCCGTGTTAGCGTGGGGCAGCCAGGGTTTCATGACCTGCGCCCGACCGGTGCGCCGTCACCGAGCGCACATCATTCGCCGTAACACGCGACGAGGCCGGGTGCGGGCTATCGCATCCATTGGTCGCCCGCGCGACCGGGGGCGGAGGGGGAACCGTGCAGGAAGAATCCCAAGGCCGAGGTCATATCCGCTGGTCGCGCTTCGCCGCCCTGCTGCTGCCCGCGGCCGCCCTCGCCGGCGCGATCCTCGTCGGTATGGCCAACGGCGCTCTCGCTGCCTCCTTCGCGGTCTCCGGCCAGACGTTCAAGGTCTCCGCCTCGGAGTTGCGGGGCGAGGGATTCGTCCAGTACCCCGGCGTCGCCGAGGAAATCGACGGTACGAGGCATCCGGTCGCCGTCACTGGTATCCGCAGGGCTGAGCTGTTCGACCTCTGCCAGTCGGTCAAGACGCCGGGCGCGCCTGTCGTCCTGACCATCACCGCCGGTCGCGGCGGCCGGCCCGCCACCGCGACCGATCTGTTGATCGACGTGGAGTCGCTGGAGGGCGATGCCCGGTTCACGAACATCAACATCGGACAGGATGCGTCGACCCTCGACCGCGGGCCGGAGGGCGCCCGGGGCGCTCCGGGGGCGTTCGGCCAGCAGGCGGACGCCGTGACGATCACGAACCTCCGCCAGGTGGCCCGCTCCACCCAGGCCGGGAGATTCAACCTGACCGGGCTCAGGCTGAAGGTCAACGTCGGCGCCGCCGCCAAGGAATGCTTCTGAGCTGACCATCGCCGGGGAAGCAGCCGTACGCCCATCCCTTCGGACCGCACCGGCAGGAGCCACGTATGAGAAGGGCAGAACCGCAACACGACGTCCGCCCGAATCGACTCCCCGAGGCGTGGCACGGTTTCCGCCGGTGGCGGGGGACACGCCCGTTCTGGGGCGGCCTGCTCACCGCGCTCGCCGGGCTGGCGATCTTCGGCACCACCCAGATGTCACTGTCCGGCCTGACCTTCCAGATGGGGCCGACCGGCTTCCTCTCCTGGTTGATACCCGCCATCCTGGTGACAGCTGGCCTGCTGATGTGGTTCAGCCCCCAGCACCGCATCTTCTACGCCGTGGTCGCCGCCGTCACCGCGCTCTTCGCGCTGATCGGGGTCAATCTGGGTGGCTTCCTGGTCGGCACCGTCATCGGCGTCGTCGGCAGCTCCCTTGCCGTCGGGTGGGTCCCGGGGCGATCCCGCACCCCCCAGGGCGAGGCGGCCGACGAGGCGTCGGCGGAGGACGAGGGTGCCGCGGAGCCCGACGACTCCGCCGCCGACCGGACGGTGCAAACCTCGCCGTCCCCGAGCAACCCTGATCAGCCCGCCACCGACATCTCCCACGAGGCGCCCTCGGCGAGCAGGCAGCCCTGGTCGACGAACTGATGTGGGGCGGGGACGAGGCCCGACCTCCCGTGACCAGGTCTGGCACTCTCCCGGGAGACGCGCGGCGGGAGGCGACGCGACTGCCTGGGCTGCATCGACCGCGGCTCTTCGCGGCCCTGCTCGGGCTGCTCGGCTCCGCCGGTCTGCTGGCCGCGCCCCACCCCACGGCCGCCTGCGCCCCGGCCACCCCGACGCTGACCGAGCAGACCGCGGTCGGCCCCAGCCCTCTGCCCGCGGCTCCCGACTCCGCCTGCACCAGCGCGCCGCCCGGCAGGCCGGGTACACGTCCGGGCGACGCGCAGCTGCCGTCAGTTGCCGCCGACCCCGACCAGCCAGCAGTGGCAGCGACAGCCTCGACACTCACCGGGTCGACGGTGACCATGACCGGCCTGCGGATCGAGGGCACCGTCCAGCTTCCGACGGCCGCCGGCCCCCTCACGGCGCTGAAGTTCAGCATGGACGAAGCCGTCGCGGACGACGTACTGCTGCGCTCCCCCGGCCCGCGGGGCCGCACCATGCGCCTCACCGCCGACCGCATGGCGTTGGAGGGCCACGTCGCTCTGTACGCCACCCGCTTCGTCGGCCGGCTGTCCGGCGCCACGATCACGCTCGGTCCGGGCCTGCCCTTCCCGGACGGAATCCCCACCTCCGCGCCCGGCCCGGTCACGTTCACCGAACCGGCCGTCGAGCTGGTCTACCTTCGCACCGACACACTGACCGCCCACCCGAGGCTCAAGCTCAGCCTGGCCCGATCCTGAGGATGTGAGCGTCGCGAACGACCGGACCGCCTGTTGCCGGTTCGCGTAGTCACGCGACAGCGGCAGAGGCCGCACGGGCGCACGGCCCTCTCACCTCGCGATGTTCTGCATGGCCGCCGCGAGTTTCTTGAGGTCGATGCCCGTGAGGTGGTCGAGGAAGTGCCGCCGCACGGCGGCCAGGTTGGCCGGCCAGGCCTCCTCGAGGCGGGTGAGGCCGGCGTCGGTGAGGACGGCGTTCCAACCGCGCGCATCCTCTTCACACCTGACCCGCTCGACGAACCCCTGCCGCTCCAGCTTCTGCACGACGCGGCTCATGCCGCTGAGGGACATCTCGCAGGCGGTGGCGAGCTCGCTCATTCGCAGTCGCCGCTCGGGAGCCTCGGAGAGATTCATCAGGGTGAGGTACTCGACGAGGGGAAGCCCCTGCTCGCGGACCAGGTCGGCGTCGATTGCGCGGGGCAGGGCGTAGATGACGCGATTGAGGGACCGGACCAGGGCCTCTTCGTCTGGACTGAGCGGTTTCGGCCCTCCGGGGCCCGGTGTCGCCTGCGGTGTGACGGTGGACATGACCACAGCTTACTTGCTTGACGAAGGAACTGTTCGACATATAGTTGCTCCGCGAAGCAAGGACATCCGTCCGGGTGTCCGCCACCAGGGAGGAACCACAGATGACCAGGATCGGAATCATCATCGGCAGCACCCGGCCGGGACGGAACGGCGCGGCCGTGGCGCAGTGGGTCCACGACGTCGCCCGGGAGCGCTCGGAGGCCGAGTTCGAACTCGTAGACCTCATCGACTACAAGCTGCCGCACCTGGACGAGATCTACCCGCCGTCGATGGGCCAGTACCAGCAGCCGCACACGCTGGAGTGGGCCAACAAGATCGCGTCGTTCGACGGGTTCGTGATGGTGACGCCGGAGTACAACCACTCGACCTCGGGCGCGCTAAAGAACGCGATCGACTTCCTCTACAACGAGTGGAACAACAAGGCCGTCGGGTTCGTCAGCTACGGCTCGGTGGGCGGCGCCCGCGCGGTGGAGCACCTGCGGCTGATCGCCGGCGAGCTGCAGATGGCCGACGTGCGGTCCCAGGTGGCGCTCTCGCTCTTCACCGACTTCGAGAACTTCAGCGTCTTCAAGCCCAACGACTTCCAGCGGGACGCCCTCAACGCGACCCTCGACCAGGTCGTGGCCTGGAGCCGGGCCCTCGCACCGCTGCGCGGCAAGTGAGCACCTGAAGGGAGAGGACAATGCGCGGACTCAACGGCAAGGTCGCCGTCGTCGCCGGTGCGGCGCCGGGCAACATCGGCGGTGCGACAGCTGTCCGCCTGGCCGAGGAGGGCATGCTGGTCGTCGCGGCGGATCTGAGGGAGGCGACCGCTCAGGCCGTGGCCGACGAGATCACCGCCTCCGGCGGGACGGCCGTGGGCCGGGGCTTCGACATCAGCGACGAGCAGTCCTACCAGGCACTCATCGAGTTCACCGTCGAGCGGTTCGGCGGCCTGCACGGCCTGTTCAACGTGGCCGCGGATCTCTCACCGCAGACCATCGGGCGGGACACCGACGTCATCTCGGAGCCGGTGGAGGTCTGGCAGCGCACCATCGACGTCACCCTCACCGGCTACATGTATGGGATCCGGCACGCCCTGCCGATCATGATCAAGCAGGGTTCCGGCTCCATCGTCAACACCATGTCGAGTTCGGTGTGGATGGGCGAGCCCGAGCACGTCGCCTACCAGGCCGCCAAGAGCGGTCTGGTCGGGCTCACCCGGCACACCGCGACGCTCGGCGGTAAGCACGGGGTCCGTACCAACCTCCTGTCGCCCGGCGTGATCCTCACCGAGACCGCGATCAGGTCCACCACCGAGGAGTTCCGGGAGCAGATCATGGCGTCGGTACGCGCGCCACGGCTGGGCAGGCCGGAGGACATCGCCGCCATGGTGGCGTTCCTCTTCTCCGACGACGGCGCCTACGTCAACGGCCAGTCGCTGCTGGTCGACGGTGGTGCCAACTTCACCTGATCCGCCAAGGGCGCGTGTTCGGTTCGGGCACGCGCCCCGGCGTACCCGGCGCCCAGCACGGTCGCCGGCAGAGCGTTCAGATCCCACCACCAGCTGCTTGCGGAGACGAGCAACGGCTACTACAGGCAGGCGGAACAGCGATGCAATTCGGGATCTTCGGCGTAGGGGACGTGGCCCGCGACCCGGCGACCGGGCGAACGCCGTCGGAGCACGACCGGATCAGGGCGGTGGTGGAGTACGCGAAGCTCGCCGAGGACGTGGGTCTGGACGTCTTCGCGATCGGCGAACACCACAACCCGCCCTTCATCCCGTCCTCACCCACCACGTTGCTCGGGTACGTCGCGGCACGGACCAGCCGGATCCTGCTGTCGACGTCGACCACACTGATCACCACGAACGACCCGGTGAAGATCGCCGAGGACTACGCCATGCTGCAACACCTCGCGGACGGCCGGGTCGACCTGATGATGGGACGGGGCAACACCGGCCCGGTCTACCCCTGGTTCGGGCAGGACATCCGCAACGGGATCCCGCTGGCGGTCGAGAACTACGCACTGCTGCGCCGCCTGTGGCGCGAGGACGTCGTCGACTGGGAGGGCAAGTTCCGTACCCCGTTGCAGTCGTTCACCTCGACCCCCCGCCCGCTGGACGGCGTCCCGCCCTTCGTCTGGCACGCCTCGATCCGCAGCCCGGAGATCGCCGAACAGACCGCGTACTACGGCGACGGCTTCTTCCACAACAACCTCTTCTGGCCCAAGGAGCACGTGCAGCGCCTGGTCGGGCTCTACCGGCGCCGCTTCGAGCACTACGGGCACGGCTCGGCCGAGCAGGCGATCGTGGGGCTGGCCGCGCACCTGTTCACGCGAAAGAACTCGCAGGAGGCGATCCGCGAGTTCCAGCCCTACTTCGACAACTCGCCGGCGTACGGGCACGGGCCGTCGCTGGAGGAGACGATGGCGCAGACCGCGGTTCTGGTCGGGAGCCCGCAACAGGTGATCGACCGGTTGCTGACGTACCGCGAATACGCCGTGGGCGACTACCAGCGCCAACTGTTCAACGTGGACGGCATCGGCGTGCCGCGCCGGACCGTGCTCCAGCAGATCGAGATGCTGGGCGAGATCGTGCCGGTGCTGCGCAAGGAGTTCGCCAACAGTCGCCCCGCCCACGTTCCGGACGCCCCGACCCACGCCACGCTGAAAGCGGCGGCGAGGGCGGGGAATGCGCGCCCGGAGGAGGCCGCACGATGAAGCGCACCCTCGCGGTCGTCTCCGCCGGCCTGCGGCTGCCGTCGTCCACCCGGCTGCTGACCGACCGGCTTGCCGAGGCGGCCGGTCACGAGTTGAAGCAGCTCGGCGCGGAGGCCGACGTCAGCTTCGTCGAGGTACGGGACCACGGGCACGACCTGGTCAACCACCTGCTGGCCGGCTACCCGTCGCCGGAGCTCCGGGCGGTGCTCGACACCGTCGCACACGCAGACGGCCTGATCGCGGTGACACCGACGTTCACCGCCTCGTACAACGGGCTGTTCAAGATGTTCTTCGACAGCCTCGACGACACGGCGCTGGTGGACAAGCCGGTGCTGATCGCCGCCACCGGTGGCACCGGCCGGCACTCGCTGATCCTGGAACAAGCACTGCGACCGATGTTCACCTACCTGCACGCCGCGGTCGTGACCACCGCCGTGTTCGCCGCGCCCGAGGACTGGGGCGCCGGTGAGACGGCCCAGGGGTCGCTGGCGGCCCGGATCGGGCGAGCGGCCCGCGAACTGGCCCGCGAGGTGGACCGGTGGAACGGGCCGAGCATCGAGGACCCGTACGACAACCCGACGCCGTTCGATCGGCTGCTCGCCGGCGAGTGAAACCGGCCCCCGTAACGGCAGGCCCGGGGTCGTGCGGACCGCAGCGCGGCTACCAGATCGGCACAGCGTGCCGGGCGTCGTGGCGAAGGCGGGTCTTCAGCCCTGCGGTCCGTCCTCGTGGCGGTGGCCGGGCTCCCGGCGGTACTCGGGGCGAAGCTTCGCGCTCGCGAAGGCCGCCTTCACCGCCGCGGAGAGCGCTTCGATGTCGTACGCGCCGTGGTGGCGGCGGCCGTTGATGAAGAAGGTCGGCGTTCCGGAGACATCGCTCAGGTCGGCGGAGTCGACGTCCTCGGCGATCCGATCCCTGCCCTTGCGCGTGGCGAGGTGTTCCCGGAACCGGTCGAGGTCCAGGCCGAGCTGGCCGGCGTAGCCGAGTACATCGGCGGGATCGAGCGAGTCCTGGTGATCGAGGAGCAGGTCGTGCATCTCCCAGAACGCGTGCTGCTCCCCCGCTGCCTCGGCAGCCTCGGCGGCGAGCTGGGCGTGCGGGTGGACGTCGGTGAGCGGCAGGTGCCGCCAGACGTACCGGATGTTGGCGAAGTCGGTCAGCAGTTCCCGGACCACCGGCTCCGCCTGCCCGCAGTACGGGCACTCGAAGTCGCCGTACTCGACGACCGTCACCGGCGCTTCGTGGGGCCCGCGTACGTGGTCGCGCTCCGGGTCGACCGGGACCATCAGGTCGACGATCCCCTCGGCGGCGCCGAGCAGCGCCCGGGCACGCCGTGCCGGTGGGAGCAGGGCGGCGACGCGGAACACCAGCCAGGTGACGACGGACGCACCGATCGTCGCGACGATGATGCCGAGCTTCGCCTGGTCCAGGGCGGGGCCGTCCAGCGCATGGGTCGCGATCAGGAGGGCGATGGTGAACCCGATGCCGGAGATCGTGCCCACCCCGATGACGGCGGCCCAGCCCACCGGCGGCCGGAACCGGTCTCGGCTGAGCCGGGTCAGCAGGTACGAGGCGACGGCGATCCCGGCCGGCTTGCCGACGACGTACGCCATCACGACGCCGAGCGTGACCGGGGACGTGGCCGCCCTGGCCAGGAGTTCGCCGTCGATCACGATCCCGACGTTCGCCAGCGCGAAGAGCGGCACGACCAGATAGCTCGCCCACGGGTGGTAGATGTGCTGCAACCGCTCGTTCGGCGACAGCGCCGAGGCGAGCCCGCTCCGGGCCGACCGGGCGAGCTGCGGGGTGGGCTGTTCCCGGAAGAGGCGGAACATCTCACTGGCTCGCTGCAGTTCGCTACGGCCCGGGGCGTAGGCGTAGGTGAGCAGCCCCATCACCAGGCCCACCACGACCGGGTCGACACCGGATTCCGAGACCGCGAGCCAGGCCGCCACTCCCAGCAGCGCGTACACGGGTCCCCATCGCACGCCCGACGCCCGAACGAGCAGGACGACGCCGAAGATTCCCGCCGCGACGAGCAACGCCGTCGGCGACGGATGCTCCGGGTAGGCGATCGCCAGCACCGCGATCACGATCAGGTCGTCGACGACGGAGACCGTCAGCAGGAAGCCCCGCAACCGGTCCGAGAAGCGCGGCCCGAGGACAGCGAGCATGCCCAGCGCGAGCGCCGTGTCCGTGGCCATCACGACGCCCCAACCCGCGGCGGTGGGTTCCCCGGCGTTGAACCCGAGGTAGATCGCGATCGGCAGGAGAATGCCACCGATCCCGGCCAGCAGCGGCAAGGTCACCCGGCGCCGCTCCCGCAGCTCCCCGAGGTCGAAGTCGCGGCGCAGCTCCAACCCGATCACCAGGAAGAAGAACGTCATCAGACCGCTGTTGACCCAGGTACGCAGATCGTGTGACACGCGCCAGTCGCCGAGCTGGACCGAGAACGGGGTACCCCACATCGACTCGTACGACGAGACGTGGAGGTTGGCCCAGGCAAGCGCGGCCACCGCCGCGACCAGCACCACCCGCGCGCTGCCAGTCTCGGTCTGCACGAACGTGCGCAGCGGTGTGTTGAGCCGGCCGACCCAGTCGGTCCGGCCGTACCACCTGCCACGCGGAGTCTCGCCGGTCACGCAGAGATCCTCCCCCACCGACACGCCACCGGGATCGGATTCCGGCAGCCACCACGCCAGCCGGCCAGGGACTCTGACACCGGTCCTAGTGCTGGTGCGGCCGGTTTCGGACGAGGAGGAGGGCGATCAGGGCGGTAGCGAAGAAGACGACGGCGTTGATCTGCAACCCCGCCTGCACGCCCGCGGTCAGCGCCTCGGCGAGCGCCGCCCGGACCGGATCGGGCAGCGCCTCCGTGCCGCTGCTGCCGGCGGCCACCGACGACTGCACCGCGGTGCGGGCCGGCTCCGCGACCTGGTGCGCGGCGAGCCGCTCCGGCAGCTCGGCGAGCAGCCGGGTGGTGAGCAGGGTGCCCAGCAGGGACGCGCCGAGTACCGAACCCACCTGGCGGGCCGCGTTGACCGCCCCGGAGGCCATGCCGGCCTGAGCGGGCGCGACGCTGGCGAGCGCGGCGGCGGTCGCGGGGGCGACCACCAGACCGCTGGCGGCACCGAAGAGCGCCAGCAGCGGCCAGCGGTGACCGAACGTGGTGGCCGGGCCCTGCGCGGCCAGGCCGAGGCTGGCCAGACCGCCGAGGAGGAGACCGGCGGTGAGCGGCGCCTTGAAGCCGGTGCGGCGGATGGCCCGTCCGGCGCCGAACGCGGCGAGCGCGTAGACACCGAAGAGCACCAGCATCCGCCAGCCGGTGTCCAGCGGGTTGAGGCCCTGCGCGCGTTCGTGGAACAGGACGAGGAGGATCGCCACGCCGGTGAAGCCGAACAGCGACACCGCGGCGACGACCATGACGGCGCTGAACGACGCCGACCGGAACAGTCGTACGTCGAGCATCGGCGCGGCGGCGCGCAGCTCGACCAGGACGAACCCGACCAGCGCGGCGGCGGAGCCGAGCCACGCGGTGACCACCGGTGGGCTGGTCCAGCCGTCGCGTCCGGCCTGGATCACGGCGTAGACGAACGCGGCGATGGTGACGGTGCCCAGCAGCAGTCCCGGCAGGTCCAGCCGGCCGCTGCCCTGCCGGGACTCGGCCACCCCGACCGCGGCGACGACGAGGGTGACCACGCCCAGCACGATGGTCGAGAGGAAGACGGTGTGCCAGTGATACTGCCTCAGCAGCGCTCCGGCGATGAGCGGGCCCACTGCCAGGCCGATGCCGGAGGCGGCCGACCAGGCGGTGATGACCTCGGTGCGGCGGTGCGGATCGGTGAAGGTCACACCGAGGATGGCCAGGCTGTTCGGCAGGATCAGCGCGCCGCCGACGCCGGCCAGGAGCTGCCCGGCGATCACCCAGGCGGGGGTTCCGGCCTGCGCCGTCACGGCGCCGCCGAGGATCATCGCGATGACGCCGGCGGCGAAGAGCCGCTTGCGTCCGTAGCGGTTGCCCAGCGTCGCGGCGGACAGGACCAGGCTCGCCACCGCCAGGGTGTAGGCGCTCGGGATCCAGATCAGGGTGGTCGGCTCGACGCGCAGGTCCCGCTGGATGGTGGTCAGGGCGGAGACGGTCGCGGTGATCTGCAGAAAGGTGATCGCCGCGCCCAGGCACATGGCGACGAGGGTCGCCACCTGGGAACTGCGGGCCGGTGACTGCGGCGCCCGCCCGGGCGGCGTGGCAGCCGACCCGGTCGGGTCCAGGGTTCGCTGGTCGGTCACAGGGGCTCCGGGAGAGGTGGGTTCGCGGTGGCGCCGGCGGCGAAGGTGCTGCTCGCCGCGCCGGCGACGGGCGGCGAGGGGTGGGTGGCGGGGGTCACGGCAGCTGCGGGTAGAGCGCGGCCACGCCGCCGGAGAGCTTGCTGCGCACGTCACGGCTCAGGTCGTCGGCGACGATCTCGTACGCGTCGGCCGCGAGCTGGTCGACCGCGTACCGGGCGACGTCAGCGGGGGCGTGCTTGGCGGCGGTGACCGCCCGAACCATGTCGGTGTCCATGAAGCCGACGTGCAGACCCGCGACCCGGATTCGCGCCGGGGCGAGCCTGACCCGCAGGCTGTTGGTCAGCCCCCACTGGGCGGTCTTCGCGCCGCTGTACGCGCCGAGGCTGGGCAGGGCCAGCCAGGAGAGCACGGACAGCACGTTGAGGATCATGCCGCCCCCGTTTCCCTCGATAACCGGGGCGAATGCCCGGACCGTGGAGAGGGTGCCGAAGTAGTGGGTCTCCATGTCCAGCCGGATCTGCTCCACGTCGCCGGTGAGCAGGTCCGCTCCGGTGGCCGAGCCAGCGTTGTTGATCAGCAGGGTGACGTCGCCGGCTTCCGCTGCGGCGGCCGCCACGGACGCGGGGTCGGTGATGTCCAGTTGCAGCGGGCGAGCACCGGGAAGGTCGATCTGCCCACGGTCACGGGCGGCGGCCCAGACGGTGGCACCGCGAGCGAGGAGTTCGCTGGCGATGGCGCGCCCGAAGCCACGGTTGGCCCCGGTGACGAGGGCGGTTGCGGCCGAGATGTCCATGTCGTCCCTGTCTGTGGGTGGAAACCCGCCTCTGGCTTATGCGAGGGCAAGTCAGGCGCAGCCCAGTGAACCACCTGACTAGCGTCACCGCAAGCCAGCCCGTACCCTTGTCCGCATGACGGATCTGCGGGAGGACCGGGACGCCTGGTCGTCGGCCAACTGCTCGATCGCCCGGGCGATGGACATCGTCGGCAGCAGGTCGGCGATGCTCGTCATGCGCGAGGCCCTGCTCGGCACACGCCGCTTCGACGAGTTCGTCCGCCGGGTCGGCATCGGCGAGCCCGCCATGGCGGCCCGACTCAAGGAGATGGTCGCCGCCGGTCTGCTCGAACGGATCCCCTACCGGGAGCCGGGG
The DNA here is from genome assembly GCF_052068455.1 of Micromonospora sp. H33. Lineage (NCBI taxonomy): Bacteria > Bacillati > Actinomycetota > Actinomycetes > Micromonosporales > Micromonosporaceae > Micromonospora > Micromonospora sp. H33. The sequence continues at coordinate 30,622 of NZ_JBQHDE010000016.1, read as the reverse complement.
CAGCGCACCCGCCACGAGTACCAGCTCACCCGAAAGGGCCGCGAACTCCTCCCCGTCATCACCGCCCTGCGCGACTGGGGCGACACCTGGGCCGCCGACGACGCCGGCCCGCCCGTGCGCGCCACCCACCGCGGCTGCGGCCACCCCATTCGGGCGGCGCTCCGCTGCGCGCAGGGCCACGACGTCGAGGAGGGAAACATCGAGATCCTCGCCGGCCCCGGCCTGGTCAGGAAGAGTGACGAGGGACGGTGAGCCACCGGGCGGCGGTGGGTCGCGGCCACGAGTCACCATCTCGACACACCTCTATCCCATCGCCTGCCGTGCCACGAACACTTCTCCCATGGAGAACAGCGAGCGTGAGCGCAGGGACGAGCGTTTCGAGAAGGTAGCCGAGGAGACCTCCGAGACCGTGACACATGCGGCCACGGTGCTGGAAGAGGAACTCGCGGCGGGCATGGCCAGTGCCCGGCGGCTCGAGGAGAGGCTCAGCGCCGACCGTAGAGTGGATCCGGAGGCGTTCGACGAACTGGTGGCGCGGGTCCGCACCGACGGGCACGCACTGATCGACACCGTGGTCGCGCAGTTGAAGACAACAGACGACCAGCGCGGTGAGGTCGTCCGCCGGTACACCTCGGACGCGCACGACGCGCTGGACACCGTCCTCAACCTCGCGCGGCTGGTACCGGACGTGGCCAACGGGCTTGCCGACCGGCTCACGCCGCCGGCCCCACAGAACCCGGCGCCGTCGGACAGGTAGGCCGGCGATGGCGGCAACCACCGGCGTGGCCGGTGGCCACGTCGAGCACATGCTGGAGCGCTACCGCACGCTCGCGATCGGCGCGCTACTCGACGACGTGCCCTCGGGCGGGCCGCGTTACCTCTACCACCTGGTGGCCGAGTACCCACAGCGCTGGGGCAAGGGGCTGCGCGCCGCACTGTGCCTCGCGACCTGCCGGACGTTCGGCGGCGCGACGTCCGTGGGGCTCAACGCCGCGGTGACCGTGGAGCTGTTCCACAACGCGTTCCTCATCCACGACGACATTCAAGACGAGAGCGAGCAGCGGCGCGGGGCACAGACCCTGCACGCCGAGTACGGGGTCGGCGTCGCCCTCAACGTCGGCAACATGACCAACCTGCTCGCGTTGCAGCGGCTTGCCGCCAACCGCACGGCGCTCGGCTCGGGGATCGCGTGGCGGCTGTTCGAGGAGACCGAGCTCATGCTGCGCCAATCGTTGGAGGGGCAGGCAATCGAGATCGGCTGGATCCGCGACAACGTGTGCGACCTGGACGCCGACGCCTACTACCGCATGTGCCTGAAGAAGACCTCCTGGTACACCTGCATCTACCCGTGCCGCACCGGAATCCTCGTCGCCACCGGCCGGCACGACGCGGTGGACGTCCTGGACCGTTACGGCTGGTACCTCGGCGCCGCGTTCCAGATCCAGGACGACGCGCTCAACCTGACCGGCGACTATGCCCGGTACGGCAAGGAGATCGCGGGCGACCTCTGGGAGGGCAAGCGAACGCTGATTCTCATCGACTTCATGCAGAGGTGCACCGGGGACGAACGCGAGCGGCTGGTCGAGTTCCTGAGCCGTACGCGGGCGGAGCGCACGGCGGCGGAGGTGCGCTGGCTGCACGGGCGCCTCCTCGCCTACGACTGCGTCGAGGCCGCGCGCCGCAGCGCGCGGGAACTGGCCGCGGCCGCACTGCGCGAAGGACAGCGAGCGCTGGGCCCGGCCGCCGAGACCGAGGACGGCCGGTTCCTGCTGGACCTGACCGAGTACGTCGTGGAGCGCAGCCGGTAGGGGCCCGCCACGCCGTCAGCCACCCCGAGGAACGGCTGCGTTCACGGCCCGTCCAGCCAGTGCCACATACCCACCCGCACGGGCACACCGGCAGACGCGTGGAGCAGGGGATCACCGGAGGGCGCCGGCAGTCCCGCCCCCGTCAGCAGATCCTGGTCCAGCCGGAGCAACTCGGCCCGGCGCAGCGGCCACTCGGGGTGTTCCACCTCCGCTGTGGCGAGCCGGCCGGCGACGACCGTGAACAGGCGGTACCTGGCGGTGAGGAAGTGGGCCAGTTCGTCGCGTTCACTCTCGTCCAGAGAGGGGCCGAACCTCACCTCGGCGTCACATCGCCGCCGAGGACCGGGCCAGCGGCGCCCACAGCGATAGGTGACCCGCTCGCCGGTGACCCGTACCGCCATGTCCGACCAGAAGTAGGGCAACCGGTAGCCGGCTCGGGCAGCCAGAACCGCGGGCAGGCGCGCCGCGTCCAGCGACAGGAACCAGATCCCGCCACGACCTCGCCGGTCGCGGACGTACGTCCGTACGTTGGTCTCGGGAAAGCTCGACAACCACGGTACGGCCGGTAGCACCGGTGCCCGGACCCCCTGCATGAGAAACGGCGTCAACCCGACCCAGGCGGATCCGTCGAACGTCTCCACCACCAGCCCGGACGGCAGCATCGACTGCAGCACCGGGGGCGGAAAGCGCCAGTGGATGAACGCGATCCAGTTCCAGCGGTGATACATGACCGGTCGCGCCACCCTCGGCGACGGCGGAGCCTTCATCGACCCGTTCCTCCACGCGCTGCACCTGCGGGCGCGGTTGTCGTTATCCACACACCGGAGTTCGCGCTCGAGCAGGAAATCGACCCCGTCCAGCAGGCGGTGGCAGTGCGAGGGATCGACTGCCCTCGGGCGGGTGTCGGAGACCAGCCTGTCGCAGTTTCGTTCGCTTGTCCTGCGTCTGCCACGAGCTTGTCGGCCGGCTGTGACCCACGTCACCCCACCTCACGGCTGACGTGTGCCGCCCCGTCTCGTGGTTGTCATCAACCTGAGAAGGGACGGGGACATGAACAGGATCATGGTTCTCGGCGCGGGATACGCGGGACTGGCTGCGGCAGTGAGCCTGGCCGGGCGCACCACGCGCCGCGACGACGTGCAGATCACCGTCGTCAACGCGGAAGAACGGTTCACCGAACGGCTTCGGTTGCACCAGGCCGCTTCCGGGCAGCGACTGGCGGACCTACGCATCCCGGAGTTGCTGGACGGTACCCGGGTGGAGTTCGTGCGTGGCTGGGTCACCGGCGTCGATCCGGCCGCGCGTAGCGTTCGTATCGACGACGAGCGGGTGTTGGAGTACGACCGGCTGGTCTACGCGCTGGGCTCCGTGGCCGACACCGCCGCGGTTCCCGGTGTGGACGACCACGCCTACACGCTGAACAGCGCCCACGACGCTCAACTGCTGGCACGACGGCTGGCCAGTCTGGGGAGCGGCACCGTGGCCGTATGCGGCAGCGGGTTGACCGGTGTGGAAGCGGCGGCCGAGATCGCCGAGCAGCACCCGGCCCTCGACGTCGTACTGATCGGTCGGCAGGAACCAGGCTCGACGCTGGGGCCGAAGGCGAAGGCGTACCTGCACGGCGCGCTCGCCCGGCTCGGGGTACGGGTGGTCGGCGGAGTCGAGATCGTCAAGGTGCTGTCCGAGTCCGTGGAGCTGGCCGGAGGGGACAGCGTCGCGGCGGACGTCGTGCTGTGGACGAGTGGGGTACGGGTGCCACCGCTGGCGGCCGCAGCGGGATTTGAGGTCGACGAGCGCGGCCGTATCGTCACCGACGCGGCGCTGCGGTCGGTGTCGCACCCGGAGGTCTACGCGATCGGTGACGCGGCCGCGATCCGGCAGGGCTACGGGGTCATGCACGGCACCTGCCAGAGCGGCATGCCGACCGGCGTGCACGCCGCGGTGTCGATTGTGCGGGAGTTCAGCGGCAAGCAGCCCAAGCGGTTCCGGTTCGGATACCTCCACGCCCCGATCAGCCTGGGCCGCCACGACGCGGTCATCCAGTTCACCCGTCCCGACGACAGTCCCAAGAAGCTTCACCTGACCGGCCGCCGGGCCGTCTGGTACAAGGAGACCGTGAGCTCCTCGCCGTGGCCGTCGTTCGTACGCCTGAAGAAGTTCCCCTCCGCGGGGTCGTTCGCCTGGCGCCGCGGCGGCCGGTTCACCCGGTGAGGCCCTCCGACCAGACGGTCCGGGTGTTCGACGAGCACCGGAGCCTGCTGTTCTCCGTGGCCTACCGCATCCTCGGCGCCGCAGCCGATGCCGAGGATGCGGTGCAGGACGCCTGGCTGAAATGGTCTGCCGCCGACCGGTCGCAGGTGGCCGACCCCAAGGCATACCTGGTGCGGATCGTGTCGAACCTGGCGATGGACCGGCTGCGATCGGCCCGGGCCCAGCGGGAGACGTACGTCGGCCCGTGGCTTCCCGAGCCGATTCTCACCAGCACCGACACCGCCGACGAGGTGGCCGCCGCGGACTCCGTGTCGATGGCGCTGCTGGTGGTACTGGAGACGTTGACCCCGCTGGAGCGGGCGGTGTTCGTGCTCAGGGAATCCTTCGGGTTCAGCTACGCCGAGATCGCCGACGCCGTCGAGCGGTCCGAGGAGGCCGTACGCCAGGCCGCGCACCGCGCCCGCGGGCACGTCCAGGCCCGACGGCCGCGCTTCCACGCCGATCGCATACGGCAGCGGCAGGTCACCGAGCACTTCCTCGCCGCCGCCGTCGGTGGCGACATCAACACGCTGATGCAGCTGCTCGCACCAGACGTCACACTGTGGACCGACGGTGGCGGCAAGGTCCGCCAGGCGATGCGGCCGATCACCGGCGCGGATCGGGTGGCCACCTGGTTCGCGGGCATAGCTGCCCGCCCGTATCAGGGCGTCGCGCCCGCCGAGATGGCCATCGAGCTGGTCGAGCTCAACGGCCGGCCGGGCGTCGTGTTCAGCGGCGCGGGCCGCGTCATCGCCACGCTCACCCTCGATGTTGACCAGGATGGCCACATCGCCGCGATCCACAACGTCGCCAACCCCGACAAGCTCCGGGCCGTCGCCGCCCGGACCATCCACCACATCCAGGCCGACCACTAGCCATCGCCCCGATATTGCGAGGGCAACAACGCGAAAGCCCGTTTACCGATGGTTCCGGTGACGGGCTCGCTACCTGTCGATACTTATGGCTTGTAAGAACTGGCGCCTCGTCCGGGCCTGTCCGTGCGCGTCTGCGACCTCGACGGCTGATCCGTCGCCGGCCCGCGTCGTCCGCCGAAGTTCCGCGCCGTTGCTGTCTGACACCGTTGCTGTCGACAGCGATGGAATGCGCGCCTGACGGTGACCCGCCGCCAGGCGCGCACACCCCCTTCAGCAGCAGCGCGATGCGGGCCCGCTGGCCGCCGGCTCCTTCTCCGCCTCGGCCTCGCTCGGTTCGCCGCAGCGGCACTCGCCCTCGGTCGCCTTCGTGAGGGTGCCGGCGTCTGCCTTGACGGTGTAGACCTCCCAAGGCTCGTTGCCGGGGCCGCGCACCCAGACCTTGTCCTGGAGGGCGTAGCAGCACTCGGTGTTGTTCTCCTCCAGAGTGATGAGGCCGGAGTCGGTGAGCCGCTTCGTGGCGGCGTTGACGTCGTCGGTGCTGAACACCTCGACGCCCAGGTGGTCCATGACGGTGGGCTGGTCGGCCTCACCCTCGATGAGCACGAGCTTCAGGGGCGGGTTCTCGACGGCGAAGTTGGCGTAGCCGGGGCGACGCTTGGCCGGCTCGACGCCGAACAGCTTCGAGTAGAAGGCGACCGAGCCTTCGAGGTCGGACACGCGCAGGGCGAGCTGGACACGGGACATGAGTTACCTCCTGCTAGGTACGGATCAACGGACGTAGGAATCGCGCAGTACGGCGGTGCGGCTGCGCTCGTAGCGGGCGTCAGCGCGGCAGGCTGCGGTGCACACCTGGCCGCACGACTCGCACAGCGTCACGCCCTCGACGTTGGTGGCGTGACGCCAGCGGAACAGCTTGATCATCGCTTCGTTCCCTGTCTAGATGATTTTCGAAGCAGCCCCACTGTTGCACCCTGTTTTGATGTCTGTCAAGCTAGACCCATGTCGAAACAAACTCTGCCGGTCGTGGACCTTCAAGCGGTGGCCTGCTGCGCCCCGCTGGCGGTCCGCCCGATGGACGCCGAGCAGGCGGCGGTGGTCGCGCCGATGTTCAAGGCCCTCGGCGACCCGGTCCGGCTGCGACTGATGTCGATGATCGCCTCGGTGCCGGAGATGTGCGTGTGCGACCTGACCCCGGCGTTCGACCTGTCCGGGCCGACCATCTCCCACCACCTCAAGGTGCTGCGCGATGCCGGCCTGGTCGACTCCGAGCGTCGGGGCACGTGGGTGTGGTACCGGGTCAAGCCGGAAGCGTTCCGCCAGCTCGGCGCGCTGCTCGACCTGCCCGCCACGACCGCCTCCGCGACCGCGTGAGCCTCACCCTGGCCCGCCGCGCCTCCGCCGAGTTCGCCGGCACCGCCCTGCTGGTCGCCGCTGTCGTCGGGTCCGGGATCGCTGCCGCCCGGCTCTCCCCCGGCGACGTCGGGCTCCAACTGCTGGAAAACGCGATCGCCACCGCGTTCGCGCTGGGCGCGCTGATCCTGACGTTCGGGCCGGTGTCCGGCGCGCACTTCAACCCCGTCGTGTCCGCCGTCGACTGGTGGCTCGGTCGCCGTGCCGGAACCGGCCTGACCGGCTCGGACCTCGCCGCCTACACCGCCGCACAGGTCGCGGGGGCGATTGCCGGGTCGGTGCTGGCGAACCTGATGTTCGACCTCCCGGCAGTGGCCTGGTCACACACCGACCGCACGGGCGGAAACCTGTGGCTGGCCGAGATCGTCGCCACCGCCGGCCTGGTCGTCCTGGTCTTCGCCCTCGCCCGCAGCGGCCGGACCTCCGCTGCGCCTGCTGCCGTGGGCGCCTACATCGGGGCCGCCTACTGGTTCACCTCGTCCACCTCGTTCGCCAACCCCGCCGTCACCGTCGGCCGGGCCTTCACCGACACGTTCGCCGGCATCTCCCCCACCTCGTTACCCGGCTTCGTGGCCGCCCAACTCGTCGGCGGCGTGGTCGCCGTCGCCGCCCTCGCCGCCTGGTACCCCCACGCCGGGCACGCGGCTGACGCCGTGGTCGTACCCCACCTCACCCAGGAGACCGAAACTCGATGAGCGAGAAGCCCTCCGTCCTGTTCGTCTGCGTCCACAACGCAGGCCGCTCCCAGATGGCCGCCGCCTGGCTGCGGCACCTCGCCGGAGACACCGTCGAGGTCCGCTCGGCCGGGAGCGAACCCGCCGACCAGATCAACCCCGTCGCCGTCCAAGCCATGCACGAAGTCGGCATCGACATCACCAACCAAACCCCCGTCCGGCTCACCTGGGACACCGCCGAAGCCAGCGACATCATCGTCACCATGGGCTGCGGCGACACCTGCCCCGTCTTCCCCGGCAAACGCTACGAAGACTGGAAACTCACCGACCCCGCCGGACAACCCATCGACGTCGTCCGCCAGGTCCGCGACGACATCAAGAGGAGAGTCACAGCGCTGCTTGCCGAATTGTGACCCTGACGCAGAACGACTGTCAGACGTTGCAGCGGAACTACGAGCCGCTATCCCACGACCAGCGGGAACGCGCGCCGGACCAGCAGACTTAAGAGGCATATCCATAGTCACGGTCCGACGAGCGTGCCTTGGTCGTGGTGGGAGCCAGTGTCGGATGCGATCCGAAATCGCTGCCTCGGTTGCGGTCAGCGTTGCTGTTGGGTTGACCCGGGCGGCGAGGGTGCCTCACCTGGGTGCTTCCACTCGCGTATCGTGTCCCACGCCGCGATCCCGGCCAGGACGGTGGCTGCGGTGCTGGTGGCGATCAGCGGCGGCAGGCGGACCATCACCGGCGCCAAAGCGGCAAGCGCGAGAAGTCCGATGACCCGGGACGCCGACACCCGGGCGAACACCTCGTACTCGAGGCGGGACCGCCCGGCCAGGAACAGCGCGGGCCCACCCAGGATGACCGCGAGCCACAGCGGATCCTCGTGTAGGACCGGATGGTGGATGACCAGTGCGTGGCCGACGCCGGTGGCGAGGATGCCGGTCACGATGATCAGGTGGGCGGTGGAACGCAGACCGACCGAGGCGGGCCGGGCTGGGGATAGCCTCGATGGCGGCGGGCAACACCGCCCCGGCGCGGTGGAAGTAGATTCGCCACATCAGTATCGTGGTGGCGAAGGACACGACGCTCGGCACCACCCGATCGGGGGTGAACTGCTCGGCGAACGTCAGTCCCGTGAGCAGGATCGTCTCGCCGAGCGCGATGACGGTGACCTGCTGATAACGCTCGGCGATGTGCTCGCCGGCGAGCTTCCAGTCGTCGATACGGGTGCGGCCAAGTCCCGGAACGGGCCAGCCGAGGACGAGTCCCGTGTAGTCCAGCGCCAATGCCAGCGTCCACAGGACACCGCGCGCGGGACTCTGCGGGAAGAGAACCGCCCCGGCGATCCAGGGATGAACTCGGCCCAGGCGTTGTCCCACAACCGGATCACCGCCGGATACCGCCCGCCCCACGCAGCGACAAGCCCTGTTCCTTGGCCAGCCGGACAAGTTCGGCGGCGGCCTGCTCCTCCGCCGACGCCTCAGGCCTCTTCTTCCGTGGAGTCACATCGTTCAGTGTCACGGTCATCACGGCACCCTCCTCGCCAGGCACCACGCCCGGCGGGTCAGGCCGGAAACACCGTTAGATCCACAGTCCCGGCGGCGAGGGCGGCGAAGGTGCGGATCCTGGCGTTCTCTCGCGTGGTCTTCCAGACGAGCCCGTAGGCGGCCTCCGGGGCGTCCGCGATTGGGATGTAGGCGATGTCGGGCCGCGCGTAGTAGCGGGTGGCCTGGCAGGTGAGCGGGACCATCACCTTGCCGGCCGCCACCAGGGCGAGCGCGGCCTGGAACGTGGTCACCGACGGTCCGCGGTGGATGGGCGCCCCCGTGCTGGTGCGCGGCGGGATGTGCTGGTCGAGCCAGTAGGCGGGGGCGCCGTCGACCGACAGCATGGTCTCCTGGGCCAGGTCGTCCAGGACGACCGTGGCGCGCCGTGCGAAGGGGTGGCGGGAGGAGACGGCCAGCACGTAGGTCTCCCGCAGCAGCACCGGGCCGACGGTGAGGTCCGGCTCGGCCACGGGCAGGAGGGTGGCCAGCAGGTCGACGCTGTCGTTGCGCAGCGGCGCCAGGTGGTCGTCGATCTGCGTCTCCAGGGTGAGATGGGCCTCGCAGTCCGGGTGGCGGTCGTGGAAGTCGTCGATGACGCGGCTGAGGATTTCGGCGGTCGCCGGGCCGAAGAAGCCCAGGCGCAGGGTCCCGCTGATGCCGCGCCCGGCTGCCGAGGCTCTGGCGATCTCCCGCTGGATCTGCCGGTAGGCCGGCTCGATGCCCTCGCGGAGCCGGCGGCCGATCGGAGTGAGGCTGACCCGGCGGCTGGTGCGCTCGAACAGGGCGGTGCCGATGCGGCGTTCCAGCTTCCTGATGATCTGGCTGGTGCGGCCCTGCGATAGGCCCAGCCGTTCGGCCGTACGGCGGAAATGCAGCTCTTCGGCCAGGGTCAGGAAGGTCTTGATCTCGTGCTCGTCCACACCCGCCCGCCCGATTGGTGAACACTACTCATCAATAGTGTGCCAGATCGCGGTTGTTCCGGCAGGTCAGCGCCTCGAAGCTGGATGCGCATCATCCACGGAGACAGCCAAGGAGAAACGCCATGCAGGACCGCTTCCACACGCCCTTGACCGCGGACAACGCTGCCGTCCTGCTGGTGGACCACCAGATCGGACTGTTCACCGGCGTACGCGACCTCGCCGTGAGCGAGCTGAAGCACAACGTCACCAGCCTGGCCAGGGCCGCGCTCAGCCTGGACCTGCCGCTCGTCGTCACCACCACGGCGGCCGACAACATGTGGGGACCCCTGATCCCCGAGCTGCAGGCCGTCCTGCCGCAGGACCTGAAGGTCATCGACCGCAGCTCGGTGAACGCCTGGCAGGATGACCGGGTGCGCGCCGCCGTCGAGGCGACCGAGCGAAGCAAGCTCATCATCGCGGGCATCTCGCTCGAGGTCTGCGCCGCCTTCCCCGCGATCTCCGCGACCGCGACGGGGTATGACGCCTACGTCGCCGTGGACGCCTGCGGCACCTTCTCGCAGACCAAGCGGGAGACTGGACTGCTCCGCCTGCTGCAGGCGGGCGTAATCGTAAGTGACTACGCCTCGCTCGCCGTCGAGATCCTCGCCGACAACGCCGACCCGGCCGCCGGCGAGGTGTACGGCGCCCTCGACATGCCGTTCGCCACACTCGTCGGCCAGCTCGCCGCCGCCTACACCCGCTGAAGCCCGGAGGGTCGGGACATGTCAGTGATCGTTCTGTTGCACGCGTTCGGCTCCAGCGGACGCGTCTGGCACCCGCAGGTCGCCCGGCTGGGCGAACGGCATCGGGTGCTGGCTCCTGACCTACCCGGCCACGGTTCCGCGGCCGGACCGTTCTCGCTGGAGCGGGCCGTCACGTCGGTCCGCGAGGTGACGCGGGCCGAGTCGGAGCCCGTCCACCTGGTGGCCATCTCCGGCTCGGTCAGCGTAGCTTTGCTGGTCGCGCTGGCCGAACCGGCTCGGGTGGCGGGCTTGGTCCTGTCGGGCGGTACGGCCCGCGGCAGGAGCGGCGACGCCGTCCAACGCGTGATGATGCGCCTGATGCCGGAGTCCATGATCGTGGGCATCCTCAAGGGCATGTACGCCGGCGGCAGGCCCGAGCACCTGGACCACGCCACCCAGGACCTGCGCCGGGCCGGGAAGGCGGCCATCCTCACCGGCCTGGCGGACCTGGCCCGGCTCGACCTGCGCGCCCGGCTCGGCGAGATCAGCGTCCCGACCCTTGTCCTCAACGGCGCCGAGGACAAGGCCAACCTGCCGCCCGCCGAGGAACTCGCCGCCGCCATCCCCGGCGCCGAGCTGCGGGTGATCCCGGCGGCCGGCCACATCTGGAACCTCCAGCAACCCGGCCTGTTCACCGACACGATCAGCGAGTTCATCGACGAGGCACGCCGGTCCGGGCCGGGAACCCGGAACTGACCTGCGTGGTTGGCCGCGCGTCCGCCATGGTCGCGCAGGCCAATGTCCCGGCCCCTCGTACTGCTGCGCGTACCTGGCCGCCGCCGTGAACACCGCCTGCTCTCAGCCCTCGCCGGTGGCCACCGCCATGCCGGTGGCCACCGGCATCCACGGCGTGCACCCCGCCGGCCCCGCCTGGACCCTCGCGCCGACCCGGGCCTGCGCCGCTGGCTGCACGAGCTGCCCAGCGACCACGGCCCGGACAACCCGGCGACCAACCCGCACCGCTTCCCCCACGACGGTCCCGCCGACCTCGAGCCGTTGCGAATACCAGCGCATGAACGGGGCTTTCGCGTCGCGGTTCGACGCGGGTATCGATGTCACCGCCCGGGATCGGGCCGCCAGCCGGGGCGGCTGGCGGAAGCCACTGCACCGGTGCCCATGGCGGGACGAGGTTCTCGCGCCGGACTGAAGACGCCGGCGCGCAGGGCTGCGGCGGCCGCGGCGGCGGTACGTCGGGCGAACTCCTCGTCGATGGGTTCGTCGACGACGAGCAGCCGCAGGAAGAAGGGCGCGCCCAGGACCTCGATCGCGGCCCGCGCATCGGTACCCTCAGCCAGTTCGCCGCGGGCGACGGCGTGGTCGACGACGGCCTCGGCCAGGCCGAACCGTTCGGCGAAGAAGCCGCGGACAACCTGCGCGGCGCGCGGGTTGCGGGGCGCGGCCGCGGCCAGGGCCGTGATCAGCTCGCCAGGTTCGCCGGTCATGCCGCGCCGGATCAGCAACGCCAGTTCTTCGAGGTCCGTGTCGAGGTCGCCGGTGTCCGGGATCGGGACGACCTCACTGGCGTACTCGCTGAGCAGATCGCCGAGGACGCCTTCCAGGTCGGTCCACCGGCGGTAGACCGACGTCTTGTTGACGCCGGCCGCCTGGGCGATCCGTTCGACGGTCAGCTCGGCGTACCCGTCGGCGAGGAGGCCACGGGCGGCCGTGAGGACCGCGGCCCGGACACGGGCGCTGCGCCCGCCCGGTCGCTGGCCGGCAGACATCGGACACCTCCTCTAACGCACCGACTGTTGCGTTACATCCTCCCATCATGGCAGACTAGAAAAGCAACACGAGTTGCGATTGGGGAGTTGCAATGAAGACCACTGTCTGCGTCGTCGGCGGCGGGCCCGCGGGGCTCGTCCTGGGGCTGCTGCTCGCCCGGCAGGGAGTGGAGGTCACCGTGCTGGAGAAGCACGCCGACTTCCTCCGGGACTTCCGCGGCGACACGGTGCATCCCTCCACGCTGGACATGCTCGACGAAATCGGGCTCGGCGAACGGGTGGCGGTGCTGCCGGGGCGCAAGGCCGGCGCGTTGCGCGTCACCTTCGACGACGGCACCTACACCGTCGCCGACTTCACGCGCCTGCCGACGCCGCACAACTACCTGTACTTCGTTCCCCAGTGGGACTTCCTGGAAATGCTCGCAACCGAGGCGGCGAGGTTCCCCACCTTCACGCTGCTTCGCTCTACCACCGTGACGGGCCTGCTCCGCGACGCGTCCGGCGCCGTCACCGGCGTGCGCGCCGTGAGCCCGGAGGGCGAACTGGAGATCGCGGCGTCGCTCACCGTCGCCTGCGACGGCCGCGATTCGGTGGTACGCCGCGAGCTCGGCCTGCGGCCGGTCGACTACGGCGCGCCCATGGACGTGCTGTGGTTCCGGATCTCGCGCCGCGCAGGCGACGGCGACGGCCTGGCGATGCGGGTCGGCGCCGGCGGGCTGATGCTCGCCATCGACCGCGGCGACTACTACCAGTGCGCGTACGTCATCGCCAAGGGCGGCTACGAGACGATCCGCGCGGCCGGGCTGGAGGTGCTGCGGGAACAGGTGACGCGGCGGCACCCCGTCCTCGCCGACCGGGTCGGCGAGCTCGCCACCTGGGACGACGTCAAGCTGCTGACGGTGAAGGTCAACCGGCTGCAGCGCTGGCACGCGCCCGGCGTGCTGCTCATCGGCGACGCCGCACACGCCATGTCCCCGATCGGCGGCGTCGGCATCAACCTGGCGGTGCAGGACGCCGCGGCCACCGCCCGGATGCTGGGCCCGAACCTCGCCGCCGGGCAGCCGGTCACCGAAGCCGACCTCGCCGCGGTGCAGAAACGCCGGCACTTCCCGACGGTGCTGACGCAGAACATCCAGCGCGCCGCGCAGCGGCGCGTCGTCGACCCGCTGCTGCACGCCACCGGCCGGATCGACGCCCCGGCGCCGATGCGCCTGGCGAGGAGGTTCCCGGCGCTACAGGCCCTCCCCGCCCGGCTGGTCGGCATCGGCGTACGCCCCGAACACGTGCGCTGACTAATCGTCCCGACAGCCGGATGGAGACGGAATCGGCTACGACGGCGACGGATTATGGCGTTGCCAGTAGCACCGCCACCTGAAGTGTCGGGCTCTTTCGGCATCCGGATCTGCCGCTGGCCGCGCGCCCGACGGTCCTGGGTCGCCAACTCGCTCGCCCGCATCGTCGCAGGTCAGGGCCTTCTCCCGCGTCCAGCGACAGGAACCAAATTCCCGTACGGCCTCGCAGGTCGTGGGTACGTCCGAACGTTGGTCTCGGGAAAGCTCGACAACCACGGTGCGGCCGGTAGCGCTGGCACACGGACCCTGCATGTGCAACGGCGTGAGCCCGACCCAGGCTGATCCGTCGAATGTCTCCACCGCCAGCCGGGACGGCAGCATCGACTGCAGCAGAGAGGGCGGAGAGTGCCAGTGGATGAACGCTATCCAGCTCCATCGGTGATACATCACCGGTCGCGCCACCCTCGGCGACGGCGGAGCCTTCATCGGCCCTTTCCCTCCATACGCTGATCATTTGCCGGTCACCGCACCCGTCGCCATTCGGTGACACGTCATGTCCGCCCATCCCTGGTCGACTCCTCATGCGCCGGCTCCGGCAGCGTCGGGCCGTCCGCCCGCTCCCGGCGGTCCCGCCGCTTTTCCAGGAGGGCGGCGAGCAGCAGCGACCCGACGGCCGCCGCCCGGCCCCAGCGGCGCAAGGCAACCCGGACCGGCCCGGGCGGCGGAGCCGGCGGCGGTCCGGGCACCACCACCCGGTCGACCCCCGGGTACGCGAGCCGGGAGGCCGCAGCGGCTTCCTCCTGCGAGTGCAGGGCCCGGTTCCCAGTGATGACGACGTACCGGGCCTCGTCGCGGTAACGCCAACGCCACAGGCCTCCTTCCGGCCACAACTCGATCCGCTCACCCGGCCTGTCCCGTGCTGGGGTCTCCGGTTCACCCTCGCCCTTGGGCGGGCGTGGCGAGCGGTGGGCGGCCCGCCGCAGGTCCGCGCGGGTGAGGTCGCCGATGCCAGCTGCGCCGCCGCGGCTCAGCGCCCGCGCGGTCAGGTAGGCGAGCGCCCCGGCTAGGACCGGCAGCACGAACACCAGCACCTGGAACACCGACCGCAGGTCGTAGATCGGCACCCGCAGCAGGCGGGCGATGATGTCGTCGCCGGCCGCCACCGTGAGGAGCGCGTAGAAGGCCAGCGCGGCCACACCGATGCCCATCCGGACCGGATGGTCGCGGGGCCGGTCGAGCAGGTGGTGCGGCCGGCGATCTGCGGTACGCAGCCGTTCGACGAACGGCCACGCGTAGAGGGCGAGGAAGGTCAGCCCGCCCAGCACGACACCGGGAAGGAACGGCGCGGGCACCAGATGCCCGGCGACGCGGAACTCCAGCGGCGGGAACAGCCGCAGGGCGCCGTCACCCCAGGCGACGTACCAGTCGGGCTGGGCCGGCGCGGTCGACTGGGCGGGTTCGAACGGCCCGTAGAGCCAGACGGGGTTGATCTGGATCAGGCCGCCGAGGGCGAACAGTACCGCCAGTACCCAGGCGAACAGGGCGAGTGTGCGCAGGGTGTAGCCCGGCCACAGCCGCGAGCCGACCACGTTGTGCTCGGTCCGTCCCGGGCCGGGGAACTGGCTGTGCTGCTGCCGCACCAGGATGCCCAGGTGCAGCGACACGAGGGCGACGAGGACGGCCGGCACCAGCAGCACGTGGGCGACGAACATCCGAGGAATCATCTCGTCGGAGGGGAACTCCCCGCCCAGCGCCAGGGAGACCAGCCACGCCCCGACCAGCGGAATCGACTCCACCACCGAGGTGATGATCCGCAGGCCCAGCCCGGAGAGCAGGTCGTCCGGCAGGGAGTAGCCGGTGAAGCCGTTGGCCAGGGCGAGGGAGAGCATGGTCACGCCGATCAGCCAGTTCAGCTCGCGGGGTCTGCGGAACGCCCCGGTGAAGAAGATGCGCGACAGGTGAAGCACGATGGCCGCGACGAAGACCAGCGCCGCCCAGTGGTGGGTCTGCCGGATCAGCAGGCCGGCTCGGACATCCCAGCTGAGCCGCACCGTCGAGGCGTACGCCGCGGAGGTGGTGGCGCCGTCCAGCGGCGCGTACGCACCGCGGTAGACCCGGTCGGCGGAGCTGGGGTCGAAGAAGAACGTCAGGTAGACGCCGGTGAGGATCAGCGCGATGAACGAGTAGAGCGCGATCTCGCCGAGCATGAACGACCAGTGGTCGGGGAACACCTTCAGCAGCCCCCGACGGGTGATCGGCGAGAGCCGTAGCCGGTCGTCCAGGGCTCGGGCCAGCCGGTCGGTGATCATGGTGAGTCCCAGAAGCCGGCGCCGGGCGGCACGGTGAAGTCGCCGGTCGCGCGGAGGAAGCCGTCCGGTCCGACCTCGATCGGCAGCCCTGCCAGCGCCCGGGCCGCCGGACCTGCCACCGGCCGGGCATCCGCCAGCAGGTCGAAGGAGGACTGGTGGCAGGGGCAGAGCACCTGCCCGGTGCCCTGGAGGTAGACCCGGACCGGACACCCGGCGTGCGTGCAGAGCAGCGAGTAGACGACCAGCCCGTCCAGGTGACCGCCGGAGGGCGGACGGGAGAAACGCTCCGGATCGAGGCGGACCGCGAAGGCGGGGCCGTCCCCGGTGTCGACGTGGCCCTCGGGGAAGATCCCGACCGCGGTGCCGGCGGGCAGGTCCTGCGGCCGCAGTGGCCGTCCGTCCGCGGTGACCAGCCGCACGCCGGGTCCCCAGTGGGTGTCCTTGAGTGCCTGGACCGGATGGGCCCGTCCGGACGGCAGCAGGGAGCGCAGCGGGAACAGTGCGGCGGCGCCGAGCGCGCTCAGCGCCAACCCGAGCGCGGCGAGCAGCCCCCGCCGCCGCACCGGGCGGTCCGGCGCGGCAAGCACCGCGGCGATCATCGCCTGATCGGCCGGCGGCGGCGCGAAGCCCTCGTGCTCTTCGACATACCCGCCGACCGGCACCAGCCGCCGGCCCCAGACGGCGAGGCCCACGGCCAGCCCGGCGAAGGCCACCGCGAGACAGACGCCCTCCCAGCGGGTGTCGCCGCCCAGCCCGTACGTCACCGCGAAGCTCACCGCCCCGGCGGCGCTGACCAGAAACGCGGCGACGATCCGGCGGCTGGTCGCCCGCTCGCTCGCCGAGGGACGCGGCGCGCTCACTCCTCCGCCCTCCTGCCCAGCCACCTCGCGGCAGCCACCAGCAGGCCCAGGACGGCCACCCAGGCGACCAGCCCCTCGGCCAGCGGACCGAGCCGGCCGAGGGGGTTGCCGCCCCGGTCCAGCCGCTCGCCGCGGAGCCGCTGCACGTACGCGGTGACGTCGTTGACCTGCTGGTCGTCGAGCACCTGGCTGGGGAAGACCGGCATCAGCCCGGGGCCGACCCGGACCGCCTCGGCGACCTGCGTCGCCGTCGCGTCGTACAGCGGCGGGGCGGTCCAGCCGTCGGTCAGCGCGGCGCCCGCGCCGGTCGCCCCATGGCACGGTGCGCAGTTGGCGGCGAAGATCTCCTGACCGGAGACGAGGTTCCCCGGGGCGGCCCGGGGTATCTGCGGACCGCCCCCGCCGAGACTGGCGACGTGGCCCACGAGTGCGGCGATGTCGTCGGCCGAGAACACCGGTTCCCGGCGCCGGGCCTGCGGCACCTCCCGCGACAGCGGCATCCGTCCGGTGGAGACCTGAAAGTCGACCGAGGCGGGGCCGACGCCGATCAACGACGGGCCCCGCTGGGTGCCGCGCCCCTGCTCGCCGTGGCAGCTCGCGCACTGCTGCAGGTAGAGCTGGGTGCCCCGGTCCGCCGGATCAGATGACGGCGCGGACGCGGCCGGGGCCGCCGGCCCGTGGGTCGGCTGGGTGGCGAGCCCCACCGGGCCGGCGGCGAGCACCAGTACGGATCCGACCGCGAGGGTCCTGCGGGGATGCAGGGTGAGCCGCCGGGTCGCCGCTGGTGAGTGCCGCATCGGGTCAGTCCAGGG
Source organism: Micromonospora sp. H33 (assembly GCF_052068455.1). NCBI lineage: Bacteria > Bacillati > Actinomycetota > Actinomycetes > Micromonosporales > Micromonosporaceae > Micromonospora > Micromonospora sp. H33. Next base: position 13,359 of record NZ_JBQHDE010000016.1, on the reverse strand, counting down.
TGTAGAGGTAGGCAGCGATGTCCTGCGCGTCGATGGCGCCGACACCGAGATTCGGCATGGCGGTCCCCGGCTCGACCCCCTGGGGGTCGGAGATCCAACGCTGGAGGTTGTCGGCGTTGTTGGGCAGCTGGCCGGCGATGTAGGAGCGGGCCCCGAAACGGGTCAGGGGCGGGCCGACCAGGCCATCGGCACGGTTGACGCCGGGAATGCTGTGGCACGACCCGCAGCCGTACTGGGCGATCAGCTCCGCGCCCCGGTCAGGCCGCCCGTTGCGCGACTCCGCCGGTGGCGGTGGGGGCGTCGAGGAGCAGCCGGTGACCACGGCGACGGGCAGGACCGCAACGGCCACACCGAGCGCCCAGATCCGAGGGGGCAGTCTCATTGCAGCATCCCTTCCGTTCCGGCTCCGGCCGCCACCGTTGCCTGGTCCCGGCGCCGGCCGCCGCGCAGGCCGTCGGGCCGATCATGGTCGATCAGCAGCAGCCAGCGCATGAAGACGGTCAGAGCCGCGACCAGCACGACCAGGTCCATCGGCGCCCACATCAGCAGTCCGGCCAGCTGCTGGTCGGCCAGCGGATCGGCGTGGAACACCCGGACGGGGTAGATCGGCTCCGGGGCGAAGGTAAGCACCGCGCCGAGCGCCGAGGCGGGCAGCATGGTGCCGACCAGCAGCAGCACCGCGACCGGGGCGGGCGTCCGGTGCCGTGACGCGCCGACCACCGGCGCCCAGAACAGCCAGGCCGTCGCCACGAAGCACAGGTGCTCGACGGCGTGCACGGCGGGACGGTCCACCGCGGCGGTGTACGGCCCCGGCAGGTGCCAGAACCAGAGCACGGCGGCCTGCCCGCCGCCGGCCAGCAGGGCGTACGCGGTCGACCGGCGCAGCCGGCGCACCGGCGGTACCGCCCGGCAGCGCGCCAGCAGCCGGCGCACCGGCAGCGGTGTGGCCAGACTCAGCGGCAGCCCCGCCGCACCGGCCGCGAGCAGTGGCCCCGCTACCAGCAGGAGCAGCATGTGCTGGGCCATGTGCCCGGCCAACGAGGACTCCGCCAACTGGTGGGCCGGCCCTTGGTCCGCCGCGAGCGTCATCAGGACCCCCATGCCGAACGCGGCCACCCGCCAGCCCGGCACGACCCGACCGGGGCCGCGCCGGGCCCACAACTCCTGCACGCCCCGCCCGTAGCCGGCGAGCAGCAGGCAGATTGTCACGACGGCGAGCATGGTCACCAGCCCGTCGGCCACCGAACCGTGGCCAGGCCCGTGAGCCTGGTAGCCGCTCAGCCCTAACATGGCGGCAGCACCAGCACGGCGATCCCGCCGAGCACGATGATGGTCAGGAACAACAGGTTGGACCAGACGCCCACCACGGCGAGCATCCGGGACCGACCGTACGCCCGGTCCTCGGCACCGGTTGCCTGCGCCCGCGCGGTCCGCTGCCACACCAGCGCGGCGACGCCCAGAGACCCCACGGTGACCAGAGCCGGAATCACCACCGCAAGGCCGACGGCCTGCCACAGCGGTACGGCGAAGACGTGCTCGGTGCCGGCAGCGCAGACGAGTTCGTCTAGGCCCCAGGCGGCGAACACGTGCACCGTCCACGCGGCGGCGCCGCCGAACACGCCGTACCAGAGCAGCAGCCCACCGCTCAGCCGCGTCTGGGGACCGGGCCCGGTGTCCATCACGACCGCGGGGAGAGGTAGATGGTGAACAGGATGGCCACCCACACCAGACCGACGAAGTGCCAGTAGATCGCGACGTTGCGGACTCGTTCGTGCAGGTGGGCGCCGAAGCTACCGTCGCGCAGGGCGACGGCGAGCAGCCAGCCGAGCATCGTCAGTCCGACCAGGACATGCAGGCCGTGGAAGCCGGTGATCAGGTAGAACAGCGAGCCGTAAACGTCGGTAGTCATGGTGAAGTGCCCGAGTTTTTCCGCGTACTCCCCGGCCAGCATGGCCAGGAAGATCACCCCGAGCACCATGGTGGCGGCCAGCCCGGCGCGCAGCCGCCACCCCTGGCCGCGGCGGATGCCGTGTTCCGCCCACACCACGGGCAGGCTGCTCGGCACCAGCACCGCGGTCATCACCAACGGCGTCAGCAGCTCGGGGCTACCGATGCCCTCCGGCGGCCACTGCGGGCCGTACTGGAAGCGGAGGTAGAAGTAGCTGCCGAGCAGATAGGCGAAGAGGGTGGCCTCGGTGGCCACGAACATCACCATGCCCCACCAGCTGGCCGAGCGGCCGACCGGCAGTTCCGTGCTCAGCGCCTCGGCCCCGGTGGCCGCCGCCACGATCCCACCCCGGCCCGTCATGCCGCCGCCCCGAGTTCCTCGTCCGAGCGGCGGTGCGGCCAGAGCCAGACCGCGATCGTGGCCACCACCGCCACCACGGTGACGGCCGCCAGCGGGTACCAGGCCAGAAGCATGGCGGTGAAGAAGACCAGCAGCGCGCCGGCGAGCACGAGCGGCTTCAGCGTCGACTCGGGCATCTCCACCACCCGTTCCCGGTTCGCGTCCAGCTCGCTGGTCACCAGGGTGCGACGCCCGTCGCTGAGGACGCGGTCCTCAGTCGCCCCCACGCCGGTCGACTCGGCCGTCCGCTCGTCCCAGACCGGGTGCAGGCTGTGTACCCGGGGCAGGACCGGAAAGTTGTACGGCTCGGGCGGCGACGCAGTCGCCCACTCCAGACTGTCGCCGTCCCACGGGTTGGCCGGGGCCGGTCGACCGCGGCGCAGCGCGTGCACCACCCCGATGAGCACGAGCAGCAGCCCGACAGCCAGCACGTACGACCCGAGGGTGCTGACCAGGTTCCAGCCGTCCCAGCCGGGCAGGCTGGGGTAGGTGTAGACCCGCCGGGGCATGCCGAACAGGCCGTAGAGGTGCATCGGGAAGAAGGTGCCGTGCATGCCGGCGAAGACCAGCCAGAACGCCCACCGGCCCAACCGCTCGTGGTACATCCGCCCGGTGATCTTCGGCAGCCAGTAGTAGACCCCGGCGAGGATCGGGAAGACCGCGCCGCCGACCAGCACGTAGTGGAAGTGCGCCACCACGAAGTAGGAGTCGGTGACCTGCTGGTCGAAGGCGGTCAGCGCGAACATCGCGCCGGTGAAGCCGCCGAGCACGAAGGTGACGATGAACCCGATGACGTACAGTAGCGGCACCCGGATCACCAGCCGGCCGAGCAGCATGGTGGCCAGCCAGGCGAAGATCTGGATTCCGGAGGGAATCGTGATGATCGAGCTGGCCGCGCTGAAGAAGCTGTAGGACAGCTGCGGCAGCCCGGTGGCGAACATGTGGTGCACCCAGACCCCGAACGAGATGATGGCGATTGCCACGATGCTCAGCACGACCAGCGCGTAGCCGACCACGCCCCGGCGGGTGAACGCGGGCAGCACCGCGGAGACGATGCCCAGGGCGGGTAGCACGATGATGTAGACGTCGGGGTGTCCGAAGATCCAGAACAGGTGCTGCCAGAGCAGCACGTTCCCGCCGGCCGACGGGTCGAAGAAGTGGGTGCCGAACCGGCGGTCGAGGAAGAGCATGGCGTTGTCCAGGTTCAGCGCCGGCAAGGCGAAGATCACCATGAATGCGGTGGCCACGATCGCCCAGACGAAGATCGGTACGCGGTTGAGGGACATCCCCGGGGCGCGCAGCTTGAGCGAGGTGGCGATGAAGTTGATCGACGCGGAAGTGGTGGAGATGCCGAGGAACAGCAACCCGAGCGCGTAGACGTCGATGTGCAGGCCGGGTGTGTGCTGCTCATCCGCGAGCGGCACGTAGGCGAACCAACCGTCGTTGGGTGCGGCGCCGAACGGCAGGCTCGCCCACATGAACAGCCCGGCGAACAGGAACACCCAGTAGCCGAACGCGTTCAACCTCGGGAACGCCATGTCCCGCGAGCCGATCATCAGCGGCACGAGGAAGTTGCCGAAGCCGAAGAGCATCGGCGTGGCGAACAGGAAGATCATCGCCGTGCCGTGCATGGTGAACAGCTGGTTGTAATCCTCCGGCGAGACGACCCCCGCCTCGGGGCGGGCCAACTGGGTACGCATCACCAGGGCGCTGAGTCCGGCGAGGACGAAGAAGAACGCGGCGGTGACCAGGTAGCGACAGCCGATCCTCTTGTGGTCGACGGTGCTGAACCAGGCCCGCAGCGAAGCGCGCTCCCCCCAGTGCTCGGTCAGCCGCGCCAGGTCGGCCCGGCTGGCGCCGGCCGGCGGTGTGGTGGTCGTCGACAAGTTCCCCACCTACTCGAGCGACCGGAGGTACGCGATGAGATCGGGCAGCTGGGCGGCGTCGACCGGCTGCGGGGGCATGGCGTTGCCGGGCTTGTAGGTCTGGGCGTTGGCGATCCAGCCGCCGAGGTGTCCGGCGTTGTTGGGCGCGGCCCCGGCGCCGAGGCTCCACCGAGAGCCCACGTTCGACAGGTCGGGGCCCGCCGTGCCATGCGCGCCGGTGCCCCGGATGGCGTGGCAGGCGGCGCAGCTGCCCTGGAGGAACGCCTGCTGGCCGCGACGCTCGGCCTCGGTCGTGGGCGGACGCGCCGGAGCGTTCAGCCGGGCCAGCCATGTGTCGAAGTCGGCGCGGGGTTGCGCCACGACCAGGAAGGCCATGTGGGCGTGCTGGGTGCCGCAGTACTCGGCGCACTGGCCGCGGTAGCTGCCGGCCCGCTCCGCCCGCAGCCAGGTCTCCCGGGTTTCGCCGGCGATCAGGTCCATCTTCGGCATCAGCTGCGGCACCCAGAAGCTGTGCAGCACATCGTCGGTGCGCAGGCGCACGCTCACCCGCTCCCCCACCGGGATGTGGATCTCGTTCGCGGTGACCCCGGACGTGCCGGGGTAGCGCACCTCCCACCACCACTTGTGCCCGGTCACCTCGACGGTCAGGGCTTCCGGGCCCGGGCCGTCGCCGAGCGCGGCGAGATCCCGCAGGCCCACCCCGTAGACGGCGACGAGGATGACGAAGGGCAGCCCGGCGCCGGCGATCGTGACGAAGCGCAGCGGCTGCCCGTGGCGTACCCGCACGGTACCCCGGCGGAACACGAGCGCCCAGACCAGCAGCGCCATCACCTCGATGAACACCGCCATGGAGATCCAGAACAGCAGCCACCACAGGCCGGCGACACGGGCTGCCCCGGTGCCGGCGGGGTTGAGGGCCGAGGGTGCGTCGCCGGCGCATCCGGCGAGCAGCACAACGGCGTACAGCGCCGTCAGTACCGGCAGCGGACGGCGTTGCCGGCGCCGCCCAGCGGGCCGCGCCGCACGCATGGCCGTCTCGACTGTCGTCTCCACCGGAAGCGACACTAGACGCGTTTGTTCCACTCATGTCCGTAATACGCGATTAGCCGGCGACTGGGAAGAATTGCCCTTATTGTGGACGCGTCAGTCCCGCAATCCGCCAAGCGCTCACGGGCGTGGACAGGGAGATCATGCGATCCGCCATGGTGGACCTTGCCAGCGACACCGCCAGCGGCGCAGCCGCACGTCGGACCATGGCCTGGCTCGCCGGTGGGCTCGCCACGGCGGCGGCGGTCACCTGCGGCTGGCTCGCGCCCCCCGACCATGTTCAGGGTCACGCGCAGCGGCTGATGTACCTGCATGTCCCCGCCGCTTGGGTGGCCTACGCCGCGTTCGCGGTCGTGATGGCGGCCAGCGGGGCGTACCTGATCGGCGGCGACCTGCGCTGGGACCGGTTCGCCCGGGCCGGCGCGGAGATGGGAGTGGCCCTGACCGCGGTCACCATCGCCACCGGTTCGCTCTGGGGACACCTGGTCTGGGGCACCTGGTGGGCGTGGGACCCTCGGCTGGTCAGCACCGCCCTGCTGCTGCTCGCGTACGCGGGCTATCTGGCCCTTCGCTGGGCGGTGGGCGAACGGACCGGGGCGCGCGACGGCGGTGACCACCGGGTGGCACGGCCGGCAGCCCTGGTCGGCCTGGCCGGCTTCCTGCTCGTCCCGGTGGTGCACTTCTCCGTCGTCTGGTGGCGGTCACTGCACCAGCAGGCGACCGTGCTGGCTCCACAGCGTCCGCCGATCGATCCGCGGATGGGTGCTGCCCTGCTGCTCGCCGTGGCCGCCGCGACCCTTGCCGCGCTCTGTGTCCTGCTGCACCGGGTGCTCCGGCTGGAGCGGCAGCTGACCTACGACGCGGCCCCCGTGCCCGAACGCGTTCCGGTGCGGGTCGGATGATCCGTCGCCGGCTGGGCCGCACCGCCCTCGTCGCCGTGCTGCTCGCCGCCTGCGCGCTGCTGGTCACCGGCGCGCTGCGGGACACCCTTACCTACTACCGCACTCCAGGCGAGGTGCTCGACGATCCGGACGCGACCCGCGAACGGGTACGCCTCGGCGGCGACGTGGTGCCGGGGTCGCTGCGCCACAGCGGAGACCTCGTGGTGTTCCGCCTCGCTGAGGGCGGCCGCGAGGTCACCGTCGAGCAGCGGGGCACGCCGCCGCAGACGTTCCGGGAGGGCGAGGGTGCGGTCGTCGAGGGCATCCTCTCGGCGGACGGAGTGTTCCGCTCGGACCACGTCGTGGTCCGGCACGGCAACGAGTACCGCCCGTCCACCTCGCCGGCAGGGCCGGTCGATGCTCGGTGACCTCGGCACCGCCAGCCTTACGGTCGGCCTGCTCTGCGCCACCCTGACCGCCCTGCTCTGGCTGCGGGTGGCGCTGTTCGCCACGCCCACCCGATGGGCCCGCCTCGGCACCGTCGCGACCCTGGCAACCGCCGCCGTTGCCTGCGCACTGCTGGAGACGGCCCTGCTCCGGCACGACTTCAGCGTCCGGTTCGTGGCCGAGAACGGCGGACGTCAGGTGCCGTTGTACTACACGGTCACCAGTCTCTGGGCGGGTCTGGAGGGCTCTCTGCTGCTCTGGCTGCTGGTCCTCGGCGGGTACGCGGCACTGCTGTCCCGCCGCCGGTACCCGGCCCGACTGCACGCATTCACCATGGTGGTCGTCAGCACGGTGAGCATGTTCTTCTTCGCGCTGTCCGCCTTCGCCGCGAACCCGTTCGGAGGGGTCAGCCCCGTGCCCATGGACGGCCCGGGGCCGAACCCGCTGCTGCAGCAGCACCCGGCGATGGGCGTGCACCCGCCCCTGCTCTACGCCGGCTACATCGGCCTGGTGGTGCCGTTCGCCTTCGCGCTCGCCGCGCCGCTGGCCGGGCGGGAGGGGCGTGGCTGGTTACGGGCCGCGCGCCCCTGGGCGCTGGTCGCCTGGGCGGCGCTGACCGCCGGCATCGGGCTGGGCGCCTGGTGGTCGTACGCGGTGCTGGGCTGGGGTGGCTACTGGGCCTGGGACCCGGTGGAGAACGCGTCCCTGCTGCCCTGGCTGACCGCCACCGCGCTCCTGCACACCGCAGCGGGCCGCAGCGCGGACCGGGCCGCGTGGAACGTGGTGCTGGCCTGTGCGAGCTTCCTGCTGGTGCTGCTGGGCACCTTCCTCACCCGCTCCGGCGCCGTGTCCAGTGTGCACGCCTTCACCGACTCACCGCTAGGCCCGGTGCTGTTCGGCTTCGTGGTGCTGGCGGTCGTCGTGTCGACCCTCCTGACCGGATGGCGCGTCCCCGAACGGGCCCGCCACGCCGGCACACCGTTGCTGTCCCGGAACACGGCCGTGCTGGCCAACGGCGTGCTGCTGGTGACGATCGCGGCGGTGGTGCTGATCGGCACGATCTTCCCGCTGCTCTCCGGCCCGCTCGGCGGCGTGCGCACCTCGGTGGGTCCGGCCTACTACCAGCGCACCGCAGTGCCGCTGGCGGTCACGGTGCTGCTGGTGATGGGCGTGACGCCGGCGCTGTGGGTCCGCGACCGGACGTCGGCGCTGCGGCGACTCGTGGTGCCCGCCGGCATGGCGCTGGCCACCGTCGCCGTGGTGGGGCTGCTCGGCCGGCCCGGTCTGCCCGCACTCACCGCGTTCGGCGCGGCGGCGTTCGTGCTCACCGGCGTGGCCGGAGAGCTGGCCGACCGGCTACCGCGCTCCGGCGGGAACCGGAGACCCGGCAGGGCTGCCGGACTGGTCGCGCACGCCGGGATCGCCCTGGTCGCGGTGGGCGTCGCGGGATCCTCCGCGTACGGCCGCGACGCCGAACGAACCATCCGCACCGGGGAGGCGCTACGGGTGGCCGACGTGTCCGTACGCCTGGTCGGCGTGGACCGCAGCGCGGGCAGCGGCGGCATGACAGTACGGGCGCGGCTCCGGCTCACCGAAGCGGGCGGCGGGGAACGAGTCGTCGGGCCGGCACTGCGCTACCACGCCGCCCGGGACACCGCTATCACCGCGCCGGTGATCCGCACCGGACTGCTGCGGGACACGTACGTCACCCTGATCGCGGTCGCCCCGGACAGCGGCAGCGCGACCGTACGGCTCGCCGTGAACCCGCTCGTCGGGCTGCTCTGGGCCGGCGGCACACTGACCGCCGCGGGCGGACTCCTGGCGGCGGTCCGCACCGCCCGCCCGCGACGCCGGGACGTCGTCGCCGCGCCGCCTGACCCGATCGCCGCCGGGGCCCGGTGATGACTCGCCGCCGCCTGCTACGCCCCGGCCCGGCGCTGATGCTGGTGCTCACCGTCGCCGTCGGCACCGTGGTCGCTCTCGGCCTGCGGTCACCCTCGACGCCGCTGGACGCCGGGGCCCCCAGCGGCCTCACCCCCGTGCCGGCCCCGGCGCTCACGGGCACCACCCTGGATGGTGGCCGGTTCGACCTGACCGACGCCCGTGGCCACGTGCTGCTGGTCAACGTGTTCGCCTCCTGGTGCGGCCCGTGCCGGGACGAGCTGCCGCTGCTGGTCGAGACGCAACGGCAGTGGTCGCCCCGCGGGCTGCGGCTGGTGGGACTGAACATCCGGGACGGCGCAGAGGCGGTCCGGGCACTGCTGGACGATACCGGCGCACGGGAGTTCACCGTGCTGCCAGACCCGGACGGCGCCCGGGCGATCGACTGGGGCGTCCGGGGAGTGCCGGAGACGTTTCTGGTGGACCGCGACGGCCGGATCGTCGACCGGCAACACGGCGTGGTCACCCGGCAGTGGCTTGAGCAGCGGGTCGCGCCGTTGCTGTCCGGATGAGATGGCGGGCGGCCGTCGGGGCACTCGTCCTCACGGCGCTGATCGCCGCCGCAGGAGCGGGGCTGATCCGGTCGGCCGGAGGCACCGGTCGGGACGACCCGGTGCGCGCCGTGGCCGGCGGTCTGCGCTGCCCGGCCTGCCAGGGTGAGTCGGTGGCGGACTCCCGTTCGCCGATCGCGGCGGCCATGCGGCAGGTGGTGGCGGACCAGCTGGCCCAGGGGCGGAACCGCGACGAGATCCGCCAGTGGTTCGTCCAGCGCTACGGCCCGGAGGTGCTGACCGACCCGCCGACCCGCCGGGCGGAGCTGCTGCTCTGGGCCGTACCCGCGCTGACCCTGCTGGCCGGCGGCTACGCGGCGTTGCGCACGCCGCGTTCCCGCCCGACCCCGTCCGCGCGGGGCACTGCGGCGCGGGCGGCGCCCACCGGTCGGGCCGCGCGCTGGGCATGGCGGGCGGTGTCGGTGGGAATGGTGAGCCTCGTCGTGTCGGTCGCGGTGGCCGCCAGCCGCCTGGACCGGCCGGGCCAGGATCCGGAACCGGCCGATCCCGTGACGGTCACCGTGCAGCTCGCCCGCGACCTCGAGGAGCAGGCCCGCTACGACGCCGCGGCGCGGATGTACCGGGAGGCGCTGCGAGACCGCCCCGACGATGCGATCCAGCTGCGGCTCGCCTTCGCCCTGCTGCGGGCCGGCGACAGCTCCGGCGCGAAGCAATCGGCACGCGAGGTGCTGGCCCGCTCCCCAGACTCCCCGGACGGCCTGCTCGTGCTCGGGCTGGCGCAGCGCGACAGCCGGTCCGCCGAGGCGGCGCGGACCCTGCGACGCTTCCTGACCATCGCTCCGGAGCACCCAGCCGCCGGAGAGATCAGCCGACTGTTGGCCACCGGCCCGTGACTCGTGACTCCCCGCCCCCGGTGGCCCGCTGGCCGCATGAACGGGCGCAGCGGTCGGGCGGTCCGTTGGCCTGGGCGGTGAGGAGATAGTTGTCAGCTGCAGGGCTCCACCGCAGGTCGACGGCTCCGCTGGTGGCGGCCGGGTTGCAGAACTGGAGGAAGCTGCGGTAGCCGAGCTTCTTCTCACTGGAGTCGGGCCGCGCCAGGAGAAGCTGATTCTTCGCCCTCCTGACCGCCAGGAAACCATGCTGACGGACAAGCGGCTGTTCCGGCGCCGCCCAGAAGAATGGAGACAACCATGGAAGGACCGCTGCGAACGGCCGCGACCCTGGCAGTCACGGCGGCGGCCGGCGGCGTGCTCGGCTATCTGGGACTGGTCACCGGCCGGCTCACCCTCGACCTCGGCGTCGGCCGGCGGGTACGCCCACTCGGGCCGCAGGTACTCGATATCGCCGCGCCCCGGGACCTGGTCTTCGACATGATCGCCCAGCCCTACCTCGGCCGGGCAACCAGGGCACAGCAGGAGAAGATCCAGGTGCTTGAACGCGGCGCCGGGATGGTCCTCGCCGCCCACCGAACACCGATCGGCCGTGGCCTGGTCACCCAGACAGTCGAGACGGTCGCCTTCGCCCGCCCCGCCACCGTCGACTTCCGCCTCGTACGCGGCCCGGTGCCACACGTAAGGGAACGCTTCACCCTCACCGGCGACGGCGACCACACCCGGCTGGAATACACCGGCGAAATGGGAACGGACGGCTGGGCGCTGGGAAACCGCTGGGCTGCAGTCGTGGCACAGCGCTGGGAGGCAACCGTCGCCGACTCACTCGCCACTGTGAAGTCCGAGGCCGAACGCCGGCACGGAGCCCACCGCAAAGCGTCCTTCGACCGCCGCCCGGACACCGCCGCCGAGCACCCCGGCTCCGGCCGGACCCAGTGACATCCCGGCCGCATCCTCAAGCCGGTGCCGCCACCACCGAACCGCACAGCAGCACGGTTTCGGCAACCTCGACGCTCAGGTCCGCCAGGTCCTGAAGTGCGAATGCAGGTGCCCCAGGCCCGACTCGCCCCCACCAACACCGTCGAGACCCCACACCGAAGGCACCACGGAAACGCCACGGCCACCGTCCGCGCCGGATGTCATCGAACGCCACGAGCTTGCCGCGTGCGACAAGCAGGTGAGGCGACGGACAAGCCCTCCTGATCGTTGAGCAAGTACGCCCGAGCCAGGCCGTGCGTCGTTGGAGGACAAGGTGCCGGATTATCCGAAGGCGATCGCCCCGGTCGACCGCGTTGAGCCGGTCCCCCGCCGGATCCGCGCCTACCTCGCCGGCGAGCCGGTGCTGGACACCACGCGGGCGCGGTACGTGTGGGAGTGGCCGTTCTACCCCCAGTACTACATCCCGCTCGCCGACGTGGACCGCAGCCTCCTGATCGATGAGCAGCGCACGGAACGGTCCCAGCGCGGAACGGCACGGCTGCACGGGCTGAGGGCAGGCGAGACCTCACGTCGTTCGTGCGGGCGGTTGTACGGAGACGACGCCCAACCCGGGTTGACGGACACCGTCCGGTTCGACTGGGCCGCCATGGACGCCTGGTTCGAGGAGGACGAGGAGGTTTTCGTGCACCCCCGAAACCCCTACGCACGCGTGGACGCGCTGCGGTCCACCCGCACCATACGGGTGGAACTCGACGGCGTCGTCCTGGCCGAGTCCGTATCGCCGGTGCTGGTCTTCGAGACCGGCCTGCCAACCCGCTACTACCTCAACCGGACCGACGTGAACTTCAGGCACCTCATCGCGTCAGCGACGACGACCTCCTGCCCGTACAAGGGCCGAACCAGCGGCTACTGGTCGGTCTGTGTCAACGACACGGTCCACTCTGACCTGGCCTGGTCGTACGACTTCCCCACCCGGCAGGTCCTGCCCATCGCCGGGCTGATCGCCTTTTACAACGAAAAGGTCGATCTGGTCGTCGACGGGGAACGACTCGCCCGACCGGCGACGCACTTCTCCTGAAGGAGAAGTGCGAACCGCCACGAGGCAGAGGGATACGCCGCGGCGACCCCTAGCAGCCGGAAAGCATCCGCGGGTCGAACAGGAACGGACCCCTTCGCAGCCGCCGAAGAGCTCGCCGTGCCAGAGGACCAGGTCACAGCGTTGCACGTGAGATCGGTGTCCCGGCCAGTGAGACATGCGCCGACGGTTGGACCGCGAGGCGTAGCGATGAGCGCCAATCGAGCTGTACCGACGCCGACGCAACGATGCGAGTCGGTACCGCCAGTGATGCTCGTCCGCCCCAGAGCGCCGGCGGCGTGACCACTTCGGACTTCTCTGGGAGCTCACGCCGACCCGCAAGCCTGCATAACCACAGGTCAGGGTTCCGACCTCCGCTCAACATCGGTGAGCACTTCGGACGCTGTGACCACTTCGCCAAGCTGCACCCAATCTGCACCCAGATGCAAGGCCGGGCCCTCCAACGGCTCCTTACCGCTCTGACCTGCGCATACTCCCCTGCCAGGCGACATAGAGCATCGTTGACTGCTGCTCAATGCGGCTGAGCACTCCGTGTGAAGCAGGACGCTGCATCCACTTTGACCTGCGGAAACGCACTACCGCAGGTGGGCGCGGTGCCGTTGAGTGCTTTTCGGTGCCGTTGGGTGCAGTCGACTGCCGTTTAGAGCACACGTCTGCTCCCATCCTGCTCCCCGATCCTCCTGCCCGGACTGGTGGGACGTGAAACGCGCTGTCGCGGCACATGAGCGCGGTCGCGCCGACGGGCGCGGCCTTGGGGAACCCGGCCAAGTCGTGGACGACCCGCAGCCGGTATGTCGATACACCCGGTCAGCGTCTGATCGTGCTCGGAGGTAGCGACTCTCGCCATTGGGCCAGTTGTTCGAAGGCATCGCTCAGTTGGCGGGCTACGTCGGGATCGGCGGTCGCGGAAACTTCGGCGGCGAGCACATCGGCGGGTAGCTGGCCGGACAGCCAGTCGGCGACCTCGCGCCAGAAGTCATTGTCCTGCCACGGTGAGACAAGAAGATCGCTGACGAGCACGGCGAGTTGCCGGGCCGCGGGTTCCCCACCGTGCACTGGCCACGCGGTGAGATAGGGCGAAACGCGCTGTCCGCATTCGGCTAGCGTGTCCAGCACCTCCCGCGGCTCACAGACGCTGGGCCACGTTGAGATGGTCTGCCGCCACCAGGCCCACGCGAAGTCGCTGATCACACGTCGTTCATCGTCCGCGCCCGACCGCCACAAGGGCGCCAGCCGAGCGGGCAGGAAGACGTGGTAACTCCAGTCGTTCATGTCCCCGGCAGCCACCAGCTCTAGTACTCCAGCCGGGGATGTTGACCTTGGCTGAGCTGCGGCGTGAGGCGGCGGGAGAACGAGAGCAGCCACCGTCGATC
>NZ_JBQHDE010000015.1:0-150639 GCF_052068455.1 Micromonospora sp. H33 | reverse complement strand
GACCGCGCCGACATCTACGAACGTCCGCAGCATCCGTACACGCGGGCGCTGCTGTCGGCGATTCCGGACGTGACCCGCCTCGGCCCGGCCGGACGGATCCGGCTCACCGGGGACGTCCCGACGCCGCTGGATCCGCCGTCGGGCTGCCGCTTCCGTAGCCGCTGCTGGAAAGCCCGGGACCTGTGCGCCACCGACGAACCGCCGCTGGTGTCCCGCGACGGCGGCCGGCAGGCCACCGCCTGCCACTTCCCCGAAACCGGACCCCTCGTCGCCGGAGGTGGGCAGCAACCAGCCGTCGAGGAGGTGTCGCGATGAGCCTGTCCCCGGTGGAGGGCGTGGCGCTGGCCGAGATCGAGTCCGGCGGCGGGGACGCCGGTACGCCCCGGGAGAAGCGGTTCGTCGGCCGGTCACCCGGGCAGCTCGCCTGGCTGCGCCTGCGCCGTGACCGTACGGCGGTGGTCAGCGGCGCGCTGCTGGTCCTGTTCGTGCTGGTGGCGCTCGCCGCGCCGCTGATCGAGGCGCTGTACGGGATCGGACCCCGCGACCAGTTCCAGAACAAGCTCGACGGCTTCGGCATGCCCCTCGGCTACGTCGGCGGCGTGTCCGGCGACCACTTCTTCGGCCTGGAGCCCGGCCTCGGCCGGGACATCTTCATCCGGCTGGTGCACGGGCTGCGGACCTCGCTGTTCATCGCCTTCGCGGCGGCGGTGATCACCACGGTGATCGGCATCGTGCTCGGGGCGCTCGCCGGCTACCTGGGCGGCTGGCTGGACGCGGTGGTCAACTGGATCACCGACCTCACCCTCGCCATGCCGTTCCTCATCATCGCGCTGGCGCTGACCCCCACGCTCACCCTGCGCTTCTACGGCGAGCGGGACGCCGTCCCGCCGGCCTTCGGGGTCGGGGTGCTGATCGCGGTGTTCGCGATCTTCGGCTGGACGAGCACGGCAAGGCTGGTCCGGGGCCAGGTGATCGCGCTGCGGGAGCGGGAGTTCGTCGAGGCGGCGCGGGCCAGCGGGGCCGGGCTCGGGCACATGCTGTTCCGGCAGCTGCTGCCGAACATCTGGGCGCCGATCCTGGTGGCCTTCTCGCTCGCGGTACCGCAGTTCATCACCAGCGAGGCCGCTCTGTCGTTCATCGGTGTCGGCCTCACCGAGGAGACGCCGAGCTTCGGCCGGATGATCTACCAGAGCCTGGACTACCTCCAGACCGACCCGGCGTTCGTCTTCTTCCCCGGCATCACGATCTTCGCGCTCGTGTTCGCGTTCAACCTCTTCGGCGACGCGCTGCGCGACGCGCTCGACCCGAAGTCGTCCCGGTAGGTGCTGACATGGCGCGCTTCCTGATCAAGCGGATCCTCTCCGCCGTACTCACGCTCTTCGCGGTGAGCGTGTTGACGTTCCTCATGTTCTTCGCGCTGCCGCGCGACCCGGTCAGCGGCATGTGCCCGAAGAACTGCAACCCCGAGCGGCTGGAGCGGGTCCGCCAGGAACTCGGCCTCCGCGACCCGCTGCTCACCCAGTACGTGGGCTACATGAAGGGCATCTTCACCGGCCGGGACCTGGGCAGCGCGCAGGGCGGCCGGTGCGACGCGCCCTGCCTCGGCTGGTCGTACGTCAACAACGAGGCGGTGCTGGACACCATCACCCGCGTGCTGCCGGTGACGCTCAGCATCGTCATCCCGGCCGCGATCCTCTGGCTGCTGCTGGGCGTCGGGCTGGGCATGGTGTCCGCGCTGCGCCGGGGTACCTGGCTGGACCGCGCGGCGATCGGCTTCTCGCTGACCGGCGCCTCGCTCCAGCTCTACTTCGTCGGCGCGGTCCTGCTGCTGGTCTTCGTCTACAACCTGCGGCTGCTGCCGGTGCCGACCTACACGTCGATCCTCGAGAATCCGCTGAAGTGGGCCAGCGGCCTGGTGCTCGCCTGGCTCGCGCTGGCCTTCCTCTTCTCCGCGATCTACGCCCGGCTGTCGCGGGCGCAGATGCTGGAGACGCTCTCGGAGGACTTCGTCCGTACCGCGCGGGCGAAGGGCCTGGCCAAACCGACCGTGTACGGCCGGCACGCGCTCCGCGCGGCGATCACGCCGGTGGTCACCATCGCGGGCCTCGACGTCGGCGCCGCCCTGGGCGGCACGGTCATCACCGAGACCACGTTCGGCCTCCAGGGGCTGGGGCGTACCGCGGTGGAGGCGGTCCGGGCCGGTGACCTACCCACCATCATGGCGACCGTCCTGATCGCGGCGGTCTTCGTGGTGGTCGCGAACGTCCTGGTGGACCTCCTGTACGCGGCCATCGACCCCCGCGTCCGGCTCGGCTGATCCACCCGCTCACGAGGCGGGTGGTCGCCGGCCGGACGGCGGTGAAATTTATCGACAACTGTTACACAACTTGTAGTTTTTCTTCTTTACGATCCTCGGGACGCCGGTGGTCCACCGGCGCGACCGGGGTGGAGGAGGTAGGAATGCGACCACGCGTGGCGGCCGCCGCAGGCGGCGCGATCGCACTGGTGGTGACCCTGGGTGCCTGCTCGGAGAACACGGGCGAGGGCACCGCGGTGGACACCAACCGGCAGCAGACCGGGGTCATCGCGACCGACCCGAAGGACTCGAAGGGCCCGGCGGCGGAGGTTCCCGGCGCGCAGAAGGGCGGGACCTTCACCATCATCCGGGAGACGCCGATCTCCCACCTGGACCCGCAGCGGACGTACTCGTTCGCCGGCCTGATGACGTCCCCGCTCTTCGCCCGCTACCTGACCACCTGGAAGGACGACGGCAAGGGCGGCCTGGTCCTCGTCGGCGACCTGGCCGAGACGCCGGGCACCAACGTCAACAACGACTGCAAGGTCTGGGAATTCAAGATCAAGGACGGGGTCAAGTTCGAGGACGGCCGCCCGATCACCAGCAAGGAGATCGCGTACGGCATCGCCCGCTCCTTCGACCCGGACCTGACCGGCGGCCCGACCTACATCCAGGAGTGGCTGGCCGACACCCCGCAGTACGACACCAAGTGGAACTTCAAGCAGAACAAGGGCGCGCTGCCCCCGGGCCTGACCACGCCGGATGACAAGACGCTGCGCTTCGAGTTCGCCAAGCCGCGCTGCGACCTCCCGTTCGCGGTCTCGCTGCCGACCACCGCGCCGCTGCCGACCGACAAGGACACCGGCGTCAACCTGGACAACCAGCCGTTCTCGTCCGGGCCGTACAAGATCACGAAGTACACGGCCGGCACCGAGATCGTGCTGGAGCGCAACGAGCACTGGGACGCGAACACCGACCCGGTGCGGCACCAGTACCCGGACAAGTTCGTGTGGACGTTCGGCCCGACCGCCGACGCCGCCAACAACCGGGTGATCGCCGACAACGGCGCCGACCAGAGCGCGCTCGCCTGGAACTTCGTCCCGGCCTCGCTGGTCGCCAAGGTCGCCAACGACCAGGCGCTCAAGTCCCGCAGCATCCTGTCGCCGACGCCGAGCGCCAACCAACTGGTCATCAACAACCAGCGGGTGAAGGACCTGAAGGTCCGGCAGGCGCTGAACTACGCCATCGACCGGGAGGGCCTGGTCAAGGCACTGGGCGGGCAGACCGTCGCCTCCCCGATGACCACGCTCATGCCGCCGTCCACGATCGGCTACAAGGCGTTCGACGCGTACCCGGCCGGCGCCACCGGCAACGTCGAGAAGGCCAAGGAGCTGCTCGGCGGCCAGACCCCCGAGCTGGTCCTCGGCGTCGCCGACAACACCACCGAACAGCAGATCGCTGCCCAGCTCAAGGGCAACCTGGAGCGGGCCGGCTTCAAGATCACCGTCCGGAACATCCCGGACGACGCGAAGCTCGACGAGATCAAGAAGAAGGACAACCCCTGGGACCTGTACATCGGTAACTGGGCGGCCGACTGGCCGAGCGGCGCCTCGATCCTGCCGGTGCTCTACGACGGCCGCACCATCAAGGCCGAGGGCAACAGCAACCAGTCGTACTTCAACGACCCGGCGATCAACGCTGAGATGGACCGCATCCTGGCCCTGCCGCCGGGCGAGCAGGGTCCCGAGTGGGGCAAGCTCGACGAGCGGATCATGAAGGAGCACGCCCCGGTCGTGCCGCTCTTCGTCGACGTGGCGTACGTCGTGCACGGCTCGAAGGCCGGCGGGGTCTTCATCTCCAGCGTCTTCGGGTACCCGTCCTTCGTGAACGCGCACGTGAAGCCGTAACCCCGCACGTGAAGCCGTAACCCCCGCACCGCGGAAAGCGGGCCCCCGGTCGACAACGTCGTCGGCCGGGGGCCTTCCGCGTGTTAACAGGGGGCCCTTCCTCTACCGGAGGCGTTAATAAGGGGCCCTTCCTTACGCCAGGTGGGTGCGGAGGAAGTCGAGCTCCAGGCGGAGCAGGCGTTCGGCGGTGCCGCCGGCGGCCATGTGCGTGGCACCGGTCAGCGGGAGCACCGAGTGCGGCCGCCCGGTGGCCAGCAGCGCCGCCGACAGCCGCAGGGTGTGCGCGGCCACCACGTTGTCGTCGGCCAGCCCGTGCACCAGCAGCAGCGGGCGGGCCTGGTCGGGGCCGGTGACCGGTTCGGCGGCCAGCTCCACCAGCGAGTGGTGGGCGTACACGTCCATCCCGTCCTCCGGCAGGCCCAGGTAACGCTCGGTGTACGCCGTGTCGTACAGGGTCCAGTCGGTCACCGGCGCGCCGACGATCCCGCACCGGAACAGCTCCGGGTGGCGCAGTACGGCCAGCCCCGCCAGCCAACCCCCGAACGACCAGCCCCGGACCGCCACCCGGCCCAGGTCCAGGTCCGGGTGCTTGTCGGCGAGCGCGGTGAGCGCCTCCACCTGGTCGGTGAGGACCACGTCCGCCACCCGCCGGTGGATCGCCTTCTCGAACGACGGCGCGACGCCCGGCGTACCCCGGTTGTCGACCACCACCACCGCGAAGCCGGCGTCGGCCCACCACTGCCGCTCCAGCCACGCCGACCGGGCGGCGAGCACCTCCTGGTGGCCCGGACCGCCGTACACGTCGAGCAGCACCGGCAGCCGACGCCCGGTGACGTGGTTGTCCGGGTAGAGCACCGCCGCCGGCAGCCGGCGGTCGGTCACCCGCTCCAGCAGAGGCAGCGGGGCGTACGGCGGGGTCGCGGCGAGCGACCGCAGCTCGGCCACCTCCCGGTCGCCCTGCCACACCGTCCAGCGCAGGCCGGCGTGGTCCAGCGAGGCGCTGCCGACCACCAGGACGTCACCCCCGACGGCCGCCACGTGCCAGCCCGAGTCGGTGGTGATCCGGCGGGCGTCGACGCCACCCCCGATGGTCGTGCGCACCCGGAACAGGTGCTGCTCGCTGGGCTCGCCCTCGCTCGCCTCCACGACCAGGTCGGCCGGCCCGGTGCCCGAGACGGCCGGCAGCCGGCCCACCACCCGGCGGACGTACAGCGACGGCGGGGTCAGCAGCGTGCCGTCGGCGAAGAGGCAGCGGGCGTCGTACCCGTCGTGGGCCAGCTCCCCGCCCACCAGCACGCGGCCGTCGGGCAGGTGGGCGGGCGTGCCCGGGACCGGGTCGACCCAGCGCGGGTCGGCCAGCTCGGCGTGCACCTGCGTCTCCCCGGTGCGCGGGTCCACCGCCAGCACCAGACCGTGCTGCTGGGACCGGCGCAGCACGGTGATCAGCGGACCGCCGTCGGCCCAGTGCACCGTCGTCAGGTACGGGTACGTCTCCCGGTCCCAGTGCACGTCGACCCAGCCGCCGTCGAGGTCGAGCAGGTGGAGGCTCACCTCCGCGTTCGGCCCGCCGGCCCGGGGGTACGCCACGCTCGTCGGCGCGCTCGCCGGCTCGGCCGGGTCGTGCAGGTGCCAGCGCTCCAGCCGCGACTCGTCGACCCGCGCGGCGAGCACCGACCGCCCGTCCGGGGCCCACCAGTAGCCCCGGAACCGGTCGAACTCCTCCGCCGCGACGTGCTCGGGCAGGCCCCAGGTCACCCCGGAGTCCTCGCCGGCCAGCATGGTGTCGGTGCCGTCGTGTTCGACCACCCGCAGCTCGCCGCGCCGTACGCCGTCGGACTCGTCGGTCACGTACGCCAGCCGCTGCCCGGTCGGGTCGGGCCGTGGGTCGAGCACCGGGCCGGCGGTGGCGACCTCGACCACGTCGCCGTGCACCAGGTCGGCCCGGAACAGCCGGCCGCCGAGCGCGAAGACCGCCACCCGGCCGGCCGAGTCCAGGGCGTACGACCCGATGCCGGAGACGCTCAGCCGCAGGCGTTCCCGCAGCGCGCGCTCGCCCGGGCTGAGCGTGTCGGCGTCGCCGCCGAGCAGGGCCGCCGGGTCGGCGACCAGCCGCTCCTCCCCGCTGGCGAGGTCGAGGAGCCAGAGCGCGTCGGCCGGGTCCTCCGGGCCGGCCGAGCGGAGGAAGACCACCCGGGAGCCGTCGTCGGCCACGGAGACGGCGCGCGGTGCCCCGTGGCGGAACCGACGGGTACGCGCGGCCAGCGCCGGAAAGTCCACACGTCGGATCGTAGGACGGTGCCGGAGGTGATGTGGCCGACCTGCGTGGACGCGTCCGGGCCGGCACCGGACAACCGCCAGTTAGAGTGACGGACGTGACGACGCTGCCCGATCGCCGGCTTCTGCTGGTCCACGCGCACCCCGATGACGAAGCCATCGGCACCGGATCGACGATGGCGCACTACGCCGCCACCGGTGCCCACGTCACGCTGGTGACCTGCACCCTCGGGGAGGAGGGTGAGATCCACGTGCCGGAGCTGGCGCAGCTCGCCGCCGCCGAGGCCGACCAGCTCGGTGGCTACCGGATCGGGGAGCTGGCCGCGGCCTGCCGCGCGCTCGGGGTCACCGACCACCGGTTCCTCGGCGGCGCGGGCCGCTACCGGGACTCCGGCATGATGGGCCTCGCCACCAACGAGCACCCCCGCGCCTTCTGGCAGGCCGACCTCGACGAGGCCGCCGGGCACCTGGTCGAGATCATGCGCGAGATCCGGCCCCAGGTCATGATCACGTACGACGGGAACGGCTTCTACGGCCACCCGGACCACATCCAGGCACACCGGGTGGCGATGCGCGCCGCCGAACTGGCCGGCGCCGAGGGCTTCGGCCCGACCAAGATCTACTGGACGGCGATGCCGCAGAGCGTGCTGGAGGCCGGGATGGCCCACTTCGCCGGCTCGTCGGACAACCCCTTCGTGGGCATCGAGGAGGCCACCGAGATGCCCTTCTGCACCCCCGACCCGCAGATCGCCGCCCGGATCGACGCCACCGACCAGCACGCCGCCAAGGAGGCGGCGATGCGCGCGCACGCCACCCAGATCCCGGACAACTCCTGGCTGTACTCGATCGCCGGCAACTTCGGCAGCGAGTTCATGGGGGTGGAGTACTACACCCTCGCGGTCGGTGAGAAGGGCCCCGGCTCCGGCCCGTACGGCTGGGAGGACGACCTGTTCGCCGGGCTCGCGGTCGCCGACGGCCCGGACCGGTCCCCGGTCGGCGCGGCCGGTTCCCGGTGACCCTCCCCGCCGCGCCGATGTCGGTCCTGCCCGACGAGGACGTCCCGCCGCTGCCCGACCGGTCCGGCCGGGCGGTCGACCTCGTCCTGCGCGTCGCCGGCGGCCTGCTCTCCGTCGTCGGCGGAGTGGCGACCGCGGCGCTGGAGCTGCTGCTCGCCCCGGTCCGGGCCGGCGGGTACCTGATCGGCGTGGCGGCGCTGGTGGCGGTCGGCGCGAACGTGGCGCTGAGCTGGTTCGCCCACGCCACGGTCGAGCGCCGCTGGGCGGTGGCGCTGCCGGCGGTGCCGTGGTTCGCCATCGTCGCGGTCGCCGGCATCCGCACCGCCGAGGGCGACGTGCTGCTGACCGGGACATGGGTGGACCTGCTCCTCGTCGTGGCCGGCGCGATGACGTTCGCCGTGATGGGCTTCCGGCAGGTGCTCGCCGCCCCTCCCACCCGGCCCAGGGCCTGACGACGCACAGCTTCCGGTGGTAGATATTCCTGCCAGGAAGGCCCGCCGGAGGGCGGCGGGCGGTACGGCGGGAGGCGTGCGATGAAGGAGCGGTGGCGCGCGGTCGGAGCGCTCGCGGGTGTGCTGTTCGCGGTCAACCTGGTCGCCCGGCTGATCATCCGGTTCGGCTTCGACGCGGACGACACCGCGGCCGCCGACCGGGTGACGCTCGGGATGTTCGTGGTGATCGCGCTGACCCTGGCGGTGGTCGCCTTCGTCTGGGGTCGGCGCCGGCCGGCCGCTGAGTGGGGCACGGACGTGGCCGCCGCGATCGGTGTCGCGCTGGCGCTCACCCTGTTCGTCGGGCCGTTGCTGGTCGGAAAGAACCCGTTCGGCGATGGCGCCGGCACCTTCTTCGCGCAGATCTGGCTCTACCTGGCCGCCACCGGCATCGGCGTGCTCCTGGGCTACCTGCTGGCCGTCGCGCTCGGCCTCGACCACCGGTCGCAGAAGCTCAAGCGGTACGCCGAGATGAAGGCCGCCAAGCCCCGCAAGCCGGTCCGCCGCTGACCGTCGCTTGATCGACTCGGGATGCGGCGTCTCGCGGTGTCCGCCGCGTGGACACCCCGGGATGCCGCATCCCCGTCAGCGCGGCGCGACCCGGGTCAGGTAGGTGTGGTGGGTGGTGAAGCCCAACGCGCGGTAGAGGGCGACCGCCGCCGTGTTGCGCTGCTCGACCTGGAGGAAGGCGTCGGTGGCGCCGGCCGCCGCGCCCCAGCCCGCCAGGGCGTGGATCACGCGCCGGGCCAGCCCCTGCCGGCGGGCCTGCGGCAGCACCTCGATCAGGCTCAGGCCGAGCCAGCGTCCGCCCGCGGTGACGGTGCCCCGGCCGACGGCGACCAGCGTGTCGCCGGCGTACACCTCGGCGAAACGGACCTGGGCCACGGCGGTGAGCACGTGGCGGGCGGCGTCCGGCAGGCCGCCCTTACGGCCGGCGGCGATCGCCAGCCAGTCGGCCGACGGCGCGGTGGCCAGCCCGACGTCGAGGGCGGGCCGGTCCGCCCGCGACGCCGGCGCGGCGGCGGTGAGCGTCGACAGCGGGACGGTCTGCACGAGGACGGCCGGGCTGCTGGTCCAGCCGCGCGCGTCGAGTTCGGCCCCGACCGGCGCGGCCAGCGGCAGCGGGGTGTTGACGCGGGCCGGCTGGCCGAGGTCGGCGTACCAGCGTTCCACCGCGTCGAGCGCGGCGGGCAGGGGCCGGTCCGGGTCGCCGACCGGCAGCGCCGAGTTGGCCCGCCCGGTCCAGCCGTCGGCGCTGCGCAGCAGCCAGTCGCCCAGGCGGGCGCGGGTCGGTGCCGGCCACGCCTCGTCGGCGGCGATCTCCAGCGCGGCCACCGCGGCGGCCGTGGGCCGGCGGGCCGGCGGGACCCGCTTCGCCCGGTGCACCTCGGCCACCGGGACCTCGATCCGGCCCTGCGCGGTGGCGAGAGTGAGATGGGTCTCGCTCAGCTCGACCAGTTCGCCGAGGGCGTCGGAGAAGAGGGGCCGGCCTTCGCGAATCCCCACAATGCGGCGGACCACGATGCGGTGTCCCACGTCCTGCTGTCGGAGCACGATCGACCTCCTCCCCGCCGAGATACTAGGCTCTTACCGTCGCGGGTGATCGCGGCGCGTCTTGCGGAGGAGAAGACCGGTGACCTACATCATCGCCGAGCCGTGCGTGGATGTGCTCGACAAGGCATGCATCGAGGAGTGCCCGGTCGACTGCATTTACGAGGGCAACCGGATGCTCTACATCCACCCCGACGAGTGCGTCGACTGTGGTGCCTGTGAGCCCGTGTGCCCGGTCGAGGCGATCTTCTACGAGGACGACGTTCCCGAGCAGTGGAAGGACTACACCGCGGCCAACTACGAGTTCTTCGAGGACCTGGGCTCGCCCGGTGGCGCCTCGAAGATCGGCAAGGTGGAGAAGGACGCGACCTTCGTCGCCGCCCAGCCGCCGCGCGGAGAGGGCCACTGAACCGGTCCGCGCCGGTCTCGGCTCGGCTGCCCGAGTTCACCTGGGACGCTCTGGACGCCGCGGCCACGCTGGCCGCGGCGCACCCGGAGGGCCTGATCAACCTCTCCATGGGCACGCCGGTCGACCCGGTGCCCCCGGTGATCCGGCAGGCGCTGGCCGACGCGTCGGACGCGCCCGGCTACCCGCTGACCGCCGGCACGCCGGCGCTGCGTGACGCGATCACCGCCTGGGTCGCGGTCGCGTGCGGGGCCGGGGTGAACGGGCTCGGCGTCCTGCCGACGGTCGGCTCGAAGGAACTGGTCGCCTGGCTGCCGACGCTGCTCGGGATCGGGCCGGACGACGTGGTCGTGGTGCCGTCGATCGCGTACCCGACGTACGAGGACGGCGCCCGGCTGGCCGGGGCCACCGTCGTGCGCGCCGACTCGCTGACCGCGGTCGGCCCGACGCCCCGCGTACGCCTGGTCTGGGTGAACTCGCCCGGCAACCCGACCGGGCGCGTGCTGCCCGCGGCCCACCTGCGCAAGGTGGTCGACTGGGCCCGGGAGCGCGGTGCGGTCGTCGCCAGCGACGAGTGCTACCTGCCGCTCGGCTGGGACGCCGAGCCGGTCTCGGTGCTGTCGCCGGAGGTCTGCGGCGGCTCGTACGAGGGCGTGCTCGCGGTGCACTCGCTCTCGAAGCGGTCCAACCTCGCCGGTTACCGCGCGGGCTTCGTGGCCGGCGACCCGGCGCTCGTCGCCGAGCTGCTGAAGGTCCGCAAGCACGCCGGCATGATCGTGCCCGCACCGGTGCAGGCCGCCATGGTGGCCGCCCTAGGCGACGAGTGGCACGCCGACGAGCAGCGCGAACGCTACCGGGCCCGGCGCGCGGCGCTGCACGCCGCGTTCACCGGCGCCGGGTTCACCGTCGAGCACTCGGAGGCCGGCCTCTACCTGTGGCTGACCCGCGACGAGGACTGCTGGGCGACCGTCGACTGGCTGGCCCGGCGCGGCATCCTGGTCGCGGCCGGTGTCTTCTACGGGCCGGCCGGCGCCCGGCACGTCCGCGTGGCGCTGACCGAGTCCGACGAGCACGTCGCGGCGGTCGCCGGCCGGCTGGCCGCCTGAGTCGCGATGACGGGCGACGGGATCGCCGGTCCGGGCCGTCCGGAGTCCCGGGCCGATCGGGGGTACGCGGGCGTCCGCGCCGCCGTCGTCGGCACCGGCCTGATCGGCGGGTCCGTCCTGCTGCGGCTGCGCGACGCCGGGCTGGACGTCACCGGGTGGGACCCGGATCCGGCCACCCGGGAGCACGCGCGCGGGCAGGGCGTGACGGTTCCGGAGACCGTCGAGGAGGCGGTCGCCGGGCGGGACGTCGTGTTCCTGTGCGGGCCGCTGCCCACCCTGCCGGCCACCCTGCCGCTGGTGGCGGGGGCGAGCCCGCCCGGCTGCGTCCTCACCGACGTGGGCAGCACCAAGGCCGAGGTGGCCGCGGCGGCCGCCCGGCACGGTCTGCTCGACCGGTTCGTGCCCGGGCACCCGATGGCCGGCGCCGAGTCGGCCGGGCTCACCGCCGCCGCGCCGACGCTGCTCGACGGCGCCGCCTGGGTGCTCTGCCCGGCGCCAGGGCCGGCGACCGGGCCGTTCCGCTGGCTCACCGGGCTGCTGCTGGAGGTGTTCCGCGCCCGGGTGGTGCCGATGGCCGCCGACGCGCACGACACCGCCGCCGCCCTCGCCTCGCACGTCCCGCACCTGCTCGCCGGCGCGCTGGCCGGGGCGGTCCGCCGGGCGGCGCTGCGGGACGCGGTCCTCGCGCTGGCCGCGGGCAGCTTCCGCGACGGCACCCGGGTGGCCGGCACACCGGCCGCGCGGACCGCCAACATGCTGCTCGGCAACAGCGAGCGGGTGCTGCGCGAGCTGGCCGGGGTGACCGCGTACCTCGACGAGCTGACCGACGCGCTGCGCTCCGGCGACGCCGAGCGGCTCACCGCGCTGCACGCCGAGGCGGGCACCGCGCGCGAGCTGCTGTCCGGTCGCGCGTACGCCACCCGGGTCCGTGACTTCCCGGCCGGCGGCGACCACACCGAGGAGGTCGCCTGGCTGCGGGAGCTGGGCGCCGCCGGCGGCCACCTGGGCGGCTGCCACGTCCGGGCCGGCCGGGTCGCCTACACCGCGCACGTCCCGGACCCGTCCGGGCCGCACCGCCGGGGTCTCGACTGATCACCGCCCCGGTGCCAACCTCGATAGGGTGAAAGCATGGCGGACGGACCGGTGGTGGCGGTGCGGGGCGAGGCGCACCGGGAGGTCGCGCCGGAGCTGGCCGGCTTCACGGTGACCGCGATGGCCCGGGACCGGGACCGGGAGACCACGCTGAGCCGGCTGGCCGAACGGGCCGCCGCCGTCCGGGTGCTCCTCGACGGGTACGGCCCGGCGGTCGAGCGGCGGGAGACCGGTGAGCTGCGCGTACGGCCGGAGACCCGGCGGTCCGGGGAGCGGGTCGTCGCGTACCACGGCAGCGTGAGCACCACCGTCACCGTGCGGGACTTCACCGCACTGGGCGAGCTGATGCTGCGCTTGGCCGACCAGGACCAGGTCGAGGTGGCCGGGCCGTGGTGGTCGCTGCGCCCGGACAGCCCGGTCCACCGCGAGGCCCGGCACGCCGCCATCGCCGACGCGCTGCTGCGGGCCCGGGAGTACGCCGAGGCGCTCGGCGCCCGCGTGGTGGCGCTCGTCGAACTGGCCGACGCCGACACCGACCGGCCGATGCTGGCCCGGATGGCGTACGCGGGCGAGGCCGGCGGCGCGCCCGAGCTGGAGCTGGACCCCCGGCCGCAGGCTGTGCAGGCGGCGGTGCACGCGCGGTTCACGATCAGCGAGCCGGTCCTCGACTGATGGCACCGGCGCGGGTCGTCTCCCTCGACGAGCTGGTGGCGCGCGCCCGCGCGCTGGCCGACGCCGGCCCGCGCCAGCTGCTCGGCATCGCCGGCGCCCCCGGTGCCGGCAAGTCCACCCTGGCCGAGCAGGTCGTCGCCGCGGTGGGCCCGGCCGCCCGGCTGGTCCCGATGGACGGGTTCCACCTGGCGCAGGCCGAGCTGGTCCGGCTCGGCCGGGCCGGACGCAAGGGCGCGTTGGACACGTTCGACGCCAACGGATACGTCTCGCTGCTGCGCCGCCTGCGCCGGCTCGAGCCCACCTCGGTGTACGCGCCGGTCTTCCGGCGGGAGCTGGAGGAGGCGGTGGCGGGGGCGATCGAGGTGCCGCCGGAGGTCCGGCTGGTGGTCACCGAGGGCAACTACCTGCTGCTGCCGGAGTACCCGTGGGAGGAGATCCGGCCGCTGCTGCACGAGGCGTGGTTCCTGGACCTCGACGCGGAGCTGCGGCTGCGCCGGCTCACCGCCCGGCACGAGGCGTACGGGCGGTCGCCGGAGGAGGCCCGGGCCTGGGCGTGCGGCAGCGACGAGGCCAACGCCGCGCTGGTGGCGGCCACGGCGGACCGGGCCGACCTGGTGGTACGCCTCACCGAGCCGCCGCCCGCCTGACGCCGGCCCGGTGGGGGGCCCCGAGCTGGGTCACGCCGGTCCGGTCGGTGGCCGAGCTGCCGCGGGGCGCCTCAGGCGAGCTCGCGGACCACCCGGGCGGGGTTGCCGACCGCGATGACGTTCGGCGGCAGGTCCTTCGTGACCACGGCGCCGGCACCCACCACCGTGTTCTCCCCGACGGTGACCCCGGCGAGGACGATCGCCCCGCCGCCGAGCCACACGTTGTCGCCGATCGTGATCGGCTTCGCCGCCTCCCACTTGGCGCGCCGCGGCTCCGGCTCGACGGGGTGGGTCGGGGTGAGCAGCTGGACGTTCGGCCCGATCTGGACGTCGGCGCCGATGGTGATCGCTGCGACGTCGAGGAGGACCGCGTTGACGTTGACGAAGCTGCGCGGGCCGATGGTGATACGCGTCCCGTAGTCGACGTAGAGGGGCGGCCGGATCCAGGTGTCCTCGCCGAGCCCGCCGAGCAGGTCCCGCAGGGCGGCGAGCCGCCCCTCCGGGTCGCTCGCCGAGCTGCTGTTGAACCGTTCCATCAACCGGGCGGCCCGGTCGAGGTCGGCGAGGATCTCCGGCTCGTCGGCGATGTACGGCTCACCGGCGAGCATGCGTTCCTTCATCGACGGCATCCGGACCGCCTCAGTCGTTGGCGTGCAGGGCGGCGTTCAGCTCGATGCCCTTGCCGGTGCGGGGCTTCGCCTCCAGGCCGCCGGTCACCGAGTTGCGCCAGAAGAGCAGCCCGTCCACGCCGGACAGCTCGCGGGCCTTGACCACCCGGCCGTCCGGCAGGGTGATCTTGGAGGCGGCGGTGACGTAGCAGCCGGCCTCCACCACGCAGTCGTCGCCGAGCGTGATGCCGACGCCCGCGTTGGCGCCGACCAGGCTCCGCTCGCCGATGCGGATCTTCTCGGTGCCGCCGCCGGACAGGGTGCCCATGATCGAGGCGCCGCCGCCGATGTCGGAGCCGTCGCCGACCACCACGCCCTGCACGATCCGGCCCTCGACCATCGACGTGCCGAGCGTGCCGGCGTTGAAGTTCACGAAGCCCTCGTGCATGACGGTCGTGCCGGCGGCGAGGTGGGCGCCCAACCGGACCCGGTCGGCGTCCGCGATCCGGACGCCGGAGGGGACGACGTAGTCGGTCATCCGGGGGAACTTGTCCACCCCGTACACCGCCAGGTGGCGGCCGGCGGCCCGCTCGACCACCCGCAGCTCGTCGACCCGCTCCGGCGGGCAGGGCCCGGCCGAGGTCCAGGCGACGTTGGCGAGCTTGCCGAAGATGCCGTCGAGGTTGAGCTCGTTGGGCCGGACCAGGCGGTGGGAGAGCAGGTGCAGCCGCAGGTACGCGTCCGCGGCGTCCTTGATCGGGTCCTCCAGCGAGCCGATCACCGTGACCACCTGGACGGTACGCAGGCCCGGCAGCGCCCGGTCGCCGATCGCGCCCGGAGGAAGGTCGAGGACGTCCGCCTCGTCCTCGCCGGGGACCAGCGGCAGCTCGCCGAGGCCCAGCTTGCCGGTCGGGTACCAGGTGTCGAGCACCTGATCGTCAGCGGTCACGGTGGCCAGGCCGATGCCCCAGGCAGACTCTGCGTTGCTCACGACCTTGAAGGTACCGTGCGAAACATGGAGAACCCGCTGACCCCCGAGGTCCTGGCTGATCCGGTGGCGTTGACCCGCGCACTGGTCGACATAGAGTCCGTCTCCCTCAACGAGAAGGCGATCGCCGACTGCGTCGAGGAGGTGCTGCGCCGCGTGCCGCACCTGACGACGTACCGGCACGGCAACACGGTCATGGCCCGTACCGACCTGGGTCGCGCCCAGCGGGTGGTGCTCGCCGGGCACCTCGACACGGTTCCGCTGAACAACAACTTCCCGTCCACGATCCGTGGCGACCTCATGTACGGGTGCGGCACCTCGGACATGAAGTCCGGCCTGGCGTACGCCCTGCACCTGGCCGTGACGCTGCTCGAGCCGCGGTACGACGTGACGTACTTCTTCTACGAGGCGGAGGAGATCGAGTCGAAGTACAACGGTCTCTTCCTCGTCTCCGAGGCGCACCCGGAGTGGCTCCAGGCCGACTTCGCGGTGCTGCTGGAGCCGACGTACGGGATCGTCGAGGCCGGCTGCCAGGGCACCATGCGAGCGATCGTCACCACGCACGGCGAGCGGGCCCACGCCGCCCGGTCCTGGCACGGGGTGAACGCCATCCACGGCGCGGGCGAGGTGCTGCGCCGGCTGACGACGTACGAGGCGCGGCGGGTGACCCTGGACGGCTGCGACTACCGGGAGGGGCTGAACGCGGTCCGGATCGTCGGTGGCGTGGCCGGCAACGTCATCCCGGACCGCTGCGAGATCGAGATCAACTACCGGTACGCACCGGACCGTGACCCGGCGGCGGCCGAGGCGCACCTGCGCGAGGTCTTCGACGGCTTCGACCTCGAGGTGACGGACGCGGCGGCGGGCGCGCTCCCGGGCCTGGACGCGCCGCCGGCGCAGGAGTTCCTGGCGGCGGTGGGCGCCGCGCCGGTCGGCAAGCTGGGCTGGACGGACGTGGCCCGGTTCGCGGAGATGGGCATCCCGGCGCTCAACTTCGGCCCCGGCGACCCCAACCTCGCCCACCACCGGGACGAGCACGTCGAGATCGGCAAGATCCGCGACGGCGCCGCCACCCTGCACCGCTGGCTCGCTCCCGCCTGATCCCACCTCGCCCCGCCGGCCGGGAGGTCACCCCCCGGGATCTTCCCGGCCGTGGCAGGGCGTGGGACTCAGGCCGTCCGGGTCAGGGCGGACTCGCCGGCGGTGGGCTCCGCCGGATCGCCGGCCAGGTCCGTGCTGGACGGTTCCATCAGGCGGGCGCGGCGGCGCTCGGCCACCACGTCCCGGATCCGCCGCTGCATCTGACGGCGGATCCGGATCCTCTCGTTGTTGGTGATCACGCTGGTTCCTCCCCCGAAGGCGCGCGCCGGGGCATACCCGGTATGTGAATAGTAAGACGTACGGGCGACCGAAATAGTTGCCCGCGATCACGACGAATTTCCGGCCTGCCCGCCCTGCCCGCCCGGTGGGTGCGACTCCACTACGGTTGCTCCCATGAGCGAGAGCAACGGGCGGGCGCCGGAGGGCGAGCCGCAGCGCGAGCGGCACCGGGGGCCCGTCACGCTGCGCCGCACGGCCATGACCGACAGCACCGCCGATCAGCGGCTGCTCGACTCGCGGCAGCGCGACGACTGGAAGACCCGGGACGCGTGGCGGGCGCTGCGGATCCTCTCCGAGTTCGTCGAGGGGTTCGACACCCTCTCCGACCTGCCGCCGGCGGTCAGCGTCTTCGGCTCCGCCCGCAGCCGACCGGACAGCCCGGAGTGCCGGCTGGCCGAGGCGCTGGGCGGTGAGCTGGCCCGTGCCGGGTACGCGGTCATCACCGGCGGCGGCCCGGGCGTGATGGAGGCGGCCAACCGGGGCGCCAGCGAGGCCGGCGGGCTCTCCGTCGGGCTCGGCATCGAGCTCCCCTTCGAGCAGGGCATCAACGAGTGGGTCGACCTGGCCATCGACTTCCGCTACTTCTTCGCCCGCAAGACGATGTTCGTCAAGTACGCCCAGGCGTTCGTGGTCCTCCCCGGCGGCTTCGGCACCATGGACGAGCTGTTCGAGGCGCTCACCCTGGTGCAGACCGGCAAGGTCACCCGCTTCCCGGTGGTGCTGATGGGCACCCGCTACTGGGGCGGGCTGATCGACTGGTTGCGCGACACCATGTCCGCCGAGGGGAAGATCGGCCCGGTGGACCTGGATCTGATCTGCCTCACCGACGATGTGAACGAGGCGGTCCGCCACATCGTGGAGGCGGAGGCGGTGCTCTCCGCCGAGCAGGAGGCGGTCCGCGAGGAGGCGGTCGCACGCACCGCGGCGGACCAACGGGTCGCCGCCGACGAGGGCGGCAGGGACTGACCGGCGTGGCGGCCATCTGCGTGTTCTGCGCGTCCTCCCGGACGCTCGACCAGCGCTGGCTGGATCTCGCGGCCGAGACCGGCGCGGAGATCGCCCGGCGCGGCCACACTCTGGTCAGCGGCGGCGGCTGCGTCGGGATGATGGGCGCGCTGGCGGACGGGGCGCGGGCCGCGGGCGGGCGGACCCTGGGGGTGATCCCGCAGGCCCTGGTCGACCTGGAGGTCGCCGACCTGGCCTCCGACGAGCTGCTGGTCACCGAGTCGATGGCCGACCGCAAGACACTCATGATCGACAAGTCGGACGCGTTCCTCACCCTTCCGGGCGGCCTCGGCACGCTGGACGAGCTGTTCGAGGTCTGGACCACGGCCACGCTGGCCCTGCACGCCAAGCCGATGGTCCTCGTCGACACCGACGGCTTCTACCGCCCGCTGCTCGACTGGCTGGGCGGTCTCACCGGGCAGACGTTCCTGAAGCCGGCGGGCCTGGCCCTGCTCACCGTGGTCGATTCCGTCCCCGCCGCTCTCGACACCCTGGAGTCCCACCTGGCCTGACCGGCCCGCCCACCCAACCGGTTCCGGTTGATCATGAAGTTATCGCCGTCCATATCGGCGTGTCGCCTCCATAACTTCATGATCAACGGATCTGGGTCGGCGTGGGGTGGTGCGAGTGTGTCGGTGGGGTCTGGTGGGATGGGGGGATGCAGGCGTACCGGCTGGTGCGCCGGCCTGCCGACGCGGCCCGGGGGGATCGCCGCTCCGGCGCGCCGGCGGGAGTGGGCACGCGGGTCGAGGACCCGCGGCAGGCGGAGGTGGTCGGGCACACCGACGGGCCGATGCTCGTGCTCGGCGGCCCGG
This sequence comes from Micromonospora sp. H33, assembly GCF_052068455.1. Classification (NCBI taxonomy): domain Bacteria; kingdom Bacillati; phylum Actinomycetota; class Actinomycetes; order Micromonosporales; family Micromonosporaceae; genus Micromonospora; species Micromonospora sp. H33. Next base: position 132,385 of record NZ_JBQHDE010000015.1, on the reverse strand, counting down.
GCACCGGCAAGACCGCCACCCTCGTCGAGGCGGTCGCCGCGCGGGTGGCCGACGGGGTCGATCCGGAGCGCGTCCTCGTGCTCACGTTCGGCCGCCGGCAGGCCACCGGCCTGCGTCAACGGATCGAGGCACGGATCGCCGGTGACGGCCACCGCGTGCTGCGGGAGCCGCTGGTGCGCACCTTCCCGGCGTACGCCTTCGGACTGCTGCGGCGCGCCGCCGCCGAGCGCGGCGAGCCGTCGCCCCGCCTGCTCACCGGTCCCGAGCAGGATCTCATCATCCGCGAGCTGCTCGACCTGGTCGGCGAGGAGCCGGGCGACGACCCGGTGGGCTGGCCGGAGGATCTGCGGCCGGCGCTGCGCACCCGGGCGTTCGCGGCACAGCTGCGCGACCTGCTGATGCGCGCCGCCGAGCGCGGCGTCGGCCCGGTCGAGCTGGCCCGGCTGGGCGAGAAGCTCGGCCGCGCCGACTGGCCGGCCGCCGCGCGCTTCCTCCGGGAGTACGTGGCGGTGCTCGCGCTGCGCGACGTGAGCAACCGCGGCTCGATCGCGTACGACCCGGCGGAGCTGGTCCGGGCCGCCACCGGGATGCTGCTCGACGACCCGGAGCTGCTGGAGGCCGAGCGGCGCCGGCTGGCGTACGTCTACGTCGACGAGTACGCCGACACCGACCCGGCTCAGCAGGACCTGCTGGCGACCGTGGCCGGCGGCGGGAAGAGCGTGGTCGCCTTCGCCGACCCCGACTCGTCCACGTACGCCTTCCGGGGCGCCGACCCGACCGGCGTGGTGACCTTCCCGCACCGGTTCCGCACCGCCTCCGGGGCGCCCGCCGCCCAGGTGGTGCTGACCACGTCGTACCGGGCCGGTCCCCGGCTGCTGGCGGCGAGCGCCCGGCTGGCCCGCCGGCTGCGTGGCCCGGCGGCGCACCGGCGGCTGCGTCCGCTGCCCGACGCCGCCCCCGGCACGATGGACGTCCGCACCTTCCGCTCGGCCACCAGCGAGGCGGCCTGGCTGGCGCACGCGCTGCGTGAGGCGCACCTGCTCGGCGGGGTGCCGTGGTCGGAGATGGCGGTGCTGGTGCGGTCCACCGCCCGGCAGCTGCCCTCGCTGCGCCGCGCCCTGCACGCCGCCGGGGTGCCGACCGTGGTCCACGGCGAGGACCTGCCGCTGCACCTGCAACCCGCGGTGGCCCCGCTGCTGCTCCTGCTGCGCTGCGCGCTGGAGCCGGAGCGGCTCGACGAGGAGGCGGCCGTCGCCCTGCTGCACTCGCCGCTGGGCGGGGCCGACCCGCTCGCCGAACGGCGCCTGCGGCAGGGGCTGCGGGTCATGGCGCTGGCGGCGGGTGACCGCCGCCCGTCCGGCGAGCTGATCGTCGAGGCGCTGCGCGATCCGGCCGAGCTGGCCGGGATCGACCGCCGGTGGGCGGAGCCGGCGCAGACCGTGGCCGGCCTGCTCGCGGTCGCCCGGGAGACGGCCGCCCGGCCGGGCGCCACCGCCGAGGACGTGCTCTGGGCGGTCTGGCGGGCCAGCGGGCTCGCCGAGCTGTGGTCGGCGGCGCTGGCCCGGACGCCGGCGACGGCGGGGGAGGGGGACGTCGCCCGCCGCCGCCGGGCCGAGGCGGCCGACCGGGACCTGGACGCGGTGATGGTGCTCTTCGACGCCGCCGCCCGCTTCACCGACCGGCTGCCCGGCGCGCGGACCGAGGTCTTCCTCGACCACGTGCTGGGGCAGGACCTGCCGGCGGACACGCTCGCCCCGACCGCCGACCGGGGTGACGCGGTCCGGCTGCTCACCGCGCACGCTGCCAAGGGTCTCGAGTGGGACCTGGTCGCCGTCGCCGGCGTGCAGGAGGGCGTCTGGCCCGACCTGCGGCTGCGGGGCAGCCTGCTCGGCTCCGAGCGCCTCGTCGACCTGCTCGCCGGTCGCTCGGCCGGCGACGGGCGGCTCGCCACGGTGATCGGCCAGACCTCGGCACTGCTGGACGAGGAGCGGCGCCTGTTCCACGTCGCGGTGACGCGGGCACGGCGCCGGCTGCTGGTCAGCGCGGTCGCCTCCGCCGCCGTGGGCGGGGACGACCACGAGGAACAGCCCAGCCGCTTCCTCTACGAGCTCGGCCCCACCGACCCGCCCACGGACGGCGGTGGCGACCCGTCCGGTGGGCCATCGCCGTCCGACCCCGAGCCGGATGGGGATGCGGCGGTGCCGGCCGGGGACGGCGACGCGGAACCCGACCGGGTGACGACGCTGCCGGTGAGCCGGCCGCCCCGGGCGCTGACCCTGGCGTCGTTGGTGGCCGAACTGCGTACCGCGGTGACGGACCCGGACGCGCCGGCCACCCGGCGGCACGCGGCGGCGGCCGAGTTGGCCCGCCTGGCCGCCGCCGGCGTCTCCGGCGCGCACCCCGACGACTGGTGGGGGCTGCGGCCCCTCTCGGACGACCGGCCGCTGATCGACGAGGGCGAGCCGGTCCGGGTCACCCCGTCCGCAATGGAGAGCGCGCTGCGGTGCAGCCTGCGCTGGCTGCTGGAACGGCACGGCGGAAGCGCGCCGGCCGGCACCGCCCAGGGCGTCGGCAACCTGGTCCACGCCGCCGCGATGCTCGCCGAGGACGCCAGCGCGGACCGGGGCGCCCTGCTCGACTACGTCGCCGCCCGGTTCGACGCGATCGAGCTGGCCGCCCGCTGGATGGCCGGGCCGGAGCGGGTCCGCGCCGAGGCGATGGTCGACAAGCTGCTCCGCTGGCTGGCCGCCAACCCGCGCCGGCTGCTCGCCATCGAGCACGAGTTCGCCGTCCGGCTCGACGACCCGCACCGGCCGGTCGAGCTGGCCGGCCGGGTGGACCGGCTGGAGGTCGACGCGGACGGCCGGCTCGTCGTGGTCGACCTGAAGACCGGCAAGTCCACCGCGGTCACCGCGGCGGACCTCGCGGAGCACCCGCAGCTCGGCGCCTACCAGGCGGCCGTCGAGGCGGGGGCGTTCGGCGAGTACGGGGACGAGTCCGGCGGCGCCGCCCTGGTGCAGCTCGGCACCGGCGCGAAGGACGCGAAGGAGCAGAGCCAGCCACCGGCCGGTGAGGGGCCGGAGGCCGGCTGGGCGACCGCCCTGGTAAGACGCACCGCCGATACGATGGCCGCCGCCACCTTCGCCGCGGTCGCCAACTCGAAGTGCCGGGTCTGCCCGGTACGCACGAGCTGTCCGGTGTCCGGGCAGGGGCGGCAGGTCGTCGAACCGCCGAGCGTCATCCCCCGGCCGGAGACCCGTGAGCGCGAGGAGTGAGCTTGCGAGCCCCGCGAACGAAGACAAGCTGAGTGAGGGCGAGGAGTGAACGTGCCAGCCCCGCAGCCGCGGACGACACCGTGAGCCAGCCGACCCTGTTCAGCTCCGCGACGCCCGCCCCGAGGACGGCGGACGCCGGGCCCCGGTACACGCCGGTCGAGCTGGCAAAGCTGCTGCGGCTGCCGGCGCCCACCCGGGAGCAGGCGGCGATCATCGCCGCCCCGGTGGAGCCGCTGCTGGTGGTGGCCGGCGCCGGCTCGGGCAAGACCGAGACGATGGCCGCGCGCGTGGTGTGGCTGGTGGCCAACTCGTACGTCCGGCCCGAGCAGGTGCTCGGCCTCACCTTCACCCGCAAGGCGGCCGGGGAGCTGGCGCACCGCGTACGGACCCGGCTCGACCAGCTCGTCCGCCGGCTGGGCCGGCGGGGGCGCGACCGGTTCGACGACCCCCTGTCCGGCGAGCCGACCGTCTCCACGTACCACTCGTACGCCGGTCGCATCGTGACCGAGCACGGCCTGCGGGCCGGGTACGAGCCGTCCACCCGGCTGCTCACCGAGGCGTCCCGCTGGCAGCTCGTCGACCTCATCGTGCGCAACTACGACGGCGACATGTCCGACGTGGACCGGATGCCGAGCACGATCACCGACGCGGTGCTGGCCCTCGCCGGCGAGCTGGACGAGCACCTCGTCGACCCGGACGACCTGGCCGCCTGGACCGGGCGCTTCTTCGCCGACGTGCAGTCCCGCCCCGGCCGCGTCTACGCGGACGTCAAGAAGGCCCTCACCCTCCAGCAGACACGGTTGAAGCTGCTCCCGCTGGTGCGCGCGTACGCCCGGCGCAAGGAGGACTTCGAGGCGATGGACTTCGCCGACCAACTGGCCCGGGCCGCCCGGGTCGCCCGCGACCACCCGGCGGTCGGCGAGGTCGAGCGGGACCGGTACCGGGTGGTGCTGCTCGACGAGTACCAGGACACCAGCCACGCCCAGGTGGTGCTGCTCAACGCGCTCTTCGGCGGCGGCCACCCGGTGACCGCCGTCGGCGATCCCTGCCAGTCGATCTACGGCTGGCGCGGGGCCAGCGCCGGCACCCTGGACCGGTTCCCCACCGAGTTCGCCCGCGCCGACGGCACGCCGGCCGCCGTAGGCAGCCTCACCACCAGCTGGCGCAACCGCCCGGAGATCCTCGGCGTGGCGAACGCCCTGGCCACACCGCTGCGCGCGGCCGGCGCCCGGGTGCCGGAGCTGCACGCGGCGCTGAGCGTCAAGGATCCGATCCCGCACCGCACGCCCCGGGGAGCCGCCGCCGGCACCGTCCACTGCGCGCTCCTCGAGACGTACGCCGACGAGGCGGACTGGATCGCCGACAGCGTCCTGCGCGCGTGGCAGGGGGCGGCGGGGACGCCCGGCGTCCTGCCCGAGCACATCCCGGTGGCGGCGCGCCCCACCACGGCGGTGCTGGTGCGGCTGCGCAGCCAGATCCCGGCGATCGAGTCGGCGCTGCGGGCGCGAGGCCTGCCGGTCGACGTGGTGGGGCTGGGCGGCCTGCTGGACACGCCGGAGGTGCGGGACGTGGTGTGCACCCTGCGGGTGCTCGCCGACCCGACCGACGGCGCGGCGCTGCTGCGCCTGCTGACCGGCGCCCGGTGGCGCATCGGGCCGCGTGACCTGGTTGCCCTGCACCGCCGGGCCCGGGCCATCGCCGCCGCCCGCCGACAGCTCGCCGCCGGCGACGAGCCGGAGATCGTCCCGGACGCGCTGGACGAGGCGACGCTGGTGGAGGCCCTTGCCGACCTGGGGCCGGCGCAGGCGTACTCGGCGGAGGGCTACGCGCGGCTGCGCGCGTACGCCCGGGAGCTGGGGCTGCTCCGGTACCGGCTGGACCAGTCCCTGCCGGACCTGATCGCGGACGTCGAGCGGACCATCGGCCTCGACGTGGAGGTGGCGGTGCGGGCCGGCCGGGACGGGGCGGGCGACGCCGGCCTGGCCCGCGGTCACCTGGACGCGCTCGGTGACGTCGCGGCGCGGTTCAACGGGGAGACGCCCGGGGCGACCCTGTCGGCGTTCCTGGCCTACCTCGCCGCCGCGGAGGACGAGGAGCGCGGTCTGACCCCCGGCGAGGTGGAGGTCGTCGAGGGGGCCGTGCAGATCCTCACCACGCATGCGGCCAAGGGCCTGGAGTGGGACGTGGTGGCGGTCGCCGGGCTCAGCCGCGGGGTGTGGCCGGGGCCGGTACGCAACTCGGACCACTGGCTGGGCGGGCTGGGCGTGCTGCCGTTCCCGCTGCGCGGCGACGCCGACGGGCTGCCCGCGCTGGCCCTGACCGACGTCGAGGACCAGCGCGGAATGGCACGTGCGCTGGAGGACTTCACCGACGCCTGGCGCGGGCACGACGAGCGGGAGGAGCGGCGGCTGGCGTACGTCGCGGTGACCCGCCCCCGCCGGCTCCTGCTGTGTTCCGGCCACTGGTGGGGTGAGGGCACCAAGCGTCCGCGCGGCCCGTCCGTGCTGCTGCGCGAGGTGCACGACGCCTGCCTGGACGGCGGCGCCGGGCACGTGGTCGACGAGTGGGCCCCCGAGCCCGCTCCGGACGCGGTCAACCCGACGACCGAGGTGGTGCTCCGGGCCGAGTGGCCGGCCGATCCCCTGGGCACCCGCCGGCCGGCCCTCGCCGAGGCGGCCGCACTGGTCCGGCGGTACCTGGCCGACGGCGCCGCTGCCCGCCCGGCGACGGGCTCACCGGCGACCGGCGGGGGCCCGTCGGACGGGCCCGGGGACAGTCCGGCCGGCGCCGCCGGAACCGACCCGACGGGGGTGGTCGGCGGCGGGTCCGTGGCCGTGCCGGCCGGCGCGTCCACCGACGCGGTCGCCGATCCGGAGGTGGCGCGGTGGCGGCGGGAGGCCGACCTGCTCCTCGCCGAGCGGGCCGCGCTGACCCGGCAGGCCGGCCCGATCGCGGTCGCGCTGCCCGGGCAGCTCTCGGTGACCCAGCTCGTGGCGCTGCGCCGGGACCCGGCCGGACTCGCCCGGACGCTGCGCCGCCCGCTGCCCAGCGAGCCCAACCCGTACGCCCGGCGGGGCACCGCCTTCCACGCCTGGCTGGAGCAGCGCTTCGGGGCCGACCGGCTGCTCGACGTGGACGAACTGCCCGGCGCGGCGGACGCCGACGCCGCGCCGGACGAGGCGCTGGCTGAGCTCCAGGAGCGCTTCCTGGCGAGCGAGTGGGCCGACCGGACGCCGGTCGAGGTGGAGGTTCCGTTCGCGACGGTGATCGCCGGCGTCGTGGTCCGCGGCCGGATGGACGCCGTCTTCGCTCGCCCCGGGGGCCGCTTCGACGTGGTCGACTGGAAGACCGGCCGCCAGCCGACCGGGCCCGCGGCCGAGGCGGCGGCGGTGCAACTGGCCGTGTACCGGCTGGCCTGGGCGGAGCTGGCCGGCGTGCCGGTCGAGCGGGTCGGTGCCGCGTTCCACTACGTCCGGGACGGGGCGACGGTCCGGCCGGTGGACCTGCTCGATGTGACCGGCCTGACCGCGCTGATCGCCTCGGTGCCGGAAAGTCCGGAAGATAGTGCCGTTCCGCGCCATCCGTGATACGTTGGTGCCGTTGCAGTTATGGTTCCCAGAGACTCTGTGTGCGCCTGGCGGATTGTGGCCCCAGGCGCGCTTTGTTGTGTCCGGAGTTCTCCGGGCGGGGCGACCAGAAGCGACAGGCGAGCCGCGCAGTCCCGCGCGGTCCGCTCCTCTCGATCCCGCAACAGGTGCGGGTTCGACGTTCCGTCTAGGAGACGAACATGGCAATTGGCACCGTCAAGTGGTTCAACGCTGACAAGGGCTTCGGCTTCATCACCCCGGACGGCGGCGGCGCCGACGTCTTCGCCCACTTCTCGGCCATCCAGTCCTCCGGCTACCGGAGCCTGGACGAGAACCAGCGGGTCGAGTTCGAGGTGACCCAGGGCCAGAAGGGCCCGCAGGCGGAGAACATCCGCCCGATCTGATCTTCGGATCGTGTGACACCCACCACGCCCTCCGGGCGTGGTGACGAGACCGGCCCGCCCCGCCGTCGACCTGGCCACCAGGCGGCGACGCAGGGGCGGGCCGGGCTCGTACCCTTTCGGTTCGTGCTTGTGAGTCCCGGCGGGTTCGCCGGTCGACGGCGCCGCCCGGCGCCCTTCCTCGACACGTGCCGCGTCGAGGAAGGCTCACCATGACCACCGTCGCTCCGTCGTTCGCCCACACCGGGCTCGCCCCGGCGCTGCTCGCCGAGCTGGCCGCGCAGGGCATCACCGCGCCGTTCCCGATCCAGGCGGCGACGCTGCCGGACTCGCTCGCCGGCCGGGACGTGCTCGGCCGCGGCCGCACCGGTTCCGGCAAGACCCTGGCCTTCGGCCTCCCCGTCCTCTCCCGTACCGCCGGCCGCCGCGCCCGGGCGGGGCGCCCGCTCGCCCTGGTGCTGGTGCCGACCCGTGAGCTGGCCCAGCAGGTCACCGCGGCCCTCGACCCGTACGCCCGGGCGGTCGGGCTGCGCTGCGCCACCGTGGTCGGCGGCCTGTCGTTGAACCGGCAGGCGGAGGCGCTGCGGGCCGGCGCCGAGCTGGTCGTGGCCACCCCCGGGCGGCTGCACGACCTGATCAACCGGGGCGACGTGCGGCTCGACCAGGTTGATGTCACCGTGCTCGACGAGGCCGACCAGATGGCCGACATGGGCTTCCTGCCGCAGGTCACCCGCCTGCTCGAACAGGTCGCCCCGGACGGCCAGCGGATGCTCTTCTCGGCCACTCTGGACGGCGGCGTGGACCGGCTGGTCCGCCGCTTCCTCACCGACCCGGTGACCCACTCCGTGGATCCGGGCACGGCCACCGTCACCGCGATGACCCACCACCTGCTGCACGTCGAGGCGGCGGACAAGCCCACCGCGCTGAGCTGGATCGCCGCCCGGGAGGGCCGCACCATCATGTTCATGGGCACCAAGCACCGGGCCGACCGGGTCGCCCGCCAGTTGCTCGCCAAGGGCGTCCGCGCGGCCGCGTTGCACGGCGGCAAGTCCCAGCCGCAGCGCACCCGCATCCTGGAGCAGTTCCGCACCGGGCAGGTCACCGCGCTGGTCGCCACCGACGTGGCGGCCCGCGGCATCCACGTGGACGGGCTCGACCTGGTGGTCAACGTGGACCCGCCGACCGAGGCGAAGGACTACCTGCACCGCGGCGGGCGGACCGCCCGGGCGGGGGAGTCGGGCACCGTGGTCACCCTGGTCCTGCCCGAGCAGCGGCACGACGTGTCCCGGCTGATGGCGACGGCGGGGATCCGCCCCGAGTCGGCCCGGGTCCGCCCCGGTGATCCGGAGCTGGCCCGGGTGACCGGCGCCCGGGAGCCGTCGGGCGTCCCGGCGACGATCGCGCCGCCGCCGGCGGTTCCCGCACCGCGCCGGAGCGGTGCCGTCGGGCGGGACGGCGACGCGACCGGCCACGCCGGCGGTACGGGGAGCCGGGCCGGGCACCGCTCCTCGGGCCGTCCCCGGCGCTCCCGTCGTCCCCGGACCAGCTGACCGGCCGGTCCCGGATCGCGTTTCGCCGGTCGGGCCGATCGCCCCAGGTCCCGGCTGCGCGCGTCGGCTGAGTCGACATTCAGCACCTGGCGGGTCCGATGGGTGACAGTGCCGGATCCGCGCCGGAGGGAGGCTCGGCTCGGGGGAGCAGAGCCGGGCCGACCGTCCGGTGGGGAGGGGCGCCATGACGGGGGACACCGGCTCAGGGGCGGTGCGGGAATTGCTGCTGGTGGTGGCGGTCGCCGCCGCCGGGGTGCTGCTCGCACTGGTCGCGGTCTTCACCCCGTGGCACGCCGTGCCGGACGGTGCCACCCCGGCCGCGCCGGTGGAGCTGCACAGCCCGGACGGAGCGCCCGCCCCGACCGAGGGCTGAGTCCACCCGAAGGTTCCGGCGCGCGAAACGGGCTCTGGCCGGGACCCGGGGCACGGTCCCGGCCAGACCCGCCGCCGGTCAGGTGCCGGCGAGCGGTGCGTCGGCGGCCGGACGGTGCCCGGCCGTGAGCAGGTCGGCGAGGGTGGTCCGGTCGACGACCAGGGCGATGGCCCCGTGTACGGCCAGCCAGACGTCCCGCAGTCCGGTGGCGACCCCCTGGTAACCGGCCCGCTCGGCGGGCAGCCCACGCACCGTGGTCAGCGAGCCGCCAACGGCGCGCAGCACGTCGCCCACCGTGATCTCCTCCGCCGGCCGGGCCAGCGCGTACCCGCCCTCGGTGCCGCGGTGGCTGAGCAGCAGGCCGGCCCGACGCAGGTCGACCAGGATGCCCTGGAGGAAGCTCAGCGGGATCTCCTGCGCCTCGGCCAGCGCCGCCGCCTTCACCAGCTCGCCGCCGGCCGCCGGCACGGGCCCGTCCGGCCTCGCCGGCTTCCGGTCGCCCCCCGTCGTCGCCGCGTCGCCGCCGACGGTGCCGGCGGCGACGGCGAGCATCGCCCGGAGCGCGTAGTCGCTGCGCGCGGAGACGTACACGTCACTGACCGGCCGGGTCCAGCACGCCCCAGCGCCGCCGGATCGCCTTGTCCGCCGCGCCGAAGGCCGCGTCGACCAGCAGGCCGATGAACAGGATCACGATCATCACGGAGATCAGCCGCTCCGCGTCGCTGAGCTCGCGGGCGTACGTGAGCTGGGTGCCGATCGACGTGGTGCTCGCGATGACCACGAGCAGTTCACCGGCCATCAGGCTGCGCCAGGCGAACGCCCAGCCCTGCTTGAGTCCGGCGACGATGGCAGGCAGCGCGGCCGGCGCGATCACGTAGCGGTAGAGGTTCACGCCGCGCGCCCCGAGGTTGCGACCCGCCCGCAGCAGCAGCGGCGGCACGTAGTCCACGCCGTAGATGACGCCGTTGGCGATGGACGGTGCCGCCCCCAGCACCACCACGAAGAAGATCGCCTGCTCGGTGAGGCCGAACAGCAGGATCGCCAGCGGGAACCAGGCGATCGACGGCATGGTCTGCAACGCCGTGATCATCGAGCCGATCGCCGCGCGCAGTACCGGGACCCGGGCCACGGCCAGCCCCAGGGCCAGACCGATCACGACGGCGGCGGTGAACCCGAGTGCCGCCCGCCGCCCGGTCGCGGCCAGACCGTCCCAGAGGGCGGGGCTCGTGACGTAGTCCGCCAGGTCCGCGAAGACCGGGCCGGGAGGCGCCAGCGCGTACGGCGGCTTCCAGCCGGTCCAGACAACGACCTGCCAGATGCCGATGGTCAGCGCGAGCGCGGCGAGCTTGGGCCAGGTCGCCGCCCAGAACCGGTTGAGGCGGGACCGCTCCTTCTCCCGACCCGCGATCTCCAGCGCGTCCAGGCCGGAGATCTCCGCGTCGCTGCGCTGGGTGCTGGTGAGGGTGTCACTGGCCATGGCGGCCCACCTCCGTACGGATCCGGTCGGTGACGTCGGCGGCGATGGCGGCGACCTCGGGGGAGTCGATGCGCCGGGGCCGGGGCACGTCGACCCGGGTGGAGTGGATGATCCGGCCGGGGCGGCTGGACAGCAGGATGATCCGGTCGGCCAGTCGGGCGGCCTCCCGGACGTTGTGCGTCACGAAGAGCACGGTGAGCTTCCGCTCGGTCCAGATCCGCTCCAGCTCGTCGTGCAGGATGTCGCGGGTCATCGCGTCGAGGGCGCCGAACGGCTCGTCCATCAGCAGCACCGGGGTGTCCAGCGCCAGGGTGCGGGCCAGCGCGACCCGCTGCCGCATGCCGCCGGACAGCTCGTGCGGGCGCTTGCGACCGAACTCGGCGAGGTGCACCGTGCGCAGCAGCTCGGCGACCCGCTCCCGGCGCTCGGCCCGGGGCAGCCCGCGCAGCTTCAGCGGCACCTCGACGTTGCCCTCGACGGTGAGCCACGGGAAGAGCGCGGGCTCCTGGAACATCAGCCCCGGGTCCACCCCGTCGGGCAGGTCGATGGATCCGCCGCTCGGCCGGTCCAGGCCGGCGACCAGGTTCAGCAGGGTGCTCTTGCCGCAGCCGGACGCGCCGACGAGGCAGACGAACTCGCCGGGCGCGACGTCCAGGGAGACCCCGTCCAGGGCGAGGACGGCGTTCGCGCCGCGCCCGTACACCTTGGTCACGCCGTGCAGCGCGACCGGCGTGGTCGCGCTGCGCGGCGCCGTCGTGGTCGACGTCATGGCTGGACGACCTCGGGCTCGCCCTGCGCCTTCAGCGCCGTGTTGAGGTAGCTCAGGTCGTACAGGCCGGCGAGGTCCACGGGCTGGGTCAGCTCGACCGCGACGGCGTGGTCGAGGCCGGTCTTCAGCGAGGACGCGATCGGGTCGTTGGTGAACTCCAGCGTCGCCCACGCCTGCTTGATGAGCTTGAGGTCCAGCGGCTTGCCGGTGATCTTGCCGATGTGGTCGGAGATCGCCTGCTGGGCCTCGTCCGGCTTGGTGTTGACGAACTCGTTCGCCGCGACCTGACCCTCGACGAGCTTCCGCACGACGTCCGGGTGCTCCTTGAGGAACTTCGTGCTGACGATCAGGTTGGTGATGACGAACTTGCCGCCCGGCCAGAGGTCCCGCTCGTCGACCAGCACCTTGCCGCCGGCGTTCACCAGGCGGGAGACGAAGGGTTCCGGCACCCAGGCGCCGTCGATGGCCCCGGTGCCGAAGGTCTCCACGGTCTGGGCGTTCTCCTGCGGGACGATCGTGACGTCGCCGCCGCCCTCCTTGGTGGTCTTGAGGCCCTTCTCCTTGAGCCAGTAGCGGATCGCCACGTCCTGGGTGTTGCCGAGCTGCGGCGTGGCGATCTTCTTGCCACGCAGCTGCTCCAAGGACGTGATCTCCGGCTTCACCACGAGGGCGACACCGCCGGAGGCCGCGCCGGAGACGACCCGGACCGCCTCGCCCTTGGACTTGGAATGGGCGTTCACCGTCGGGTTCGGACCGATGTACGTCGCGTCGAGCGCGCCGGAGAAGATCGCCTCGATCGCGGCGGGGCCGGCGTTGAAGGTGGTGGTCTTCAGGTCGACGCCGGCACCCAGCTTCTCGGCGAAGATGCCCTTCTCGACGCCGACCACGGCCGGGGCGTGGGTGATGTTGGGGAAGTAGCCGAGCCGCAGGGTGACCGGGCCGGACCCGCCACCCGCGCTCTCGCTGTCGTCGCCGCAGGCGGCGGCGGTGCCCAGGGTCGCCGCGCCGACGACGGCGACGGTGGCCAGGGAGACCAGCCGGCGCAGGGGAGAGCGTCTCATCGTCCATCCAATCCGCAGTATTCCTACTTAGTTGGTAGGAAGACTGGGTCAGGGCGCGGCCTCAGTCAAGATGCATCCACATCCCGGGACGGAGATACCAGTCATGACGGTTATTCCTACTGGCTTGATAGGTTGTGCGGCGTCCGTCCGGGAGGGGACGACACGCGTCCCGGACCGGCCGTGGCCGGTGCCGGTAGGTCGCCGGTACGCGCGGTGGCGACGCGCTAGGGTCGACCCGTGCCGATGCGCAGAGCGAAGATCCCAGCGACGAGGTATCCCGTCGAACGCTTCACCCTCGACAACGGCCTGCGGGTGGTCCTGACACCCGACCGCAGCGCCCCGGTGATCGGGGTGGCGGTGGTCTACGACGTCGGCATCCGCTCGGAGCCGGAGGGGCGCACGGGCTTCGCGCACCTCTTCGAGCACCTCATGTTCCAGGGCTCGGAGAACCTGGAGAAGCTTGCCCACTTCCGGCACGTGCAGGGAGCGGGGGGCACCTTCAACGGCTCCACCCACCTCGACTACACCGACTACTTCGAGACGCTGCCGAGCAACGCCCTGGAACGGGCGCTGTTCCTGGAGGCGGACCGGATGCGCGGCCCCCGGCTGACCGAGGAGAACCTGCGCAACCAGGTCAACGTGGTGAAGGAGGAGATCCGCGTCAACGTCCTCAACCGGCCGTACGGCGGGTTCCCGTGGCTGACCCTCCCGCCGGTCATGTTCGACACGTTCCCCAACGCGCACGACGGCTACGGCTCCTTCGACGACCTGGAGTCGGCCACGGTCGCCGACGCGGCGGACTTCTTCCGGCGCTACTACGCCAGCGGCAACGCGGTGCTGGCGGTCAGCGGGGACATCGACGTCGCCGCGGCGACCGAGCTGATCGAGCGGCACTTCGGCGACGTCCCCGCCCGTCCCGCCCCCGAGCGGCCCAGCTTCGTCGAGCCGGACCTGACCGCCGAGCGCCGCACGTCGTACACCGACAAGCTGGCCCCGCTCCCCGCGGTCGCCTCGGCCTGGCGGGTGCCCGACCCGGTCGGCGACTTCGCCGGCTACCTGCCGTACGTGGTGCTCGCCGAGGTGCTCACCGACGGCGACGCCTCCCGGCTGGTCGAACGGCTGGTCCTGCGGGACCGGACGGTGACCAGCGTCGGCGGTTACCTGGGCTTCATGGGCGACCCGTTCGACGTGCGCGACCCGACGGCCCTCCTGCTCCAGGCGCACCTGCCGCCCGGCGGCGACGTGGACAAGGTGCTGCGCACGGTCGACGAGGAGCTGGACCGGCTGGCCACCGACGGGCTGACCGACGGCGAGCTGGCCCGGACCCAGGCCCGGATGGCCACCCACCTGCTGCGCGACACCGACGCGGTGCTCGGCCGGGCCCTGCGGATGGCCGTCCTGGAACAGCAGCGCGGTGAACCGGGCCTGCTCAACGAGCTGCCCCGCCTGGTGGGCGAGGTCACCGAGGAGGCGGTCCGCGCCGCCGCCGCCACCCTGCGGCCGGAGCGCCGCGCGTCCATCGATGTCGTCGCCGGGGGTGCCCGGTGACCGCGAGGAGTGAGTCGGGTTTGCGAGCCCCGCGGTCGCGAACGAAGAAGGCCCCGGTGACCGCGACGGCGCCCGCCGCCCCGCGTACGCTGCCGCCGCTCGGCCCGACCCGCAAGCTCAAGCTGCCGAAGCAGGCCGAACGCACGCTCGGCAACGGGCTCACGGTGATCGCCGTACGCCGACCGGCCGTACCCCTGGTCGAGCTGCGGCTCTGGATGCCGTTCGGGCGCGTGCACCTGGCCCGGGGCGCGATGCTCGCGCAGACCCTGCTCTCCGGCACGGAGACAATGAACTCCGTGCAGATCGCCGCCGAGCTGCAGAAGGTCGGCGGCGGGCTGTCCGCCGGGATCGACCCGGACCGGCTGATGCTGTCCGGCGCCGGGCTGGTCACCGGCCTGGACCGGACGCTGGAGATCCTGGCCGACGTGCTGACCGGGGCGACGTACCCGGCGGACGACGTCGCCACCGAGCGGGACCGGCTGATCGACCGGATCCAGGTGGCGCAGAGCCAGCCGGCGCACCTCGCCCGCACCGCCCTGCTCAAGCGGATCTACGGCAAGCACCCCTACGCGGTGCAGACCCCCGATCCGGAGCAGGTCCGGGCGGTGCGACCGGGTGTGCTGCGGACCCTGCACGCCCAGCGGGTGCACCCGGCCGACGCGGTCCTCGTGCTGGTCGGGGACGTCCAGCCGGACCGGGCGCTGGACGCGGCCGAGAAGGCGCTCGCCGGCTGGAACGGCGCGGGGCACGTGGCCGAGCTACCGCCCGCGCCGCCGCTGGAGCCGGGACCGCTGTTGCTCGTCGACCGTCCCGGGTCGGTGCAGTCGTCACTGCGCATGGCCCTGCCGGCGGTGCCGCGCACCCACCCGGACCACGCCGCGCTGCAACTGGCCAACCTGATCTTCGGCGGCTACTTCTCGTCCCGCTGGGTGGAGAACATCCGCGAGGACAAGGGCTACACGTACGGACCGCACTCGCTTGTCGAGCACTCGGTCGCCGGCTCGGTGCTGGTCGCCGCCGCCGAGGTGGCCACCGAGGTGACCGGGCCGGCGCTGCTGGAGACCACGTACGAGCTGGGTCGGCTGGCCTCCGTCCCGCCGAAGGTCGACGAGCTGGAGCAGGCCCGCCAGTACGCCCTCGGCACCCTCCAGCTCGGCATGTCCACCCAGGCCGGGCTGGCGTCGCTGACCAGCGCGTACGCCGGCAACGGCCTCCGCCTGGACTTCCTGGCCGAGCATGCGGCGCGGCTGGCGAAGGCGACGGTGGCCGACGTCGCCGAGGCGGCAGCCCGGTACCTCGCACCGGCCCGGGCGGTCACGGTCGTCCTGGGCGACGCCGAGCGGATCGCCCCGCAGCTCGAGGCGCTCACCCCGGTCGTCACCGAACCGGCCGGGCAGTGAGCGGCGGGGAGGAGGCCCCACCGCTGGCCCGTTCCACGCTGGACCGGGCGGCGCACCGGCGGACCGACCCCGGCTGGCTCGCCCAGGCGTGGGACCGGGCCCGGGTGCTGGTGCTCGACAGCGGCGACGAGGGCCGGGCGCTGGTGGCGGCGGACGCCAACCCGCCCATACTGGCACTGGTCGGCCCCGGTGACGTGCCGGCCGAGGCGGTCGCTCGGGCGATGTTCCTCGGCGTCGAGCCGGACGGCGTGCCGGTGTTCGCCGTGGACGCGCCCCTGCCGGCGCTGCCCGGCACCCGCCCGGCGCACCTGCGCGAGATCGGCCATCTGCTCGGCGACCGCGACGCCGGGCTCTTCACCACCGGCCTGGCGCTGCTCAACTGGCACCGGCGGCACGCCTACTCCCCGCTGACCGGGCACGCCACGACGATGGACGAGGCCGGCTGGTCCCGCGTGGACGCGGGCGGCGAGCGGGTCTGGCCGCGTACCGACCCCGCGATGATCGTGCTGGTGCACGACGGCGTCCCCGGTCTGGACGGGCGCTGCCTGCTCGGCAACAACGCCGCCTGGCCGCGCGTCCCGGGGGAGCGCCGCTTCTCCTGCCTTGCCGGCTACGTGGAGCCGGGCGAGTCGGCCGAGGCGGCCGTGCTGCGCGAGGTCCACGAGGAGGTCGGCGTCCCGGTCGCCGACATCGCGTACGCGGGCAGCCAGTCCTGGCCCTTCCCCGGCTCGCTGATGCTGGGCTTCCTGGCCACGGCCGATCCGGTGCACCCGGTCCGCGTCGACCCGGCGGAGATCGCGTACGCCCGCTGGTTCACGCGGGGCGAGATCGGCGCGGCACTGGCCGGGCGGACGGTCGACGTGGACGGCGAACGGCTGATCCTGCCGCCGCCGTCGTCGATCGCCCTCTTCCTGGTCCACCGCTGGCTCGACGGCCACTGCTGACCGGTCGGTGGCCGGAACGCGGTCCCGGCCCGTGGCCGCCGTTGCCGCGACGGTCACGGGCCGGGAACCCGGGCCGTCGTGGCCGGCTGGGGCAAGGAACACGGCGGGGGAGCCGGGCCGGCCACGACGGACGTCTCAGGTCAGCTGCCCCGGTCGTCCGTCCAGCGGGGCCAGACCGCCGTGGGCTCGTCGAGCGGGAGCACCTTCACCCGCTGCCTGCCGGCGCGGACCGCGCCGACCGAGGCGAGGGCCCGGGCCAGCACCAGGGCGGCGTCCCGGTCGTCGGCATGCACGACCTGGCGGCGTGGCTCGGGAGAGAGGGTCTCGTCGCGCAGGCGGCCACCGCCGGCCCAGGCGGCGGCGATGTCGACGTCGGCTGCCGCGCGGACGTCGGTGCGAACGATCAGGAACCGCATGTCGGTCTCCGGATGTGCCGCGACGATCGAGGAACGGGGTGGAAGTTCCACGTCATTCACGGGCCATGTTACGCCGGGTAGCGGTCCCAGCAAGTGAAACGCGACCATCGGCCGGGCGGCTCGTCCGATCAGGCGAGGCCCGGCGGTCCGATCCGGACATGCGACGGGGCCGCCGGCACGACGCCGGCGGCCCCGAGGCGTACGACGATCAGGCCCGGTCGAACTGGCCGTTCTTCGTCCCGGCCAGGAAGCCCAGCCAGCCGGCCCGGTCGAACAGCAGCACGGGGCCGCCGCGGTCCTTGCTGTCCCGCAGGGCGACCGCGGCCGGGCCGGTCGGCAGCGGCGCCACCTCGACGCAGTTGGAGGTCTGGCTTCGCGTACTCGTGCGCCATGGCGCGTCGGCCAGCGGGGGAAGGACGGACGGCGTGTTGTGGGTCTCGTTCATGGTTTCACTCCTGTGGTGAACCGACCGATGGAACGAGTGGTGCGCACGACCCGACGGCGGGGTGCCGGCCTCAGGGCATGCTCCTGGATCGCCGCCGGGGCCTCGTCCAGGCTCGACGAGATCCGGGAGACGAGCCCTGATTCACCGTTCCGTCAGGCGCCCGTGGTGCCCGCGGCGTTGGGTCGGCGCCGTTGCCGGCCCGGACGCCACTGTGGACGGGGCCGCCGCGTCGGGCAGCCGCCCCGTGGCCTGGATCAGCCAGGAGACGGTGTCCGATGCGGAGAGCGCCGCCGTGCACAACCACTCGAACACCACTTTATAGCGATTTAGGGCTTTTACCTCCGTCGACATGACGTTGAGAAAACCGCCCTCGATCGCGAGGGTCTCCGGGTCCTGCGGGTCGGCGAAGCGGTAGAGGGAGAACGCGGTCGGCGGCAGGTACCAGTCAGCGACCCGGGTGTCCCCGGGCAGCACGTGTAGCGCGACGTTCGGCAGCATGGCCAGCTCGCACAGCTGCATCAACTGCTCCCGCAGGACGTCGGGCGGGCCGGCCCGGCCGCCGAACGCGGCCTCCTCGAGCACGGCGGTGTAGCGGGGCGCGTCCGGCGCGCGGGTGAGCAGCAACTGGCGGGCCTGCCGGGCGCGCACCTCGGTCTCGATGTCCTCGGCCACCTCCGGCTCCCCGGCCGCCTCGTCGACCTCGCGCGCCGAGGCGATCCGGACCCGCGCGTACCCGGGGGTCTGGAGCAGCCCCGGCACCAGGACCGGGTTGTACTCGGAGATCTCGACGCAGCCCGCCTCGAGTTCGGCGAAGCTGCGCTGCTGCGGGGTCATCACCGGGTAGTTCCTCAGCCACCCGCGCATGTCGCCGGCCTCCTGGGTGATGGCCAGCAGCTCCTCCCGCAGCGCCCCGTCGGCCCGGTAGAGGTCGAGCAGGTCGCGGACGTCCTGCGGGTCCGGCCGGCTACGACCGTTCTCCAGCCGGGAGAGTTTGGACGCGGAGGCCCAGCCGATGCGCTCGATGACCTGGTCTCCGGTGAGACCAGCGGCCTCCCGAAGCCGGCGCAGCTCGGTGCCCAGCCTGCGCCGTCGCAGGATGGGACTGGGTGAGGCTGGAGGCACGATGTCCTCTTTCTCGTAGACCGCCGTGGACGCGACGGTAACTGTATGAAATTCGCCCCCCACCGTCAGTATGGACGGCGTGGCCGGCGCCGGAGGTTCCGGTCAAGGGCGTGTCTCGTCGGAAACCGGGCACGCCGCGCACCACCTCGACGGAGGACACATGCGCACCGTCCTGCGCCGCCCGGACTTCCGGCTGCTCTTCGCGGGCCTGCTGGCCAGCATGGCGGCCGAGTCGATCCTGCTGCTCGCACTCGCCGTCTGGGTGAAGGAGCTGACCGGGTCGGACGGGCGGGCCGGGGCCACGATCTTCGCGATCATCGCGCCGATGACGCTGGCGCCGCTGGTCGGCTGGTTCGTCGACCGGGTGCCCCGCCGGCCCTTCTTCGTCGGCGCGAACCTCGTCACCGCGGTCCTGCTTACCCCGCTGTTCGCGGTCCGGGACCGCACCGACGTGTGGATCATCTACCTGGTCGCGGCGCTCTACGGCATGTCGTACATCACGCTCAGCGCCCTGCTCAGCGGCCTGATCCGGCAGCTGGTGCCGGCCGAGCTGCTCGCCGACGCGAACGGGGTGCTCCAGACCGTCCGCCAGGGGCTCCGCCTCGTCGGCCCGCTGGCCGGGGCCGGCCTCTACGCCGCCGCCGGGGGCTGGCTGCTGACCGGCGTCGCGATGGCGGGTTTCCTGACCGCCGGTGCGGTGGTGGGCCTGCTCCGGGTCACCGAGACGCCCCGGCCGGTGCGCGAGCCACGCTGGTCGGCCGAACTGGGCGCCGGGCTCCGGCACCTGGCCGGCGAGCCGGCGCTGCGCCGCGCGCTGCTCGGCTACGGCCTGGGCTCGCTGGTGATGGGCTTCAGCGAGTCGCTGATCTTCGCGTACGTCGACCAGGGGCTCCACCGCGACGCCGCGTTCGTCGGCGTGCTGGTGACCGTGCAGGGGATCGGCGGACTGGTCGGCGGGCTCCTGTCCCCGGGGGTGGTCCGACGGGCGGGCGAGGTGGCCACACTCGCCGCCGGGGTGGCGCTGTTCGGGCCGGCCGCGCTGGCGCTGGCGTTCCCGAGCCTGTGGCTGGGCTTCGGCGCGGTGCTGCTGGCCGGGGTGTCGCTGCCGCTGACCATGGTCGGGCTGCACACGCTGATCCAGCGGCGTACGCCGCCGGGACTCATCGGCCGCGTCGCCGCCGCCTCCGAGGCGGTGGTCAGCGGTCCGCAGGCGTTCTCCATCGGCGCCGGCGCACTGCTCGTCGGCGTCCTCGACTACCGCCTGCTCTTCGCGGCGGTCGGCCTGGCGACCCTGGTGGCCGGCGCCTACCTCTGGCAGGGCCGGGCGCTGACCCCACCACCGGCCCACCCGCCCGTCCCGGTCCCGGTCCCGCGCCGCCCGGTCGAGCAGGAGGTGGTGGGCGCGGCACGTCGGCGTCGCGCCTGACGGGGCCGGAGACGCGACGAGCGGCCGGCCCCTCGGACGGGGCCGGCCGCTCGGCTGCGGGTCCGGTCAGGCGGCCAGCTTGGCCAGGTGCTCCTTGACCTGGATGATCGAGGGGTTGGTGAGCGCGCTGCCGTCGGCGAAGCGCAGCGTCGGCACCGTCTGGTTGCCCCCGTTGACGCTCATCACGAACTCGGCGGCCTGCGGGTTCTGCTCGATGTCGACCACCTCGTACCCGATGCCCTCCCGGTCCAGCTGCGACTTCAGCCGGTAGCAGTAACCGCACCAGGAAGTGGAATACATCGTCAACATCGTCGGGTCCTCCAGGGTCGCAGTCGTGAGTCAAGCCAGGCTAACCAGAGCAACGTCGGGCGGAGCTGAGACAATTCCTGGCTGTGGTGGTTCACTCAACGTCCGAGCGCGTGCTCGCCGGGCTCGATCCGGAGCAGCGGTCGGCGGTGACCGCCCCGGCCGGCCCGGTCTGCATCCTGGCCGGCGCCGGCACCGGGAAGACCCGGGCGGTCACTTCGCGGATCGCCCACCGGGCGTTGACCGGGGAGATCTCGCCACGGCATGTGCTCGCGGTCACCTTCACCGCCCGGGCCGCCGCCGAGATGCGCAGCCGGCTCACCGCGCTCGGGGTGCCCGGCGTGCAGGCGCGCACGTTCCACGCGGCGGCCCTGCGGCAGGTGCGGTACTTCGCGCCCCGGCTGCTCGACGGGCGGGCGATGCCCGAACTGCTGGACAGCAAGGTCCGGCTGGTCACCCTCGCGGCGGGGAAGGTGGGGCTGCGCGCCGACCGGACGGGGGCCCGGGACCTCGCCGGTGAGATCGAGTGGGCCAAGTCGTCGCTGGTCGAGCCCGGGGAGTACGTGGTGGCGGCGGCCAAGGCGCTGCGCGACACCCCGTACGAGCCGATGAAGGTCGCCGAGGTCTTCGCCGCGTACGAGAAGATCAAGCGATCCGGCGGTGTGATCGACTTCGAGGACATGCTGCGCGCCGCGGTCTGGGGCATCGAGGAGCACCCGGACGTGGCCGAGCAGGTCCGCGCCCAGTACCGGCACTTCGTCGTCGACGAGTATCAGGACGTCAACCCCCTCCAGCAGCGGCTGCTGGAGGCGTGGCTGGGCGGGCGGGACGACCTGACCGTGGTCGGCGACGCCAGCCAGACCATCTACTCGTTCACCGGCGCGACGTCGTCGTACCTGGTCGACTTCCCGCGCCGCCACCGCGGCGCGACGGTGGTCCGGCTCGTCCGCGACTACCGCTCCACCCCCCAGGTGGTCGGCCTCGCCAACGCGGTGATCTCGCAGGCCCGGGGCACCGAGGCCCGGTTGCGCCTGGAGCTGGTCGGCCAGCGACCGCCCGGCCCGGAGCCGGAGCTGCGGATCTTCACCGACGAGCCGGCCGAGGCCGCCGCGGTCGCCGCCCGCTGCCGCGCGCTGGTCGACGCCGGCACACCGGCCCGCGAGATCGCCGTGCTGTTCCGCACCAACGCGCAGTCCGAGGCGTACGAGAAGGCGCTGACCGAGGCCGAGGTGCCGTACCAGGTGCAGGGGGCGGAGCGGTTCTTCGAGCGCGCCGAGGTGCGGCAGGCGATGGTCGCGCTGCGGGCCGCCACCCGTTCGATCCCGGGGGAGACCCCGCTGCCGGCCGCCGTCGTCGAGGCGCTCGCCGCGGTGGGCTGGGCACCCGACAGCCCGCCGGCCGGTGGCGCGGCGCGCGAGCGGTGGGAGGCGCTCGCCGCGCTGGTCCAGCTCGCCGAGGAGTATGCGGCCACCCCGCCGGTCCTGCCGATCGGGCCGGCCGCCTCGGTGGAGCGTCCGGTCACGCTGGCCGACTTCACCGACGAGCTGGCCCGGCGCGCCGCCGCCCAGCACGCGCCCACTGTGGAGGGCGTGACCCTCGCGTCCCTGCACTCGGCGAAGGGCCTCGAGTGGGACGCGGTGTTCCTCGTCGGGCTCTCCGAGGGCACCCTCCCCACCACGTACGCGAAGACCCCCGAGCAGGTGGAGGAGGAGCGCCGGCTGCTCTACGTCGGCATCACCCGGGCCCGCGAGTGGCTCTGGCTGTCGTACGCCTCGGCCCGCTCGCCGGGCGGGCGGGCCCGGCGGCCCTGCCGGTTCCTGCCCCAGCTGGACCGCTCCGGCGGCACCGAGCGGGCCGGCGCGGGCGGGGTCCGGCGCGCCGCCGACCGGCGGCGTACCCAGATCGTCTCCTGCCGGATCTGCGGCGCGACGCTGCTCGCCGGCCCGGACCGCAAGGTGGGCCGCTGCGCCACCTGCCCGTCGGACATCGACGAGGAGCTGCACGAGCGGCTGCGCGAGTGGCGCCGCCGGGTGGCCGGTGGCCAGCGGGTGCCGGCGTACGTGGTCTTCACCGACGCGACCCTGGTCGCGCTGGCCGAGCGGCGGCCGAGCCGGCCGCAGGACCTGACGGCGATCGCCGGGATCGGGCCCCGCAAGCTCGGGCTCTACGGGGAGGCGGTGCTGGCGTTGGTGGCCGGCGCGGCGGTGGACGAAATCTGCCCGGAGAAAACTTTCGAAATCTCGTCGTAAATTCGTTTGCCCTCGCCCCCGGGGTCGTCATAGCCTCATGGCACACCTCGCGAGCGGCGGCATTCAGGCTGCTCACGAGCGTGGGGTCCAGTCGGCACGAGGAACGTCAGAGGAGGTGGCACCAATGGAGATCTTCTACATCAACGAGCGTCCGGCGGCGCTGCCCGCTGCCGTCGCTCCGCTGTCGGCTGTCCGGGTGGCCCTCGCCGCTGCGCGACCGTCGGTTCCGCAGGTGCACCAGGTCGAGACTCAGGCCGAGCTGATTCTCGCGCCGGCACCGCACGCGGTCCAGGGGACCAGTGGCTTCACGGGCAAGGGTGTCGATGTCGCCAAGCGGCGCATGGACGTCCGCGGTGTTCCACCTCGAGGTAGACCGGTCTGAACCAGACCACCGGCTCACCTCGAGGCCGCGGAACCCGCACACCGGGATCCGCGGCCTCAGTTTTTTGCCCCGCCGAAGTACGTCGGAATTGCGATCCACGAGATCGAAGTGAGAGAGAGGTGACCGGGCGATGAGTCTGGCGTTGGCCCCGCTCGACATCAACGTCGAGCTGGAGGCGAACCTGCCCTGCCGGAAGTTCGACCCCGACCTGTGGTTCTCCGACTCGCCCACCGAGCTCGAGCTGGCCAAGTCGCTCTGCGGGGACTGCCCGCTGCGCGTCGAGTGCCTGGCCGGTGCGGTGGAGCGGGCCGAGCCCTGGGGCGTCTGGGGTGGCGAGATCTTCGAGCGTGGCGCGGTCGTTCCGCGCAAGCGGCCCCGTGGCCGTCCGCGCAAGGAGGACGTCGCCCGTGACGCCGCACTCCGGGTCGAGGCCGAGGCACGCCTGGCGGCCAGTGGGCTGTCCACGCGTGACGCGGTCCGGCTGGCGGCCTGACACCTTCCCGATCCGTTCCACCCACCGCCGGTGACCCACCGGCCACGAGAAAGCTGACGAGAATGCTGAACCTGTTCAACACCACCGAGACGCAACTACTCAACGAAGCGTTGTCCCGGGCTCGAATGCTCCGGCCTCAGGCCGGTCGCATCACCACGAGCACTGAGGCAACCCGTTCCGCCCGTACCGTCGCCATGGCCGCCCGCAGCCGGTCGGCCCGCGAGCTGGGCGTTCTGTAGGTACGAAGGGCCCCTCCCGGAGGAGGGGCCCTTCGCCGTATCCGTCACGTCGGGCGCGTCCGGTCATTCCGGGCGCGCCCGCCCGCGTCTCAGGCGACCGGTGCGAAGCCCGGCAGCCAACGCTCCAGGATGCCCCGGTACGGCGCCTTCGCCTCCAGCTGGCAGAGCACCCCGATCGAGCCGAGCGTCACCCGGTGGATCAGCAGGTACGACGGGGGCAGGTTGAGCTGCCGGCCCAGCTGGTGTGCGGGGGAGCGGGGGTTGGCCAGCCGGGCCGCCTCGCCGCGCAGCCAGGCCCGGGTGAATCGGAACTCCTCGTCGGCGATCGGCTCCAGCATCGGACGGAGGAAGTCGAGCACCGCCTGAGCGTCGATCGGCTCGGAGGCGCTGACGAACCCCTCCTCCCGCAGGCCCGCCACCACCTCTTCCGCATCGCCACGCAGGGCCAGCGCGGCGATGCGGCCGATCGGTTCCGGCGTGCCCTCGGGCATCCGGGCCACCGCCCCGAAGTCGATCACGCCGAGCCGCCCGTCGGGCAGCAGCCGGAAGTTACCCGGGTGCGGGTCGGCGTGCAGCAGGCCGGCGCGCTGCGGCGCGGAGAGGTGCAGGGTGGCCATCAGCCGGCCGGCCTCGTCGCGCTGCTCCTCGGTGCCGTCGCGGATGATGTCGGCCAGCGGCGTGCCCTCGACCCACTCCGTGACCAGGACCCGAGGCGACGCCGAGACCACCCCCGGGATGTAGATCTCCGGGTCGTCCGCGTACGCGGCGGCGAAGGCGCGTTGCGACTCCGCCTCCAGCTCGTAGTCGAGTTCCTCGGTGATCCGCTCCCGCAGCTCGACCAGGAGCGGCTTGACGTCCAGCCCCGGCTGGATCGCGCGGAACATCCCGCCCAGCCGGGAGAGCTGCTTGAGGTCGGCGAGGAGCGCGTCGCCCGCGCCCGGATACTGGATCTTGACGGCGACCTCGCGGTTGGCCGGCGTGCCCGACGGGCCGTAGCCGGGATCCCGCCAGAGCGCGCGGTGCACCTGGCCGATGCTGGCGGCGGCCGCCGGGGTGTCGTTGAACTCGACGAACCGGTCCCGCCAGTCGGGGCCGAGCTGCTCGGCGAGCACCTTGTGCACGCTCGCCACCGGCAGCGGCGGCGCGGCCTCCTGGAGCTTGGTCAGTGCCTGCCGGTAGGGAGCCGCGATCTCCTCGGGCAGCGCCGCCTCGAAGACCGACAACGCCTGGCCGAACTTCATCGCGCCGCCCTTGAGCTGGCCGAGGACGCTGAAGAGCTGCTCGGCGGTGCGTTGCTGGATCTCCGCGGAGATCACGTCGGAGGCCAGCCCGGTGACGCGCTTACCCATGCCGAGGACGGTCCGGCCGGCGAAGCCGAGCGGCAGAGCGGCGAGCTTGGCGGTCCGGGACACGGCCCGGCGCGGGATGTCGGTCACCCGATCATTGTTACCGACTCGACGGGCCCGCGGCTGCCGTGCGGCCGGGCTGGGGGGCCCTTCCGGGGGGACCCGCCCGCCATCGCCGCACCCGGGGCGACCAACGCCGGCCGCCCGGCGTGCGGTCGCCGGGAGCAGGCGCAGGACGGATGGGGAGCCCAGAGCCGGCGGCGCAGCCGACCCGCGGCGGTCACCTCGACGGCGCAGCCGAGCGTCTCCGGCGTGCCCCCGTCGAGGTGGGCGAGCGCCTCCGCGGTCGCGTACGCCGCCGCGGCCAGCAGCGTCGCTGTCGCGCACGTCGCCTCTGGCGCTCCGGCGGCGAGCTGGGCGGCGAGCGCCGGCCAGCCGGCGTCGCGGTCGGTGCGGTGCAGGTCGAGGCAGTTCAGACAGGGCCCGACGGGCGGCCGCACCAGGGGACCGACCACCGGTACGCCCTCGCGGAGGTCGATCAGGAGGTGCACCTGGCGGCGCTGGGCGTGGGCGGCGGCGACCAGGGCGGCCGGCCGGTCCGCACCGAGCTGGACGACGAGGTCGGCGCGGCCGGGGCGGACGGGACCGGTGGCGGTGCCGGGGGCGGTCCGGGCGAGTGCGTCACGGACCGCGTCGTCGAGCGGGCGGCTGAGATCGGCGGCCGGGATCCCGGTGCCGACCAGGTCGGCCGGCCCGACCGGACCGGTCAGCTGCGGTCGGACGTGGCCGATCCCGGCCTGGGCCAGGGCGAGCGCGACGGGAGCGCCGAGGCGACCGGCACCCGCGAGCACGACCCGCGCGGCCAGCCGGCGGCGCAGCACCTGGGCCGGTGTGCCGGGTAGTCGCGCAGCGGCCAGGGCGAGTGCCCCGGCCTCGGTGGCCAGCCGGGCGCGGGGTGGGCCGGCCAGGTCGCGCGGCACCAGCGTGTGCGCGGCGACGACCAGGCCGGCGCCGCGCAGCGTGTCGAGCAGCGTACGGGCCTCGTCCCGGCCGACGTTGAGGGCGGCCGCGTGCTCCAGGACGTGCCGCTCGCTGCGGGTGCCGTCCAGCAGATCGAGCAGCCGGGCCGCCCGGGGGTTGGCGACCTCCAGCAGGACGGCCCGGCCGGGGTCGACACCCAGTTGCAGGGTGTGCCGGTCCCGCCAGAGCCGGGTGAGGCCGGGCAGGAGAGTGGGTCGGGGCAGTGCGGTACGGGTCATGGTCACGAATCGTGACCGAGTCCCTGCTGTCCGTCGATCGTTGTCCACAGGTGCGCACGGCCCTGTCCAGCGTTGTCCACAGGGAGCGGCGAGTTTTCCACAGGTGCTCTGTGTGTCTGTCCGGCAACTGACAGTTGCCGGATGCGGCGGAAGGGGTGGCCGCCGGCCACCCCTTCCGCGCGACCCGGACGGGTCAGACCTTCGCCTTGCCCAGGATGCGGTTCACTGTTGTGCCGCACACCGGACACTTGCCCTTGGCCATGTTCATCCCGGTCTTCGAGACCTCGATGTGTCCCTCGAAGTCCCGCTTCTCCTTGCACTTGACGCAGTAACCGTTGTAGGTCTGGGCCTGGTCGGCCACGGTGCCCTCCTCGTCTCGTCCGCCGGCGAACGCTCATCCGGCGGTGTCCCCGGCGGCGGGCCACGGGGGGCTCGGCGCTGGGCCTTTCGTCGTGGTCACTCTCGTGACCGCTGGTCCGCGGACCCTACCCAGGTCTGGGCGGTTCCATGTCAGCTCCGCATCGACACTGTGAGCAAGTTGACGTCGAGAGTGTGCACGGCGAATTAGGTCGGATAAGTGAGTTTGGCGGGGACACGCCGACCGGATGGCCTCAAAACGGCCTTTAGGGTCTGTGTCGAAGTCACAGACCGGTGCCGCCGGGGCCCGACGCGATTCGCGCCGGGACGGCGACACAGGCCCTGGGCACCCCCGCGTGACGTGCGCGTGAATGATCACTTACGGTGGAGGGCGCGCGGCTCGACGGACGCCGCGGGCCGCTACGGACCGTAGATGGAGACGCTCCGTCACAGAAATTTTCGGGACTCCTGGCGACCAATCCCCACTTTCCGGGCGCGTGTCGCGGGGTTGACTCTTGCGGACCCCTGGTCACCACGCAGTAGCTTTCCCTCGTGACAGGAATCCGGGGCTGCGCGGCCGTCTGATGGCAGGGGCGCGAAAGCCGGTCGTCGAGGTACGGCGCAGCCAGCGCCGGCGACGGACGGTGTCCGCGTACCGGGATGGTGAGCGCGTCGTCGTCCTGATCCCCGACCAGTTCTCCCGGGCCGAGGAGAGCGAGTGGGTCGACCGGATGCTCGCCCGGCTCGCCGCCCGGGAGGACCGCCTGGCCCGGTCCGACGCCGAGCTGCTCGCCCGGGCCACCCGACTGATCACGCTCTACCTGGCCGACCACGGCCGGGACGCCGTCCCCAGCAGCGTCCGCTGGGTGACCAACCAGAACGGCCGGTGGGGCTCCTGCACCCCGGCGGACCGGACGATCCGCATCTCGCACCGGGTCCAGGACATGCCGGACTGGGTCATCGACTACGTCCTGCTCCACGAACTGGCCCACCTCATCGTGCCGAGTCACAACGCGCGGTTCTGGGAGCTGGTCGGCCGGTACCCGAAGACCGAGCGCGCCCGCGGCTACCTGGAGGGTGTCGCCGCCGTCTCCGCCTCCTGATCCGCCGGGCCGTCGCCTCCGCTCGATGATCCCCTCGGTGCCGGCGACATGGCGGTGTGCCGGCGTGACGGACAGCGCGATGCCGCCGATGTGGGGTGGATCACCCTCGGCACCCGCCTCCGGCCCACGCGACGCCGCGGCATCGCGGCGTCCCGGCCGGGTGCACGACCCGGTGCCGGCGGCCGGGGTCGATCACGTTCCCCGGCCGGGGCCGGTCGGGCGTAGGGTTCGGTGCGTGGCACGACGTGTGGTGGTGGCCCTGCTCGGCCCGGTCGCCTGGACGCCGCCGGGCATCGACCCCGTCGACTGGCGGACCGCGCTGGCGGAGGACGTCGTCGACCTGCTCGCCACCCTGAACGAGGTCGACACCGCGGTCGCGGTGACCCCGGCCGACCGGTGGCTGGCCGACGCCGTGGTCTGGCCCGGCACGAGGGTGTACGAGGTGCCGGAGCCCACCGTCAACGCCGTCCTCACCGCGTGCGGGCGGGACGCCCGGGCCGGCCGGTCGTCCGAGTCACGGAGTGGCGCGGCGGCCGAGGGACCGGGCGGGCCGGCGGTCGGCGACGGACCCGGTGGGCCGGCGGTCGGCCGGCCCGAGCGCCCGGCGTGGGACGAGCCCGGTCGACCGGCCGGGGCGGACAGCGAAGTGCCCTCCGGGGGATACGACCAGGCCGCCGTCATCGCCGGCGACGCGCCGGACGTGCCCGGGCTGACCATCGGCAAGCTGCTCCGGCCACTCACCACCAGGCCGGTCGCGGTCGCCCCGGCCGAGGGAGAGGGCCCGGGGCTGCTCGGCGTGGCCGCCCGGCTTCCCGCGCCGGCGTGGCTGCCCGCGCTGGGCCTGGACGACGCGCTGCCGTCGACCGTGCGTGCGGCGGCGCCGCGCCCCGGCGACGTGGCGGTGACGCCGGCGTGGCGGCGCCTGCGCGGGCCGGCCGACCTGCGCTTCCTCGATCCGGCCGTGGCGGGGTGGGAGACCACCCGTGCCCTGCTCTCCGGCACGGGACGCCTCCGCTGACCCGCCGCGTCCCGGTTCCGCCGGGCTGATCCACTCAGGGTTGCGGCACGCCGGGGCCTCCCGGCACCGGGATACCCCGACGTTCCGCAGTCCGCGCCCGGCGGACCGGGTCAGCGGGCCGGCGGCTCGCCCTCGTCCGGCTCGCCCGGGGCCTTCTCCTCCGGGCCGCCCGGCGCGCTGAAGTCGAAGCTCTCCAGCTCCCCGAGGTCCGGCTGGGACCGGGCGAAGGCCACCGGGTCGGCGAAGTCGTCGTCGGACGGCAGCAGGTCGGGGTGGCCCCACAGGGCGTCCCGGCCGGCGATGCCCCGGTGCTCGGTGAGGGCCGCCCACAGCGCCGCCGCCTCCCGCAGCCGGCGCGGGCGCAGCTCCAGGCCGACCAGGGCGGCGAAGGTCTGCTCGGCCGGCCCGCCCGCCGCCCGGCGCCGCCGGAACGCCTCGCCGAGCCGGACGACGTTGGGCAGCCGGCCCCCGGCCGCGCTGTCCACCACGTGGCACACCCAGCCCTCGACCAGGGCCAGCGCGGTCTCCAACCGGGCCAGCGACGCCTTCTGCGCCGGGCTGTCCTCCGGTGTGAAGATGCCCTCCAGGGCGATCGCCTGCATCGACTCCGGGTCGGTCGGGTCGACCCGGCCCATCGCCTCCTCGATCGCCTCCCGGTTGACCCGGATGCCCGAGGCGTACATCTCCACCGCGCTGAGGACGTGCCCGCGCAGCCACGGCACGTGCTCGAAGAGCCGCTGGTGGGCGGCCTCGCGCAGCGCCACGTAGAGGCGGACCTCGTCCTCGGGCAGTTCCAGGCCGGCGCCGTACTCCCGGATGTTGGCCGGGATCAGCGCGGCCGTGCCGGCCGGGCCGAGCGGCAGCCCGATGTCGCCGGCGGAGAGCACCTCCGCGGCGAGCGAGCCGAGCGCCTGACCGAGCTGGCCGCCGAACAGCGCACCGCCGAGGGTGGCCACCATCGACTGCATCGGGCCGAGCTGGGCGCGCGCCTCCGGCGGCACCAGGTCACCCATCGCGCCGACCATCCGGCTGGCCACCGGGTCGCACAGCTTGCGCCAGACGTCGAGCGTCTTGTAGATCCACTCGTTCCGGTTCCACGCGACGGAGGCGTGGATGCCCGAGGGCAGCGCCGACGACGGCTCCAGCCACAGGTCGGCCAGGCGGAGCGCCTCCTCCACCGCGTTGCGCTCGTACGGCGAGACCGCCGGGTCGCCCGCCGCGGCGAGCTGGCTCGCGGCCACCTGGCGGGCCAGGTCCCAGTTCACCGGGCCGCTGCCGGGTGCCGACAGCAGGTGCTGCAACTGCGACATGAACTGCTGCATCTGCGCAGGGTCGTTGGGGTCTGGCGGTTGCCCACCCGGGAGCGCGAAACCGAACGGAATATCAGGCACGAGGTCTACGGTACGCGCGCCGCGCCCCAGGTCGCGCCTGCTGGCGTTGCGCTCAGGGCGAAGTCCGGGCTTGTCCGCCGGTGGGGCGTGGGCCGCTCGGTACGCTCTGCCGCATGAGACGTCGCGGCGTGACTGTCCTGCTCGGTGCCCTGCTCACCACTCTGCTCAGCATCGGCGTGCTCGCGGCGCCCATCCCGTATGTGGTGCTCGGCCCCGGCCCGACCGTCAACACGCTCGGCGCCGAGGACGGCAAGGAGGTCATCCAGATCACCGGCCGGGAGACCTCCACCTCGGCGGGTCAGTTGCGGCTGACCACGGTGGGGGTGCAGCCCTCGGTCAAGCTGCGCTCGGCCATCCAGGGCTGGTTCTCCGACGACGAGGCGGTGGTGCCCCGCGAGCTGGTGTACCCGCCGGGGGAGAGCCAGGAGGAGGTCGAGGAGCGCAACGCGGAGGACTTCAAGGTCTCCCAGACCAGCGCCGAGACGGCAGCGCTGCGCGAGCTGGGGTTCCCGGTGCAGGTGGTGGTCAAGACGGTCGCCGCCGACGGTCCGTCGAACGGCCTCCTCAAGCCCGGCGACGTGGTCACCTCGGTCGACGGGCAGCCGGTCACGGTGGCCGCCCGGCTCACCGAGCTGATCCGCGCCAAGCCGGCGGGCACCGCCCTGGAGATCGGCTACACCCGGAACGGCGCCGCGGCGACCGCCCGGATCACCAGCCGGGAGCAGGACGGCCGGCCCCGCATCGGGATCGAGATCGACCAGCAGCAGCCGCACCCGTTCACGCTGACGATCGACCTGGAGGACATCGGCGGCCCGAGCGCCGGCCTCATGTTCGCCCTCGGCATCGTGGACAAGCTGACCCCGGAGGACCTGACCGGCGGCCGGGTCATCGCCGGCACCGGCACGATCGACGACGAGGGCCGGGTCGGCCCGATCGGCGGCATCGCGCAGAAGCTGGTCGGGGCGAAGGACGCGGGCGCCACCGCGTTCCTGGTCCCGGCCGACAACTGCGCCGAGGCCGTCCGCAACCCGCAGCCTGACCTGCCGCTGCTGAGGGTGGCCACCCTGGACGAGGCGCTGACGGCGTTGGAGACGCTGCGCGCGGGGGGCCAGCCCGCCCGCTGCTGACCGCTCCCGATCGTGTCCGGCACCCCGCCGGAACCCCCGTCGAGCCAGGTCACGGTGACCGGCCGGTAGCGCCGCGCCCGAACCGGCGTGACCGTGGACCGACACGTTCAGGAAGACCCCGTACTCTGGGTGCCTGGTCGGAGCCGATCACATCGAGCGTGCGGAGCCAACAGTGGTCATGCGTAGCAGCGCCCCCCTGCCGAGGATGAGCCGACGCGGACGCGTCACGATCGGTGTCCTGGTCGGGGTGTTCGTGCTCTTCACCCTGCTCGGCTGGGGTGTGCAGGCGTGGACCGACTGGCTGTGGTTCGACGAGGTCGACTACAAGCAGGTCTTCACCGGGGTGCTCGCCACGCGGCTGCTGCTCTTCCTGGCGGTCGGGCTCGGCATGGCGGTCGTGGTGGGCGGCAACCTCTGGCTGGCCCAACGACTGCGGCCGCGGATGCGTCCGCAGTCCCCGGAGCAGGTCACCCTGGAGCGCTACCGGATGCTGCTGAGCCCGCGGCTCGGCACCTGGATCGCGCTGGTCGCCGCCGTGATCGGCCTCTTCGCCGGGCTGTCGGCGCAGAGCCGGTGGAACCAGTGGCTGCTCTTCCGCAACGGCGGCGACTTCGGCGTGAAGGACCCGGAGTTCGGGGTCGACGTCGGCTTCTACGTCTTCGACCTGCCGTTCTGGCGCTACCTGCTCGGGGTCGCCTTCACCGCCGTGGTGCTGGCGCTGATCGGCGCGCTCGCCGTCCACTACATCTTCGGCGGCGTCCGGCTCCAGGGCGTCGGGGACCGGATGAGCAACGCGGCACGCGCCCACCTGAGCACGCTGGTCGCGGTCTTCGTGCTGCTCAAGGCCATCGCGTACGTGCTGGACCGGCGGGCCATGCTGCTGGAGTACAACGACGGCGCCAACGTGTACGGCGCCGGGTACGCCGACGTCAACGCGCTGCTTCCGGCGAAGGAGATCCTCGCCTACATCTCGGTCGTGGTGGCGATCGCGATCATCGTCTTCTCGAACGCCTGGATGCGGAACCTGGTCTGGCCCGGCATCTCGCTGGCCCTGCTCGGCGTCTCCGCGGTCGCGATCGGCGGCATCTACCCGTGGGCGGTGCAGACGTTCGAGGTGAAGCCGAGCGCCCGGGACAAGGAGGCGCCGTACATCCAGCGCAGCATCGACGCGACCCGGGCGGCGTTCGGCCTCACCGGCACGGAGACCGAACCGTACGCGGCGAGCAACCTGACGCCCCCGGCGACGCTGGCCACCGACACCGCGGTCGTGCCGAACGCCCGCCTGCTCGACCCGCAGTTGGTCAGCGAGACGTACACGCAGCTCCAGCAGGTCCGCGGCTTCTACGACTTCGGTCCCAAGCTCGACATCGACCGCTACGCCGTCAGTGGCAAGACCCAGGACTACGTGGTCGGTGTCCGCGAGATCAACTACAGCGAGCTGACGGCGCAGCAGAGCAACTGGATCAACCGCCACACCGTCTACACCCACGGGTACGGCCTGGTGGCCGCCCCGGCGAACCAGGTCGTGTGCGGCGGCCAGCCGCTCTTCGTCTCCGGCTTCCTCGGCGAGAAGTCGCAGGAGGCGTGCGCCTCGCAGACCGAGCAGATCCCCGCCAGCCAGCCGCGCATCTACTACGGCGAGCGGATGGAGGAGGGCGACTACGCCATCGTCGGCAGGGCCGACCCCGACGCGAACCCCGCCGAGTTCGACCGGCCGGTGGGCGAGGGCGGCGACAACGGCCCCGAGTCCTACTACACGTACACCGGCTCCGGTGGCGTCGAGATCGGCTCGTTCACCCGCCGGCTGCTCTACGCCATCAAGGAGCAGGAGTCGAACTTCCTGCTCTCCGAGGCGGTCAACGAGAACTCCAAGCTCCTCTACGTCCGCAACCCGCGCGAGCGGGTGGAGAAGGTCGCCCCGTTCCTCACCGTGGACGGCGACCCGTACCCGGCGGTGGTCGGTGGCCGGGTGCAGTGGATCATCGACGGCTACACCACCGCCGCCACCTACCCGTACGCCGAGCGGATCAACCTGCAGACCGAGACGACCGACGAGTTGACCAACCGGGGCACCTTCCAGCTGGCCCGGGAGAACGTCAACTACATCCGCAACTCGGTGAAGGCGACCGTCGACGCGTACGACGGCACCGTCACGCTGTACGAGTTCGACGACAGCGACCCGGTGCTCAAGGCCTGGAACAAGGCCTTCGGCGGTGACCTGGTCAAGCCGAAGTCGGAGATCCCGGCCGAGCTGAGCGCGCACTTCCGGTACCCGGCCGACCTGTTCAAGGTGCAGCGAAACCTGCTCACCCGGTTCCACGTGACCAACCCCGGCGACTTCTACTCGGGCCAGGACTTCTGGCAGGTGCCGAACGTGCCGGACGCGCCGGACAGCGGGCAGAAGCAGCCCCCGTACTACCTGTTCACCCAGTTCCCGGGGCAGGAGTCGCCGCGGTTCCAGCTCACCGCCGCGGTCACCCCGAACGGCCGGCAGAACCTCGCCGCGCTGATCTCCGGGTCGTACGTGGACGGGCAGCCACGGCTGGAGGTGCTGGAGTTGCCGGACCAGACCCGGATCTCCGGCCCGGTGCAGGTGCACCAGCAGATGACCAACAACGCCCAGATCCGGCAGCAGCTCAACCTGCTCTCCTCGAACCAGGCGCAGGTCCAGTACGGCAACCTGCTGTCCCTGCCGTTCGGCAACGGCATGCTGTACGTCGAGCCGGTCTACGTGAAGAGCAACCAGCAGGACGCGTACCCGCTGCTCCAGAAGGTGCTCCTGTCGTACGGCGACGGTGGCTCGTACGTGGTCCTGGCCGACAACCTCACCGACGGCATCAAGCAGCTCGTCGAGCAGGGCAAGCGGGCCGGCGCCCCGGCCACCCCGCCGCCGACGGGCGAGACCCCGCCGTCGCCCCCGCCGGGTCCGGGCGCGACCCCGCCCCCGCTCACCGGTGAGCTGGCCGAGGCCGCGAACCGGGTGCAGGCCGCGATCACGGAGGTCCGCGCCGCGCAGGCCTCCGGCGACTTCGAGCGGTACGGGCGGGCGCTGAAGGCACTGGACGAGGCGATCACCGCCTTCCAGCAGGCCCAGACGGCGGCCGCGCCGACGCCGGCACCCGGCGGCACGCCCAGGCCGACGCCGAGCGGCAGTGCCTCTCCGACACCCGGCGGCTGACCCGCCACCCGCGACCGACAGCGCCCCCGGATCCCCGCGAACGGATCCGGGGGCGCAGTCGTTTTCCCGACATTTCTGGTGCAACCCGCAGGGGGCCGGCCCCGTTCTCAGGACAACGACAGCAACGGACCTTGGGGACACGTGATGGCAACATGAGGGACGCGGCGAGTTTCGACGAGTTCTACCGGAGCACCGCCCACCGGATGCTCCGCTACGGGTACGCGGTCGCTGGCGACCACACCGAGGCGCAGGACCTCGTGCAGGAGGCGTACGCCCGGGCCTGGCGGCAGTGGGGCCGGCTCACCACGCACCCGGCGCCGGAGGCGTGGCTGCGGCTGGTGGTGGCCCGGCTGGCCACCGACCGCTGGCGGCGGCTGACCGGCTGGCGCGCGGTCGTCCGCCGCACCGGCCCGCCGGATCCGGTCCCGCCACCGAACGAGGACACCGTGCTGCTGGTCGGCGCGCTCCGGCAGCTCCCCGCCGCGCAGCGGCAGGCGCTCGCCCTGCACTACCTCTACGACATGTCGGTGGAGGACATCGCCCGCGAGACCGACGTGCCCACCGGCACCGTGAAGTCCTGGCTGTCCCGGGGACGTGCCCGGCTGGCGGCCCTCCTGCCCAACCTCACCGACGAACGACTGGAGGCTAACGATGTCGCGTGACCTGTCCGACTTCTACCGGTCGCTCGCCGACGAGGCGGACGCCCGTACCCTGCCCGTCCCGCAGACGCTCCGGCGCGCCGCCGACCGGCGCGCGCGCATCCGGATGACCGGCACCGCCCTCGCGGCGGCGGTCCTGGTCGCCGGGGTGGCGACCGGCACCCGGCTCGCGTTCTCCGCCGAGCCGGCCCCGGTGGCGCCGCCCGGCGGGACGCCCACGGCTCCGGCGCCGTCCCCGCCGTCCCCGACCCCGTCGACGACCCCCAGCGGTACGCCGCGGACCTCGGCGTCGACCTCGACGTCCCCGGCTCGGCCGGGCCCGACCTCGATCCCGGACAAGGCGTTCTTCCGGCTCGCGGCGGCGAACGACAAGGGGCTCGCGGCGTTCCAGGACACCGAGGCGCTGCCGTCGGTGTGCGAGGCCCGCTTCCCCAGCGACGACGCGATCGTGCAACGGCGGACCCGGTCCCTCGCCTACAAGTTCGCCAAGAATCCCGCCGACTACGTCCCGGACGGCAGTTACATCCACACCATCACGATCTACGAGGCCGGTCGCGCCGACGACGCGCTGCGCGAGCTGCGCGAGGCGGTCCGGGCCTGCCCGGAGCAGCAGGGTACGGGCGGGGGCAACCCGGCGACGTCCCGGCTGCGGCTGCTCGACGACGGCCGCTACGGCGACGGCTCGGTGCTCTTCGAGATCCGGACCGACGCCCGCGACCTGGAGGGGAACCCGGTCGACGGCGAGGAGGTGCGGCTGATCCGCGCGATCCGGGTCGACGACGTGGTGACGATCCTGTGGGAGCAGGGCTGGGAGGGCACCTCGTCCGAGCGTGAGCAGGTCGACGCCGACAGCCGCCGTGCGGTGGCGGCGATCGAGTCCTGGCTCGGCCGGGGCTGACGGCGCCCTGAGGACCGTGGAGGATTCCGGAGCGCCGGAATCCTCCACGTTTGCGGCGGGATGGTCAGTCGTTTTGCGGCGGGCCGGGGTGGTGCGATACGGTTGACGGACCGACGCGGGGTGGAGCAGCTCGGTAGCTCGCTGGGCTCATAACCCAGAGGTCGCAGGTTCAAATCCTGTCCCCGCTACTCGTCCGAAGGCCCCGGAGATTCCTCCGGGGCCTTCGTCGTGCGCGGGCGATTCGTCGTGCCTACGCCATCCCGGGGTCGCGGATCATGGTGCTCCCGCTTCATGAGGGGGGCGCGGATCATGGTCGAGTGCGATGGGGTACAGTAGTGAAGCCGACGCGGGGTGGAGCAGCTCGGTAGCTCGCTGGGCTCATAACCCAGAGGTCGCAGGTTCAAATCCTGTCCCCGCTACTCGTCCGAAGGCCCCGGAGATCCCTCCGGGGCCTTCGTCGTGCCGTGGCCGCTTCGACACGCCCCCCATCCGCGCCGACCGTCCCACCCGGGTTGCGCTTCTCGGCGAGGATGGGGTCATGTCTGCTTTCGGCAAGTGGTGGGGCCGGCTGAGCGCCGTCCTCGGTGTGGTCGTCCTGTCGGTGTTCGTGCCGGTGGCCGCCTGGGCGTCCACCGGCCCGGGTGAGGTGGCAGTCGAGGCCGTCCGGCGGCGCCGTGGCGGCGGCTTCGGGTTCCTCGGGCTGCTCTGCTGCCTGGCGGTGGTGGCCGTGATCGTCTACCTGATCCTGCGCATGATGCGCAACCGTCGCGGCGGCGGCGGCCCGCGCTGACCGAGGCGGCTGCTGGCGACGCGCACGCGTCGCGGCTGACGGCCAGGAGCAGTTCGCGTACCCGGGGGTGACCCTTCGGCGATGGGCTCGGCGGCCCATCCACGCAGCCCGTGTCGTCGGATCAACGCCCGCGCCGGAGCGCCGGGCGTGCCGGCCGGTGCCCGGGCCACCGGCGCGGGCCGTACGCAGGCCACGTGGTGTACTAGGCCGCGTGGAACTTCTGCACTCGGGCAAGGTCCGGGACGTCTACGCCGACGGCGAGGACCTCATCCTGGTCGCCTCCGACCGCATCTCCATCTACGACGTGGTGCTGCCGACGCCGATCCCGGACAAGGGCAAGCTGCTCACCGCGCTCTCGCTGTGGTGGTTCGAGCAGCTCGCCGATCTGGCGCCGAACCACGTGATCTCCGCCACCGACGTGCCGGCCGAGTACGCCGGCCGGGCGATCCGGTGCCGGCGGCTGGAGATGGTTCCGGTGGAGTGCGTCGCCCGGGGCTACCTGACCGGGGGCGGGTTCGCCGAGTACCAGCGCACCGGCGCGGTCTCCGGCGTCGAACTGCCGCGCGGGCTGGTCGAGGCGTCCATCCTCCCCGAGCCGATCTTCACCCCCTCCACCAAGGCGCCGGTGGGGGAGCACGACGAGCCGATGACCTTCGCCGAGGTGGTGGACAAGGTCGGCGCGGAGACCGCCGAGCGGCTGCGCCGGATCACCCTGGACGTGTACCGGCGGGGAGCCGAGCTGGCCGCCGACCGGGGGATCCTCATCGCCGACACCAAGATCGAGCTGGGCTGGGCGGCCGATGGCAGCCTGATGATC
Source organism: Micromonospora sp. H33 (assembly GCF_052068455.1). Classification (NCBI taxonomy): domain Bacteria; kingdom Bacillati; phylum Actinomycetota; class Actinomycetes; order Micromonosporales; family Micromonosporaceae; genus Micromonospora; species Micromonospora sp. H33. Next base: position 94,979 of record NZ_JBQHDE010000015.1, on the reverse strand, counting down.
GGCGACGAGCTGCTCACCTCGGACTCGTCCCGGTTCTGGCCGGCCGAGTCGTACCAGCCCGGGCGCGCCCAGTTCTCCTACGACAAGCAGTACGTCCGGGACTGGGCCACCGGGAGCGGCTGGGACCGGCAGGGTCCGGCGCCGGAGGTGCCGGCCGAGGTGGTCGAGGCCACCCGGGCCCGCTACGTCGACGTCTACGAGAAGCTCACCGGGAACCGCTGGGACTGATCCGACACCCCGATTCGCCGGGGCGGGCTGGACCTGCCGACCGTGACCGTCGAGGATGCTCCCGTCACCTTCGGTGCTCGTGCGGCTTTCGGGACGGTCGGATGAACGGCGACATGTGGATCAGGGCGCTCAAGGCCGCCCGCGCCAGCGCGGACGTCTCCCAGGAGGCCCTCGCGGAACTGATCAGGTGGAGTCCGTCCACCATCGCGGCGATCGAGACGGGCCGGCGTCGGCCGACGCCCCAGTTCGCCACGGCGGCGGATGAGGCGCTGGGCACCGGCGGCCTCCTCGCCGAGCTGCTGGCGGCGGCGGCCCGGCAGCAGTCACCAGCCTGGTTCGCGCCGTGGCGGGGGATCGAGGCCGACGCGGTCGCCCTCCGCACCTCTCAGCCGTCGCTGGTGCCCGGTCTGACGCAGACCGAGGCGTACGCCCACGCGGTGCTCAGCGCCCAGGGCACGCACACCCCCGACGAGATAGACCAGCTCGTCGCCGGCCGGATGTCCCGCCAGGCGTTGCTGACCGGCGAGGACCCGAAGCGGTTCACCGCGGTTGTGGACGAAGGCGCCCTGCGGCGGGTGGTCGGTGACCGGGACGTCCAGCGGGCGCAGCTGGAGCGGCTGGTCGAGCTGGCCGCGTTGCCGCACATCCGGCTCTACGTCGTCCCGGCCGCCGTCGGCGCGCACCCCGGGCTGGCCGGCGGCTTCGTGCTGGCCACGCTTCCGGACGGGGACGAGGTGGCCTACGTGGACGGAGTCTACGGTCAGGTTGTCGACCGGCCGGACGCCGTCGATACCATCAGGGTCATGTGGGACACGCTGCTCAGCGAGGCCCTCCCCGCGAGCGTGTCCGTCGAGCTGATCGGGAAGCTGGTGAGCGAGCTGTGAACACTGCCCCCGCCCCTCGCTGGCGGGTGTCGAGCCGGTCCGGCAACGGCGGGGACACCTGCATCGAGGTGGCCGACAACCTGCCCGACCGGGTGCTGGTCCGCGACTCCACGGACCGTGGCGGCGTCGTCTTGACCTTCGCACCGGTGGCGTGGCGCTCCTTCGTCGAGCTGGTCAAGTCCGCGGGCTGAGCTGTCGACACCACCCGGCCCCGGGGATGCCGCGCAGCGGTCGACGGTCCGCCCCCGGCCCGCCGTCCGTACGATGTGCAGACGTGCGTGACATCGCCGTCTTCAGCGGAACCGCCCATCCCGAGCTCGCCGCCGAGATCTGCGCCCACCTCGGTGTCCCGATGTACCCGGTCCGGGTCTCCCGGTTCGCGAACGACTGCCTGGAAGTGCAGTTGCAGGCCAACTGCCGGGAGCGGGACGTCTTCCTGATCCAGCCGCTGGTGCCGCCGGTGCAGGAGCACCTGGTCGAGCTGCTGCTCATGATCGACGCGGCGCGAGGCGCGTCGGCCGGCCGGATCACGGTGGTGCTGCCGCACTACGCGTACGCCCGGTCGGACAAGAAGGACGCGCCGCGCATCTCGATCGGAGGCCGCCTGGTCGCGGACCTGCTCACCTCGGCCGGCGCGGACCGGGTGCTCGCGATGACCCTGCACTCGCCGCAGGTCCACGGGTTCTTCAGCGTCCCAGTCGACCATCTGCACGCGCTGCGCGAGCTGGCCCGCCACTTCGAGGGCCACGACCTGAGCAACACCGTCGTGGTCTCCCCGGACCTGGGGAACGCCAAGGAGGCCGCCGCGTTCGCCCGCCGGCTCGGCACGCCGGTCGCCGCCGGGGCGAAGCAGCGCTTCAGCGACGACCGGGTCCAGATCAGCGCGGTCATCGGCGATGTGGCGGACCGGGACGTGATCGTGCTGGACGACGAGATCGCCAAGGGCAGCACGGTGATCGAGCTGATGGAGCACCTGCGCAAGCTGAAGGTGCGCTCGATCCGGCTGGCCTGCACCCACGGCCTCTTCTCCAGCGGGGCCCTGCAACGGCTCAGTGAGCAGGAGGGGGTGCTGGAGATCGTCTGCACGAACACCGTGCCGATCCCGGCCGACAAGCGGGTGCCGAAGCTGCAGGTCCTCTCGGTCGCGCCGGCCCTGGCCGAGGCCGTGCGCCGCATCCACAACGGCGAGTCCGTCAGCGCCCTGTTCGGCTGACCGCCGGCCCGCCCGGGTCAGTCGCGGGTGGGTTGGGGTTGAGGGGTGAGGGCCGTCGTGATGCGGACGACCGTGCCGGCGTCGCCGGTCTCGATCTCCATCGAGTCGCTCAGCTCCCGGGCCAACCACAGGCCCCAGCCGCCCGCGGTGTCCGGCGCGGGGCGGCTGCGGTCGTCGAGCCGCTGTCGGCTGATCCCGTGCCCGTGATCGGCGACCTCGCAGAGCAGAGCGCCCCGCTGCCGCCACAACCGCAGCCAGCCGCGGCCGCCGCCGTGCCGGACCGCGTTGGTGATCAGCTCGTTGACCGCCAGCACGAAGTCGTCCAGCCGCTGCCCCCGGAGCCCGGAGGTGCGCGCGCAGGAGGTGACCGAGTGTCGTAGCTCGGTCACCTGAGCCTGGTCGAAGGCTTCGACGATCAGGAGGGAAGAGTCGATGGTCACAACCGTACGTGGTGCGTGCGGTTCTGCGTTCGTCATGGCCCCGTCCCGCGGCGGATCTCGGCGTCTTTCGCGGCATTTCCACCGTACGTCAGCGTTTCTCGATCCGCATCAGCCGGCCCCACCGGCGGATCGTCGCGCTGTGGCATCGTGTCGACCGTGCCGACGTCCTCCGGTGGTCTCGAGGTCCCGCTCTGGCGGGCCATCGCCGTGTTCCGGATGGCGTCCCTGGCGTACGTGCTCGTGGTGGCCCTACGTCACGCGGACCGGTACGCCCACCCGCTCGTCGCCGCCGGTGTGGTCCTGGTGATGGCGGCCTGGACCGCCGTCACCGCGGTCGGGTACGCGCGCCCGTCCCGGCGGGGTTGGCCACTGCTCCTGGCCGACCTGGTGGTCGTCCTCGGCGTCGTCCTGGCGACCCCGTGGGTGGTCGGCCGGGCGGCGCTCGCCGCCGGCGTCCCCACCCTGGGCGTGGCCTGGCTCGCCGGCCCGGTGCTGGCCTGGGCGGTGTCCGGCGGCCGGCGCCGGGGCACCGTCGCCGCGCTGGTGCTCGGCGCGGCGGACCTTGTCACCCGGGACCGGATCGGCGAGTCCTCGCTGACCGGGGTGATCCTGCTGCTCCTCGCCGGCGTCGTGGTCGGGCACGTGGCCCGGCTCGCGGTGACCGCCGAGGAACGGCTGCAACGGGCCGTCGAGTTGGAGGCCGCCACCCGGGAGCGGGAGCGGCTCGCGCGCGACATCCACGACTCCGTGCTCCAGGTCCTCGCGCTGGTGCAACGACGCGGGGCCCACCTCGACGGCGAGGCCGGCGAGCTGGCCCGGCTCGCCGGCGAGCAGGAGGCCGCGCTGCGCGCCCTGGTCGCCGGCGCGGCGGCGCCACCGGCCGACGACGGGCCGGCGGACCTGCGCGCGCTGCTCGGTCGGTACGCGTCGCCGTCGGTCACGCTGTCGGCACCGGCCGGCCCGGTGCGACTGCCCGGTCCGGTGGCCCGGGAACTGGCCGCCGCGACCGCCGCCGCCCTCGACAACGTGGCCCGGCACGCCGGCGGGCGCGCGTGGGTGCTCGTCGAGGACGAGGAGGACATGGTCACCGTGTCCGTCCGCGACGACGGCCCGGGCTTCTCCCCCGGCCGGCTGGCCGAGGCGGCGGCGCAGGGGCGGCTGGGGGTTGCCCGGTCCATCCGGGGGCGCGTCGAGGACCTGGGCGGGACGGTCCGGATCACCTCCACCTCCGGTGCGGGGACCGAGGTGGAGTTGACCGTCCCCCGGCAGCGGACGTGAACCGGCAGCGGCCCGCGTGCCGGGCCGGAGGACGGCGGAAGGAGGCGGCGTGGCACGGGTGATGGTGGTCGACGACCACCCGATGTGGCGGGAAGGGGTGGCCCGCGACCTGACCGAGGCCGGTCACGAGGTGGTGGCCACCGCCGGCGAGGGGCGGCAGGCGGTCCGGGTGGCGCCCGCCGCGCGACCCGAGGTGGTCGTCCTCGACCTGCAACTGCCGGACGTCTCCGGGGTGGAGGTGATCCGCGGGCTGCGCGCCGCGCTGCCCGAGGTCCGGGTGCTGATGCTCTCGGCCAGCGGCGAGCAGCAGGACGTGCTGGACGCGGTGAAGGCGGGCGCCACCGGCTACCTGGTCAAGTCCGCGGCCCCGGCGGAGTTCCTGGACGCGGTGCGGCGGACGGCGGCCGGCGAGCCGGTCTTCACACCCGGACTGGCCGGTCTGGTGCTCGGCGAGTACCGCCGCCTGGCGGCCGGCCCGCCCGCTCCCGAGCGGGGAGCGGGCGGCGCACCCCGGCTCACCGACCGGGAGACCGAGGTGCTGCGCCTGGTGGCCAAGGGGATGTCGTACAAGCAGATCGCCGAGCGGCTCGCGATCTCGCATCGGACCGTGCAGAACCACGTGCAGAACACGCTGGGCAAGCTCCAGCTGCACAACCGGGTCGAGCTGACCCGCTACGCGATCGAGCGAGGGCTCGACGACTGAACGGCTGGTTTGCGGCTCAGACCGAGTGCGGCGGGCGCGTCTCGTGGATGGCCAGCTCCTCGGCGGTCGCGCCGCCACCGGCCGACCCGGCGTCGTACGCGACGGAGTCGGTCTCCTGGTCGGTGTGTGCGCCCTCGTCCGGCTCCACCAGCCGGCCCACCTGCGCGTCGGCGACGGTACCGAGCTGGCCGTGGTCGTAGATGGAGACCGGCGACTTCGGGTCGGAGGTCGGGCCCGGATCCATCACGTCGGCGTCGAGCTGGGCCTGGGCGGCCTGCTCCTCGCTGTCCGCCTCGGCGGCGATGTCCGGGTCGACCGGGCCGGCCAGCGGATCGTCCGCGGGACGCTCGTACTGCTCCCGGCCGAGCTTGTAGTCCAGCGACTCGCCGTCGAGCTGCTCCTCGGCGGTGGTCCCGAACCGGTCGACCGCCACTGGCGTCCGGTCCCCGGGCAGCTGGGCCGGCTCCGGGCCGTCCGCCTCGCGCCCGGTCTGGACGTCGTCGTTGGCGGTCGAGTCGTCGTCGGCGATCTGGGGCAGGCCCTCCGCCTCGGGATCGGACACGGGGGTCGGGTACTGGTCGTCACGCATGCCACTGCTCTACCCGCTGCCCACCATCCCGTAACCGGCTGGGGACCGGTCAGAGCTGGTCTTCGGGGTGCAGAACGCACCAGACGACCTTGCCGTCCGGTACGGGGGTGGCGCCCCAGCGTCGAGACACCGTGTGGATCAGCAACAGTCCCCGCCCACCGGCGATGTGCTGCGGCGCGAGGCCGGTGAAGGAGGGCAGCCGGGACGAGTGGTCACGGACCGCCACGTGCAGGGCGTTGTCGCGGGGGGCCAGCCGGACCGTCATCGGGGTCCGGGCGTGGGCGACCACGTTGTTGACCATCTCGGTGACGGCGATGCTGCCCGGCTCGGTCAGCTCGGACACGCCCCACCGGTCGCAACCCTCGCCGACCAGGTGCCGGGCCTCCCGGGCGGCCCCCACCACCGGCTCGAGGTCGGCGGTGAGCACCGCGGCGAGCGGTGTGGCCGCGAGGGCCGCCAACGCGCCGTCGAGCGTCGGCCACGCCGGCACGTCCCGTGCCGCAGCGGACGGGTCGCAGAGCAGCAGGTCGGCGGCGGGCCAGTCGAGGACCGCCCGGCGTACCTCGCCGAAGACGTCCCACGTCGCCGGGTCGGTCGTCCGCAGCCCGGTCACGTCGACCACGAGCGGGCCGGGCCGGTCGCAGAGCCGCCCGAGCAGCGCGTCCCGCACCGTGCCGCTGCTCGACTCGTCGAGCACCCCGCTCACCCGGACCACCCCGGACGAGTCGTCCGTCTCCACCAGGCAGCGCACGTCGGTCGGCATGATCGTCCTATTGTGCACGCCCCGCCGGGGCCTCGCATCCGGCTGTTCGACCCGGTCCATCAGCGGTCCGCCCGTCCTCGTCGGGTCATCGCGGCGAGCGTCCCGACCGCCGTGCCGGCGGCGGCGAGGCCGAAGGCGGCGCCCATCCGGACCAGGTGCCGGCGCCGGCCGTGCCAGCCGCCCTCGCGCTCGGCGGCGGCGTCGGGCGCGAAGACGTTCCCGCTGCTGTCGAGGCGGGCGGCCGGGCCGAACTGGGTGCGGTGGGCGTACCAGCCGAGCATCCGCTCGGCGAGCGCCGGGGCGACCCGCCACTGGAGGCCGATGAGGCGGGCGGCGCCGCCCGCGTACGCCTCCCGGCGTGGTCGCCGTAGCATCCGGACGATCGTCTGCGCCACCACCTCCGGCGGGTAGACCGGGGGCGGCGGCAGCAGCTCCCGCCCGCTGTGGTTGGCCGCGTGCCGGAAGAACGGCGTGTCGATCGCGGCGGGCAGCACGGTGCAGATCGAGATGTCACCCCGGCCGGTCACGCGCAGTTCCTGTCGGACCGTGTCGGCCAGCCCCCGGATCCCGTGCTTCGTCGCGTTGTACGCCGACTGGTACGGCATGGCGACCTCGGCGAGCACCGAGGCGTTGTTCACGACCACGCCGCCGCCCGCCGCGCCGAGGTGGGGCAGCGCGGCGCGGATGCCGTACGCGGCGCCGAGCAGGTTGACCTCCAGCACCCGGCGGAACTCCTCGACCGGGATCTCGTCGAACAGCCCGACGGCGCTGACCGCGGCGTTGTTGACCCAGCCGTCGATCCGGCCGAACTCCGCCACCGCCCGTTCCGCGAGCCGCTCCACCGCCGCCGGGTCGGTCACGTCGGTCGGGACGGCGGCGGCGCGCCCGCCGAACTCGCGGCAGCGCTGCGCGACCTGGTGCAGGGCGGGGTCGCTGCGGGCGGCCAGCACGACGGCGGCGCCCCGGCGGGCGAGCGCGTACGCGGTTGCCGTGCCGATCCCGCTGGAGGCCCCGGTGATCACCACGACGGCGTCGGCGATTCTGCGGGTGAGAGGCATTCTCCGCCCGTACCCCACCCGGTGGGGGTCATGCGGGCGAATCCCGTCGGATCGGGGCACCCCTTGACCCTTGCCGCGGGGCAACCGTCCGCGGCACCCGTCAGCCTCTTTCCGATCTGCCAGGTTTCGGCTCCCGGACCCCGGGTTAATGGGACCCTCTGACCGGGAGGAGCACCGCGGAGAAGATCGCCTGGAGGTGACCCATGCGCGTCGGCCTCGTCTGCGCGCACGCCGACCCGTCGCGGCGTGCCGGCGGTCCGGCCGTCGGGACCCACCACCACATCGCGCGGGTGGCCGCCGAGCTGGCCGTACGGGGTCACGACGTCCGGGTGTACGAGCGCCGCGACGCCCCGGGGCAGGCGGCGACGGAGACGGTCGACGGCTACGTCGTCGAGCGTGTCCCGGTCGGTCCCGCCGCGGCGGTACCCACCGCCGAGCTGGTCCCGTACGTCGCCGAGTTCGGCCGCTGGCTGGCCGACCGGTGGGCGGGGGAGTGGACGCCCGAGGTGGTGCACGGGCACTACTGGGTGGGCGGGCTGGCCGCGGCGCACGGGGTCCGCGAGACCGACATCCCGGTCGTGCAGACCTTCCACTCGCTGGGCGTGGAGCAGCTCCGCCATCTCGGCCCCCGCTACGGCGCGCCGGACGAGCGGATCCCGCTGGAGCGCGCGCTCATCCGGGCGGTGGACATCGCGGTGGCGCAGTGCAACGACGAGGTCGACGAGCTGACCCGGATGGGCCTGCAACGCACGTCGGTGGCGCTGGTGCCGCCCGGAGTCGACACCGGGCAGTTCCATCCCGACGGCGAGGCGGCGCCGCGCGAGGCGCGGCACCGGATCCTGTCCGTGGCCGCGCTCGCCGCCGGCCACGGCCAGGAGGACCTGATCCGTGCCATGCGGCTCGTCGGGGACGCCGAGCTGGTGATCGCCGGCGGCCCACCCGCCGAGCAGCTCGCCGGGCACGCCGAGGCGCGCCAGCTGCGCGAGCTGGCCGAACGCAGCGGGGTGGCCGACCAGGTGACCCTGGTGGGGGCGGTGCCGCACGAGCAGATGGCCACCTGGTACCGCTCCGCCGACGTGGTGGCCTGCACCCCGGGCTACTCGTCCGCCGGGCGGGTGTCGCTGGAGGCGATGGCCTGCGGCGTGCCGGTCGTCGGCTACGCGATGGGTGGGATCGCCGACGCGGTCGTGGACGAGGTGACCGGGCGGCTGGTGCCGCCGGGCGACGTCCGCGCCCTCGGGGTGACGCTGCGCCGGTTGCTCGCCGACAACGCCGGGCGGTTCGCGTACGGGCACGCGGCGGTGGACCGGGTGCGGTGCAGCTACACGTGGGACCGGACCGCCGGCGCGCTGGAACGGCTCTACGAGCGGGTGGTCGGCCGCCGGCGGCCGGTCGAGGCGGCCTGACACCGGGCCGCAGCCGTCGGCGCAGCGCTCAGCCCAGGCGGCCGGCGCCCACCATCGCCCGCTCCCGTTCCCCGGCGACCGCGTGGTGGTGCTGCGGCTCGGCGTACCGGGTCAACCCGATCACCGCCGCGAGGGTGACCAGGAACCCGACGCCCGCCAGCCACTCCCGCCCCGGCCAGATCTTGTCGTTGAGCAGCAGCAGGCCGACGATCGCCGCTGGCACCGCCCCGGCGGCGTCCATCGCCGCGACGGCCGCGGTGGTCGAGCCGCGCTGCATGGCCAGGCCGAGCAGCAGCTGACCGACGATCGAGTGCGCGATGAGCAGGTAGAGCAGCGGGTCGCGGAGGAACACCTCCGCCGAGGGCGCGGAGGCCAGCGGCCGGGCCGCCACGGCCGCGGCGGAGAACGCCAGCCCGGCCAGCGAGCCGAGCGCCACCGAGCCGGGCGCGCCGTGCAGACGTACCGCGAAGAAGCCCAGCACGGCGATCACGCCGAGGGTCACCACCAGGGCGACCAGGCCGGCGGTGCCGAGCTGCCGCGACGGCGCCGGCCGGGCCGACAGGACGAGCGCGGTGATCCCGCCGAAGAGGAGCACCAGCAGGGCGACCTCGGCGGCGGGCAGCCGCCACTTGAGCAGGAGCACCCCGAGTACGGCGGTTACACCGAGCCCGGCGGCGACGCTCGACTGCACGAGGAAGAGCGGCAGGTCCCGCCGGGCCAGGAACGCCAGCACGAACCCGGCCACCTGGCAGCCCAGCCCCACCAGGTACGTGCGGTGGCCGGCGAGCCGCAGCAGCAGGCCCGGGTCGAACGAGTGGTGCACGGTGGTGCGGGCCGCCGCGACCGACTGGAGCAGATTGGCGATGCCGTACGCGACGATCATCGACGCGAGGAAGCACCAGCCGGAGGAGACCACCTGGCGAGGATAGAGGCTGGCGAACGTCAGCGCGCGGTTGCCCGACCCAGGCGGGCGAGGATGTCGGTGTGCAGCGGGCCGTTCGTGGCGATCGCGCTGATCTCGGCGGACCCGGGGTCACCAGGCGCGGGACGGCCCGCCAGGTCGGTGAACGTGCCGCCGGCCTCGGTGACGATGGGCACCAGCGCCGCGATGTCCCACAGCGAGAGTTCCGGCTCCACCATCACGTCCAGCGCGCCCTCGGCCAGCAGCATGTAACCGTAGAAGTCCCCGTACGCCCGGCTGCGCCAGGCGTCCCGCATGATCTGCAGGACCCCCTCCAGCCGGCCGGTCTCCTCCCAGCCGGTCAGCGAGGAGTAGCAGAAGCTCGCGTCGGCCAGGTCGGTCACGCCGGAGACCCGGATGGGCGTGCCGGAGGCCAGGTCACGTCCGGCGTACGCGCCCTCGCCCTGCGCCGCCCACCAGCGGCGGCCCAGCGCCGGCGCGGAGACCAGGCCGGCGACCGGCCGGTCCCCCTCCAGCAGCGCGATGAGCGTGGCCCAGACCGGTACGCCCCGGATGAAGTTCTTCGTGCCGTCGATCGGGTCGACCACCCAGCGTCGCCCGTCCGGGCCGGTCGCGGGCTGCTCGCCGTACTCCTCGCCGAGCAGGCCGTCACCGGGCCGGTGGGTGGCGAGCAGCGCGCGGATCTCCCGCTCCACGGCGGTGTCCGCGTCGGAGACCGGGGTGAGATCGGGCTTCGCCTCGACGCGCAGGTCCAGCGCACGGAACCGCGCGGTGGACACCGCGTCGGCGGCGTCGGCGAGGCGGTGGGCGAGGGTGAGGTCGTCGGCGTACCCGGTCATGCCGCAGACGGTAGCGCCGGCCCGGTCAGGCTCCCCGCAGCGGGTCGCCGGGGTTCCGCGGGTCGGGCTCGCCACGCGGATCGCTCTCCCCGGCCCGTGAGGCGAGGAGCCGACGGTACGACGCCAGCCGGCGCGGGTCGGCCTTGCCGGAGGCCACCCACGCGTCCAGGCCGCAGGCCTCCTCGTCGGCGGTGTGCGGGCAGTTCGCCGGGCAGTCGACCGTGCCCTCCACCAGGTCGGGGAACCCGTGCAGGAGGCTGTCGGCGGAGACGTGCGCCAGCCCGAAGCTGCGCACGCCGGGGGTGTCGATGATCCAGCCCGCGGCGTCGTCGCGCCCGGCCAGCGGTGGCAGCCGCAGCGCCACCGCGCTGGTCGACGTGTGCCGGCCCCGGCCGATCGCGCTGACCTGGCCGACGGCGCGGGCGGCGTCCGGGACCAGGCGGTTGACCAGCGTCGACTTGCCCACCCCGGAGTGCCCCACCAGCACCGAGATCCGCCCCGCGAGGAGGCTGCGCAGCGCGTCGAGCTCCGAGTCCGGCCGGATCAGCACGTACGGCAGTTCCAGCTCGGCGTAGTACCCGAGCACCGCCTCCGGGCCGGCGAGGTCGGCCTTGGTGAGGCAGAGCAGCGGCTCGACGCCGGCGTCGTACGCCGCCACCAGGCAGCGGTCGATGAACCCGGTGCGCGGCGGCGGGTCGGCCAGCGCGCTGACGATGACGAGCTGGTCGGCGTTGGCGACCACCACCCGCTCCAGCCGGCCCTCGGCCGTGGTCGCGTCGTCCTCGGCGGTGCGGCGAAGCACCGAGCTGCGCTCGGCGATCCGGACGATCCGGGCCAGCGCCCCGGGTGCCCCCGAGGTGTCACCGACCAGCCCGACCCGGTCGCCGACCACGACCGACTTGCGGCCCAGCTCCCGGGCGCGCATCGCGGTCACCGCCGGCGTTTCGGGGCCGTCGTCCGGCAGGACGCAGGTGTACCGGCCCCGGTCGACGGCGCTGACGAACGCCTCCACCGCGTCGGCGTGGCGGGGGCGCATCCGCGTACGCGGGCGCGAGGACTTTCCGGGTCGGACCCGGACGTCGTCCTCGTCGTACTCGCGTCGTCTGGTCGCCAGGACCCGCCCCCCTGTCGTGTCAGCTCTTGCCGGTCACCATCGCCGACCATAGTGCCGGAAACTCCGGCATCGTCTTCGAGGTGCACGCCACATCGCTCAGCTCGATGCCCGGCACGGCCAGCCCGGCGACCGCCGCGGCGTGCGCCATACGGTGGTCGTGGTACGTCTCGAACACCCCGCCGCGCAGCGGCCGGGGCCGGATCTCCAGCCCGTCGTGGGACTCGCTGAGGTCGGCGCCCAGCGCGCCGAACTCCCGGGCGAGCGCCGCGATCCGGTCGGTCTCGTGGCCCCGGATGTGGGCGACGCCGGTGAACCGCGAGGGTGAGTCGGCGAGCATGGCCAGCGCGGTCAGCACCGGGGTCAGCTCGCTGACGTCGGACAGGTCGGCGGTCAGGCCGTGCACCGCGCCGGTGCCCCGGACGGTCAGCCCGGCGGTGGACAGGGTCACCTCGCCGCCCATCGCCTGCAACAGCGTACGCAGCCGCTCGACCGGCTGGGCGCTGCTGCGCGGCCAACCCTGGACGGTCACCTCGCCGCCGGTGACCAGGGCGGCGGCGAAGAACGGCACCGCTCCCGACAGGTCCGGCTCGATCTCCCAGCCCCGGCCGGCGAGCGGGCCCGGCTCGACCGCCCACACGTCGGGGGTGGTGTCGTCGACGGCGGCGCCGGCGGCCCGCAGCATCTGCACCGTCATGCGCAGGTGCGGCGCGGACGGCACCGGCGGGCCGACGTGCCGGACCACCACGCCCCGGTCGAAGCGCGGCGCGGCCAGCAGCAGCCCGGAGACGAGCTGGCTGGACGCGGAGGCGTCGATCACGACGTCGCCGCCGGTGACCCGGCCGGTGCCGAGCACGGTCAGCGGCAGGCTCCCGGTGGGCGGGGTGTCGACCCGGACACCGAGGCTGCGCAGGGCGCTGATGAGCGGCCCGAGCGGGCGGACCCGGGCCTGCGGGTCGCCGTCGAACGTGATCCGCCCGTCCGCCAGGCCCGCGACCGGGGGCAGGAAGCGCATCACCGTGCCGGCGAGACCGACGTCCACGTGCGCCGGCCCGACGAGCGGGTGGGGGCGGACGAGCCAGCGCTCGTCGTCGCTGATCGACATGTGCGCGCCCATCGCCCGCAGCCCGCCGGCCATCAGCTCGGTGTCCCGGGCCCGCAGCGGGCCGGCCAGCGTCGACGGACCGCTGGCCAGGCCGCTGAGCACCAGGGCACGCGCGGTCAGCGACTTGGAGCCGGGCAGGCGCAGCGTCGCCGAGACCGGATCCGTAGCGGTCGGAGCGGTCCACGGCTGCGGCGGCCGGGTCGCGGTCAGATTCCCCACGGTTACATTCTGCCGCCTCCGGTGACGGGCCACGCCGGCTGCCCGGACGTACTCCCGGTCAGCGGGACAGCCGAGCGGCGCTCGGCGCGTTAGCGTGTGCGGCATGTGCGGCAGGTATGCGACAACCAGGTCGTCGGGGGACCTGAGCGCGCTGTTCGAGTCGTACGACGACACGGACGGCCGGCTCGGCCCGGACCACAACGTCGCTCCCACCGACCCGGTGCCGCTGGTCCGGATCACCCCGGAGGGTCACCGCGCGCTGTCGCTCGGCCGCTGGGGGCTGGTGCCGGCCTGGTCCCGGTCACCCGCCGGCGCCGCTCGCATGATCAACGCCCGGGCCGAGACGGTGGCCACCAGCCGGGCGTACGCGGGCGCCTTCGCCCGCCGCCGCTGCCTGGTCCCGGCCGACGGCTGGTACGAGTGGGTCCGCCACCCGGGCGGGAAGCAGGCGTACTACATGACGCCCGAGGACGGCTCGGTGCTCGCCTTCGCGGGCATCTGGTCGGTCTGGGACGGGCCCGGCGGTCCGCTGCTGACGTGCAGCGTGCTCACCACGGCCGCCCTCGGCGAGCTGGCCGAGGTGCACGACCGGATGCCGCTGCTGCTGCCGCGTGAGCGGTGGGGCACCTGGCTGGCGCCGACCGGGCAGCCGGAGGGCCTGCTCGTCTCGCCGACGCCGGAGTGGCTCGCCGGGCTCGAGATCCGGCCGGTGGGGCCGGCCGTCGGCGATGTCCGCAACGACGGCCCGCATCTCGTCGAGCGGGTCGCCGTGCCGGTGCCGCCCGCCCGCACGCCCGAGGCCGAGGAGCTGAGGCTCTTCTGACGGCCCCCATCGGCGGGTGTGATTTGCCAGAGTTACGGGTGATACGTGGCGTGCTGGTTGCCCCATGTTCTCCGTAACCCCTTGTATTGACGTCCGGAAGTGCGATACAACACAGCGCCGGTAGTGGGCGTCGATTCGCACGGGGCGGACGACGTCCATCGATCTTGCCGGTCCCACGGGGGAGGTGGGTGGATGACCCGGGCACGTATGCCCCGTCCGCACGAGGTGGCCGCCGCACGACGAGATCCACGCCTGCTGCGGGCCCTACGCGAACGCCGACAGGACGAGGCGTGGCGGACCAGAGGCACCTGCCAGAGCGTCGATCCGGAGACGTTCTTTCCGGCGCCGAACGAGCCGGCCGACTCGGCCGTGGCTCTCTGCCGCACCTGCGACGTGCAGGGCTCCTGCCTTGCCTGGGCGCTGGAGGTGGGCGACTGCCACGGCGTGTGGGGCGGCACCACGCCCCGCGAGCGCCGGGCCATGCTGGTCGCGTGGCGCAGCGAGGTGCAGCCCGACCCGGACGCCGCCGACGAGGCGGGTCCACCGGTCCGGGACCGTCTGCTCACCCTGGTGCCGCTGGCCCGCTGACGCCGCTGCTCCGGTCGCGGTCGGGCCGGTTCGGGTGGCGTGCCGGGGTCCTCGGGGCAACGGCCGCAGAATGGGCCGGTGCCGCTGAACGAGGAGATCACCACCGCGCGCGGTCCGGCCGGTGTCGACATCGACCAGCCGGACGGGTCGCCCACCGCCCTGCTCGTGCTCGGGCACGGCGCGGGTGGCGGGGTGGACGCCCCGGACCTGGTCGCGCTCCGGGACGCCGCGGTGGCCGCCGGGTTGGTGGTCGTGCGGGTGACCCAGCCCTACCGGGTCGCCGGCCGGCGCGCGCCCGCGCCCGCGGGGCAGCTCGACGAGGCGTGGACGGCGGTCGTGACCGTGCTCCGGGGGCGGTGGCCGGGCGTACCGCTGGTGGTGGGTGGCCGGTCCAGCGGTGCGCGGGTGGCCTGCCGGACCGCGCCGACGGTGGGCGCCGACGGTGTGGTCGCCCTGGCGTTCCCGCTGCACCCGCCGGGCCGCCCCGAGCGGTCCCGGGCCGACGAGTTGGTGACCGGTGTGCCGACCCTGGTGGTGAACGGCGACCGGGACCCCTTCGGCGTGCCCGAGGCAGGGCCGGCGGTGCAGGTGGTGACCCGCCCCGGGGAACGCCACGACATGCGGAAGGACCCGGCCGGTACCGCCGCTGTCGTGCTCGGCTGGCTCCGCGCCAGCGGCTGGGCCACCACCTGAGGCCCGCCGTGGCGCCACCCGCGCGCCGCCGCCGCAAGATCCGGGCACCTTCAGGGAAAGTGCGGCCTCACGGTGTCAAGATCCGCGCACTTTCGGGGAAAGCGTGGCCTCGGGTCAGGTGGCCGCGTGGGCCGGACGGGCCGACCTGCGTGGCGCGGCGTGACCCGGGTGGGTCACCCTCGTTGCACCGGATGGTGCCGTATTGCCCAGTTCGGGTGGCGGTACCGGTCCTCCCAGGCCCTTCCTGGTCCCAGCGTCGGTCTCCGCCGAGTTCGAGCCGGGACCAGGAAGAGGGCCGGCAGTCGGAATGTCGGGCCCGTGGGCACGCGTTGCACTCCCCGGACGACATTTCTGGCGAGAGGGGTGACCGGTGCCGACCGAGACGCAGGCCCGGGAACGGGACGAGCGGGGCGCGCGGCAGCTGCGTCAGCTGCTGGACGGTCCGGACTGGCCCGCGGCCGTGCCGCCGGCCGGCCGGGTGAGCGCGGGCACACCCGCCGGAAGTGAATCTGCGGGCAGTTCCGTGCGCGTATCCTCGGCGGGGAAGCATCCGACGCGAGGGGATGTGCGGTTGACCACCGAAAAGACGGACGAGCGCAGGGCCCGCTTCGAGCGGGACGCGATGCCCTTCGTCGATCAGCTCTACGCTGCCGGCCTGCGGATGACCCGCAACCCGGCGGATGCCGAGGACCTGGTCCAGGAGACGTACCTGAAGGCGTACGCGGCCTTCCACCAGTTCGAGCAGGGCACGAACCTGAAGGCCTGGC
This sequence comes from Micromonospora sp. H33, assembly GCF_052068455.1. Classification (NCBI taxonomy): domain Bacteria; kingdom Bacillati; phylum Actinomycetota; class Actinomycetes; order Micromonosporales; family Micromonosporaceae; genus Micromonospora; species Micromonospora sp. H33. Next base: position 79,350 of record NZ_JBQHDE010000015.1, on the reverse strand, counting down.
TCTACCGGATCCTGACCAACACCTACATCAACTCCTACCGCCGCCGGCAGCGGCAGCCGATCCAGGCGCCGACCGACGAGATCACCGACTGGCAGCTCGCCGAGGCCGAGTCGCACACCTCCAGCGGGCTGCGGTCCGCCGAGACGGAGGCGCTGGATCGGCTCCCGGACAGCGACGTCAAGGAGGCCCTCCAGCAGCTGCCGGAGGAGTTCCGCCTCGCGGTCTACCTCACCGACGTCGAGGGCTTCTCCTACAAGGAGGTCGCCGACATCATGGGTACGCCGATCGGCACCGTGATGTCGCGCCTGCACCGGGGCCGACGTAATCTGCGCAAGCTGCTCGAGCAGTACGCGGCGGAGCGGGGTTTCAGCTCCGCGTCGTCGTCGAGGGGCTCGACCGCTGCGGCCGGCCGGGAGGTGTGACGTGAGCTGTGGACAGCCGCATGAGACGGACTGCCGTGAGGTGCTGGCGGAGGTCTACCTCTACCTGGACCTGGAGTGCGCCGAGGAGCGCCGGACGCTGATCCGGGTCCACCTCGACGAGTGCGGGCCGTGCCTGCGCGAGTACGGCATCGAGCAGGAGGTCAGGGCGCTGGTCGCCCGCTGCTGCGGCAACGAGACGGCACCCGAGCAGCTGCGCGAGCGGCTCCGGGTCAAGCTGACCGAGCTGGTCGTCTTCGAGAGCAGCGAGTCACGGGAACTGGCCGACTGACGGCGTGACAGACACCGGTGGCCCGGGTCGTGACGACCCGGGCCACCGTCGTGTCCACACCGGGCTGGTCCGCCCGGCCCGGCGTTTCAGGAGTTGGGGCGCTTGCCATGGTTGGCGGCGCTCTTCTTGCGAGCCTTCTTCCTGCGAGCCTTCTTCGCCATGATGACCTCCTCGTGATGACCGCTCCCGCTGCCGTGCGCCCTCGACGCCTCGGCACGCATCGGCCGGCTCCGACCCGCTGATGCTAGTGCCGGCACCGCCGGCACCCGCCCTCCGGGCCCCTCTCCGGGTACGCCGCGCCGGTCGACACGCCGCGAGCGCGCCGGACGGCACGTCGGAGTGGATCACGCCTCCGGCCAGCCGCTCCCACCCACCGCCGCCCGCCGACATGATTGGATACGTCGGCAGGCAGTCGCGAGAGGGAGGGCCGTGAGATGGCCGAGGAGATCCGCGCCGAGATGGTGGCGAACGTCTGGAAGGTCGTCGCGTCGGCCGGCGACACCGTGTCCGAGGGGGACACGCTGGTGATCCTGGAGTCGATGAAGATGGAGATTCCGGTCGTCGCCGAGTCCGACGGCGTCGTGAAGCAGCTCGCGGTCAACGAGGGCGACGTGGTGCAGGACGGCGACCTGATCGCGGTGATCGATTGAGCGTCCTCGTGCGGCCGGCGGGGCCGGCCGAGTTCGCCGCGGTGGCACGGCTGACGGTCGCCGCCTACGAGGCCGACGGGCAGCTCAAGGGCGAGACCGGGTACGCCGTGGTGCTTGCCGACGTGGCCAGCCGGGCGGAGCACGGCGACGTGCTGGTCGCCGTCGACCCGGCCACGGACGCCGTGCTCGGTTCGGTGACCTTCGTGCAGCCCGGCACCCGGTACGCCGAGCAGGCCGGCCCCGGCGAGGCGGAGTTCCGGATGCTCGCCGTGGACCCGGCCGCGCAGGGCCGGGGGGTCGGGGCGGCGCTGGTCGACGCGTGCGTCGCGCGCGCCACCGAGCAGGGCTGCTCCGCGGTGGTGATCTGCGTCCGGGACGGCTACGCGGCCTCGGCGCAGCGGCTCTACCAACGGCGGGGCTTCGTCCGCGTACCGGAGAAGGACTGGTCCCCGCTGGCGGGCGTGGACCTGCTCGCCCTGCGGCTGGACCTCACCGCCTGAGCAACCCGGCCAAACCCGGCGCGGTGGTCAGGCCGGCTCGTCCGGCCGGGAGCCGATGGCCGCGAGCAGTTCGTCGGCGACCTCCATGGCGATGGCCCGGCGCTCGGCGTCGCTGATGCCCGGGGTGCGTACCGCGAACCAGCTGCTGTGCACGGCGAACAGCGCCAGGGCGGCGCGCAGTTGGGCGCCGGGAGAGTCGTCGCCCCGGCAGAGCACGTTGGCCAGCCGGAACATCCGTTCCCGCATCTGCTGGCCGGCGGCGAGGCTCTTCAGCACGGTCTGGTTCTGCTCGAAGAAGCGCATCACCGACGGCTGCTCGCCGCCGAACATGCTGTCGGCGTAGCGGCCGATGACGGTCCGCCGGGTCGCCCGGGTGGCCGGCTGTTCCTCGGCCCAGGCGATGAGCTCGTCCATCCGGTCGAGGCGGTCCTCGACGAAGCTGCTGACGATCTCGTCCTTGCTCTTGAAGTGGTAGTAGAGCGCCGCCTTCGTCACGTTCAACCGCTCGGCGATCTCCCGGAGCGAGGTCTTCTCGTACCCGTGCTCGGTGAAGAGCTCGAGCGCGACGGCCTTGATGCGCTCCCGCGTGCCGCCTGTGCTCTCCCTCACCCTCACCACCCGATTCGCTTGACCGTTGTCCGGTGTCCAACTTACCGTGCGGCTAGTAAGCTGACTAGCCGGGCGGCAAGTAAGTTGTAGACATCTCGGGGGGAGCCTACCCATGGCCCAGGCAGCCCAGGCACCGGCACGACCGAACGTCCGGCTCGTGCTCTTCGGCCTGATGATCGCCATGATGCTGGCGATGCTCGACAACATGATCGTCAGCACGGCCCTGCCGCGGATCGTGGGCGAGTTCGGAGGGTTGGACCACTTCACCTGGGTGGTGACCGCGTACGTCCTCGGCACCACCGTCTCCACCCCGATCTGGGGCAAGCTCGGCGACCTCTACGGCCGTAAGTCGGTCTTCCTGACCGCCGTGGTGATCTTCCTGGTCGGCTCCGCGCTCTGCGGGATGGCCGGCTCCGCGCTGTTCGGCGGGGCCGGCGACGGGATGGCCGAGCTGATCGCGTTCCGTGCCGTCCAGGGCCTCGGCGCCGGCGGCCTGATGGTCGGCGTGATGGCGATCATCGGCGACCTGGTCCCGCCCCGGGAGCGGGGGCGCTACCAGGGCATGATCGCCGGCATCATGGCGATCGCCATGGTGGCCGGCCCGCTCGTCGGCGGCTTCATCACCGACCACCTCTCGTGGCGGTGGGCGTTCTACGTCAACCTGCCGCTCGGTGGCGTCGCGCTGGTGCTGCTGATCGCCACCCTGCACCTGCCCCGGCACCGCACCGAGCACCGGATCGACTGGCTGGGCGCCGCCCTGCTCTCGACGGGCATCACGGCGATCGTCCTGATCACCACGTGGGGCGGCAACGAGTACGACTGGGCGTCCCCGCAGATCCTCGGCCTGGCCGGTTTCGCGCTGGTCGCACTCGCCGCCTTCGGTGTCGTCGAACGGCGGGCGGTCGAGCCGATCCTGCCGCTCAAGCTCTTCGCCAACCGCAACTTCGCGCTGATCTCGGTGGTCGGCTTCCTGCTCGGCTTCGCGATGTTCGGCGCGATGAACTTCCTGCCGCTCTACCAGCAGACCGTGCAGGGTGCCTCGGCCACCAACTCCGGCCTGCTCCTGCTCCCGCTGATGTTCGGGATGCTGGTGGTCTCGCTGCTGGTGGGCCGGGCGATCACGAAGACCGGCCGGTACCGGGCGTTCCCGATCGTCGGCGGCGTGGTGATGACCGCCGGCTTGGTGCTGCTGACCCGCCTCGACGTGCACACCAGCAAGACCGAGTCCTCGCTCTACATGGTGGTGCTCGGTACCGGCATGGGCTTCCTCATGCAGACCTCGATGCTCATCGCCCAGAACAGCGTGGAGCAGCGCGACCTGGGCGCGGCGAGCGGTGCGGCCACGTTCTTCCGCTCGATCGGCGGCTCGTTCGGCATCTCCCTGTTCGGCGCCATCTTCGCCAACCGGCTGGCCGACTCCCCGGCCGGCGACTCCTTCGGTGGGGGCGGCGAGGCCGGCGCGGCGATGGACCTGGAGCGGCTCCGGGACCTGCCCGCGCAGGCCCGCGAGGTGGTCCTCGGTGGTCTCGCCGACGCGATCTCGCACGTCTTCCTGTGGGCGGTGCTCTTCACCGTCGCGGTGCCGGTGCTCGCCTGGTTCATCAAGGAGATCCCGCTGCGCACCGCGAACACCCCGCCCCCGGCCCCGGCCGACGAGGCGGAGACCGCCCTCGCCAAGGCCCCGACCCCCTGACCGCGGCCCGCACCGCGCCCGCGCCCGGCGAGGCGGGCGGTGGGACTCGTCAGGGGCGGCGGAGGAGGGTGGCCAGGTGACGCCAGAGGCGACGTAGCGGGCCGTGACCGGCCGGGCCCGGTGGCGGGCCGCCGGCCAGCGCGTGAGCCAGCACCCGCGCCTCCGGGGCCAGCTCGGGGGTGGCCAGGGCCAGGTGACCCAGCGACGCGGCGATCGACACCGGTCGCGTCCGGGCCACCTGCACGGCGTCGGCCAGCCGCTCCGCCACCACCGCCGCGACGTCGGGGCGTACCGCCGGGTCGACCCAGGCGGCGGTGACCAGGGCGAACAGCGCCGCCTCGGTGGTCCAGTCCTCGACGCCCCAGACCAGGTCCAGCAGCACCTGCCGCCGGGTCGACCCGGCCCACGGTTCGTCGGTGCGGTGGTGCAGCAGCCCCAGGCAGACCCAGACCTGCACGCTGCGGGTCCACAGGGTCGGGTCCTGACCGTCCAGCACCCGGCCCAGCGCGGTCGGCGGGACGGCCGGCGGGTGGACGAGCAGGCCGAGCAGGTCCGCGAGGTCGAGGGTGGCCAGTGCGACGGCGGCGTCGTACGCCGCCGGCGGGTGCGGCCAGGCCGGATGCACGAACTGCCGGAGGTGCGCGGCGGCCTCCGCCGAGGGTGCCGGCAGGACGGGTGTGACCGAGTCGCCGTCGAACCGCCACAGCTGCCGGCCGGTCGGCCGCCGGGCTTCGCGCGGATCCGGGCCGGGTCCGCCGATCAATTCCACGCGCAGGCCGGGCGCGGCCGCGGTGAGCGTACGCAGGGCGCTCGGCGGGGTCGGCGACTCCAGCCCGACGGCGACGCCCAGTCCGCGGTGGTCGTCGGCGAGGACGGCGCGCAGCGCGTCGACCGCCGGCCCGACGGCGGGAGTGACCTGCCCGAGCCACGGGCGGCCGGCGCAGGCCTCGGCGAGGTCGGCGTGCTCGTGGCTGTCGTCCGGGTGTTCCCGGGTGAAGTCGGCCAGCGCGACGAGGTGCGCCACGTCGCCGTCACGCCGGAACCGCAACCGGTGCGCCGTGTGCACCGCGCAGTCGAAGGACGGGTCCCGGGCCAGAGCCCGGTCGATCCAGTCGAGCGCCTCGTCGAGCCGACCGTGGTCGGCGAGGGTGCCGGCGATGTCGGCGTACACGGCCAGGTCGTCCGGATCGTGCGTGACGGCACGTTCGAGCGCGGACAGCGCCTCCCGGATCCGGCCGGCGCTGCGGTACGCGTACCCGAGCCACACCTCGCCGATCTTCGACGGCTCCGCGCGTACGCTCCGGGTGGCCCAGCGGATCGCCAGCGCGACCTCGCCGACCCGCCGGGCCAGCGCGGACGCCGCGCCGAGCAGCAGCGCGTGTTCCGGATGGACGGTGACCGCGTTGCGGGCCAGCACGAGGTACGGGGCCAGGGCCGCCCGGTCGGCCCGGGGCACCGGATCGGGCGTGGCCGCGCAGACCTGCATGAGGATCCGGGCGGTGCGGTCCGGGTCGAGACGCTCGGCCAGGTCGGGCGCGGTCACCCAGGGCACCGCCGCCCAGGGCGTCGCCGGTGCGTGGCCGGTGGCCGCGACGAGCAGGTCCAGCCCCTCGGCGGGACGGCCGGCGGCGGCGAGCAGGTGGGCGCGGGCGACCACGGTCCCGACGAACACATTGTGGTGCAGGGGGAACAGGTCGAGTCCGCCCCCGCCGGCGGCGGCGAGGCGGGCGAGGACCTCGTGCACCTCGGGCAGGGTCGGTGCCTGCGCCAGCGCGCCGGCCACGTGCGTGGCGGCGTGCGCCAGGTCGCCGTCGGCCAGGGCCGACCGGGCCAGGGCCAGTTCCTCCGCCGCGGGCAGGTCCCGCTCGTGCTCGGACACGTCGTCCTCTTCGCTCCAGTGCTGTGCGAGGTCGGGTCAGCGTAGGTGATGTTGAGAAGGCTTAGTGATCGCCTGCGCAATGCTGCTCGTTGCATTGCTTTGATCAGATCAAAGATGCAAGACTGAGCAGGAAACGCGCGGCAACCGCGCACCGGGAGGAGTTTCCGTGACGCGTCCAGGGGCCGGCATGGCCGCCGACATCGACGAGCAGCCGGCGGGGTACGCGCGACTGCTCTCCGCCGAGCACGCCGGTGCGATCGCCCGGGTCGCCGCCGTCATCGCCGACCGCCGGCCGCGGCACGTGGTGTTCACGGCCCGCGGCACCTCCGACCACGCCGCGCTGTACGGCGCGTACCTCACCGAGATCCGGCTCGGCCTTCCCGCCGGGCTCGCCTCGCCCAGCGCCGTCACCGTGTACGGCGCCCGGCCGGACCTGTCCGACGCGCTCGTGGTGGGGGTGAGCCAGAGCGGCGGTTCCCCGGATCTCGCCGAGGTGCTGCGGGCAGCCCGCGCCTCCGGGGCGCTCACCATCGCGGTCACCAACGCCCCCGACTCGCCACTGACCGGCGTCGCGGAGCTGAGCGTGGACATCGCCGCCGGGCACGAACGGGCGGTGGCCGCCACCAAGACCTACACCGCCGAGCTGCTCGCCCTCCTGATGCTCGTCGAGGGGATCCGGGCCGGCGACGGGGTGCTCCCCGCCGACGAGCGGGCGGCCCTCGACGCGCTGCCCGAGCTGGCCACCCGCACCCTCGCCGACGACACCCCCACCCAGCTCGCGCCCCGCTACCGCTTCGCGGGGCAGCTCGTCACGACCGGCCGGGGGTACGCATACCCGACCGCCCGGGAGGCGGCGCTGAAACTGATGGAGACGTCCTACCTGCCGGCGCTCGCCTTCTCCGGCGCGGACCTGCTGCACGGCCCGCTCGCCATGACCGACCCGGACGTGCCGGTGCTCGCGGTGGTCGGCTCGGGCCCCGGCGGCCGGTCGATGGGGGAGGTGCTGCCGCGGCTCGGCGAGCGCCGCGCCGACGTGGTGGTGGTCGGCTCCGCCGACGTCCCGGGCGCGACCCGGATGGCCGTCCCCGAGGTCGACGAGCGGTACGCCCCGCTGCTGGACATCCTGCCGCTGCAACGCCTCGCGCTGGCCCTCGCGCTCGCCCGCGGCGAGGACCCGGACGCGCCCCGGGGGCTCAAGAAGGTCACCGCGACGATGTGAGTGCCGGCGTGGCACGCTGGTCAGCGTGTCCACGCTGCGCGACCTCGCCGAGGAGCACACCCAGCTCCGCCCGGCCGACATCGACCACCTGCACCGGATCGCGGGCGACTGGCAGTTGCTCTCCGACCTCTCCTTCGCCGACCTGCTGCTGTGGGTGCCGGTGGACGGGGACGGGACGTTCCTCTGCGTGGCGCAGGTCCGGCCGACCACCGCGCCGACGGCGTACCAGGACGACCAGGTGGGCCGGATCATCGGCGGGCCGGAGGTGGCCCACCTGGAGGTCGCCTACCGGCAGGGCCGGATCTGGCGGGAGGGCGATCCGGTCTGGTACGGGGACGTGCCCGCCCGGCACGAGGCGGTCCCGGTGCGGCTGCGGACCACCGACGGGGAGCACGGCGAGGTGATCGCCGTGGTCGGGCGGGACACCAACCTGTCGACCGCGCGTACGCCCAGCCAGCTGGAGCTGAACTACCTGACCACCGCCGACGACCTCGCGCAGATGATCGCCGACGGGACCTTCCCGCCGCCCCGGCACCAGGGGGAGACCACGTCGGCGCCCCGGGTCGGCGACGGGCTGGTCCGGCTGGACGCGAGCGGCAAGGTCACGTACGCGAGCCCGAACGCGCAGTCGGCGTACCGGCGTCTGGGCTACGCCTCCCACCTGGTGGGCGAGGATCTCGCCGCGCTGCACCGGCGCCTCGCCGCCGACCCGCTGGAGGGCACCGACGCGGCCAACGGCGTCCTCGCGGCCCTGCGCGGCGAGGCGCCGCCGCGCCGCGAGATCGACGCGCGGGGGGCGACCATGCTGACCCGGGCGCTGCCGCTCATGCCCGCCGGGGTGCCGATCGGCGCGCTGGTGCTGGTCCGCGACGTCACCGAGGTCCGCCGCCGCGACCGTGCGCTGATGACGAAGGACGCCACCATCCGGGAGATCCACCACCGGGTGAAGAACAACCTCCAGACCGTCGCCGCGCTGCTGCGGCTCCAGGCCCGCCGGGTGGCCATGCCGGAGGCCCGGGTCGCGCTGGAGGAGTCGGTACGCCGCGTCGCCTCCATCGCGCTGGTGCACGAGACGCTCTCCCTCTCCAGCGACGAGGCGGTCGAGTTCGACGGCATCGTCGACCGGGTGGCCAGCGCGGCGACCGAGGTGGCCGCCACCGAGTCGACGGTCCGCATGCGCCGGCAGGGCAGCTTCGGCGTGCTTCCCGCCGAGATCGCCACCTCGCTCGTGATGGTCCTCAACGAACTCCTGCTCAACGCCGTCGAGCACGGCTTCCCGGCGGACGAGGCGGCTGCTCCGGCCGGGCTCGACGGCACGGATGCGGCCGGCGGCGGTGGGACGGCCCCGGCCGGGGCGGCCGGACCGGGCGAGCCGGCGCCGGCGGTCGTGCCGTCGGCGTCGGCCACGACGGAGATGCCGGCTCCCGAGGTGGTCGTCTCGGTGCACCGGTTCCGCAAGATGCTGCACGTCTCGGTGGCGGACAACGGGCGCGGCCTGCCCCCGGACTTCGACGCCGAGCGCGGCGGCAACCTGGGCCTCCAGATCGTCCGGGCGCTGGTCACCGGCGAGCTGCGCGGCACGATCGAGCTGCGGAACAGCGCCAGCGGCGGCACCGAGGCGATGCTCGTCGTCCCGCTCTCGCGTGGCGCCTGACCGCCGCCTTCGGCTCCGGCGCCGGACGGCCCGCGACGCGCCGGCCGGTCGTCAGCGGGTGAGGAGGGCGACGGTCAGGCCGGGACGCTGCTCGACCCGCGCGACGGTCCAGCCGGCGCGCAGGGCGTCCCCCTTGGCGCCCGGCACGGCGGCGAGGGGGTCGGCGCGCCGGCCGGCCACCACCAGCCAGACGCGGTCGACGCCGGCCAGGCACTCGGCCGGCCGCGGGCACTCGGCGGCCCACAGGTCGCCCCGGCGCGCCTGGTCCGCCGTGACCAGCACGTCCCGTGGGCCGCGGTCGCCGAGGTGGTACGCCAGGCCGAGGTCGAGGAAGAGCCAGCTCTCCCGGGGCGAGTAGACGATCGCGTCCCCCGGTCGCTGGTCGCCGGCGACGATCCGGGCGGCGCCCGCGTAGTCGACCGGCGCGGAGCGGGGCCACTCGTGGGTGCGGCGCAGCGCCGCCTGGTCGGGCAGGCCCAGCGCCCCGGCCAGCGCCACCACCGCCAGCGCGGGCGGCAACGGCACGGTGGCCAGCGCCGCGCCCGCCAGCAGGCACCCGAACGGCACCACGAAGACCAGGTAGCGGGGAACCCACAGGGGTACGAGCACGCCGGCGGCGAAGACCAGCAGCACCGGCAGGAGCACGGCTGACCCGGGCAGCAGCGCGCGCCGTCCCAGCCGGGCCGCGCCGAGCGCGGCGAGCCCGGCCAACAGGCCTCCGACCACCCCGCTCTGCGCCACGCCACCGGCCAGCCCGGCCAGGTCCTCCGGCCGGGCGGCGTCGACCCAGTCGAGCTGGCGGGCGCGCTGCCCCCGGGCGGCGAGCACCAGCGGGCCCACCAGCACCGCCGCCGGCACCAGGGCAACCAGCCAGGCGCCGACCGTCCGCCAGGCTCCCGTCCGGCCGGGCGCCGGTCCGGCCCGACCGGGTGCGTCCGTCGCCGCCCCGGCGTCGGGGGCGCGGCGGGCGGCGGCGAGCACCACGACCCCGTGCGCCGCGAGCAGCGTGAGGGCGATCAGGTGGGTCAGGCCGAGCGCGGCCACGGCGGCGGCGTACCCGGCCCAGCGGGCGAGGCGGCGCGCCGGCCGGGTGCCGGGCGGAGCGTCGAGGGCGGGGAGGAGCAGCACCGTCGCCAGGACCGCCAGGAGCGTGGCGAGCGCGTACGGGCGGGCCTCCTGCCCGTACCGGGAGGTGCCGGGGAGCACGGCGAGGAGCAGGCCGGCGAGCAGCCCGACCCGCCGGCCGTACAGCCGCGCGCCGAGGACCGCGGTCAGGGCGGCCGCGCCGGTCATCGCGAGCGCCGCCGGCAGGCGCAGCGCCGTCACCGAGTCACCCGCGACGGCCACCCACGCGTGCATGAAGAGGTAGTACGGCCCGGTCGCGGCGTCGATGGTGCCGGTGAGCCGGAGCAGGTCGTCGACCGAGCGGGTGGCTGCGCTCCAGGTGGCCAGCTCGTCCCGCCACAGTTGTGCCCCGTCGAGCCCGGTGAGCGTGACGGCGAGCGTGAGCAGTGCCGGCGGCACCCACACCGGCAGTCGCCGCATCACGGACATTCCGCCCACGCCGCCGAGCCTCGCACAGCGGACCGGCGCCCGGGGCCGGAGCGGTGCACGCCGCAAGATCCTGCTCGATCCCGGGCGTAGGGGCCTCGCCGTGCGGGAAGGCCACTACTTCCTGGAAACATCCCGATCGTCGTCTTCCGCGTTCGTGCGTTCTTCGGCCCGTGATGTGGGATCCCGCACGCACACATTGGCCGGCCCTGTGGCGCTGTGGCAGCATGACGTCATGACCGCCGCTGTCGTCCGCCGCTTCGTGGCCCGTCGCCACGTCGATTACGGCCGCGTGCGCAGCGCGATCTGTCCGGCCCACTGACGACGCCCGACCCATCTGTCTCGGGCGCTGCGCGCCGGCTGTTCCGACACCGTTGTCTCCAGCCCGTAACCCGGGCAGGCCGCCGCGCCCGCGCACCCACGAGCCACACCGACAACGGAGGACGCCGCGATGGCGGTCAGCAGCATCCCGGCCCGGCCCGAGGACCCGACGGCCCGTCCCGCCCGGGCCCCCCGCCGTCCGCGTGGGGAAGGGCAGTGGGCGCTCGGCCACCGTGAGCCGCTCAACGCCAACGAGCGGATCAAGAAGGACGACGACCCGCTGAACGTCCGGGCCCGGATCGAGAACATCTACGCCCACCGTGGCTTCGCCTCGATCGACCCGCAGGACCTGCGCGGCCGGTTCCGCTGGTGGGGCCTCTACACCCAGCGCAAGGCCGGCATCGACGGCGGGCGCACGGCCGTCCTGGAGCCGCACGAGCTCGAGGACGAGTTCTTCATGCTCCGGGTACGGGTCGACAGCGGCCAGCTCAGCCTGGCGCAGCTCCGGGTGATCGCGGACATCTCCCGCGAGTTCGCCCGCGACACCGCCGACATCACCGACCGGCAGAACATCCAGTACCACTGGATCCGCGTCGAGGACATGCCGGAGATCTGGCGCCGGCTGGAGTCGGTGGGCCTCCAGACCACCGAGGCGTGCGGTGACTGCCCCCGCATCGTGCTGGGCAGCCCGGTCGCCGGGGTGGCCCGGGACGAGGTGGTCGACCCGACGCCCGCGATCGACGAGATCGTCCGCCGGTACGTCGGCGACAAGCAGTTCTCCAACCTGCCCCGCAAGTTCAAGTCCTCGATCTCCTGGCTGGTCGACACGCCGTACGAGGCGAACGACATCGCCTTCCTCGGCGTCGAGCACCCCGAGCACGGCCCCGGCTTCGACCTCTGGGTCGGCGGTGGCCTCTCCACCAACCCGATGCTCGCCAAGCGGCTGGGCGTGTGGGTGCCGCTGCACGAGGTGCCGGACGTGTGGGCGGGCGTGGTCGGCATCTTCCGCGACTACGGCTACCGGCGGCTGCGCAACCGGGCACGGCTGAAGTTCCTGGTCGCCGACTGGGGGGTGGAGAAGTTCCGCGAGGTGCTGGAGAAGGAGTACCTGGGCCGGGCCCTGCTGGACGGGCCGGCGGCGGACCTGCCGACGAAGCCGATCGACCACATCGGCGTGCACCCGCAGCGCGACGGGCGCCACTACGTCGGGGCCGCCCCCGTGGTCGGCCGCGTCTCCGGCAACCAGCTCGCCCAGCTCGCCGACGTGGTGGAGGCGCACGGCAGCGACCGGGTGCGGCTCACGCCGTACCAGAAGCTGCTGGTGCTGGACGTGGCGCCGGAGCGCACGGAGTCCCTGGTCGAGGCGCTGCGCGGGATCGGCCTGGAGGCCCGGCCCTCGGCCTGGCGGCGCGGCACCATGGCCTGCACCGGGATCGAGTACTGCAAGCTCGCCATCGTCGAGACCAAGGCGCGTGGCGAGGAGCTGGTGGCCCGGCTGGAGCAGCGGCTGCGCGACTTCGACGCGGACATCTCCATCCACCTCAACGGCTGCCCGAACGCCTGCGCCCGCACCCAGGTCGCCGACATCGGCCTCAAGGGCCAGCTGGTGGTCGGCCCGGACGGCCGCCAGGTGGAGGGCTTCCAGGTGCACCTCGGCGGCGGTCTCGGCATGGCGCAGGGGCAGACCGCCGGCTTCGGCCGCAAGCTGCGCGGCCTGAAGACCACCGCGGAGGAGCTTCCGGAGTACGTGGAACGGCTGGCCCGCCGCTACCTGGCCGGCCGGAACGAGGGCGAGACGTTCGCCAACTGGGTGATCAGGGTCGACGAGGAGGAATTGCGATGAGCGATGCCCGATCTGCGCCGCTCTACTGCCCGTACTGCGGCGAGGAGGACCTGCGGCCGAGCGAGGCCGGGCACGGCGCCTGGGAGTGCCACGCCTGCGCCCGCGTCTTCACCGTGAAGTTCACCGGCCTGCTCGCGAAGGCGGTGACCCGATGAGTCTCGTCTCCGCCGCCGGCCTCGGCCTGGTCGGCGTCGGTGGCCCGACGCCCGCCGACCCCGCCCGGCGGGGGCCCGACGAGCTGCGCGCGCTGGCCGAGGAGGCCGGCCGGGAGCTGGAGGGCGCGCCCGCCCTGGAGATCGCGCGCTGGGCCGCCGAGACCTTCGGCGACCGGTTCTGCGTCACCAGCTCGATGGCCGACGCCGTGCTGGCCCACCTGGTGTCCCGGGTCGCGCCGGGGGTGGACGTGGTCTTCCTCGACACCGGGCTGCACTTCCCGGAGACGCTCAAGGTCCGCGACGAGGTGGCCCGCACCCTGCCGGTCACCGTCCGGTCGATCCGGCCCCGGCTGACCGTCGGCCAGCAGGACGGCGAGTACGGCCCCCGGCTGTTCAACCGGTCCCCGGACGACTGCTGCCAGCTGCGGAAGGTGGAGCCGCTCGAGCGGGCGCTCGCGGGCTACGACGCGTGGGCGGCCGGGCTGCGCCGGGACGAGTCGCCGACCCGGGCGAACACGCCGGTGGTGACCTTCGACGCCCGCCGGGGCAAGGTGAAGGTCAACCCGATCGCCGCGTGGTCGCAGACCGACGTCGACGCGTACATCTCGCGCTGGAACGTGCCGGTCAACGAGCTGTTCAGCCGCGGCTACGGCTCGATCGGCTGCTGGCCCTGCACCCGCCGCACCAAGTCGGGGGAGGACGCGCGCGCCGGCCGCTGGGCGATGTTCGAGAAGACCGAGTGCGGCCTGCACGTCTGACCGGCGCGACCGTCCCCGGCGGCGTCGCCCCGGTTGTCGGCGCCGGCCCGGTGGCCCCGGGTGTCGGGGAGTGCCCGGACCCGGTGGTCCTGGTGGCTCACGGCAGCCGGGACCCGCGGGCCGCGGCGGCCACCTGCGCGCTGGCCCGGGCGGTGTCGGCCGCCCGGCCCGGCCTGCGGGTGCTGCCGAGCTGGCTCGACCACACCCGCCCGGGGCCGACCGAGGTGCTGCGCGAGCTGGGTGCGGCCGGGCACCCCCGCGCGGTCCTGGTGCCGCTGCTGCTCACGGCCGCGTACCACCGGCGGGTGGACATCCCGGCGGCGGTGGCCGCGGCCCGCGAGTCGGTGCCGGGCCTGGCGGTACGGGTGACCGACGTGCTCGGCCCGGCCGCCGCGGACGTCGACCACGCCCTGCTGGCCGGGCTGCGGCGGCGCCTCGCCGAGGCCGAGCCGGGCGGGTACGACGCGCTGGTGCTCGCGGCGGCGGGCACCCGGGACCCCGCCGCCCGCGCCTCCGTGGGGCGGGTCGCGGCGGCCCTCGGCACGGCGCTGGGCGCCCCCACCCGGGTCTCCTACGCCTCCGCCGCCCCGCCGGCCGCCGGTGCCGCCGTGGCGCGCCTCCGGGCCCGTGGCGCGCGGCGCGTGGCGGTCGCGGCGTACTTCCTCGCGCCCGGGCTGTTCCACGACGCGGTGACCGCGTCGGCCCGGGACGCCGGTGCCGTGGCGGTGGCCGCCCCCCTGACGGACGCTCCGGAACTGGTCGACCTGGTCCTGCGCCGGGTGGCCGCGGTGCAGGGACGGGTCCCTTCTTGACGTCTCCGGTGGCGGAAGGGCCCCTGCGCAACGGCAACGGCGACGCCGGCCGCGTGGGCCGGCGTCGCCGGACAGCAGAACGCCCCGGCGGCGGAGCCGACCGGGGCGTGTGCTTCGTTCGTGATCAGGCGGAGTGAGCGCGCAGCACCCGGAGGCCACCGCGACGCTTGACAGCGCGGCGCTCCTCCTCGCTCATCCCGCCCCAGACGCCGGCGTCCTGACCCGACTCGAGCGCCCACTGCAGGCACTGGTCGGTCACGGAGCAGCGCCGGCAGACGGCCTTGGCCTGCTCGACCTGCAGGAGAGCCGGACCGGACGTCCCGATCGGGAAGAACAGCTCCGGGTCCTCGTCGCGGCAGACAGCATGGTGACGCCAGTCCATGGCGGCAACACTCCTCATTCTGGATGGGTGGCAGATAGTGCAGTGGTGCTTTTCCTATATGCGTCCGCAGTGCCGGCCGTGACGGTTCGCGTACGACTATTCGGCAGTGCGTGAGCAGGCTGTTGGCCCCGTGGACCTGCTGGAACAGCTCAACCTGCCGAGCATATCCAGGCAATGTCCCGGTAACTCAAGTTCGCTTGTGAATACTTTCACGAACACTCGCGATGTCAAGGGTGACGCTCAGAAAAACTCCGCGCGGTGAGCAAGCCCACAACCCATTTGTCCAGATTTGCCGGTGATCCAGTTACCCCGAGTACCACAGTCGAGGATCAATATAGTACGGTCCGCGTGACATTGCTGACATTTCCGGCCTGCACCCTCGGTGTGGCGCCCATCGCCCGGGTGCGACAGGTGCGCGTCAACCTAGGGGAGTACCCGAGACCTAGCAGATTACTCTCAGCGCCGCGGGTACGGAGGTGAATCTGACTTTCTCCCGCTCGCCCAGATACTCGCCGTCGAGTTGGAACGCCTGGGGGCGGCGCGCCACCAGCGTGAACTCGGCCACGTCGTGCAGCCGGAGCACCTGCTTGCCGTGCGGGTCGGCCTGCCGTGAGAAGAACTGGCTCACCGTGCGTGTCGTGCTGGCGACCCTGAGCTGACGCAGTGCGAACACGTCCAGGCCCAGGTCGAACGACGCCTCCGGATTCGGGTTCACCTCGCGGTCGCCCAGGTACGTCCACGGTGCCGTGTTCTGGATGATGACGGTCGCCAGCTGCTCCTCGGCGACCTCGCCCGGCCGCTCCAGACAGATGGCGGGATGGCGGCGGTCCGAGGCGAGGAAGTACTGGGCGACGGTCGACCGGAAGTAGAGCGCGGGGGTGGAGACACGCCCCCGCCGGCGGGCCTGCTCGACCCGGTGGATGACGGCCGCGTCGACCCCGAAGCCCGCGCAGAAGGTGAAGTAGCGGTCGTCCGCCCGGCCGAGGCCGATCGTGCGGTGCCGGCCCAGGCGCAGCCCTTCGAGGATCATGCTGGTCCCCTCCGGCCACTCCCTGGGCAGGCCGAGGGCGCGGGCGAAGACGTTCGTGGAGCCGCCCGGCACGGTGGCCAGCGCGGGCAGCCGGTCGGCCGGGGAAGCCCCGGTCGGTACGGTCGGCGGCTGGGCCGCCATCAGGCCGTTGACCACCTCGTTGACGGTGCCGTCGCCGCCCAGGGTGACCACCAGGTCCACGCCCTCCTCGGCCGCCTCGCGGGCCAGGGCCATGGCGTGACCCCGGCGTCGCGTGTACCGCACGGAGAGGTCGACTTCGCTGCGCAGCGCCCGGACCAGCACGTCCCGGCTGCGTTCACTGGTGGTGGTGGCCTTCGGGTTGACCACCAGGACGGCCCGCATGGGCGGCACTGTACCGCGCCGCCCCACAGGTATCGTGACGCCCGTGACCGTCGCCTCCGACCCGACCCCCGGCCCGCTCCGCTGGGCCGTCCTGCTGCTGCGCGGCGAGGCGGTCGCGGTCGGGCTGGTCGCCGTCTGGCTGTTGTGGGCCGATCTCACGGCGCCCACCGTCGACCTGGCGTCGGCGCTGCTGGTGACGGCGTTCGCGGCCGGCGCGGCGGCCGCGCTCTGGGCGTTGGGCGGGGCGCTGGCCCGGCGGCGGGCGGGTGCGCGGGCGCCGGCGATCGTGCTTCAGCTCATGCTGCTGCCGATCGGCTGGTTCATGCTCCAGGGCGGGCTGGGCTGGCTCGGTGTGCCTCTGATGGCGCTGGGCCTCGGCGTGGCCGCCCTGCTGGTGAGCACCCCGACCACCCGGGCCCTCGGCTTCGAGTGACCGGCGGACTCGTCACCAGGTGGAGGCGCGGCGGGTCAGCAGCGAGATCGTGGCCCGACCGCCGGCGGCGGTGGCGGAGGCCGAGGTGGTCAGCGCGGTCAGCACCTTCCAGGCGAAGGACGACTCGGCCGGCAGCTTCGCCCCACGGACGGTCGGCACGGTGACCTCGACGGTGAGCGCGTCGTCGGTGACGGAGAACCGGCAGTCCAGCTCGGCGTCCCGGGTGGCGATCGCGAGCAGCATCGCGCAGGCCTCGTCGACCGCGATGCGCAGGTCCTCGATCTCGTCGAGGGCGAACTGCAACCGCGCCGCGAGCCCGGCGGTGGCGGTGCGGAGCACCCCCAGATAGCCGCCGTCGGCGGGCACCGTCAGGTGCACCACGTCGTCGTCGGTCGTCGGCTGGCCGGTCGTTGGAGTCACGCGTCATCCCCCCGGTCGGGGACTCTACCCGCTCGGTCCACCGCGCGCGGTGGGGGCGAGCAGCGGGCCCGCGGCGGGCCTCCGGGCGCGTCGCCGGTCGGCGGGTACGGGGTTCACCGCGCCTGGTGGTGGCGCGGAAAGCGGACGGCCGGCACGTCCCGGGGACGTGCCGGCCGGAGCGTCGGCGCCGGAGCGCCGGGCGTCACGCCTTCTTGGTCTCCCAGAAGATCTTGGAGATCTCGTCGATCATCTGGAGCAGCTCGTCGGCCTTGGCCGGGTCGGTCGCGCCCTTGGCACCGGCCGCGCCGGCCACCTTGGTGGCCTTGTTGAACAGCTCGTGCAGCTGCGGGTACTTCTCGAAGTGCTCCGGCTTGAAGTAGTCGGTCCAGAGCACCCAGAGGTGGTGCTTGACCAGCTCGGCCCGCTGCTCCTTGATGATGATGGCGCGGGTGCGGTACTCGAAGTCGGTGTTGGCCTGGTACCGCTCGCAGATCGCCTTGATCGACTCGGCCTCGATCCGGGCCTGCGCCGGGTCGTAGACGCCGCACGGCAGGTCGCAGTGGGCGCTGGCGGTCACGCGGGGCGTAAGGATGCGTGGAAGTCGCATCGGGATCCTCCATGGGAAGTTTGCGATGATCCAAGCCGACATTACTCCTGGACGGGGTTACCGAGGTCGGTGGAGGTGAAACCGATGTCCGCCGAAAGCCGGGCCGGCGACTCCCGTCTGCGGTGGCCGCTGTCGGCGGTACTCGTGACCGGTCCGTCGATGGTGCCGACGCTGCGGCACGGCGACGCGGTGCTGGTGCGGCGCGGAGGCGGCCGGGTCAGCCCGGGAGACGTGGTGGTCGCGGTCTTCCGCAGCCGCCCCGACCTGCTGGTCGTCAAGCGCGCGGTCCGTCCCGAGGGGGGCGGCTGGTGGCTGGCCGGCGACAACCCTCTGGTCACCGACGACTCCCGGGCGTACGGGGTGGCGGACGTGCGGGGACGGGTGGTGGCGCGTTACTGGCCGCGGCCCCGTCTCTTCAGCCGACGTCGAGTATGACCCTACTCACATCCCATGGACGCACTCGACACTATGCTCGGCAGGTGTCCGGGTGACCCCCCGCACCTCGCACCGCCGCTCGGCGCCTCACCTCGCGCCCCGACCGGTCGGTCAATCTGCATCGACAGATCCTGGAGTCACCAATGTCATCGTCCACCGTGGACCCCGCTGATCCCGTCTTCCGGCTGCACCGGGGCGGCAAGATGGCCGTCGCCTCGACCGTCCCGCTGACCAGCCGGGAGGACCTCTCCCTCGCGTACACGCCGGGCGTGGCCCGGGTGTGCGAGGCGATCGCCGCCGACGCGCGACTCGCCGACGACTACACCTGGATCGGCCACACCGTCGCCGTCGTCACCGACGGCTCGGCCGTACTCGGTCTGGGCAACATCGGCCCGCGCGCCGCGCTGCCGGTGATGGAGGGGAAGGCCGTGCTGTTCAAGCAGTTCGGCGGGGTGGACGCGGTACCGGTCTGCCTGGACACGCAGGACGTGGACGAGATCGTGGCGGTGGTGCGCGCCCTCGCGCCGTCCTTCGGCGGAATCAACCTGGAGGACATCAGCGCCCCGCGCTGCTTCGAGATCGAGCGGCGCCTGGACGAGGCGCTGGACATCCCGGTCTTCCACGACGACCAGCACGGCACCGCCATCGTCGTGCTCGCCGCGCTGCGCAACGCGGCCACGCTGCTCAACCGCAAGCTCGGTGACCTGCGGGTGGCGGTCAGCGGCGCCGGCGCCGCCGGCGTGGCCGTGACGAAGATGCTCGTCGCCGGCGGGGTCAACCCGGAGCAGGTGGTGGTCTGCGACTCCCGGGGCATCATCGGGCGGCACCGCGACGGGCTCACCGGCACGAAGGCCGAGTTGGCGGAGCTGACCAACGCCGACGGCCGGCAGGGCGACATCACCGAGGCCCTGCGCGGCGCCGACGTGCTGATCGGCGTCTCCGGCGGTCAGATCCCGGAGGCGGCGGTGGCCGGCATGGCGCCCGGCGGCATCGTCTTCGCCCTGGCCAACCCCACGCCCGAGGTCCACCCGGAGGTGGCCGCCCGGCACGTCGCGGTGGTCGCCACGGGCCGCAGCGACTACCCCAACCAGATCAACAACGTGCTCGCCTTCCCCGGCGTGTTCCGGGGGGCGCTGGACGCGCGGGCGACCCGGATCACCGACGGCATGAAGGTCGCCGCCGCCGACGCGATCGCCGGGGTGGTCGCCGAGTCGTTGACGGCGGAGGCGATCGTTCCGTCCCCGCTCGACCCGCGGGTCGCGCCCGCGGTCGCCGAGGCGGTGGCCGAGGCCGCCCGCCGCGACGGTGTGACGCGCTAGCGAGAGAGGCAAGGGCCCCTTCCTATCGCGTTTCGCACAGGAAGGGGCCCTTCATGTCGCCCGCTCAGCTTGTTAACGTGCCGATCATGCGTGCCGCCTTCGCCTCCCGCTTCGACGACGCCAACCCACTCGCCGCGCTCACCGTCGGCGACCGGCCCGAGCCGGCGCACCCGGACGACGACTGGGTGACCATTCGGGTCACCGCCAGCTCGCTCAACCACCACGACCTGTGGTCCCTGCGCGGCGTCGGGCTGCGTGCGGAGCAGCTGCCGATGATCCTCGGCTGCGACGCCGCCGGGGTGGACCCGGACGGCACCGAGGTCGTCGTCTACCCGGTGATCCCCACCCCGGGCGACCCGCGCGGCATCTCGATCCTCTCCGAGCACTTCCCGGGCACCCTGGCGGAGCGGGTCGCCGTACCCCGGTCGAACCTGCTGCCGCTGCCGGCCGGGCTGGCGGCGACGGACGCGGCCTGCCTGCCGACGGCCTGGCTGACCGCGTGGCGGATGCTCACCACCAAGGGCCGGGTGGACGAGGCCGACGCCGTGCTGGTGCAGGGCGCCGGCGGGGGCGTGGCCACGGCGGCCGTCGCGCTCGCCGCGGCGATGGGCAAGCGGGTGTACGCGACCAGCCGCGACGCCGCCAAGCGGGAGCGCATCGCGGCGCTCGGTGCGACCGCCGTCGAGCCGGGCGCCCGGCTGCCGGAGCGGGTCGACGTGGTGATCGAGACGGTCGGCGCGGCCACCTTCGACCACTCGCTGAAGTTCGCCGCGCCGATGGCCCGGATCGTCGTCTCCGGCGCCACCGCCGGGTACGAGCCGAAGGTGAACCTGCGGCGCGTGTTCGCCATGCAGCTGGAGATCCTCGGCACCTCGATGGGCACCTCGGACGAGCTCACCGCCCTGCTGGCCTTCTGCGCCGAGCACGGTGTGCGTCCGGTCGTGGACAGCGTCGTGCCGTTCTCGAAGGTCGAGGAGGCGTTCGCCCGCCTGCACTCCGGCGACGTCTTCGGCAAGGTGGTCGTCGACCACACCGCCTGAGGCGTTACAGGCGGTTGTCGAGGGTGGCGATGTCGCCGCGGGCGGCGTTGTCGGGGATGCGGCCCTTGGCGGCCGCGTCGCCGTAGAGCGTCCAGCGCAGGAACTCCACCGTCGTGTCGGAGACCACCCGCAGCGAGGCGCCGTCGCTGAGCAGGGCGCGGCCGTGGTCGCCCTTGGGGAGGCTGAGCAGCGCCTTCGGCCAGGGCACCTTGTCGTACACCGCCTTGCCGGCGGCGTACTCGACCACCTCGTCGGCCTCGCCGTGCACGAACAGTTGCGGGGCGGCGGCACCGGCGAAAGCGGTGCCCACGCCAAGGGCGGTGCCCGCGAAGACCACCCCGGCGTCGAGTCGTTCGTCCCGGCCCGTGGTGAACAGCCCGATCGTGGTCACCCCGCCCGCCGAGTGCCCGGCCGCCGCCACCCGCTCGGTGGCGAGCCGGCCGCGCAGCGGGTCGCCTGCCGTGGCGTCCAGGCGGAGGACGGCGTCGAGGACGTACGACACGTCGGCGGGCTGGTTGAGGACGTCGAGCACGTTGCCGTCGCCGCCCCGCGCGGTGTGCGGGAACGTCGGGGCGGCCACCACGAACCCGGCCGCCGCCCAGCGGGTCAGCAGCAGCGTGTAGTCCGCGGGCCGCCCGCCCAGGCCGTGGCTGAACATGACCACCGGGAACTTCCCGTCGGCCGCGTCCGGCGACCGCCGTGGGGCGCCGCCGGCCTCCCCGGCCGCCGGGTACCAGACGGTCACCGGCAGCTTCCGGCTCCCGTCGCGGGTCAGGTCGAGCTGGCGTACGCCCACCGCGAAGCTGCGCTCGGGCGCGCTGCCGGCCAGCGCCGGTGCGCCGGTGGTCGGCGCTGCGGCCGGGGCGCTGGTCGTGGGGGGCTTCGCCGGGGCGGCGGTGCGCTCGGTCGAGCAGCCCGCCACACCGGCCGCGACGAGGGCACCGGCGAGCAGGGCAGGGGTCAGGCGACGCGACATGGCTCCGATTGTGCCTCGCCCGCCAAACCCATCCGCTGGAGATCGACGGGCTGTGCCGGTGCCACGCGCGGCGGGTGATCAGATGATGCTCGTCCGGTCGACACGCCGGTCGGAGTCGCCCGAGCGTCATCCGAACCGCGGTGTGCTCAGGCGGTGCTCGAACGTCGTCACGCCGGGGGAGAGGGCGGCCCCGGTCAGCCGGCGGCGGGCGGCCGGGTCGCCGTAGAGGGTCCAGCGGAGGAACTCGGTCGTGGTGTCCAGCACCTGGTCGAAGCCCCGCCGGCCCGGCCCGAGGTACTCGCCGTGGCCCTGCCCGAGCAGGCTCAGGAACGCCGCCGGGCCGGAGGCACGGTCGTAGGCGGCACGGCCGACCGCCAGCGGGACGATCCGGTCGGCCGTGCCGTGCACGAAGAGCAGCGGCGCGACGGGATCGGCGAGACCGCCGGCCATCCCGCCACCGGCGATCACGATGCCGGCCCGCAACCGCGCGGAGTGCCCCGAGGCGAACATGCCGGCCGTGGTGAAGCCGCCGGCGGAGTGGCCGGCGGCGGCGAACCGCGCCACGTCCAGGTGCCCGGCGAGGGGGTCACCGCGCCGGGTGTCCAGGCGGACGAGGTGCCGGATCACCCGCCACGCGTCGGCCGGCTGGTGCCGGACGTCCGCGCGGCTGAACCGGGGCGCGCCGCGCCGGGTGTGCGGGTACGTCGGGGCGGCCACCACGAAGCCGGCGGCCGCCCAGCGGGTGGTCAGCTCGGCGTGCAGCCCCGGCAGGCTGTGCAGCCCGTGGCTGTAGACGACGACGGAGAACCGCCCGTCGGCCACGCCGACGCCCTCGGCCGGGTACCAGAGGGTCACCGGCAGGGGCCGCGCCGAGCCCGGGTCGACGGTGAACGTACGCACGCCGACGGCGTACGGGCCCTCGGGCGCCGGGCGTGCCGGCGACGGCCCCCCGGTGGCGGCGGTGGCCGGCGCGCAACCGGCCAGGACCAGCGCCGCCAGCAGGGCGGCGGCCAGCCGTTTCACCCCCACGGATCCACGGTAGGTGTGCAGGTGCCCCGGTCGGTCCCGCCAACCGGTCCAGGTCGGCACACCACCCGGCCGGAACACCTCCACCGCCCGGCTCGACGTGTGGGATCCACGCGGGCCTCGGAGCGTGTACGTCGAAGGCCTTCGCTATGGTCGGCCGCATGCCTGACAACTATTCCGACCCGGCCGGCAACACCGCGGCGTTCCGCACCTTCGCGAACACGCCTGAGCCGGAGGCGCCGGCCGTCGGCGGGCGGGCGCCGCTGCTCGTCGGTGCCGCGGTGGCCGCCGTGGTGCTGATCGTCCTGGCCGCCTGGCTGGCCCTCGGCTGAGCCGGTCGAGTCGTCAGCGCGAGGCCGCGGCCACCTCGCGGGCCGCGCGGGCGATCTCCCGCTCCTCGTCGGTGCCGATCACGCAGACCGTCACCTCGGTGCCGTCCGGGGAGATGACGCGGTCGCCGCTGCCGGCGTTGCGGGCCGGGTCGACCGCGATGCCCAGCCGCTCCAGGCCGGCCAGCGCCGCCGCGCGCACCGGGGCGGCGTGCTCCCCGACGCCCGCGGTGAAGGTGACCGCGTCCACCCGGCCGAGCAGCGCGTAGTACGCCCCGACGTAGGCGGTGATCCGCCGGCAGTACACGTCGAAGGCGAGGGCCGCGGCCGGGTCGTCGTCGGCCCGGCGCGTCAGCACCTCCCGCATGTCGTTGGCGCCGGCCAGCCCGAGCAGGCCGCTGCGGTGGTTGAGCAGGTCGTCGATCTCGTCGACGCCCATCCCGCCCTCCCGGCGCAGGTGGAAGATCACCGTCGGGTCCAGGTCGCCGCTGCGGGTGCCCATCACCAGACCTTCGAGCGGGGACATGCCCATCGAGGTGGCCACGCTGCGCCCACCGGCCACCGCGGTGGCGCTCGCCCCGTTGCCGAGGTGCAGGGTGATCGTGTTGACCTCCTCGTACGGGCGGCCGAGCAGCTCCGCCGTGCGCCGCGAGACGTACGCGTGCGAGGTGCCGTGGAAGCCGTACCGCCGGACGCCGTACCGCGCGGCCGTCTCCTGGTCGATCGCGTACGTGGCGGCGGCCTCGGGCAGCGTGGTGTGGAAGGCGGTGTCGAAGACGGCGGCCTGCGGCACGTCCGGCAGTGCCGCCCGGGCGACCTCGATGCCGGCCAGGTTGGCAGGGTTGTGCAGCGGCGCCAGCGGCACCAGGTCCCGGACGGCGGCGAGCACGTCGTCGTCGATCAGGACCGGCTCGCCGAAGCGCCGGCCGCCGTGCACCACGCGGTGCCCGACGGCGGCGAGCCCGGTCAGGTCGAGCCCGTGGAGGATCTGCCGGACCGCCGTCTCGTGGTCGGGCGGACCCCCGCCGGGCTCGCCGATGCGCTCGACCGTGCCCTTGTCCCGGACCTCGTCGCCGTCGTACAGCCGCCACTTCACCGACGACGACCCGCAGTTCAACACCAGCACCCTGCTCGTGCCGGCACTCCGCTGCGCTGATGGTTCGCTCACGGGGCCTCCCCGGCCTGGATCGCGGTGATCGCGACCGTGTTGACGATGTCCGGGACGGTCGCGCCCCGGGACAGGTCGTTCACCGGCCGGCGCAGGCCCTGCATGACCGGCCCGACCGCCACCGCGCCGGCCGACCGCTGCACCGCCTTGTACGTGTTGTTGCCGGTGTTGAGGTCCGGGAAGATGAAGACCGTCGCCCGGCCGGCCACCGCGCTGCCGGGCAGTTTCGTGGCCGCCACCGCCGGGTCGATCGCCGCGTCGTACTGGATCGGGCCCTCGACCAGCAGGTCCGGCCGCCGTTCCCGGACCAGCAGGGTGGCCGCCGCGACCTTCTCCACGTCCGCGCCGGCGCCGGAGGAGCCGGTGGAGTACGAGAGCATGGCCACCCGCGGCTCGATGCCGAACCGGGCGGCGGTGCCGGCCGACGAGATCGCGATGTCGGCGAGCTGGGCGGCGTCCGGGTCGGGGTTGACGGCGCAGTCGCCGTACACCAGGACCCGGTCGGCGAGCAGCATGAGGAAGACGCTGGACGCGATGGAGACCTCCGGCACGGTCCGGATGATCTCGAAGGCGGGGCGGATGGTGGCGGCGGTGGTGTGGGTGGTGCCGGAGACCATCCCGTCGGCGTACCCGGTCTGCACCATCATCGTGCCGAAGTAGTTCGGCTGGGCCACGATGTCGTGAGCCAGGTCCAGGGTGACGCCCCGGTGGGCGCGCAGCTTCGCGTACGCGGCGGCGAACTCGTCGCGCCACTCGCTGCTGACCGGGTCGACCACCCGGGCGCCGGCGATGTCGACGCCCAGCTCTCGGGTGCGCCGGGCGATGTCGTCGGGCCGGCCGAGCAGGGTCAGGTCGGCCACGCCCCGGCGCAGCAGGATCTCGGTCGCCCGCAGGATCCGCTCCTCCGATCCCTCGGGCAGCACGACGTGCCGGCGCTGCGCCCGGGCCCGGTCGATTAGGTCGTACTCGAACATCAGCGGCGTGACCCGCTCCGAGCGGCTGACCCGCAGCCGGCGGGCCAGGTCGTCGGTGTCCACGCAGCGCTCGAAGGCGCCGAGCGCCGCCTCCACCTTGCGCGGGTTGCCGGCGCTGGGCCGGCCCTCGATCCGGCTGGACGCGGCGACCGTGTCGTAGCTGTCGCTGGGCACCGACAGCACCGCGAGCCCCGGCTTCAGCCGCTCGACCAGCCGCATGGCGCGCGGGTCCGGCTGCACGCCGAGCGTGAGCACCAGCCCCGACAGCGAGACCTGCCCGGCCACGTGCGCGGCGCTGGTGGCGACCAGGAGGTCGTCCCGGTCGCCCGGCATGAGGACCAGCGCCCCCTCGGTGAGGTGGTCGAGCAGGGTCGGCACGTGGGCCGCGCCGACCACGTAGTCGAGCACGTCGCGGCTGAGTGCGGCGTCGTCCCCGGCGAGCAGCGTGGCGCCGAGCGCCGCCGCCACCTCGGCCACCGTCGGCGCCGACACGCTCGGCACCTCCGGGATCGCGTACGTCGGGACCGGCAGGTCGGGCAGCGCGATCGGCTCCGGCACCCGGTTGGCGACCACCGCCAGCACCGTCGCGCCGAGGTCCTCCAGATCGTGGTACGCCCCGCGCGCCGCCGCCGCGATGGCGGCCGGCTCCTGCCCGTACCCGTCGACGACCGGGACCACGACGCTGCCGAACTCGGTGGCGAGCCGCGCGTTGAAGGCCAGTTCCCGGGGGCCGGCACCGTCGCCGCCGTCGGCGAAGTCGCTGCCCACCACGACCACCGCCGGGCAGCGCCGCTCCAGTTCGCGGTACCGCTCGACCACCCCGGAGATCAGCTGTTCCCGCCGCCCGTCGGCGACCATGGCGGTGGCCTCGGCGTACGTCGCGCCGGCCAGGTCCTCGAGTGGCAGCTCGATCCGGTAGCGGTCGGCGAGCAGGGCCAGGATGGGGTCCGGGGTGGCGCCGCCGACCAGTGGGCGGAACACCCCGATCCGGTCGACCTGCCGGGAGAGCAGCTCGGCCAGACCGAGGGCGACGGTCGACTTGCCCCCGCCGGACCCCACGCTGGTGACGTACACACTCCGGGCCACGAGATCCACCCTAGGAGATCAGGGTGCCCCGCGCCGGGGTCCTCCGCCCCGGGCCGTCGGTCACTCCTCGTCCTCGTCGTCCAGCCGCGCCAGGTAGGTGGCGAAGCGCTCGATCGGGGTCTCGAACTCCGGGTTCAGGTCGACGAAGTCGCGCAGGCGCTCGGCGAGCCACTCCATGCCGATCTGCTCGTCGCCGCGTCGCTCGACCAGTTCCTCGATCCCACGGTCGGTGAAGTACATGTGCGTTCCTCGTCTGTCGGTGGCGCGACGCCGGCGGGGCAGGGACGATCGTCCCTGCCCCGCCGGCCGTGCGTGCTGCGTTACGGGCGGGGGAGAGCCGCCTCGATCAGCGCCTGCTGCTCGACGTCGTGCATCTTGGCCGAACCGACCGCCGGGGCGGCCGCCGCCGGGCGGGAGATGCGGCGCAGCCGGACACCGTCGAGGTGCTCCAGCATGTTCAGCGCGACGAACGACCAGGCGCCCTGGTTGGCCGGCTCCTCCTGGACCCAGGCGAAGTCCTCCGCGTTCGGGTACGCCGCGAGGGCGGCCCGGATCTCGTCGACCGGGATCGGGTACAGCTGCTCGACTCGGACGATCGCGGTGTCGGTGACGCCGCGCTCGGCCCGGGCCTGGAGCAGGTCGTAGTAGACCTTGCCCGAGCAGAGCAGCACCCGCTTCACCTGCTCCGGCGCCGGGGCGGCCGAGTCGCGCAGCACCGGCTGGAAGGTGCCGGTGGTGAAGTCCTCGACCGAGGAGACGCAGAGCTTGTGCCGCAGCAGCGACTTCGGCGTGAACACCACCAGCGGCTTCCGCTTCGGCGACAGGGCCTGGCGGCGCAGCAGGTGGAAGTAGTTCGCCGGCGTGGTCGGGATCGCCACCCGCATGTTGTCCTCGGCGCAGAGCTGGAGGAACCGCTCCGGGCGGCCGGAGGTGTGGTCCGGGCCCTGGCCCTCGTGGCCGTGCGGGAGCAGCAGGGTGACCGCGGAGCGCTGGCCCCACTTCACCTCGCCGGAGGAGATGAACTCGTCGATCACCGACTGGGCGCCGTTGACGAAGTCGCCGAACTGGGCCTCCCAGCAGACCAGCGCGTTGACGTTCTCCACCGAGTAGCCGTACTCGAAGCCCATCGCCGCGTACTCGCTGAGCAGCGAGTCGTGCACGAAGAACCGCGACCGCTCGCCGTCGCCGGTGAGCGACTTCAACGGCAGGTAGTCCTCGCCGGTCGCCGCGTCGACGATCGAGGCGTGCCGCTGCACGAAGGTGCCGCGGCGTGAGTCCTGGCCGGCGAGCCGGACGGTGATCCCGTCGTGCAGCAGCGAGCCGAAGGCGATGATCTCGCCGAAGCCCCAGTCGATGTTGCCTTCGACGGACATCTTGGCCCGCCGGTCGAGCAGCTGCTGGATCCGCTTGTGCGGGGTGAAGCCGTCCGGCAGGTTGACGTGCGCCTCGCCGACGGCCTTGACGACCGCGGCGTCGGTGGCGGTCTCGACCAGCGGCTCCGGCTCCTCATCCCGCTTCGGCCGGGAGAGCTGGCGCGGCGTGGTGGCGGCGTCGCGGGTGGCCTTGAAGACCCGCTCCAGCTGCGCCTGGTAGTCGCGCAGCAGCTCCTCCGCGTCCTCCACGGTGATGTCACCCCGCCCGATCAGCTCCTCGGTGTAGAGCTTCCGCACCGAGCGCTTCGAGTCGATGATCTTGTACATCTGGGGGTTGGACATCGACGGGTCGTCGCCCTCGTTGTGCCCGCGCCGCCGGTAGCAGACCAGGTCGATCACGACGTCCTTGTTGAACGCCTGCCGGTACTCGAAGGCGAGCCGGGCGACCCGGACCACGGCCTCCGGGTCGTCACCGTTGACGTGGAAGATCGGCGCCTGGATCATCCGGGCCACGTCGGTGCTGTAGAGGCTGGAGCGGCTGTACTCCGGGGCGGTGGTGAAGCCGACCTGGTTGTTGACCACGACGTGCACGGTGCCGCCGGTGCGGTAGCCGCGAAGCTGGGACAGGTTGAGCGTCTCGGCGACCACGCCCTGGCCGGCGAACGCGGCGTCACCGTGCACCGCCAGCGGCAGCACGGTGTAACCCTCCAGCTTGAGGTCGATCCGGTCCTGCTTGGCCCGGACGATGCCCTCCAGCACCGGGTCGACCGCCTCCAGGTGCGACGGGTTCGCCACCAGCGAGACCTTGACCGAGTGGTCGCCGCCCGGCGTGGTGAACTTGCCGTTCTGACCCAGGTGGTACTTGACGTCGCCGGAACCCTGGGTGGAGCGCGGGTCGAGGTGCCCCTCGAACTCCGAGAAGATCTTCTCGTACGGCTTGCCGACGATGTTGGCCAGCACGTTGAGCCGGCCCCGGTGGGCCATGCCGATGACCACCTCGTCCAGCCCGCCCTCGGCGGAGCACTCCAGCACCTCACCGAGCAGCGGGATCAGCGACTCGCCGCCCTCCAGCGAGAAGCGCTTCTGGCCCACGTACTTGGTCTGGAGGAAGGTCTCGAACGCCTCCGCGGCGTTCAGCCGGTTGAGCACGTGCTTCTGCTCCTCCGGCGACGGCTTCTCGTACCTGCGCTCGACCCGCTCCTGGATCCAGCGCCGCTCCTCCGGGTCCTGGATGTGCATGTACTCGATGCCGACCCGGCGGCAGTACGAGTCGCGCAGCACGCCGAGGATCTCGCGCAGCTTCATCCGCTGCCGGCCGGCGAAGCCGTTCACCGGGAAGACCCGGTCCAGGTCCCACAGGGTCAGCCCGTGCTGGAGGACGTCCAGGTCCGGGTGCTTTCGGATCTTGAACTCGAGCGGGTCGGTGTCGGCCATCAGGTGGCCGCGCACCCGGTACGCGTGGATCAGCTCGTGCACCCGCGCGGTCTTGTTGATCTGGCCCTCGCTGTCGACCGCGACGTCGCGCATCCAGCGCACCGGCTCGTAGGGGATGCGCAGCGAGGTGAAGATCTGGTCGTAGAAGCCGTGCTCGCCGAGCAGCAGCTCGTGCATCACCTTCAGGAACTCGCCGGACTGCGCGCCCTGGATGATGCGGTGGTCGTACGTGCTGGTCAGCGTGATGACCTTGCTGACCGCCAGCTCGGCCAGGGTGGCCTCGCTCATGCCCTGGTACGGCGCCGGGTACTCCATCGCGCCGACGCCGATGATCGCGCTCTGCCCGGTCATGAGCCGCGGCATCGAGTGCACGGTGCCGATGCCGCCCGGGTTGGTCAGCGAGATGGTGGTGCCGGAGTAGTCCTCCATGGTCAGCTCGTTCTTCCGAGCCCGCCGGACCACGTCCTCGTACGCCTGCCAGAACTGCCGGAAGTCCATCTGCTCGCAGGCCTTGATGGAGGGCACCACCAGGTTGCGGCTGCCGTCCGGCTTGGTCAGGTCGATCGCGATGCCCAGGTTGACGTGCTCCGGGCGGACCAGCACCGGCTTGCCGTCGACCTCGGCGTACGAGTTGTTCATCTCCGGGTGCGCGACCAGCGCGCGGACCAGCGCGTACCCGATCAGGTGGGTGAAGCTGACCTTGCCACCGCGCCCGCGGGCGAGGTGGTTGTTGATCACGATGCGGTTGTCGACCAGGAGCTTGGCCGGGACGGCGCGCACGCTGGTCGCGGTCGGCACGCTCAGCGACGCGTCCATGTTCTGGACGATCTTGGCGGCGACGCCGCGCAGCGGCGTGGTCTGCGGGCCGGCGGCGGTCGGGGCGGCCGCCTTCGCGGCCGGCTTGGCCGGGGCGGGCTTGGCGGCGGCCTTCTCCGGGGCGGGCTTGGCCGGGGCCGGCTTCGCCTCCGCCGGCTTCCGCGCGGGCTGCCCGACGGTCGCGGCGGCCTCCTGCTGGCCGGCCGGCTCCGGCGCGGCGGCGGGCTTCGGAGCGGGCTGCTCGGCACGCGGCGCCGCGGCGCCCGGTGCGGGCCGGTAGTCCGCGAAGAAGTCGTGCCAGGCCGGGTCGACGCTGGTGGGGTCGGTGAGATACCGCTGGTACATCTCCTCGACGATCCACTCGTTCGGGCCGAAACCCGCCAGTGGGTTCTCCTGCGAAGTCTGCTGGGTCGACACGGCCGGTAATCGCCTCTTTCACGCGGGTTTGTGTGTCACGCGGTGCGCCCTTTCCTCCGGGCGCGCGGAGTCGGGTCCCAGGCTACGCCGTACGGAACCGGCAGGCATTTCCGCCTCCACCGCGTGGTCCGTTTCACAGAAGATGCCAGAAGTTCGGCAACCGCTGCGTGTTCCGTCAACTGCTGGTAAGCGCCG
The DNA here is from genome assembly GCF_052068455.1 of Micromonospora sp. H33. Lineage (NCBI taxonomy): Bacteria > Bacillati > Actinomycetota > Actinomycetes > Micromonosporales > Micromonosporaceae > Micromonospora > Micromonospora sp. H33. Next base: position 49,172 of record NZ_JBQHDE010000015.1, on the reverse strand, counting down.
GGGTGTCGTGCGCGTCCAGGTCGGCGTGTCGCGATGTGTGGGCCTGGCACGTGTGGCGGGGGCGGGGCCGCCCCCGCCACGACGCGCGTCAGGAGATGTCGCGGCGGCGCAGGGTCAACGTGCCGACCACGCCGGCCACCACCGCGTAGCCGATCAGCACTGCGGCCCCCGCCCAGCGCGGCGGGTTGCCCGGGATGTCCGCCCCGGTGACCATCAGGCTCGATGCGAGGGAGGGCACCAGGAGCTGGATGTTGTTGATCCAGTCCCCGAAGCGCGCGGCCAGCGTGCTGATGACGATGACCGCCCCGATCGCGCCGCCCAGGTACAGCAGGATGCCGGTGACGGTGGCGCCGATCTGGCTACGGATCAGCACGCCGAGCCCCACGCCGAGGATCGCCCAGAGCACATACGCCAGGGCGTTGAGCGCGATGGCCTCCCAGACGGGGCCGCCGAACCGGGCGCCGACACCGACCGCCTCCAGCACCGCCGAGCCGACCAGGAGGTTCGCGCCGGTGGTGACCAGCCAGAAAATCAGCCCGAGGATGGCCGTGGCGACCAGCTTGGCCACCATGACGGCGCTGCGGTGCGGAGTGGTCAGGAACGTCGTGGTGACCGTCTGGTGGAAGAACTCGTTCGTCACGACGAGGACGCCGAGCAGCAGCACCATCAGCAGGCCGAAGAACTGCCCGTTCGTGTAGAGGTTCGCGGCCAGGTTGTCGGGGAGGGAGGCCGCCGCCACGGCGTCGGCCTGGTTCTCCGGCACCTCGCCGACGTTGCCGCTGGCCAGCGCGTCGGCCTGGAGGTAGTTGAAGAACAGCGCGAGGCCCCAGAGCGGCAGGTAGATCAGCGCCAGCAGCCACCACGTGCTGGTGGTGCGGATCTTGAGCAGCTCGGCTCGGACGAGGTTCATCGGATGCCCGCCTTTCCGGCCGTCAGCTCCAGGAAGACGCCCTCCAGGTCGGGGCGTTCCGTGGTGAGTTCGTGCAGCTCGACACCGGCCGTGAGGGCCGTCCGGCCCACCGTCGGGGCGTCCACCCCACCGACCAGCAGCGTGCCGTGCTCGTCGACGTCCACCGTGGCCGGGCCGTCCTTCAGCGCGGCGGTCAACTCGTCGGCCTGCGGGGTGCGGACCCGGACCCGGACGCCCTGCGTCATCGAGCCGATCACCTGGTCCACCGGGCCCTGCCGGACCAGCCGGCCGGCGGCGATGATCACCACGTCGTCGGCGAGGAGCTGCATCTCGGAGAGCAGGTGGCTGGAGACCAGGACGGTCCGCCCCTCGGTGGCCAGGTTCTTGAGGAACCCGCGCATCCACCGGATGCCCTCCGGGTCGAGGCCGTTCGCCGGCTCGTCGAGGATCAGCACCCGCGGATCGCCGAGCATCGCGGCGGCGATGCCCAGCCGCTGCTTCATGCCGAGCGAGTAGCCCTTGAACTTGCGCTTGGCGGCCGGCGTCAGCCCGACCAGCGCCAGCGCCTCGTCGGCCCGGGACTTCGGCAGGCCGGCGGCGGCGCAGATCACCCGCAGGTGGTTGATCCCGGTGCGGCCCTTGTGCGCGCTGGACGCCTCCAGCACCGCCCCCACGTGCCGCAGCGGGTCGGTCAGGTCGGCGTACCGGCGCCCACCGATGGTCGCCTGGCCGCCGGTCGGGGTGACCAGGTTCAGCAGCATGCGGAGCGTGGTCGTCTTGCCGGCGCCGTTCGGGCCCAGGAAGCCGGTGACCCGGCCCGGCTCGACCGTGAAGGACAGGTCGTCGACCGCGCGGACGTTGCGGTAGACCTTCGTCAGGCCGGACACCACGATCTGGCCGTCGCTGGTGGGGCTTCGCTGCCCGTCAGACATTCTTCTCCCATCGTGTGGTGGCGTCGGGGTACGCCGCTGCACAGCGTGACCGCCCGGCGCAACCAGGTCAATCAGGCGCGATCCGTACCCGCGCCTCCGTCTCACGAAGGAGGCGCTCCTCCTGAAGGACCATCCGCCGGATGCTAATGGGGGCCCGGCACCTCGGAATCGGTTTGTCCGGGCCCGTCCTTCCCACCGCTACACCGCGATCCAGGTGGCGCGGGCCCAGGCGAGGAGGCCGCCGTCCGGGGCGTACAGGCTGCTGTGCACCTCGGCCTTCCGGCCCTCGGCGCGCGCCATCGCCCCGGTCACCACGCACTCGTCGCCCGGCTCCGGCAGCGCCGCGACCACGGCGGCGATCCGACCCAGCACGTACGGCCGCCCAGGCGCGATCACCGACCAGCCGCCCGGGCAGTCCAGCGCCGCCCAGACGGTCACCGCGTCGACGTCGTCCGGCACCCGGAACGGCGCGGCGGTCCGGCCGTCCGGCAGCGGACCGGGGAAGATCCGCAGGCCGTCGGCCCGCTCGGGGCCGCAGACGAAGCAGCCGGGGAAGGGGTGGTCCACCAGCCCGGGGTACGCGGCCGCGGCCGCCCGTGCCGTCGGCAGGTCGACCGGATCCACGACCGTGCGGAACTCCGGGACCGGACGAACCTCGGCGACCAGCTGGCCGTCCGGGTCGCGGACCTCGGTCCCGTGCCGGGCCAGCGGGGTCTCCAGCGGCGGCGGCCGCCGCAGGGTCACCTCCACCGGATCCGCGGCGGCTCCAGGTCGCGGCCCGGCGTCCGGCGCGCCGAGCTGGAGTCGCCGTACGCCACCGGCCGCGAACGTCCCCGCGCTCCACCCGCCGTTGCCCGAGCCCGGCGGGCCGTTGTAGCGCGCGCCGATGATCATGTCTGCACCTCCGGTCGGCGGCACCGGCCCCGTCGCCGGCCCGCCGTGGGCAGCCTCCCACGTCCGCCCGTCGGTGCCACCGGGCGGTGACGGCAGCCGGCCGCCCACCGCCGTTCACCCGATTGACACTCCTCACCACCGGGACCGGCAACCCGAGCCCCCTACACAGAACGCATGGCCGTTCTGCCCACCGCTGGCGCACCCCTCACGACCAGCGGGTACACGCTGCTGATCGCCGACGACCCCAACCAGGTCGCGGCCGCGCAACGCCTGCGACACGAGGTCTTCGCCACCGAGTTGGGCGCCACCCTGCGCCCCGGCGTCGGTGGCCTCGACGTCGACGACTTCGACCCGTACTGCGACCACCTCATCGTGCGGCAGGAGAGAACGGGTGAGGTCGTCGGGACGTACCGGCTGCTGCCGCCGGGTCGTATCGACCGGCGGTACGCCGAGGACGAGTTCGACCTGGCCCGGCTGGACCCGCTCCGCGACGACCTGGTGGAGGCCGGCCGGTCCTGCGTACACCCGGACCACCGCTCCGGCGCGGTGATCAACCTGATGTGGGCCGGCATCGCCCGCTACCTGCACCTGCGCGGGGTCCGCTGGCTCGGCGGCTGCGCGTCGGTGCCCGTTGCCGACGGCGGGCGGGCGGTTGCCGAGGTGTGGGCCCTGGCGCAGGCGAAGCACCTGGCTCCGCCGCCGTTGCGGGTCCGCCCGCTGCGTCCCTGGTTCGCCGAGCCGGGCGTGCCCACCGCCGCCGTCGGGGGCGCCGAGGCGCGGGCACTTGTCCCTCCGCTGCTCCGCGGCTACCTGCGCCTCGGCGCGTGGATCTGCGGCGAGCCGGCGTACGACCCGGACTTCGGGGTCGCCGACTTCTACGTGCTCTTCTCCCTGGACCGGATGAATCCGCGCTACCTGCGGCACTTCCTGGGCGGGGCGGAGCGGTGACCACCGTCGCGTACGACCTCTGGCGACCGACCTCCGGCTGCGGCCCGGGCTGCCTGCCGGTGCCCGGTGAGGTTCCCGAGGTCTCCGCCGTGCGGCGGCTGGCCCGGCTCGCCGCCGGGCTGGGAATGCTGCTCGCCGGGGCCGGCCTGGCGGTGCTGCTCCCGCTGCTGCCGCCGCCCGAGCGGGAGGCCGCGATCCGCGGCTGGGCGCGGGCCACCGCCCGGGCCCTGGGCGTGCGCCTGGTGGTCCGGGGCCGGCTGCCCCGGCGCCGTGCGCTGCTGGTCGCCAACCACGTGTCGTGGCTGGACATCCTGGCGGTGCTGGCGGTGTCGCCCGCCCGCATGATGGCCAAGAGCGAGGTACGGGCATGGCCGCTGATCGGTCAGTTCGCCGGCGTCGCCGGGACCGTCTTCGTGGACCGCGCCCGGCCCCGGGACCTGCCGGACACGGTGGCGCGGCTGGCCGCCCTGCTGCGCTCGGGGCGGCCGGCCGCCGTCTTCCCGGAGGGCACCACCTGGTGCGGTGACGCGGGGGACTGCCGGCCGGGCGGCGGGTTCCGGCCGGCGATGTTCCAGGCCGCGATCGACGCGGGTGCCCCGGTGGTGCCGCTGCGGATCGGCTACCGGTGTGCGGCCACCGACACCGCCACCACCGCGGCGGCCTTCCTCGGCGACGAGACCCTGTTGCGGTCGCTGCGGCGGGTGCTGGCCGCCCGCGACCTGGTGGTGACGGTGACCGTCACGGCGGCCCTGCACCCCGCGGCGGACGCCGACCGGCGGCTGCTGGCCCGGGCCGCCGAGTCGGCGGTGCATCTGGTGCCGGCCCGGGTGCCCGGTGTCGCGGCGCCGCACCCGCTGCCGACCCGGCCGGTGATCGCGGAGCGGGAGCTCGACGTGGCCGCGTGACGCTCACAGACTCTTTTCAGCAACCGCCCAGGCATGGCGCAGCCTGAGCGCGGATGATGGGCCTCATGGCCGCTACCCAGACCGAGGCGCGACTGCTCGTCGTCGAGGACGATCCCAACATCCTCGAACTGCTCTCCGCGAGCCTGCGGTTCGCGGGCTTCGACGTGGCGACCGCCACCAGCGGCAGCGCGGCGCTGAACGCCGCCAAGGACCACCGCCCCGACCTGGTCGTGCTGGACGTCATGCTGCCCGATCTGGACGGGTTCGAGGTCATCCGGATGATGCGCGAGGGCGGTACCCGGACGCCGGTCGTCTTCCTCACCGCGCGGGACGCCACCGACGACAAGATCCGCGGGCTCACCCTGGGCGGCGACGACTACGTCACCAAGCCGTTCAGCCTGGAGGAGCTGACCGCGCGGATCCGGGCCGTGCTGCGGCGTACGAGCACCGGCGAGCAGGCGCCGTCCCGGCTCACCTTCGCCGACCTGGAGTTGGACGAGGAGACCCACGAGGTGTACCGGGCGGGCCAGCGGGTGCAGCTGTCGCCGACCGAGTTCAAGCTGCTCCGGTACCTCATGCTCAACGCCAACCGGGTGCTGTCCAAGGCGCAGATTCTCGACCACGTGTGGAACTACGACTTCCGGGGCGACGACAACATCGTCGAGTCGTACATCTCGTACCTGCGGCGCAAGGTCGACAGCACCCAGCCCCGACTGATCCACACCCTCCGTGGGGTCGGGTACGTCCTGCGCAAGCCGGCGGCGTGAACGCGGTCCAACAGGCGAAGGTCGCGCTGCGGGGGGTCCCGCTCCGGGTCAAGCTCGTCGCCGCGGTCCTCGCCCTGGTCGCCGCAGCATTGCTGGTGATCAGTGCGCTCACCACCTTCTTTCTGCGCAGCTACCTCGTGGATCAGGTCGACGCGGAGCTGCGCGGCTCGGCGCGCAACCTGGAACTCGCGCTGCTGGCCGGGCAGGAGGGACCGATCGGTTTCCCGACCGACTATCTGGTGGTCGTGACGAACCGCACGAACGGGGAGGCGTACCCGGAAAAGTACGACGTGCGCCGCTTCCAGGAACGGGACCTGCCGCCGGTGCCGGCCGACAAGGCCGGGTTCCAGCAGCTCGCCGGCAAGCCGCACACCGTCCGTGCCGAGGGCAGTGAGGTGCGCTGGCGGATGCTCTACACGGAGTTGCCCAGTGGTCAGTGGATGGCGATCGGGCAGCATCTCACCGACGTGGATCTCGCGGTGAAGCGGCTGGTCTGGATCGATCTGCTGGTCGGTGGGGCGGTGTTGATCCTGCTGGCGTCGATTGGCGCGGCGATCGTCCGGACCAGCCTCAAACCGCTCGTGGAGATCGAGCGGACCGCCGCCGCCATCGCCAGCGGCGACCTGACCCGGCGGGTGCCCGACCCGGAGGCGGGGCAGGAGTGCCCCACCTCCGAGCTGGGGCGGCTGTCCCGGGCGCTCAACGCGATGCTCACCCAGATCGAGGCGGCCTTCACCGCTCGCGCCGCCTCGGAGGCCGCCGCCCGGGCCGCCGAGTCCACCGCCCGGGACGCCGCGGCGAACGCCCGCGCGTCCGAGGCCCGGGCCCGGCGCTCGGAGGAGCGGATGCGGCAGTTCGTCGCCGACGCCTCCCACGAGCTGCGCACCCCGCTGACGACGATCCGGGGCTTCGCCGAGCTGTACCGGCAGGGCGCCGCGCGCGCCCCGGAGCAGACCGCCGACCTGCTGCGCCGGATCGAGGACGAGGCGGCCCGCATGGGGCTGCTGGTCGAGGACCTCCTGCTGCTCGCCCGGTTGGACCGGGAGCGCCCGCTCTCGCTGGCTCCGGTCGAGCTGCCGGTGCTGGCCACCGACGCGGTCGAGGCCGCCCGGGCGGTGGCCCCGGACCGGCGGATCGAGCTGGACATCGTCCCGGGCTCCGGACCCCTGGTCGTGTACGGCGACGACGCGCGGCTGCGCCAGGTGATCGGCAACCTGATGACGAACGCCCTGACGCACACCCCGCCGGACGCGTCGGTGACCCTGCGGCTGCGGGCGGAGCCGGGGAACCTCGCGGTGGCGGAGGTCGCCGACACCGGTCCCGGCCTCTCCCCGGAGCAGGCGGAGCGCGTCTTCGAACGCTTCTACCGGGCGGACGCGGCGCGGACCCGCCGCGCCGGCGGCAACACCGGGACCGGCCTCGGACTGGCGATCGTCGCCGCGCTGGTGGCCGCCCACCACGGCACGGTCGAGGTGGCCGACACCCCGGGCGGGGGCGCGACGTTCCGGGTGCGGCTGCCGCTGGTGCCGGACACGGATGGCGACGACGTGTGACTTTCAGCCAACCTTCAGGTGGGTTCCAGGCTGGTCGCAGTGGCAGGGGAGAAGGTGGATCCATGACCGAGTACGAGTCCGACCCGCAGCGCCGGCCGGCCCCCACCGACGCCGAGCCGTCGCACCCCACCGCCGAGCTGCCCCGCGTCGAGCGTGCGCAGTCCGACTCCGACGCCGCCACCTCGGGCAGCCCCGCGAGCACCGCCGACCCGGTGGCCTCGGGCACCTCCGACCCCGTCGCGGCCGGCGCCACCGAGCCCAGTCCGGCGACCGCGCCGGAGGCCCCACGTGCCCCGGAGACCCCCGCTGCCGGCTCCCCGGCCGGCCTCGGCGCCCCGGCCGCCACCCCATCCGGGCCGCCCTACCCGGTGTCCGGCCAGCCCGGTGCCGCGCCGTCCGGCGGCCACCCGTACGGCGGCTACCAGCAGGGCCGCTACCCGGGTGCTCCCTGGTATCCCGGCCACCAGTCCGGCTGGAGTGGGGGCCAGCCGGGAGCGCCGGGGTACGGTCCGCAGCCGCAGCATCCGGCGCACCCCGCCGGTCCGCAGCCCCACCTGGCCGGGCAGCCCCTGCCGCCGTGGGCGGCGCCGCAGACCGGCCCGCGTCCCAACCCGGGCCGCATCGCGAAGTTCGCCGGAGCGGGCGTCGCAGTGCTCGCCCTGATGTTCGGCTCCGGCGTCGCCGGTGGCGCCCTCGCGCTCGCCCTGGACGGCGACTCCGGCATCACCCGCACCTACTCGGCCGCGCCGGTCATCAACAGTGCGGACCTGCCGCGCATCGCCGCCGAGGTGCAGCCCAGCGTGGTGTCGATCGCCACCGGCAACGGCGAGGGCTCGGGTGTGATCCTCACCGACGACGGCTTCGTGCTGACCAACAACCACGTGATCGCGTCGGCGAGCGGTGACACCGTCCGGGTGATCTTCGCCGACGGCGAGACGGCCCAGGCCCGGATCGTCGGCACCGACCCGAAGACCGACCTGGCCGTGCTGAAGGCGTCCGGGGTGAGCGGCCTGAAGCCGGCGACCTTCGGCGACAGCGACGGGATGCAGGTCGGCGACCAGGTCCTCGCCCTGGGCAGCCCGCTGGGCCTGCAGGGCTCGGTGACCGCCGGCATTCTCAGTGCCCGGGACCGCACCATCCAGGCCGGCAGTTCCCAGCAGCCGGACCCGCGCCAGGGGGTCACCTCGATCTCCGGGCTGCTCCAGACCGACGCACCGATCAACCCCGGCAACTCCGGCGGCGCGCTGGTGAACACCCGCGGTGAGGTGATCGGCATCAACACCGCGATCGCCACCTCCGGGCAGGGCAACACCGGCAACATCGGTGTCGGGTTCGCCATCCCGAGCAACAAGGCGAAGGACGTCGCCGGCAAGCTCCAGCGGGGCGAGAAGGTCAGCCACCCCACGCTCGGCGTCAGCGTGAACAGGGCCGAGGGCGGCGGCGCCCTGGTGTCCGCCGTCACCCCGGGCAGCGCCGCCGAGAAGGCCGGCCTCCAGCGCGGCGACGTGATCACGCGGTTCGGCGACAGGGTGGTCAACGACTCCGACGACCTGGTCGGTGCCGTCCAGGCCGGCAAGGTCGGGGACCGGGTCGAGGTGACCTACAAGCGCAACGGCGCCGAATCGAAGGCAACCGTGACGCTCGCCGAAGCGTCCTAACGGATACGAACTTTCCTCCTCCCTCCTGCGGCGGGTGGCGGAGCCAAGGGGGTTGGCTCCGTCGCCCGCCGCGCTCCTCGACGGCGGTTCACCCGGTCCGGGTGAACCGCCGTCACCCGTACGGCGGGCACCGTCGGAGCACGAGGACCCGTGAGGCGTACGGAGGAAGCGATGACCACCACCGCCGTCCGGACCGACGCGCAGATCCAGCGGGACGTGCTGGAGGAACTCGCCTGGGACCCCCGCGTCCAGCCGCAGGAGATCGGAGTCAGCGTCCACGACGGCGTCGTGACGCTGACCGGCTGGGTGGACGACTACGCACGGAAGTGGGCGGCGCAGCGCTGCGCGCAGCGTGTCCGGGGTGTCCGGGCGATCGCCGACGAGCTGGAGGTCCGCCTCCTGGGTGAGGAGTTGTACACCGACGGGGAGATGGCGATCGCCGTCAGCCGGGCGCTGGAGTGGGACAGCTTCGTGCCGGCCGAGCGGCTGGACGTCACCGTCTCCAACGGGTGGGTGATGCTCCGCGGCGAGGTGGAGTTCGGCTGGCAACGGCGTACCGCCGAGTCCGAGGTACGGCGCCTGCGCGGCGTTCGCGGGGTGACGAACCTGATCGAGGTGCGGCCCGCCGCCCGGCCGGACGGGGACCGGATCCGGCGGGACGTCCAGCGGGCGCTGCTGCGTGGCATCGGCACCGAACGGGTGACCGTCGAGGTGGACGGGGACACGGTGATCCTCGGCGGCGTGGTGCGCTCGTGGTGGGAACGGGACCAGGCTGAGCGTGTGGCCTGGTCCGCCGACGGTGTCCGTGCCGTACGCGACCGGCTGCTGGTGGGCGGATGAGCGCCCGGCTTATCCCGGTTTAGGCGAGTCGCCCTCGGGAAATCGCCATCGATCGCCACGGGGCGGCAGCGGACCCGGCGACGGGTGCCGCCCGCTAGGGACTGACGGGGAGGACTCGTGGCCGTGAACCACCGGGACGACGGCTCGGCCGAGCGGCCGCTGCGGATCGCGATGGTGGTCCCGCCGTGGCTGTCGGTGCCCCCACCGGGCTACGGCGGGCTCGAACAAACGGTCGCCGGCCTGGTGGACGCGCTCGTCGCCGGTGGGCACGCGGTGACCGTGTTCGGGGCGGGAGAGCACCACGGCACGGACGCGAGCTTCGTCTCCACGATCCCCGACCTGCAGTACGACCGGCTCGGCGAGTCGCTGCCCGAACTGGCCCACCTCGCCCGGGTGAACCACCTGATCGGCCCGTCCGACTTCGACGTCATCCACGACCACACCACCATCGGCCCGCTGCTGGCGGGGCGACGGGCCGTGCCGACGGTCGCCACCGTGCACGGCAACCCGGTCGGCGAGTACGGGACGGTGCTCAGCGACACCGACCAGGGCGTTGGCCTGGTCGCCATCTCGCACGCCCAGCGGCGGCTCAACCCGCGGCTGCCCTGGGTCGGCACCGTGCACAACGCGCTGGACACCCCCGGCATCCCGCACAAGCGGATCCCCGCCCCGGGGCCGGTGCTCTGGCTGGCCCGGTTCAGCCCGGACAAGGGGCCGGACACGGCGATCCGCGCGTGCCGCGCCGCCGGCCTCCCGCTGGTGCTCGCCGGCAAGTGCAACGAGCCCGCCGAGCGCCGCTATTTCGACGAGGTGGTCCGGCCGATGCTGGACGACGACGTGACGGTGGTGCTCGACGCCGACCGTAGGGCGGCGCTGCGCCTGCTCATCGACGCCCGGTGCCTGGTCATGCCGATCCAGTGGGAGGAGCCCTTCGGCATGGTGATGCTGGAGGCGATGGCCACCGGTACGCCGGTGGTGGCGCTCGACCGGGGCGCCGTGCCGGAACTGGTCCGCCCCGGCGTGACCGGCCTGATCTGCGAACGGGCTGACGAACTGCCCGGGGCGCTGGCCGCCGCGATCGACCTCGACCCGGCGGCCTGCGTCGCCCACGTCGCGGAGAGGTTCTCCACCGCCCGGATGGCGGCCGGCTACGAGGAGGTCTACCGGCGCTTCATCGCCGCGGCCGTCCCGGGCGGCGTCCGCGAGCCGGCCCGCGTAGGCCTGCGCTGACGCGGGAGCCGTAGCAGTCGCACAGATCTTCCAGGGGCCGTTCTTTCCAGGATCTCCGCGGTTCACGTTTGCACAGCGGTCAGTGCTCCGATGGCCAGGTCGAGCTTTTCGGCGTACGCCTCGGTGATCGCGCCTTCGCGGAGGCGGACCGCGACCTTGTCGCGGAGCCGCGCCACCCGCTCGGTGAGGTCGTTCTGGCCGGCCCGGGCGGCGTCGGTGAGGTTGCGCAGCTCGTTGCGGAAGTCCACGCCGACGTCGGAGCGGATGCCGCCGTCGTCGAGCCCGGCGCCGACCACGCCGTCCAGGCGGTTGGCGGCCTCGACCAGGCTTCCCCCGGCGGGGGTCGGGGCCGGCTCGGCCGTGACCGACGGCGAGGCCGGGGGACCGGTCGGTGGCGGGGTGCCGCCGTGCACCGTCGAGCGGGACGGGTCGACCGGGCCGGTCGTCGGCAGGGACCGGGGCGGCCTCGGCTCCTCCTGCCGGAGCGCCGGCGACACCAGCGCCACAGCGACGACCAGCACGACCGGCACCACCAGCACCGGCCGCAACCGTCGACGGCGTCCGCCGCTCCGGTCGGGCGCGAGCATCGTGGCGGCCTGCGGATCGGCGGGGAGCAGTTGGTCCCGCAGGACCGTGGCGACCTGCCGGGCGGTCGGCCGCGCGGCCGGGTCCCGGGCCAGACAGCGCAGACAGATGCGCGCCACCTCCGGCGGCAGGCCCGGCACGTCGGTCAGCGTGGGTGGGACGCCCTCGGTCAGCGCCGCGCTGAGCTGCTCCCAGGTGTCCGCGGGGTACGGCACCCGGCCGGTGAGCGCCTCGTGCAGCAGCACGCCGAGGGAGTACACGTCGGTGGCCGGCTGGGCGGGCGCGCCGTCGAGTCGCTCCGGTGCGACGTACGCGGGGGTGCCGAAGGTGCCGCCGTCCTCGTCCTCGTCCGGCGCCCCGATGCGCGTGGCGATGCCGAAGTCGAGCACCTTGGCGCCGGTGCGGGTCATCATCACGTTGGCCGGGGTGATGTCCCGGTGGACGATGCCCAGCCGGCGCGCGGCCGCGAGCGCGTCGGCCACCTGCGCACCGATCTCGACGGCCTCCGCCCACGGCAGCGGGCCCTCGGTCAGTCGCAGCTCCAGCGCCTCGCCGGTCAGCAGCTCCATCACGACGAACGAGGTGATCGAGCCGTCCGGTGCGACCGTCTCGCCGTAGTCGTGGACCGAGGTGACGTGCGGGTGGACCAGCTGGGCGGCGGCGCGGGCCTCCTCCCGGACCATGTCCCGGAAGCGGGCGTCGGCGGCGAGCGACGGCACCAGGACCTTCACCGCGACGAGCCGGTCGAGCATCTCGTCCCGGGCCCGCCAGATGACCGACATGCCGCCGGCGCCGATCTGGTCGATGAGCCGGTACCGGCGGGACAGCAACCGGCTGGGATGGAGCGCCGGCTTCACGGATCACACCTGCCTCGGGGTGGGAGCGGTATCAGGTTGCGCGAATGTTTCCACCCTGTCAACGGACCCCCGTGCCACCTGCGGCGGGCGTGCGGCGCGGCCGTGCCAGGATGAACGGCATGGCGCGGGGACCGGTGGCATTCGTGCTCGGGGGCGGCGGCGTCCTCGGTGCGGTCGAGGTGGGCATGCTGCGGGCCCTGTTCCGGGCCGGGATCCGGCCCGACCTGGTGCTGGGCACGTCCATCGGCGCCGTTAACGGTGCGCTGGTCGCCGCCGACCCGTCCGAGGCCGTCACCGACCGTCTGGTCCGGCTCTGGGCGTCGCCGGAGGCGAGCGAGGTGTACGGCGACTCGGTGGCCCGGCAGCTGCGCCGGTTCGCCGCGCGTACCCACCTGCACTCGCCGCGCCCGCTGCGCAAGCTGCTCGAGAACGAACTCGGCGCGGAAACCACGTTCGCCGACCTGCGCGTGCCGTTCCGCTGCTGCGCGGCGAACATTGAGCGGGCCGCCGAGCACTGGTTCGACAGCGGGCCGGTGGTCCCCGCCGTGCTCGCCAGCGCCTCGGTGCCGGGGCTGCTGCCGCCGGCCCGCATCGCCGACCAGCACTACGTCGACGGCGGCATCGTCAACTCGATCCCGATCGGCGAGGCGGTGGCGGCCGGGGCCGGCCGAATCTTCGTCCTCCAGGTGGGCCGGATCGAACGCGAGCTGACCCCGCCCCGGCGGCCCTGGGAGATCGCCCAGGTCGCGTTCGAGATCGCTCGCCGGCACCGGTTCGCGCGGGAGATGGCGGCCGTACCCGACGGGGTGGAGGTGCACGTGCTGCCGACCGGCGGGGGGCTCCGGCCCCGCGACGACTCGCCCTGGGCGTACCGGGACATTGCGGCGGTGGGGCGGCGGATCAGTCGGGCGTACACCGCGACCCGGCACTACCTGGCCCAACTGGACCGCTGATGCCGCTGCCGCCCCGGTGGCTTCGCCGGCTGCTCCTCGCCCCCGGCGTCGTGCTGCTCGCCGTCGCGATGGTGACCACCGTGCCGGCCTGGGCCCTGCTCGCCCTGGCGGCCTCGCCGTTCGTCCCGGGCCGGCTGCGGCCGCTGCGCCTGCTCTGGATCGGCGCCGTCTACCTGGTCTGGGACGCGGTCGCGCTGCTCGCGCTCTTCCTGCTCTGGGTGGCGTCCGGATTCGGGTGGCGGGCCCGCTCCCCGGCCTTCCAGCGGGCGCACTACCGGCTCGCCGGCTGGTTCCTGCGGGTGCTGTTCTGGCAGGCCCGGTGGACCCTGCGGCTGTCGATCGACGTGGTCGGCACCGACCCGGACACGGCGTTGCCCGGTCGACCGGAGCTGGTGCTGTGCCGGCACGCCGGCCCGGGCGACTCGTTCATCCTGATCCACGCCCTGGTCAACTGGTTCCGGCGGGAGCCCCGGATCGTCCTGAAGGACAGCCTCCAGTGGGACCCGGCGATCGACGTGCTGCTCAACCGACTGCCGAACCGTTTCCTCGCGCCCGGCCCCGACGGCCGTGGCTCGGCGGCGGAGCAGATCGGACACCTGGCGACCGGCCTGGACGACGACGACGCGTTCGTGATCTTCCCCGAGGGCGGCAACTTCACCCCGAAGCGGCGGCTGCGGGCCATCGCCCGGCTGCGGGAGCTCGGCCACGAGCTGATGGCGCGGCGGGCGGAGCGGCTGCGGCACGTGCTCGCCCCGCAGCCCGGCGGGATGCTGGCCGCGCTGGACGCCGCCCCCGACGCCGGCGTCATCTTCGTGGCGCACACCGGGCTGGACCGGATGCTCACCGTCACCGACGTGTGGCGTGAGCTGCCGATGGACAAGCGGATCGTGATGCGGTTCTGGTCCGTGCCCCCGGAGGAGGTGCCGACCGGCCGGCAGGAGCGCATCGACTGGCTCTTCGACTGGTGGGCCCGGATCGACACGTGGATCACCGCCAACCGGGACGGTCCCACGTAGGGTGCGGTCGTGGACCAGATCTGCGTGGTGACGACGGTGGTGGACGCGCGCTCCGTGGCGGACGTTCTCGCGGCTGCGGCGGTGGCCGGCCGGCTGGCGGCCTGCGCCCAGGTGGGCGGCCAGGTGGACAGCACCTACTGGTGGCGGCAGGGCGTGGAGACCAGCACCGAGTGGTCCGTGCAGTTCAAGACCACCCCCGACCGGGCCGCCGCGCTGGTGGAGCAGATCCGGGCCAGCCACCCGTACGAGGTGCCGGAGATCCTGGTGACCCGGGTGGAGAGCGGCAACCCCGACTATGCCGCCTGGCTGTACGAACACACCCGCCCCCAGGGCTCCTAGGTACGCGCACTCTGGTGGGGTGACCGCCGGCCGTCGAGGATGGCCGCGTGGATAACTCCGCCTACCCCTGTCCCGCCTGCGGCGCACCGGCCGACCTCGACGCCGGCTGTTCCGCGTGCGGCCGCCCGCCGTACCCGCCCGCCGCAGAGGTGATCCGGCTCGACCGGGAGATCGCGGCGCTCGGCGCGGAGGTCGAGCGGGCGCGCCGGGCGTACGAGGAGGTCACGGACCGGCTCGGTGCGGCCCGGCGGCGCCGGACGGAGCTGGCCGCCGCCATCCGGGCGGAGTTCCCGGTGCCGGCGGCGCGTCCGGTGGCGCCGGCACCGCCGTCCGTCGGCGCGGCGCCGCGGCCCGGCGGCGCGGAGGCGTCCACCCGGACGGTGCAGGGCCTGCTCTTCGTCCTGGGTGGACTGCTGCTGGGCACCGCGGCGGTCGTCTTCACCGCCGTGGCCTGGGCGACGGTCGGCGTCGCGGGTCGGGCGCTGATCCTGGCGGCGTTCACCGCGCTGGCCCTCGCCGTGCCGCTGGTGGCGGTGCGGCGCGGGCTTCGGGGGACCGCGGAGACGATCGCCGCGGTCGGGTTGCTGCTGGTGCTCCTCGACGGGTACGCCGCCTGGACGGTGGACCTGGGTGGGGTGGCCGGCTGGCCGGGAACCCGGTACGCCGCGCTGGTCGGGGGGGCCGGCGCGGCGGTCGCCGCGGGATACGCCCGGCTCAGCCGGTTGACCGTGCCGTGGTTCGCGGCCCTGCTGACCGTGCAGCCGGTGCTGCCGCTGTTCGCGGCCGAGCACCGGCCGTCGGCGGGCGGCTGGGCGGTGGTGCTGGTCGGCGTGGCCGTCGTGGACCTGCTGGTGGTGACCGCGCTGACCGGTGCTTGGCTCCGGAGGGCTGGTGCTGCGGGCTCCACGGCGGAACCGGCCGGTCCGGTCACGGCGGGACCGGCCGGGTCAGCCACGGCGGCGCCGGCCGCTGCGGGGTCGGCGACGGCCGGCGGGGGGCCGGCCGTCCTGGCCGGACGGATCCTGGCGTGGCTGGGGTACGCCGCCGCCCTGGTCTTCGCCGCCGGCTGCGCGCTGGTGCCGCTGGCGGTCGGGCGGTTCGCCGGGACGCCGCTGCTGGCCGGGTTCCCGCTGCTGCTGGTGGCGGTGACCCTGGTGGCGGCGTCGGTGCTCGCCGGCGGGCGGGTGTTCCGGCTGGTCGCGACGGCCCTGCTGGTGCCGGTGCTGGCGGCCGCGCTCCTGCGGCCCGCCGCCGAGCTGCGGGAGAGCCTGCTGCTGGTGCTGTCGGCGCTGGTCGTGGTGGCCCTCGCCGGGGGCGTCCGGCTACTGCCGGCCGGGTGGCGTGCCGGGCCCCAGGTCGGGGCGCTGGTGGTGGCCGGCGGGCTGGCACAGGTCGCCGCGGTGGCGGTGGCGGTGCTGGCCGGCGGCGCGGTGGCCCGGTCGCTCCCGCCGTGGCGGGGTGCCGGGTCGGGTCCGGACCTCGCGTGGGGCTGGCAACTGCCGGTCGCGACGGCGGTGACCGTGGTCGCGGTCGGCCTGCTGCTGCCCCGGCCCGCCCGGCTCCCGTTGGCGGCGGCCGGCACGGCGGCGACGGTGCTCGCCGCGCCGGCCGCGTGGGCCGCCCCCTGGCCGGCCGTGGTGGCGTTGGACCTCGCGGCGGCGGTGGGCCTGCTCGCGGCCGCCGTCGGCCGCCGCGGGGTGCGCCCGGGGCCGGTGCTCACCTCCGCCGTGGCCGGGGCCGCCCTGCTCGGCCACGCCCTGCTCGTCGGGCTGGCCGCGCCGGGCGGAGCCGGGGCGGCACTCGCGGTGACCGCAGTCGTCGGGCTCACGGCCGCCGCCCTCGGCCGGCGCGGCGGGGCCGCGCAGCGCGCGGTGGGCGGTGCCGGCCTCGGCGCCGCCCTGCTCGCCGTGCCGGCGGGCGCCACCCTCGCCGTGTTCGCCGGCGGCGCGCCGGCCTGGTGGCAGGCCCGGGCGGCGCTCGCCGCCGCCGCGTCACTGCCGGCGGCCCTGCTGGCGGTCCGTC
Source organism: Micromonospora sp. H33 (assembly GCF_052068455.1). Taxonomy (NCBI): domain Bacteria; kingdom Bacillati; phylum Actinomycetota; class Actinomycetes; order Micromonosporales; family Micromonosporaceae; genus Micromonospora; species Micromonospora sp. H33. Next base: position 32,763 of record NZ_JBQHDE010000015.1, on the reverse strand, counting down.
GACACTGGCCGGACCTCGAGCGGTACGCCTCGACCGCGCTCGCTGTGGCGCTGCTGCCGGTCGGCCTGGCGCCGCTGGCGGTGGCGGGCGATGAACCGGTGGCCCTGTACGCCGCCCTGGCGGCCCTGTTCGCCGTGCTCGGGCTCGTCGCGGCCGGTGGCGGCACCGCCCTGGGCGTCGCCGGCGGCGGCCTCTCGGCGGTGGCCGTGGCGGTCCTCCTGCCGGTGGTGCTGACCGCGCTGTTCGCCCCGTACGGCACCGTGGCGGTCTGGTCGGGTGTGCCGGAGGTCGAGCCGGCTCCCGGCGCCGTGCCGGCGGGCCTGGCGCTGCTGGTGCTGGCGGCCGGCGCCGCCCTGGTGGCCGGCCGGCTCCCGGCCGTCGCGGATCGACGGATCGACTCGGATCGCGGCGACCCGGGGCGACCGGAGGCGGGGGTGGCACGACCTGCCGAATCCCGAACCGAGCCGGGCCCGACCGACCCGACCCGCGGCGCGGGCGCACGGTGGCCGGCCGCCCTCGGGGCGGTGCCGTTCCTCGCGTCGGCGGTCCCGGTGCTGCTTCTGGCGGCCGGCGCGCCGTGGCCGGTGCTGCCGGGCGGCACCATGCTGCTCGGGATCGCCGCCCTCCTGGTCGCGGCCCTGGCCGCACCCCGTCCGCTGCTCGCCCCGGTGGCGCTGCCGCTCGGGCTGGTGTTCACCAGCTCGGGTCTGCTGGGGCTGCTGGCCACCCGGGCCGGGACGCTCACCGGCCTCGGGGCGCTGGTGGTGGCCGCCACCGTGGTCGGCGTGACGGGCCGGCAGGCCGGAGCACGGCTGGTCGCCCGGCTCGCGGCGGTCGGGGCCGCGACCGCCTTCGCGGTCACCGCGCCGCTGGCCGGCGGGCTGCCGCTGCGGACGGCGGCGTTCACGGTGCTCGCCGTCGCGGTGCTCACCCTCGCCGTCGCCGCCGTGCCGGGCGCCGCCGGGCGGGTGCTGGACGCCGCCGCGCAGGGCGTGGCGCTGGTGGCGTTCCTGCTCGCCACGGGCTCGCTGCGGCACGCCGCCGCCGTCTGCGTGCTCTGGGGCGTCGCCGTCGGGCTGCGCCTGCTGCGCCGGGGCGAGCCGTACGCGCGGCGCTGGGCGTTCGCCGCCGTCGCCGGGGGCAGCGAGCTGGTCGGCACCTGGCTCCTTCTGGCCGTCGGTGACGTGGCGGTGCTCGAGGCGTACACGCTGCCGGCTGCGGCGCTGGCCCTGGCGGCGGGCGCGGTGGCGCTGCGGACCCGGCCCGGGTTGACCAGTTGGCAGGCGCTCGGGCCCGGCCTCGCTGCCGGGTTGCTGCCGAGCCTGGCGTCGGTACTGGTCGCGCCGGACCCGCAGCCGGGGCGGCGGCTCCTGCTCGGGCTCGCCGCGCTCGGGGCGGTCCTGCTCGGAGCCACCCGCCGCTGGCAGGCGCCGGTCGTCCTCGGCGCGCTGACCCTCACTCCGCTCGCGCTGCACGAGCTGGCCCGTACCTGGGATCTCCTGCCTCGGTGGATCTTCCTCGCCACGGGCGGGCTCGCGCTGATCGGCCTGGCCGCCACCTACGAGCGGCGGCGGCGGGACCTGGAGCGGCTGCGTGCCGCGGTGGGCCGGATGAGCTGACCGTCCGCGCAGGTAGGGTTGGCCCTACCGCCGATCCGGGGGTGCGCAGGATTACTCAGCGCAACCATCCTCGCGAAACTCGGTGAGGGGTCGAGCCGACCGGCGCGACCACGACCGAGCAGGGGGCGGCAGCATGCGGGAACTTGTGGCGGATCCGCCGGTACGGCGAGGGAGTGACTACGCGGAGCTGTCCCGGCGGATCCGCTCCGCGGGCCTGCTGGAGCGGCGTCCGGGCCGGTACGCCGTCCGGATCGCGCTGACCGCCGGGTTCTTCGCCGTCGCCTGGGCCGCGGTCGTGCTGGTCGGCGACTCCTGGGCCCAGGTGGCGGTCGCCGCGCTGCTGGCGGTCGCCAGCACGCAGGTGGCCTTCCTCGGGCACGACGCCGGTCACCGGCAGATGTTCCGGCGGCGTGGGCCCAGCGAACTGGTGGGCCTGCTGGCCGGCAACCTCGCGGTGGGGCTCAGCTACGGCTGGTGGGTGGACAAGCACAACCGGCACCACGCCAACCCCAACCACGCGGACGAGGATCCGGACGTCGGGGCGGGCGCGCTGGTCTGGAGCGACGAGCAGGCCCGGGCGACCCGGGGTGTGGCCCGCTGGCTGGCCCGCCGGCAGGCCTGGCTGTTCTTCCCGATGCTGCTGCTGGAGGGGCTGAGCCTGCACGTGGCGAGCGTGCGCGCGGTCGTGGGCCGGGAACCCGGCGGCGGCTTCCGCACCCCGATGCGCCACCGCGGCGTCGAGGCGCTGCTGCTGGCGGCGCACACCGTGCTCTACGCCGGCGGCCTCCTGCTGGTGATGTCGCCGGTGAAGGCGCTGGTCTTCGTGGCCGTCCACCAGGGGCTGTGGGGGCTGTACATGGGCTGCTCGTTCGCGCCCAACCACAAGGGCATGCCGATGCCGACCGCCGCCGACGACCTGGACTTCCTGCGCAAGCAGGTGCTCACGTCGCGCAACGTGGGGGGCGGGCGGGTCGTCGACGCCGCGCTGGGCGGGCTCAACCACCAGATCGAGCACCACCTGTTCCCGAACATGCCTCGGGGGAACCTGCGGCGGGCCCGGCCGATCGTGCGGGCGTACTGCGCCGAGCGCGGCGTCCCGTACGCCGAGGTGGGCCTGGTCGAGTCCTACCGGCAGGCGCTCGCGCACCTGCACGAGGTGGGCCGGCCGTTGCGTGACGACTGACCCTGGCCGGGCCACCGGCCAGCCCAGCGTCGGGGCCGCGAACTTTCGCCCCCGTCGACCGAGTCGTCCCGCGCTGGAAGACCGGGCCCGCCCACGGCCGGTTGACCGGCGCGACACCCCACCGCCGCTGCTCGGCGTCGTCGCAGGTCGCCCCGGTAGGGTCTCCCCATGGCAGACGTGCTCACCGCGGAGGCGGTGCGAGACGAGCTGAGCGGGCTGCCCGCCTGGTCCGGGGACCAGGCCGGGATCACCCGCACCGTGGAACTGGCCAGTTTCCCGGACGCCATCACGCTGGTGGACCGGGTGGCCGTGGTGGCCGAGGAACTCGACCACCACCCCGACATCGACATCCGCTGGCGGACGGTGACTTTCCGCTGCGTGACCCATTCGGTCGGCTGCGTCACACGCCGTGACCTGGACCTCGCGCGGCGGATCGACGGAATCGTGGGGGAGGTCCGATGAGATTCGAGATCAGCAAGGTGCTGGACGCCATCGAGGGGCGGGTATGCACCGACCCCTCCCTGGTCCGGGCGGTGCTCGACCTGGCCGAGGTGATCCGGTACCAGGACATCGACGGTGGTCGGCCGGCCAGCCTGCTCCGGCTCGGCATGGTGATCGACGCGCTCTCCCGCGAGCTGGAGGAGGACAGCGTCCCGGTCTACGCCGTGGTGCACCGGGCCCTGCTCTCCGACGCCGACCTCACGTCGAACGAGCGCATGGTGGTGCGCCGGTGGGCCGACGACGGGCTGGTCGAGGTGCTCGACAACCCGGGTGACCGGATGCTGGAGGTGGCCGACCTGCTCGGCCTGCCGGTGCTCAGCCGGGGTCGCTTCGACGGGCTGCGCGGGCGCTACCCGTGGGTGACCGACCAGCCGGGCCGGGTGGTCGCTCCGGTGCCGGGCGCGGGCGGGCCCGCCTTCGTCGCCCACGTCGGTGGCGGGGACACCCCGGTCGCCGGGGACCGGTCGCCCGCCGGGGTCAAGCTGCTGGCGCGGCGCTGGCGGTGCCCGGAGTCCGGGTGCGCGCTCTTCGGTCAGGGCGGCGGTGGGGGCGCCTTCGCCGACCTGGCCGCGGTCACCGAACGCAGCCCGGTGACGCAGCCGCCGCCGAGCCTGCGGGGCGGCGTACCGACCTGTCCCCGGCACGGCGCCAGGTTGAGCGACGCCGGCCCGCGGCCCCGGTCGGAGGTGCTCGCGGTCCGCATCGGCGGCCTGATCCGCCGCCGCTTCGTGCTCACCGACCAGGAGCCGGTGCTGGTCGGCCGTGCGCCGGACGCCGCCGACGGGATCGTGCTCGGCCAGTGGCTCAACGACGAGGCCCGGCGCTGGATCAGCCGCAGCCACCTGAAGCTGGAGCTGCGCGTCGGCGAGATCATCGTGACCGACGTCAGCACGAACGGCTCCGGCATCCGGCCGCGCGGGTCGATGGCGGAGGCGGAGCGGATCCCGCTCAAGCCGCAGCAGTCGCGGGTGCTGGCCGAGGGCGACATGGTCGAGCTCTACCCGGGCGTCCAGGTGGGCCGCCCCGACGAGCTGCCGGCCGGTGCGCCGTACACCCCGGCGTCGGTGATGGCGGAGGCGCCGACCATGGCGATGCGCCTGCCCCGCTGACGCGCGCACGACGAAGGGCGCCGGGATCGACTCCCGGCGCCCTTCGGTGTACGTACGACCTCAGCCGGCCAGGACGGCGGCCAGCTGCGCCACGGCGTGGTCGATCTCCTCCTCGGTGATGACCAGCGGCGGGGCGAGGCGGATGGTCGAGCCGTGGGTGTCCTTGGCCAGGACGCCACGCTCCATGAGCCGCTCGCACGCCTCCCGGCCGCTCATCAGCGCCGGGTCGATGTCCAGGCCGGCCCACAGGCCCCGGCCCCGGACGGCGAGCAGGCCCTTGCCGACGAGCGCCTGGAGGCCGGCGTGCAGCCGGGCGCCCAGCTCGGCGGAGCGGCGCTGGAACTCGCCGGTGGCGAGCAGCCGGACCACCTCGGTGGCCACGGCGCAGGCCAGCGGGTTGCCGCCGAAGGTGGAGCCGTGCTGGCCCGGCTTGAGCACCCCGAGGACCGCGGCGTCCGCCGCGACGGCCGACACCGGGACGATGCCGCCGCCGAGCGCCTTGCCCAGCAGGTACATGTCCGGCACGACACCCTCGTGCTCGCACGCGAAGGTCGCGCCGGTCCGGCCCAGGCCGGACTGGATCTCGTCGGCGATGAACAGCACGTTCCGCTCGGTGCAGACCCGGCGTACGCCCGGCAGGTAGCCCTCCGGCGGCACGACCACGCCCTGCTCGCCCTGGATCGGTTCGAGCAGCACGGCGACGGTGTTCTCGTCGATGGCGGCGGTCAGCGCGTCGAGGTCGCCGTAGGGGACGACGGTGAAGCCCGGCGTGTACGGCCCGAAGTCGGCCCGCGCGTCCTCGTCGGTGGAGAAGGAGACGATCGTGGTGGTGCGGCCGTGGAAGTTGCCCTCGGCCACCACGATGTTCGCCTGGCCCGGGGCGACGCCCTTGACCTGGTAGCCCCACTTGCGGGCCACCTTGATGCCGGTCTCCACGGCCTCGGCGCCGGTGTTCATCGGCAGCACCAGGTCCTTGCCGCAGAGCTGCGCCAGCTCCCGGCAGAAGTCGGCGAACTGGTCGTGGATGAACGCCCGGCTGGTCAGGGTCAGCCTGTCCAGCTGCTCGTGGGCGGCACGGATCAGCTCCGGGTGCCGGTGGCCGAAGTTGAGCGCCGAGTACCCGGCCAGGCAGTCGAGGTAGCGGCGGCCGTCCACGTCGGTCAGCCAGGCGCCCTCGGCGGAGGAGATCACCACCGGCAGCGGGTGGTAGTTGTGCGCGGTCCACCGCTCCGCGTCCCGGACGGCCCCCGGCGTCCGCAGCTTGTCCTCGATCACTTGCTCGCCTTTCCCTGACGGAGTCGCAACGTGCAGCACTTCGGTCCGCCGCCGGCCTTGCGCAGCTCGGACAGGTCGACACCGATGGTCTCGTAGCCCCGGTCGCGCAGCTTGGCCGCCAGGCCGGTGGCCTGCGCCGGCAGCACGACGTGCCGGCCGTCGCTCACCGCGTTGAGGCCCAGCACCTCGGCATCGGCCATGGTGGCGTGGACCGCGTCCGGGAAGAGCCGGCGGAGCACGGCCTGGCTGCCGGGGGAGAAGGCCTCCGGCAGGTACGCGACCGTCCGCTCGTCGAGCACGGTCAGCGCGGTGTCCAGGTGGTAGAAGCGTGGGTCGACCAGCTGCATGGTGATCACCGGGTAGCCGAAGACCTCCTGGAGCTGGGCGTGCGAGGCGTGCGCGGTGCGGAACCCGGTGCCGGCGAGCAGGTGGTCGCCGACCAGCAGGACGTCGCCCTCACCCTCGTTGACGTGCTTCGGGTCGTACATCTCGAAGCCGGCGGTCTCGAACCAGGCCCGGTACGCGGGCGCCTCGTCGGCGCGCTGCGGGTCCCGGAACTGCACGGCCATCGCCTTGCCGTCGATCACCGTGCCGCCGTTGGCGGCGAAGACCATGTCGGGCAGGCCCGGCACCGGAGTGATCTCCTCGACGGTGTGGCCCAGGTCCCGGTAGATCTGGCGCAGCTGCTCCCACTGCCGGATCGCCAGGTCGGCGTCCACCGGCGCGGTCGGATCCATCCAGGGGTTGATCGCGTAGTCGACGGCGAAGTACGTCGGCCGGCACATCAGAAAGCGCTGGCTGGTGGCGTCCATCGTCATTGTCCTGCTCCCAGGGGTCGGGCGCGCCCGGCCACCTTCGGCCCGCGGGCTGGCGCCGTTGCTCAACGGTATGCGGCGCCGGCCGACGGGAACCACCGCAGGAAGTTGCACAGGCCGTCGGATCGTTGCGTGTACTCGCGGACCGGCAGCGTTTCGTTGCGCCGCCGGGTGACGACCCCGGAAACACTTCGGGGGCGGCGAACCGCCGCCCCCGAATCAGGGTGTGCCCGGCTGGTGAACCACCAGGCTGGTCGGGCTGTGCCGGTGCACCACCGGCGTCGCCGGCGCACCGCCGGCGAGCCGGACAGTGCCCCCTAGAAGCGATCCACAAACTGTGAGTCGAGCCACTCCCGGAACCGCGCCACCCAGTCGCCGTCGGTGGTCGGCCAATCGAACTGGCCGGTCATCGCCAGCACGCCCAGCACGACCGCGCCGACGCCGGCGGCGACGCCCAGCAGCGCGTCGGTCGTCCCGGCGACGTGCCGCCGTCGGGTCGCGATCAGGCCGAGGACGGCGAGGACCGCGCCGACGGCGCCCAGGCCGATCCCGTACCCGGCCAGGGTGCCGGTGAGGACGAACAGCACGCCGGCCACCCCGGCGATCAGGCCGAGCGTGGCGAGCAGGCTGGACCGCGGCTTCGGGCCGGCGACCACCGGCCGCTCCGCCCGGTCCGGCACACCGTCGCCGTCCCGGTCGCGCGCCGCCGCCGCGTCGCGGTCCGGGTCGACCGCGCGGGCGTCGAGCGCCCGTTCCCGGGTCGGATCCGCCAGCGGGGTACGGCTGGTCTCCTCGTCGGACCGGGCCGTCGCCGCATGCGCCCCGGCGGCTCGGCGCGCGGTGTCGGTGTCACGGCCGTCGGCCGGTGCGGCGCTGCGGTACGTCGTCCGCTCGCCGGCCCGGGTCGCGTCGTCGGCGTGGGCGCCGGCGTCGTCGCGGTTGGCGGCCGCCTCGCTGGCGCGGCCGGTGTCGTCGGGCGCCGGTTCCGTCCGGCGCGAGAGGGAAGGAATTCTGACCACAACACACCTCCTGGTGAGAGCGCTGGCGGCCGGTGGAGCGGGTGGCGCCCGCGCGGTAACGGTGAAGAGGTACCCAGAGGTGACGATCGCGACACCCACCCCATCGGGCGTGCCGGCCGGCGGCGCTACCGTTGCCGTCGTGCCAGAGGGACACACCATCCACCGCCTGGCGGCCCGGCACGCCGAACTCTTCGCCGGGGACAAGGTGCACGCGGCGAGCCCCCAGGGCCGGTTCGCCGAGGGCGCCGCGCGGCTCACCGGGTCCGTGCTGGAGAGCACCGAGGCGTACGGCAAGCACCTGCTGCACCACTACGCCGGCGAGCTGACCCTGCACGTCCACCTCGGCCTGTACGGCAAGGTCACTGACGGGGCCGGCGAGCCGCCGGAGCCGGTCGGCCAGGTCCGGCTGCGACTGAGCACCGACGGCTCCAGGTCGCGGCGCGGCGGTAGACGCGCCGAGCTGGAGTCGTCGGTCGACCGCCACTGGTTGGACCTGCGCGGCCCCACCGCCTGCGAGCTGCTCACGCCACCGGAGGTGGCCGCGCTGCGCGGGCGGCTCGGCCCGGATCCGTTGCGCGCCGACGCCGACCCGGAGCAGGCGTACGCCCGGATCTCCCGCAGCCCGACCCCGCTCGCGGCGTTGCTGCTCGACCAGTCGGTGGTGGCCGGCACCGGGCTGATCTTCGTCACCGAGGCGCTGTTCCGGGAGGGCCTGCCGCCGACGATGGCGGGCCGGCAGCTCACCCGCGCCGGCTGGGACCGGCTCTGGGCGGACCTGGTGACACTGATGCGGCAGGCCGTGGAGCGCGGCCGGATCGACACCGTCCGCGACGCGCACCTGCCCGAGGCGATGGGCCGCGCCGCGCGGGTCGACCGGCACGGCGGCGAGGTGTACGTCTACCGCCGCCCCGGCGCCCCCTGCCACGTCTGCGCCACCCCGGTCAGCGCCGGCGCCCTCACCGGCCGCAACCTCTACTGGTGCCCCACCTGCCAACCCGCCTGACCGCTGCCGCCCGACGCCGTTGATCATGAGGTTGGCGGCGATGTGGATCTCCTCCACTGCCGCCAACCTCATGATCAACGAGGTTCCGTACAACCGGACGCGCGCGGCTCCCGTCTGGAAGGGGGGAACGACGGAGGGACCCGGATGCCGGACGCAGCGGAACACGAGTACCTGGAGTACATCGGCGCGCGCCTTCCGGCGCTGCACCGGCTGGCGTACGCGTTGTGCGGTGACGTCGACCAGGCCGACGACCTCGTGCAGGAGGCGGTGACCCGGCTCTTCCAGCGCTGGTCGCGGGTGGTGCGGGCGGACAACGTCGACGCGTACGTCCGCGCCGTCGTGGTGCGGCTCTTCCTTGACGGCCGCCGCAAGGGCTGGTGGCGGGTGGCCCTCTTCGCCGCCCCGCCGGACACGAGGTCCGCCGAGGACCGGACCGCGGACGAGCGGACGGTGCTCCTGGCCGCGTTGCGCCAGGTGCCACCGCGGCAGCGCGCCGTCCTGGTGCTGCGTTTCCTGCACGACCTGCCGGTCGAGGAGGTAGCCCGGACGTTGGGCTGCTCCACCGGAACGGTGAAGAGCCAGACCGCCCACGGGCTCGCCGCGATGCCGGCTCCTCGCCGAGCCGGAGCCCACCGAGACGACGGGAGTGACGCGATGACGCTGGACGAGGACCGGATCGCCGTGCTGCTGCGCGAGGCAGAAGTGGACCCGCCGCGGGGCGCTCGCGTGGACCTGGGCCGCGCGGTGCGGGACGGGCGGCGGCGCCGCCGCAACCGGCGGGGGGCGGTGGCCGGAACGGCGGCACTGGCCACACTGGCGGCGGCCGGCGTGCTGCCGGTGCTGCTCGATTCCCGGCGGGAGGCGCCACCGCCGGCGGTGACACCGCCGACGACGTGCGAGGTGTCCACGCTGCCGCTGCCGGCGGGGGCGGACGGAGCGAGGGTCACCGGCGGGGATTCGACCGGCCGATACCTGGTCGGTACCGCGACGGGGCCGTCACACCGTCAGGTCGAGGTGGTCTGGGACGGCGACCGGGTCACCGAACTGCCCGCCCCGTTCGAGGGCACCGATGTCAACTCCTCGGGCACGGTGGTCGGTTTCGTCGAGGAGGACGGGCTCTACGTCTACCGGGACGGCCGGCTGGAGCGCCTACCCGGAAAGAGCGTGATGCCGCAGCTCGTCAACGACGCCGGCGTGGTGGTGGGCGAGGGGTACGCGTCCCGTGGCAACGAGTCGGTGACCGTGCCGGTGCGCTGGCGCTCCCTGACCAGCCAGCCCGAGTACCTGCCGCTGCCCGGACCGGGCTGGTCGGGAGAGGTCACCGGGCTGGACGAGGACGGCACCATGGTCGGGACGGTCAGCGACGGGTTCGCTCCGAGCACGTACCGCGGCTACCGGTGGCGACCGGACGGGACCGGGGAGTTCCTGCCGGTGCCGGTGACGCCGGAGGGGCCGGCGGACGCTTTCTGGCCGGTCTCGGTCCGCAACGGGTTGGTGGTCGGCACCATGCGCCGCGCCGTACCGGGAAGCATGGAGATCGCGATCATGCGGCTCGACCTCCGGACCGGGGAGTTCGTGTCACTGCCTGCGCCGGCGCAGACCTACGCCGGCCTCAGCAACGGGCGGTGGACAGTCGGCATGCTCGACAACCGGGTCGGGGCAGTGCGGATGGGTCTCATCAGCGAGGCCGGGGTGCTGGAACTACCCGAGCCGGCCGACGTTCCGGAGCGACTAAACCCGCGGGTCGCGGTGATCAGCGACGACGGGCGGACGATCGCCGGTACCCTCAGCCAGCGGCACACGGAGGATCGCGTCGAACTACCGGTCCGGTGGCGCTGCCGTTGACCGGCCGGGCGGCGCGTCAGCGGAGGCGGTGGGTGTCGCCGTACGCCGGTAGAAGCCGCCCCGTCCCGCTCCTGCCAGCCGGCACTGCGACAGCACGCACACGCTAGCCGCGCCCCCCGACAGAAGGGGGTCTCCCGTCCTACCGGTCGGCGGCGGCGAGGGCGTCGACGGCCTTGCGGGCGGCGATCAGCACCGGGTCCCAGGCCGGCGCGAACGGTGGGGCGTAACCGAGGTCGAGGGCGGTCATGTCGTCCACCGTCATCTCGTTCCACAGCGCCACGGCCAGGGGGTCGATCCGCTTCGCCGCCTCCGACCAGCCGACGATCTGGGCGCCGAGGAGCCGCCCGCCGGGCTTCTCGGCGATCAGCTTGACGGTCATCGGGCGGGAACCGGGGTAGTAGCCGGCCCGGTTCGTGGACTGGGCGATCACCGAGATGAACTCGAAACCGGACGCCACCGCGTCCCGCTCGCGCAGCCCGGTGCGACCGACCTCCAGATCGCAGACCTTGGTGACGGCGGTGCCGATCACCCCGGCGAAGGTTGCGTAGCCACCGCCGATGTTGATGCCGGCGACCCGGCCCTGCTTGTTGGCGTGCGTACCGAGCGGGACGTGCACGGGCAGCCCGCTGACCCGGTGCAGGGACTCCACGCAGTCCCCGGCGGCCCAGACGTCCTCGACACCGGGCACCCGCATGCGCCGGTCCACCCGGATCGCCCCGCTGGGCCCGATCGGCAGCCCGGCCGCCTCGGCCAGCCCGACGTTGGGGCGGACGCCGAGGCCGAGGACGACCACGTCGGCGGGGATCGGCCCCTCGGTGGTGACCACGGCGGACACCCGCCCGTTGCGCTCCTCCAGCCCGATGACCGAGAGGCCCGTGCGGATCTGTATGCCCAGGCCGTGCATGGCGTCCGTCACCAGTTCGGCCATGTCCGGGTCCACCGTGGACATCGGCTGCTCGGCCCTCTCCACGAGGGTGACCGACAACCCGCGCTGGATCATGGCCTCGGCCATCTCGACCCCGATGTAGCCGCCGCCGACGACCACCGCGCGGCGGGGCTTCGGGTCCGCGTCCAGCCACGCGCGCAGCGCGGCGCCGTCGTCGAGGGTCTGCACGCCGAACACCCCGCCCGCGTCGGTGCGGGCCCAGTCCGGCTGGATGGGCAGCGCGCCGGTGGCGTACATCAGGGTGTCGAACCGCTCGCGGACCTCGCCGCCGCCCTCCAGGTCCCGCGCGACGACCTCGCGCCGGCCGAGGTCGATGGCGGTGACCTCGTGCCGCATCCGGACGTCGATGTGGAACTGTGTCCGGAATGTCTCCGGGTCGCGGGTGATGAGCTGGTCCCGCTCGGACACGAGGCCGCTGATCCAGTACGGGATGCCGCACGACGAGTACGACGTGAAGTGGCCTCGCTCGAAGGCGACGATCTCCAGGTCGTCCGGGCCCTGGCGACGGCGCGCCTGGGACGCCGCCGACATCCCGGCGGCGTCACCGCCGATGACGATCAACCGCTGCGCCACACGCATCATCCTGTCACGGAAAGCGCTCACCCACGGGTCTGCCGGGCGACGTCCTCCACCACGTCCGTCAACTTCCCGGTACGGGCGAAGACCGCCCGCTGCCGCGCGGCGCCGCTGCCGTGCCGGCGCAACCCGCCGAGCAGGTCGGTCACCTCGGCAAGGTCGCCGTGCCGCTCGAGCGCCGGTCGCAGCCGGTCGACGAGCTGGTCGAGCAGTTCCCAGGCGGGCCGCAGCTCACCGTCGGTGAGGTCGACGCCCTCGCCCTCCAGCCCGTCGTGGGCGGCCCGCCAGTGCGCGGCGACGAGCAGGTGGTGGTCGGTGCGGACGGCCGGCCGGCCATCCGCGATATCGGCCATCGCGGTCGCGACCATCGCCCGTACCAGGGCGGCGACCAGCACCGCGTCGTCCACGGAGGGGCAGACGTCCCCGATGCGGATCTCCACGGTCGGGTACTTCGCCGACAGGCGGGCGTACCAGTAGAGCATCCCCTCGTCGAGCATCAGGCCGCTCGCGATGAGCTGCCGGATCAGCCGTTCGTAGTGCTCGTGCGACTCGAGGAACGGCGTCGGCGCCACGGACGGCCAGCGCTCCCACTCCACCGACCGCCAGCTCGCGTAGCCGGTGTCCTCGCCCTTGGCGAACGGGGAGTTGGCGGTCGCCGCGTGCAGCACCGGCAGCCACGGCCGGAGGTGGTTGAGCACCTGCACGCCGGTCTCGGCGTCCGGCACCCCGACGTGCACGTGCATGCCGTTGTTGCCGGGACCGGGCACCAGCAGCCGGAACCGCTCGATCATCCGGTCGAAGCGGGGCTTGTCGACCACCGGTGGCACCGGACCGTCGGCCGGGCCGGTCCCGATGGCCAGCAGGCGTACGCCGGCCCGCTCGGCGGCGTCGGCGAGTGCGCCGCGCAGCATGCCCAGGGAGTGCCGGATCGAGCGCAGCTCCAGGCCGGGCGGGCTCCCGATCTCGATCTGGCTGGTCTGGAACTCCCGCTCGACCTGGCCGCGCAGCTCGGGCGGGACCTGCTCCATGACGAGGTCGACGGCCGGCACGGCGACCCCGGTGTGCGGGTCGACGAGCAGGAACTCCTCTTCGACACCAACGGTGAGCAGGTCGCTCCCGTCGGCCGCCGTGCTCGGTGCCGCCACCACCTGGCCGGTCATCGGGAATCACCGTCCGTCTCGGCCGGCCGCGGTCCGTCCGCGCCGGGTCGGTCCCGTCGTTACCCACGGTGGCGGGGCCGGGAAACGCGGTACCGGCGTGTCGTCATCACAGCGGGTGACGTGACACGCCGTCGTAGCCTGGCTGCGTGCTCGGGATGCTGCTCGGGTGGTGGGCCGCCACGCTCACCGGGCTGACCGTGCTCGCCGACCACCCGTCGGGGCTGCTCGCCGGCGCGGCGGTCGTGCTGCTCGCCACCCTGCTCGCGGTGCACCTCGCCGTGGTGCCGGCGGCCGGCGTGACCCGCGCGGTGTGCGCACTCCGGGCGCGGGCCCGATCCCGCCGGGTGCCACGTCAGGTGGACCCGGACGCTTCCGGCCGACCCCGCCCACGGGCACCCGGCCTCCGCCCCTCGGCCGCGTAGCCACCAGGCCGCCGCGGCCGGTTCCGACGTCCCTTTCGCGCCCGTCGGGCGCGTACCCGGAATCGCACCCGAGGGGTCCTCCACCATGTACGCCTTCGCACCGCTGTCGGACGTGGTCGGCGCCGCCGGCGCCGTCCTGGCCGGGCTCGCCGCCCTGCTCGAACCGCTCACCGGCGGCGCGGCCACCGCCGCCGCCATCGTCGTCTTCACCGTCGCCGTCCGCCTGCTGATCTCACCGTTGACCGTCGCGCAGGTCCGCGGGGAGCGGCGCCGCGCGGCGCTCGCCCCCCGCGTCCGCGAACTCCAGCGGCGGTACGCGGACGACCCGGCCCGGCTCCAGGCCGAGCTCCTCGCCCTCTACCGCTCGGCCGGCGCCGGTCCGCTCGCCGGCTGCCTGCCGCTGCTGCTCCAGGCGCCGTTCCTGCTGGTGGCGTACCGCCTGTTCACCACCGACGAGGGCGGCACGGGGCTGCTGGACGAACGCCTCGCCGGCGTGCCGCTCGGGCACCAGCTCGGCGACGGCCTCACCGGGGCGGTGGTGCCGCTGTTCGTCGTCCTGCTGGTCGCGCTGCTCGTGCTGGCCTGGTTGACGTCGCGCCGGATGCGGCGCACCGCGACGCCGGCTCCGGCCGGTACGCCGGGTGCGGACGCACTGGCCCGCCTGCTGCCACTGCTGCCGTACACGACCGTCCTGGTGGCGCTGGTGCTGCCGCTCGCCGCGGTGATCTACCTGGCGACCACGACCGCGTGGTCCGGGCTCGAGCAGGCGGTCCTGCGTCGCCCGGCCGCCTCGACCTAGATCGATGTTGACAACTTTGTGAACGGCACGTACAACTCCTGAGAGAGCGCTCTCTCGACCCGTCCCGCAGAGAGGCACAGCCATGCACACGCCATCCGGGGCGCCTGCCGCCCTGCCCGCGCGACGCCGGAAACCACTGGCGTTGGCGCTGCTCACCGCCGTCACCACCACCGCGCTGGCCGGCCTGACCGTCACCGCGAACGCCGCCGTCCCGCCGCCCGCGCCGGGCTGGAGTCTGGTCTGGAGCGACGACTTCACGGGCGCTGCCGGTACCCTCCCGTCCTCGGCCAACTGGATCATCGACACCGGCACCAGCTACCCCGGCGGCCCGCCCAACTGGGGCACCGGAGAGATCCAGACGTACACCGCCAGCACCGCCAACGTCAGCCACGACGGTGCCGGAAACCTTCGGATCACGCCGTTGCGCAACGCGTCCGGCCAGTGGACGTCGGCCCGGATCGAGACCGTCCGCAGCAACTTCAAGCCGCCGTCCGGCGGGGTGCTGGCGATCGAGGGCCGGATCCAGATGCCCAACGTGACCGGTGCCGAGGCGGCCGGCTACTGGCCGGCGTTCTGGGCGCTCGGGTCGCCCTACCGGGGCAACTACCAGAACTGGCCGAGCATCGGCGAGTTCGACGTGATGGAGAACGTCAACGGGATCAACTCCGTCTGGGGCGTGCTGCACTGCGGCGTCGCGCCCGGCGGCCCGTGCGACGAGTTCAACGGCATCGGCGCCTCCCGGGCCTGCCCGGGCGCCACCTGCCAGTCGACGTTCCACACCTACCGCTTCGAGTGGGACGCGTCGGCCAGCCCGCAGCAACTGCGCTGGTACGTCGACGGCCAGCTCTACCACACGGTGAGCCAGACCCGGGTCGGCGAGCCGTACTGGTCGCAGATGACCAGCCACGCCGGTTACTTCCTGCTGCTCAACGTCGCGATGGGCGGGGCGTTCCCGAACGGCGTCGCCGGGGGTGCCACCCCGACCGCCGCGACCGTGCCGGGCCGGCCGATGGTCGTCGACTACGTCGCCGTCTACAACCGGGGCGGCGGCACCACCCCGCCGCCCACCACTCCGCCCCCGACGACTCCGCCCCCGGGCGGGGTCCGCGACGCGTACGCGACCATCCAGGCCGAGTCGTTCAACGCCCAGAACGGCGTGCTCGTGGAGGCCTGCTCGGAGGGCGGCCAGAACATCGGCGCGCTGCGCAACGGCGACTGGGTGCGCTTCGACAACGTGGAGTTCGGCGCGACGCCGCCGCGGGACTTCGTCGCCCGGGTCGCCTCCGGTGCGGGCGGCGGCGTGAGCGGGCTGGTCGAGGTGCGCCTGGACAGCCCGACCAGCCCGCCGATCGGCAGCTTCGCCATCGCCAACACCGGCGGCTGGCAGAGCTGGCGTTCGGTGCCCGGCAACGTCGCCGGCCCCACCGGCCGCCGGACGGTCTATCTGACCTTCACCAGCGGCCAGCCCAACGACTTCGTCAACGTCAACTGGTTCACCTTCCGCCGCTGATCCGAAAGGAGGGGCCCCTTCTTAACGCCTCGCGTTGTGGAAGGGGCCCCTCTTAACACCCCGCCGCACCCTGGACAGAACAGTTAACAGTCTTAATAATAAGCGCCAACGTAGACGTCCGTGGATCCCTGTCCGGGTGTGGAGGGTCGCATGAAGCGTTCCAGATCCCTTGTCCTGTCCCTGGTCACCGTGCTGACCGCCGCGCTCGGCGCCGCCTGGGTGGCGATGCCGGCGTACGCCGCCGGCCCGACCGCCACCTTCGTGAAGACGTCCGACTGGGGCACCGGGTGGGAGGGGAAGTACACGATCACCAACGGGGGCACCTCCACGATCAACGGCTGGAGCCTCACCTTCGACCTGCCCGCCGGCACGTCGGTCGGCACCTACTGGGACGCGCTGCTCACCTCGTCCGGCCAGCGGTACACGTTCACCAACCGGTCGTGGAACGGCACGATCGCGCCGGGCGCCTTGGTCTCCTTCGGATTCCTCGGCAGCGGGCCCGGCTCGCCGACCAACTGCCAACTGAACGGCGCGGCGTGCGGTGGCGGCACGACCCCGACCACGCCTCCGCCCACGACTGCGCCACCCACCACCGCGCCCCCCACGACCCCACCCCCGACCACGCCGCCGCCGACCAGCCCGCCGCCGGTCACCGGCCTGCCGAAGCACATCCTCACCGGCTACTGGCACAACTTCGACAACCCGGCGGTCGAGCTGCGACTGCGGGACGTCCCCGCCGAGTACGACGTCGTCGCGGTCGCCTTCGCCGAGGCGGCGGCCACCCCCGGCGCGGTGACCTTCGCGGTCGACCCCGGCCTCTCCGCCGCGCTGGGCGGCTACACCGACGCGGACTTCTCGGCCGACGTCCGGACCCTGAAGAGCCGGGGCAAGAAGGTCATCATCTCGGTCGGCGGTGAGACCGGGCGGGTCGCCGTCAACGACGCGGCCTCCGCGGTCGCCTTCAGCGACTCGGTGCACGCGCTGATCCAGCGGTACGGCTTCGACGGCGTGGACATCGACCTGGAGAACGGCCTCAACCCGACGTACATGGCGCAGGCCCTGCGGTCGCTGCGCACCAAGGTCGGCTCCGGGCTGATCATCGCGATGGCGCCGCAGACCATCGACATGCAGAACCCGACCACCAGCTACTTCAAGCTGGCGCTGGACATCAAGGACATCCTCACCGTCGTGAACACCCAGTTCTACAACTCCGGCTCGATGCTGGGGTGCGACAACAACGCCGCGTACAGCCAGGGCACGGTGAACTTCATCGTCGCGCTGGCCTGCATCCAGCTGGAGGCGGGGCTGCGGCCCGACCAGGTCGGGCTCGGCCTGCCGGCCGGTCCCGGGGCGGCCGGCGGCGGGATCGTCGCGCCCAGCGTGGTCAACGCGGCCCTGGACTGCCTGACCCGGGGCAGCAACTGCGGCAGCTTCCGCCCGCCGCGCACCTACCCCGGTCTGCGGGGCGCGATGACCTGGTCGGTGAACTGGGACGTGTCCAACGGCAACAACTTCGCCCGTACCGTCGGCCCGCACCTCGACACGCTGCCCTGACCCTGGACGGCTCCGGGCCGCGTACCCCGATCGGGTGCGCGGCCCGGTCAGCGCCCGGCGCCGACCGACTCCCGGTCGCGCCGGGCCCGCCGCCGGCGGACCTTCTTCACCGCCCAGGTCACGATCATGACGGCGAAGACCGCGAAGATCGCGTAGTTGAACCAGCTGCTGTACCGGTCGACGTCCTCCCAGCGCGTGCCGAGCGTGTACCCCAGACCGACGATCAGCCCGTTCCAGACACCGCTGCCCAGCGTGGTGAACGCGACGAACTCGCCCAGCGGCATCCGGTTCGCCCCCGCCGGGATGGAGACCAGGCTGCGGACCACCGGCACCAGGCGGCCGAACAGCACCGCCCAGCGGCCGTGCCGCTCGAACCAGCGGTCGGCCCGCTCCAGTTCGTCACGGTCCACCAGGGGCAGCCGGTCCAGCCACCGCTTCAGCCGGTCCTCGCCGAGACCGGCGCCGAGCCAGTAGAGCGCGAGGGCCCCGACCAGCGACCCGGCGGTCGCCGCGAGGACGATCAGGACGACGTTGAAACGCCCCTCGCCGGCCAGGTATCCGGCCATCGCGAGGACGATCTCGCTGGGGATGGGCGGGATGATGCTCTCCAGGGCGACCAGCAGCGCCACCCCGACCGCGCCCAGCGCGTCGATGACCTCGGCCACCCAGCCGGTCAACCCGCCGAACTGCTCCGGGTGGACGTCCTGGGCGAGTGCCATCGCGATCCTTCCGCTGCCGGGCCGGGGGATCGGAAGGAGGTACCCGGGGTGCCGCCGCTTACACCCGGGCGTGTCGCGCGCCTCAGTGCAGCGCCGCGTCGGCCGGCCCCCGCCGCCAGTCGGTGAACCGCACCCGCAATCCGCCGCGGGTGGGGGAGCAGCAGTACGGCCCGGCGGTTGCCACCGCCTCCGGCGGCAGCGGCGCGAGCCGGACCAGCCGCCACGGCTCCGCTCCGGCGCGGGCCCGGACGGTCAGCGCGTCCCCGGCCCGGCTGACCCGGACGGTGACCTCCCGGCCGGTCCACTCCGGCACCGGCGCCACCGACCAGTCGGAGACCCCCCGCGTGACCACCGCACCGAGCTGAGGCTGGCCGTCGCTGACCTCGACGCCCGCCTTGACCCAGGTGCGCTCGTCCACACGGACCAGCACCCCGGCCTGGTCGAACTGCTCACCGTAGTCGAGGTGGAAGGCCACCTCGGCGGCGCTGCCAACGGGGAACGGCGCGAGCAGGGCCGGGGCGTCGTCGTGCACGAAGCCGTACGACGTGTGCCGCCACAGGTCGCTGCCCTCGGCGGGCTCCACCACCAGGTCGCCCCCGGGGCCGGGCACCACCGACACGGGCGGGTGCAGCCACGTGCCGCTGGACCAGTCGACGTGCTGGATGCTCATTCCGGGCACGGTACCGCCGTCTCGCGTTTGCCGGGCCGCGCCGTCGGAGACATACCAGAGGCATGGGTGACCGCTGGTACTCCGAGGCCGTCGTCTACTGCCTCGACATCGACACGTACGCGGATTCCGACGGCGACGGCGTCGGCGACATCCGGGGACTGATCGGCCGGCTCGACTACCTGGCCCGGCTGGGTGTGACCTGCCTGTGGCTGCACCCGATCCACCCCTCGCCCAACAAGGACGACGGGTACGACGCCACCGACTTCTACAACGTGGACCCGCGCTTCGGCACCCTCGGCGACTTCGCCGAGCTGCTGCACCAGGCGCAGAACCGGGGCATCCGGGTCATCATCGACCTGGTCGTCAACCACACCTCCGACCAGCACCCGTGGTTCGTGTCCGCCCGCTCCTCGCCGGACTCGCCGTACCGGGACTGGTACGTGTGGTCCGACCACGAGCCGGACGATCGCCACCAGGGGATGGTGTTCCCCGGGGAACAGCACGAGACGTGGACCTACGACCGGACCGCGAAGGCCTGGTACTACCACCGGTTCTACAGGTTCCAGCCGGACCTGAACATGGCCAACCCGGCCGTGCGGGCCGAGGTCAAGAAGATCATGTCCTTCTGGCTCCAGCTCGGCGTCTCCGGTTTCCGGATGGACGCGGTGCCGTTCATCATCGAGCTGACCGAGCCGGGCAACGCGAACTCACCGAAGGACTTCGAGTTCCTGACCGAACTGCGCCAGCACGTGCAGTGGCGCCGGGGCGACGCCGTCCTGCTCGCCGAGGCGAACGTCGAGCCGGACCAGTTGCCCACGTTCTTCGGCGACAGCGGCGGGTCGGCGAACCGGCTGCACATGCTCTTCGACTTCATGCTGAACGGGCGCCTCATGCTCGCCCTGGCCCGGCAGGACCCGGAGTCGGTGATCGAGGCGCTGCGCGACACCCCGGCGCTGCCGGAGGGCGGGCAGTGGGCGACCTTCCTGCGCAACCACGACGAGATCGACCTGTCCCGGCTCACCGCCGAGCAGCGCGACGAGGTGTACGCGCAGTTCGGCCCCGACGAGGACATGCGGATCTACGACCGGGGCATCCGTCGCCGGCTCGCCCCGATGCTCGGCAACGACCGGCGCCGCCTCGAACTGGCGTACTCGCTCCAGTTCTCGCTGCGCGGCACGCCCGTGCTGCGGTACGGCGAGGAGATCGGCATGGGTGAGGACCTGTCCCTGCCCGGCCGGCACGCCATCCGTACGCCGATGCAGTGGTCGTACCAGCCGAACGCCGGCTTCTCCACCGCGGACCCGGAGAAGCTCGTCCGGCCCGTGATCGACAAGGGTGAGTTCTCCTACGAGAAGGTCAACGTCACCGCCCAGCGTGCCGACCGCACCTCGCTGCTGGCGTGGTTCGAGCGCATGATCCGTACGCTCCGCGAGGCGCCCGAGATCGGCTCCGGCTCGACCACCCACATCGACGTGCCGACCCCGCCCGGGGTACTGGCACACCGGGCCGACGGGCCGACCGGCACCATGGTCTTCCTGCACAACCTCGGCACCGAGGACGCGGAGGTCGACCTGAGCCACCTGGAGGCGGAGGCCGACCTGCCGATCGACGTGCTCGGCGACCGCAGCTACGAGCCGGTCGGCAAGCTCGACCGGCTCAAGCTGGCCGGCTACGGCTACCGCTGGATCCGCCTGTGCCGGGGCCGCGCGTTCTGACACCCCCGCCTCGGCCGGGTTCGGCCGGCCCCGGCGTGGGTTAGGGTGGCGCTCATTCCAGCGAAGTTACCGGGAGGTAGGCATGTCGGAGGAGCAGCGGGTCGCCATCGTGACCGGCGCGGCGCGGGGCATCGGGGCGGCCACCGCCAAGCGCCTGGCCGCCGACGGGCTGGCGGTGGCCGTGGTGGACATCGAGGAGTCGGCGACCAAGGAGACCGTCGACGCGATCGCCGCCGCCGGTGGCCGGGCGCTCGGTGTCGGCGCGGACGTGGCCGACCGCGCGCAGGTGGAGGCGGCCGTCGAGCGGGTCGCCGCCGAGCTGGGCGCGCCCACCGTGCTGGTCAACAACGCCGGCGTGCTCCGGGACAACCTGCTGTTCAAGATGACCGACGCCGACTGGGACACGGTGATGGGCGTGCACCTGCGGGGCGCGTTCCTGTTCAGCCAGGCCGTCCAGAAGCACATGGTCGAGCGGAAGTGGGGCCGGATCGTCAACCTCTCCAGCACCTCGGCGCTCGGCAACCGCGGCCAGGCGAACTACTCGGCCGCCAAGGCCGGCCTCCAGGGCTTCACCAAGACCCTCGCCATCGAGCTGGGCCCGTTCGGGGTGACG
Organism: Micromonospora sp. H33; assembly: GCF_052068455.1. Lineage (NCBI taxonomy): Bacteria > Bacillati > Actinomycetota > Actinomycetes > Micromonosporales > Micromonosporaceae > Micromonospora > Micromonospora sp. H33. The sequence continues at coordinate 11,710 of NZ_JBQHDE010000015.1, read as the reverse complement.
GTCAACGCGGTCGCCCCCGGCTTCATCGTCACCGACATGACCGCGGCCACCGCCGCCCGCATGAAGGTCGACTTCGAGGCGCTGCAGAAGCACGCCGAGGCGGAGATCCCGGTCCGCCGGGTGGGCCGTCCGGAGGACGTGGCGCACACCATCTCGTTCCTGGCCAGCGAGGGCGCGTCCTTCGTGTCCGGTCAGGTCATCTACGTCGCGGGCGGCCCGAAGGACTGACCGGCCGCGCCGACGCCCGCCCCCCGGAATGGCCCCTCTTTCACCGAAAGAGTGGCCATTCCGGCCGCCAAGGCCACTCTTTCGGTGAAAGTGCGGGGCGGGTCAGGGCGGGGCGCGGCGGGGGCGGGTCAGGACGGGGTGCGGCGGGTGTGCCAGAGCCAGAGCAGGCCGAGCACCGGCAGGACCAGCGGGATGTAGCCGTACCCGCTGCCGAAGCCGGACCAGACGGTCTCGTCGGGGAACAGCTCCGGCCGGGCCAGGCTGAACGCGCCGACACCGACCACACCGGCCAGTTCGACGGTGCAGCAGGCCAGCGCGATCCGCCGGCCGGCGGTGCCCGCGCGGGCCAGGCCCACCGCCGCCACGATGTAGATGACCGCGGCGAGCGCGGAGAGCAGGTACGCGACCGGTGCCTCGTCGAACTTCGTGGCGATCTGGAGGCCGGCGCGGCTGGTCGCGGCGATCGCGAACAACAGGTAGACGGCGATCAGCAGCCGGCCCGGGCCGGCGTTGGTCCGGGTCCGCTCCGCGGCCGGCGCCTCAGCCACCGAGCATCGCCCAGGTCTGCTGGAGCCGGACCACCACCACCGGCGTGACGAGGCAGACCGCGCAGACGATCGCCGAACCCCACCGGGTCGGCTCCATCCGGGCCAGCACCCAGGCCAGCGGTGGCAGGCAGACCAGCGTCACCAGGTAGCCCGCGAAGGCACCCGGCTCGCCCGGCCGCTCGCCCCCGGCGAGGGCGACCAGCGCGACCACGGCCATCACCAGCAGGACTGCCTCCAGCGCGGCCAGGCCGGCGAACTGCACCCGGTCGGGAGCACGGTGCCGCAGCGTGGCCACCAGGGCCCACACCGCGACGAGCAGGGACAGCACGATGGCGGCGACGGCGAGCAGCCCGTCCACCGGCGATCCGGCCGGTGCGGCGCTGGTCATCGGGCCCACCGGGGGCGCGGTTCGGTCACCGCCACACTCTACTAATCCGCGTAGTAGCGGTGTCGTACGGGCGCGGGGCCGGATCGGCGACTAGCGTGATCGAGGGGCCGCGGGGCAGCCGTGGCGTGACGACGGGCGGGGGTTCCTGTGGTGCGGTTCGGCTTGTTCGGCACCGGACACTGGGCGGCGGAGACGCACGGCGCGGGGCTGCGGGCACATCCCCGGACCACCCTCGCCGGCGTCTGGGGGCGGGACCCGGCGAAGGCCGCCACAGTCGCGCAGCGGTACGGCGTGCCCGCGTTCGACGACGTCGACGCGCTGATCGAGGCGTGCGACGCCGTCGCGGTCGCCCTCCCGCCCGACGTGCAGGCGGACATCGCCGTCCGCGCGGCCACCGCCGGTCGGCACCTGCTGCTGGACAAACCGCTCGCGCTGAGCCTGGCCGACGCCGACCGAGTGGTCACCGCGGCGCAGTCCTCCGGCGTCGCCTCCCTGATCTTCTTCACCCAGCGGTACCACCCGAACGTCACCGCCTTCCTCGCCGCCACCGCCGCCGACGAGGGCTGGCAGCACTGCAACGCCACCTTCTTCGCCTCGATCTACCAGCCCGGCAACCCGTACGAGGGCTCCGCCTGGCGGCGGCAGCATGGCGCCCTCTGGGACGTCGGCCCGCACGCGTTGTCGATCATCCTGCCGGTGCTGGGCCGGGTGACCCGGGTGGCCGCGATGGACGGCCCGAGCGGTCTCGTGCACCTGCTGCTCACCCACGATGGCGGTGCCACCAGCAGCGTCTCGCTCACTTTGGACGCGCCGGGCGGGGCGGTCACGCGCGACCTCCGCTTCTACGGTGTCAGCGGCATCGAGACCGCGCCGCTCGGCAAGGGCACCGTGGCCGACGCGTACGGGACGGCGATCGACCAACTGCTGGAGGAGGTCGACTCGGGCACCCGCGACCACCGCTGCGACGTGCGCTTCGGGCGGGACGTGGTCGCCGTCCTCGAGGCGGCCGAGATCGCCCGCCGCGACTCCCGCACAATCGACGTCCCCGCCTGACCAGCCCCCACCGAGCCCCCCCGCCGACCCGCCCGACAAGGGTTGATCAAGAGGTTTGTGGCGGTCCCATCGGCGTGTCGTACCCAAAACCTCTTGATCACCGGGTCTGCGCGCCGCGACCCTGTTCACCCAGCTGGAGTACGCCCGGCGGCGCAGCGGTGACTACGGGCGGTGGACCCGGCTCACCGTGTCGACGTGGCCGGAGTTCGGCTGGCGGCTCGCCGGTCGGGTGCCCCGGACGGCGTTCCGCCCGGTGCCCCGCGTCGACGCCGGGATCCTGCGCGTCGAGCGGCGGCCGGAGGCACTGCTGCCCCGGGCGGAGCTGCCGGCGTACCGGCGGATGGTGGAGCTGGGCTTCGACGGCGCCGGCGGGTCGCTCGTGGCCTCGCTGGCCCGGCGGTACCCGCGGGCCCGGCTGGCCGCGGCGCTGCGGGCGACCCGGCTCGATGCGGCCACACCGGCCGGACACGTCTGGCCGGAACAGTGGCTGGTGCCGTTCCGGCTGCTGCCCTGCTGAGGCCGAGGACTACGCGAGCGTGTTCAACGACTCCGCCAGCTCGGCCGGAGAGCCGAACTCCTCCGCCGGCAGCGCCCGCAACATCTGGAGCATCTCCGTGCTCACCCCGTTCTCCTGGCCCCACCGGACCAGGTCGGCGCGGGAAATCGGGTAGTCGAGCCCGGCCAGGTACTCCTGCAACTGCACTCCGGTGACGGTCATGGCCGGCGCCTACCCGCTCCGCGCGTCGACACACCGGTTTGCCCGCCGACGCGCCGGGTAGCCGCCCGCCATGCTGGTTCAGCGGCTCGGTGCGCCGAGCGACTTCGACCCGTTGCTGGAACGTGTCCGGGACGCCCGGATCGTGATGATCGGGGAGGCGACGCACGGCACGTACGACTACTACCGGCTCCGGGAGCAGCTCACCCGACGCCTGATCGCCGAGTGCGGCTTCTCGTTCGTGGCGGTCGAGGGGGACTGGCCGGACTGCGACCGCGTGAACCGGTCGGTCAGCGCCGCCCCGGGCGGCGCCACCGAGCCGCAGGTCGCCCTCGAGGAGTTCGAGCGGTGGCCTACGTGGATGTGGGCGAACGCCGAGGTGGCGCGCTTCTGCCGCTGGCTGCGCGCGTGGAACGTGGAGCGGCCGGAGTCGGCCCGGGCCGGCTTCCACGGCCTGGACGTCTACAGCCTGTGGGAGTCGATGCAGGCGATCTTCGACTACCTCGGTGAGGAGGACCCGGCGTCGCTGGAGGCCGCGCAGGACGCGTACCGCTGCTTCGAGCCGTACGGCAAGCGGGTCGAGGAGTACGGCATGGCCAGCCGGTTCGTCTCGGCACGGTGTGAGGACGAGGTGGTGCGGCTGCTGGCGCGTACCCGGGAACACGCCGCGGCGGACGGCTCGGACGCCTTCTCAACCTGGCAGAACGCGGAGGTCGTGGCGGGCGCGGAGCGGTACTACCGGGCGATGGTCGCGGGCGGGCCGGAGTCGTGGAACGTCCGGGACATCCACATGGCGGACACCCTCGACCGGCTGCTGGACCACTACGGTCCCGGGTCGCGGGGGATCGTCTGGGCGCACAACACCCACGTCGGCGACGCGCGGGCGACCGACATGGCCGCCGACGGCATGCTCAACATCGGCCAGTTGGGCCGCGAGCGGCACGGCCGCGACGCGGTCGTGCTGGTCGGGTTCGGCTGCGACCGGGGTACGGTGATCGCCGCGCCGCGCTGGGGCTCGCCGGCGGAGGCGATGATCGTGCCGCCGGCCCGGGAGGGTTCGGTCGAGCGGCGGCTGCACGAGCTGATGCCCGAGCGGGCGGTGCTGGTGTTCGGTGGGGACGACCAGCCGGGCTGGGTCACGGACGCCCTCGACCACCGGGCGATCGGGGTGGTGTACGACCCGTCGTTCGAGTCGTGGGGCAACTACGTGCCGACCCGGCTGGGGGAGCGCTACGACGCGTTCATCTGGTGCGACGAGACGACCGCCCTGCACCCGCTCCCCGCGCTGACCACCCCCGGCGAGATGGAGACCTACCCGGCGGGCGTCTGAGTGTCGGGAAGGGTCCCCGGTATGACGCCGGGGACCCTTCCTTTTGCTCAGGCGTGGGCGCTCTCCTTCTCCCGCAGGTGCGTACGCAGGCCCTCGCCCTCGACGTCGACGTTGGGTAGGGCCCGGTCGAGCCAGCGCGGGAGCCACCAGGCCTTGTCGCCGAGCAGCGACATGACCGCCGGCACGATCGTCATCCGGACCACGAACGCGTCGATGGCGACACCGACCGCGAGCGCGAAGCCCATCGACTTGATGACCGGGTCGTCCATGAAGACGAAGCCGCCGAAGACCGAGATCATGATGAGCGCGGCGGCGGTGACCACCCGGGCGCCGTGCCCCATGCCGTTGATGGTGGCCTGTCGGGCCGTGTCGCCGTGGACGAAGTCCTCCCGCATCCGGGAGACCAGGAAGACCTCGTAGTCCATGGCCAGGCCGAACAGGATGCCGATGAGCAGGATCGGCAGGAAGCTGATCAGCGGGCCGGGCGTGTCCAGGCCGACCATGTCGGCGAGGCGCCCCTGCTGGAACACGGCCACGGTGAGCCCGAACGTCGCGGCGACGGTGAGCAGGAAGCCCAGCGCGGCCTTGACCGGCACCAGCAGCGAGCGGAACACCAGCATCAGCAGCAGCACCGACAGCCCGACCACGAGCAGCAGGTAGACCGGCAGCGCGTCGGAGAGCTTCTCGGAGACGTCGATGCCGATCGCCGTCACACCGGTCAGCAGCACGTCGGCGTCCTGGATGCCGCCGACCGCGCCCCGGATGTCGTCCACCAGGGTCTCGGTGGCCGGGTCGGTGGGCCCGGTCTTCGGGACCACACCGAGCAGCGCGGTCCGGCCGTCCGGGCTGAACTGCGGCGGTGTCACCGCGAGCACGTTCTCGGTGCGCTGGACCAGCGCGGTGACCTGCGGTACGGCCGCCGCCGTGGCCTGCTGGTCGTCGCCGGCGACCACGACCGCCAGCCGGCCGGTGAAGCCCGGCCCGAAGCCCTCGCTGATCAGGTCGTTGGAGACCCGGGCCGGCGACCCGGCCGGCGCGGTGCCGGGGTCCGGGAGGGCCAGCCGCATGTCGGGGGTGGGCAGCGCGAGCGCGCCGAGCCCGACCAGGCCGACCAGGATCACCGGCAGCCGGAACCGGGTCACCAGGCGCGCCCACCGGAACCCGAAGGCGGAGCGGTCTTCGGTGGTGGTGTCCGCGTCGGCTTCCTCGGTAGTGGTGTCCGCGTCGGCCTCCTCGGTGGCGGTGCGGAGCTTGCGGGGGAGCACCCGCCGGCCGGCGAAGCCGAGCAGCGCCGGCTGGAGCGTGAGAGCGACGAGCACGGCGACGGTGACCGTGCCGGCGGCGGCCAGACCCATGACCGTCAGGAACGGGATGTTCACCACCGCCAGGCCGGCGAGCGCGATCACCACGGTGGCGCCGGCGAAGAGCACGGCCGAGCCGGCGGTGCCGACCGCCCGGCCGACCGCCTCGTCCCGCGGCAGCCCGTCGAGCAGGTTCTGCCGGTAGCGGGAGGTGATGAAGAGCGAGTAGTCGATGCCGACCGCCAGGCCGAGCATCAGAGCGAGGATCGGCGCGGTGCTGGTGAGCTCCACGACGTCGCTGAGCGCGTACAGGCCGGCCATGCCGACGCCCACGCCGATCAGCGCGTTCAGCATCGTCATCCCCGCCGCCACCAGCGACCCGAACGTGATCACCAGGACGATCGCCGCGATTGCCACGCCGATGGCCTCGGTCGAGCCGATCTCCGGCTCGGTGTTGAGCACCTCGCCGCCGGGGGCCACCTGCCAGCCCTGGGCCTCGGCCGCCGCGCCGACCTTCTCGTACGCCTCCCGCTGCGCGTCGGTCACCTTGTCGGCGCCCTCGGCGAACTGGACCTGGACCAGCGCGTACCGGCCGTCGGGGGAGAGGGACTGGACCGTGAAGGGATCCACGGCGCCGACCACGCCGGGCAGCGTCGCGGCCTGGTGGGTGAGCTCCTTGACGACCGCCTGGCCCTCCGGTGTGCCGAGCTGGCCGGGCGCCGGCGCCTTGACGGCGATGGTGCCGGTCGCGCCGCTGGCCGCCGGGAACTGCTCGGCGAGCAGGTCCTGGGCACGCTGCGACTCGGTGCCGGGCATCGTGAAGTTGCTCGACGTCGGGCCGCGCAGGGTCGCGGCGGCGAGGCCGAGTCCGACGAGTACGACGAGCCAGATCGCGGCGACGAGTCGCCGCCGGCGCATCGAGCCCCGGCCGAGCCGGTAGAGCAGGGTCGCCATGGGTTCGGTGTCCTCCGTCGTGGATGGATGGGTCAGTCGACGGGCTCGAGCGCCCGCCGGACCAGCGCCAGCAGCGCCGGCCGAAGCTCCTCGTCGGGTACGTCGACGAACTCCCCGCATGTCTCGGCGATGCCGGCGAGCACCACCAGCGCGGCGATCCGGGCGGACGGGCGGTCGGGGCGCCCGGCGAACGCGTCGATGAGCCGTTCGGAGATGGCCTGGATGTGCGCGAAGGCGGGTTGCTGGAGCAGTTCCGGGAACTCGCCGCGCAGCAGCGCGATCTCCCGCCGGAACCGGACCGCCAGGTCGACGAAGCCCTCCGCCGCGACCCGCTGCGCGTCGGCCGGCCCGCCGGCGGCGACGATGCGGTCGTCCAGCGCCTGGAGGACCGCGATCGCCGGAGCCATCAGCGCGGTGAGAATGGCCTCCTTGTTGGCGAAGTGATAGAGCACCGCCGCCTTGGAGCAGCCCACGTCGCGCGCGATGTCCTGCAACGACGTGCCCCGGTAGCCGGTCGCCGCGAAGCGCCGCGCCGCTGCCGCGAGGATCTCGTCCCGCGTCTCCGGTACCACCCGTGCCATGCCGGTCCCACCTCCTCGACCAGCATGCCTGACCGATCGGTCAGGTGCTGACCGATCGGTCAGACGGATTCGGTGGCGTTCGCCACACGGCCATGCTGTCGGTCGTACACGGCCCGCGCGGAGGCGATCGCGCCCCGGTGCCGGTCGGCCCACTCGGTCAGGGCGACCAGCGACTCGTAGAGCTCCAGGGCGATCGGGGTGGCGGCGTACTCGACCTTCGGTGGGACGGTGGGATACACCGTCCGCCGCAGCAGGCCGTCCCGTTCCAGGTTGCGCAGGGTCAGCGTGAGCATGCGGCGGCTGATGCCCTCGATGCACCGTTCCAGCTCGGTGAACCGGACCGGGCCCCGGGAGGCGGCCACCAGGATGCCGATGCTCCACTTGCCGCCCACGCGGTCGAGCACCTCCCGGACGGTGCACGCCTTCGCCTGACCGGGCGCGAAGGGGCCGACCGTGCCGTCGCAGCCGGTCATGGGCACATCGCTGTTCCCCTGGGACATGAAAGTGCCTCCTTACGCTCCGCCTCATGGTCACAGAGGATGTTCTCGGTAACAAATCATGCACTTAGGAGGGGCTCTCCCATGCCGACCCGTACCGCACCGTCCCGCCGGCTGGCGCTGCTGGTGTTGTGCGCCGCCAGCCTCATGGTCATTCTCGACGGCAGCGTCGTCGCCGTGGCACTCCCGGCGATCCAGCGGGACCTCGGCTTCTCCGCCGCCGGGCTGGCCTGGGTGGTCAACGCGTACCTCGTCGCCTTCGGCGGCCTGCTCCTGCTCGCCGGGCGCCTCGGTGACCTGCTCGGCCGCCGGCGGGTGTTCCTGGCCGGCGTCGCCCTGTTCACCGTCGCGTCGCTGCTGTGCGCCGTGGCGACCTCGCCGGCCGTCCTGGTCTCCGCCCGCTTCCTCCAGGGCGCTGGTGGGGCGTCGGCCACGGCGGTCAGCCTCGGCATGATCGTCCGGCTCTACCCCGAGCCCGCCGGCCGGGCCCGGGCCATCGCCGTCTTCAGCTTCACCGGGGCGGCCGGGGCGTCGCTCGGGATGCTGGCCGGCGGGGTGCTCACCGGCATCGCCGGCTGGCCGGCCATCTTCCTGGTCAACGTGCCCATCGGGCTGGCGGTGCTGCTCGCCGCCGTCCGCGTGGTCGTCCCCGACCGGGGCGCCGGCCTGCGCGCCGGCCTGGACGTCCCGGGTGCGGCGCTGGCGACGTCCGGGCTGATGGTCGCCGTGCTGGCCATCGTCGGCGTCGGCGACCACGGCTGGGCCTCCGTACGCACGGTCGGCACCGCCCTGCTCGCCGCCGCGCTGCTCGCCGCGTTCGTCCGGCGGCAGCGGGTCGCCGCGACCCCGCTGCTGCCGCTCCGGGTGCTGCGCACCCCGGACCTGGTGGCCGCCAACATCGTGCAGTTCCTCGCGGTCGCCGCCTTCTTCGGGTTCCAGTTCCTCCTCGCGCTGGCGCTCCAACTGGTGCTCGGCCTCGACGCGACCGCCGCCGGGCTGGCCTTCCTGCCCACCCCGCTGGCGATCGCGGTGGTCTCCCTCGGCCTCGCCGGCCGGCTGGCCGCCCGGTACGGTGCCCGGCCGGTGCTGCTCGCCGGGCTCGGCGTCGCCGTGGTCGGTTTCCTGCTCCTCGCCCGGCTCCCGGCCGACGGCAGCTACCCGGTCGACGTGCTGCCGGCGGTGCTGGTGTTCGGGGTCGCCGGTGGCCTGGTCCTGCCGGCCGTCACCACGCTGGCGATGGCGGGCGCCGACCCGGCCGACGCGGGTCTGGCGTCCGGACTGGTCAACACGACCCAGCAGGTCGGCGGCGCGCTCGGGCTGGCCGTGCTCGCCACCCTGGCCGCGAGCCGCACCGATGCCGTCCGCGAGGCCGGCTTGGCCGCCACCGACGCCCTCGCCGCCGGCTACCGGGCCGCCTTCGCCGTGGCCGCCGCCCTGGTCACCGCCGCTCTGCTGGTCGCCGTGGTCGCGCTGGGCCGGCGGCGGCCGGTGCCCGTCCCGGCCGTCGTCGGTACCTCCGCGGAGCCCGCCGGCTGCCCGGCGGCGTGACGGGCGCGGAGGCCGACCGGCGGCGGGGACCACGAACGAGGGATTGGCGCTCTGGCGGATGACCTCCACCCCCGCCCACCGCGCGGGTCGCGCTCCGGGCGCTGCACCACCGAGCTGCTCGCCGCCGTCCGGGCCGGCGGGACCCCTTCGCCGTGTCCGGTTGACCACCGGCGCGGCGGCGGGCAGGGTGATCGGATGGGCGGGGCCGAGGAGACGCGGGACGGGGTCACGCTGACCAACCTGGGCCAGCCGCTGTTCGACGGCGCCGGAGCGACCAAGCGGGACCTGGTCGACTACCTCGACGCGGTGAGCGAGCGGATCGTGCCCCACCTGCGGGACCGGCCGCTGTCGGTGGTCCGGGTGCGCCCCGGCCAACCGCCGTTCATGCAGAAGAACCTGCCGAAGTACACACCGGACTGGGTCCGTCGCACCGGCGTGTGGGCCGAGGCCTCGCACCGGGAGGTCTCGTACGCCCTCTGCGACGATCGGCGCACCCTGCTCTGGTTCGCCAACCAGCGAGCCGTCGAGTACCACCCGACCCTCGCCACGATCGCCGACCTGCACCGCCCGACCCACCTCGTGCTCGACCTCGACCCGCCGGAGGGCGCGCCGTTCGACGTGGCGGTGGCCGCCGCCCTGCTGGTTCGTCGGGCGCTCGCCGACACGGGTCTCGCGGGCGCCGTGAAGACCAGCGGGGCGAAGGGAGTGCACGTGTTCGTTCCGGTCGCCGGCGACGCCACGGCGGAGGACATGGCCGCCGCCACCCGGGCGCTCGCCGCCCGCGCCGCCCGCCTCGACCCGGACCTCGCGACGACCGCCTTCATCCGGGAGGACCGGGGCGGGAAGGTCTTCATCGACTCCACCCGGGCAGGCGGCGCGACGGTCGTCGCCGCGTACAGCCCCCGGCTGCGACCCGGGGTGCCGGTCTCGTTCCCGGTCTCCTGGGACGACCTGCCGTCGGTCACGCCGGCCGACTTCACCATCCGGACCGCGCCCGCGCTGCTCGCCGCCCGTGACCCGTGGGCGGACGCGATGCCCGCGCCGCAGAAGCTCCCGGACGACCTGGTCGCCGAGGGCCACACGATCCCCGTCGCCCGCGTCCAGGCCATGCACGAGGGGAAGCGCCGGGCCCGTGCCCGCCGCGCCGCCGGCTGAGGTACGCGGACAGCCTCCCCGGTCACCCCACGGTCCCCGGACATGGAAAAACCCGGGCGGTGGCCCGGGCTTCTCGGTCTCTCTGGTGCCCCCGGCAGGATTCGAACCTGCGCCCCCGCCTCCGGAGGGCGGTGCTCTATCCCCTGAGCTACGGGGGCTCAGCGACTGGAGAAGACTAGCAAACACCTCCCACGATCGCCGAATCGGTATCCGGGGACTCCGTGTCGTCGCGTCCCTCCCTCCCCTCGCGTTGATCAAGAGGTTCCGGTCCGGGGGAAGCGCTTTCCGGTGCCAGAACCTCTTGATCAACCGTCTCGGGAGTGCGGGCGGTCACATCACACGTCCGCTTTGCTCTGCTGCAATCCACGCAACGGTGCCAGGCGGATATCGGTGCGCCGGTTGAAGCAGAGCAAGGACGACCGCCGCGCACTCGCGGGGTGGGCTCAGGCGGCGACGGCCCGGCCGCAGCTCGGCAGCGGGTGCAGCACGATCCGGCGGGGCAGGCGGCGGGGCCACTCGTTGCGGGGCCAGGACCCGTCCACGATCAGGTGCACGGTGCGCTGCTCCTCGCCGCTCAGCCGGAGCACGAAGTCCCGGGGCAGCGGCGGGTCCACCGACGGCGTGGTGATCATGAAGCGGACGCGGCCACGGGACGAGACGGCGGAGATCACGTCCGCGGCCGGCATGGTGCCGCGCAGCCGGATCCGCCCGATCCAGTACACCTCGGCGAGGTGCTCCTGGGCGGCGCGGGTGATGGCCGGGTACTCGGTGCGTACCCACCGCTCGACCGCGCCCACGCAGAGCCCGCAGGCACGCTCGCGAGGCTCCCGCGGACCCAACCCCCAGGCCCGCAGGTACGCCCCGACCGCCCCCGCGTCCAGCGGCAGCTCGAACCGGCGCTGGATGAGGGTGTGCAGGCTCTGTCGCGTCCAGAGCTCCTCGTCCAGGCCGAACGCGTCGGGGTAGCTGCCCCGCAGCGTGTCGATCAGTTCGAGTTCCTGTTCGCGGCTGAGCGTTCCCGGCTCGCCCTGCCGCTGTCCGCGACGGACGGCCGCCACCGCCCCGTCACCGCCGATGGTGTGGCGCCGGCACCAACTGGTGACGGAACGCCGCGCGTCTCTCAGTGCAACCCCCACGTCCTGCGCAACGAGCCCGAATCGCAACTGGTCACGATATGTGTGGAGAAACTTCTCTTAGTGACGGATTCGGTCGGACTGCGCACAGCACCCGAAGCGGACAAGTTGCTCGGAAAGCGCAGGCCGGGCGGCTGGGGGCGGCTCACGCTTCGCTGGAGCTTGGGGAGCGGCGGTGCGGCGGGTTGGCGTGGTGGCGGCTTGTCGTGTGGTTGCGGTTGGGGGTGTGGCCCGCCGTGCCCGGCTCCGGGCGGTCAGGCTTGATCCCTGCGCCGGTCA
>NZ_JBQHDE010000014.1:0-157620 GCF_052068455.1 Micromonospora sp. H33 | reverse complement strand
GCGACCTGCACACCGACACCCCAGCGCCGCCCCCGAGCCCACACCAGGCCCGGGGGCGGCGCTGTCTACGTACCCCGAAGGATGATCGCGGCCCTTGGGTCGCGAGCGTCGGCCGCCTGCCCTATCTTCGAGGGGTCGGCGTCGGGGCCGGGGAGGGGGTGTCGCGGTGGGTCTGCGGACCTTCATCGAGGGCTGGCCGGTCTACCGGCAGCTCACCGGCACCGACCCGCTCGGCCGGGGTGCCGCCGCCCAGTCGAAGCGGTCGGCGGAGCTGACCGCGCGCACCGAGACCGCGGACCGGGTGGCCCGCTCGGTGTGTCCGTACTGCGCCGTCGGCTGCGCGCAGCGGGTCTTCGTCAAGGACGAGCAGGTCGTCCAGATCGAGGGCGACCCGGACAGCCCCATCTCCCGCGGCCGGCTCTGCCCCAAGGGTTCCGCCAGCAAGAGCCTGGTCACCAGCCCACTGCGAGAGACCAAGGTCCGCTACCGCCGGCCGTACGGCACGGAGTGGGAGGACCTGGACCTGGACGTCGCGCTCGACATGATCGCCGACCGGATCCTCGCCGTCCGTGAGCAGACCTGGGAGGACGTCGACAGCGAGGGCCGACCGCTGAACCGGACGCTGGGCATCTCCAGTCTGGGCGGGGCGACCCTGGACAACGAGGAGAACTACCTCATCAAGAAGCTGTTCACGGCGATGGGGGCGCTCCAGATCGAGAACCAGGCCCGCATTTGACACTCCGCCACCGTCCCCGGTCTGGGGACCAGCTTCGGTCGCGGTGGCGCGACGGACTTCCAGCAGGCGTTGGCGCACTCTGACGTCATCGTCATCCAGGGCTCGAACATGGCCGAGGCCCACCCGGTGGGCTTCCAGTGGGTGATGGAGGCGAAGAAGCGCGGCGCGAAGGTCTTCCACGTCGATCCGCGGTTCACCCGGACCAGCGCGCTCGCCGACACGTACCTGCCGATCCGCGCGGGCACGGACATCGCCCTGCTCGGCGGGGTGGTCAACCACATCCTGGAGAACGAGCTCGACTTCCGGGAGTACGTGCTGGCCTACACCAACGCGGCGACCATCGTGAGTGAGCACTTCGTCGACGCCGAGGACCTCGACGGCCTCTTCTCGGGCTTCAACCGACAGACGCGCGCGTACGACCAGACCAGCTGGCAGTACGCGGGCCAGGAGCGGGACGGCGGGATCGAGGACACCGGCAAGGAGCGGAACAGCGCGGCCGGCCTGCGCCACGAGTCACACGGTATGCCGGTGGCGGCCGGCGTCAGGCGGGACGAGACGCTGCAGCATCCGCGTTGCGTCTACCAGATCCTCAAGCGGCACTTCGCCCGCTACACGCCGGAGATGGTGGAACGGGTCTGCGGCATCCCGCGGGAGAAGTTCCTCGAGCTGGCCCGGGCCTGGACCGAGAACTCCGGCCGGGAGCGGACCGGCGCGCTCGTCTACTCGGTCGGGTGGACGCAGCACAGCGTCGGCGTTCAGTACATCCGTACCGGGGCGATCATCCAGTTGCTGCTGGGCAACATGGGGCGCCCGGGCGGCGGCATCCTGGCGTTGCGGGGCCACGCCAGCATCCAGGGCTCGACGGACATCCCGACGCTGTTCAACCTGCTCCCCGGCTATCTGCCGATGCCGCACCACGCCAGTCACCCCACCTTCCAGCAGTGGGTGGACAGCATCCGGCACCCGGGGCAGAAGGGCTTCTGGGCCGACGCCCGGGCCTACGCCGCCAGCCTGCTCAAGGCGTACTGGGGGGACGCGGCGACGCCGGAGAACGACTTCTGCTACGGCTACCTGCCGCGGATGACGGGCGATCACGGCACGTACCAGCAGGTGTTGAACATGATCGACGGCAAGGTACGGGGCTACTTCCTGCTGGGGCAGAACCCGGCGGTGGGTTCGGCGCACGGCAAGGCGCAGCGTCTCGGCATGGCCAACCTCGACTGGCTGGTGGTCCGGGACCTGTTCATGATCGACAGTGCGACGTTCTGGCGGAACAGCCCGGAGGTGGAGACCGGCGAGATCGTGCCGGAGGAGTGCCGGACCGAGGTGTTCTTCCTCCCCGCCGCCTCGCATGTGGAGAAGGAGGGCACCTTCACCCAGACCCAGCGGCTGCTGCAGTGGCGGGAGAAGGCGGTCGAGCCGCCGGGCGATGCCCGCTCCGAGCTGTGGTTCTTCTACCACCTGGGCCGCAGGCTGCGGGAGCGGCTGGCGGGCTCGGACAAGCCGCGGGACCGGGCGCTGCTGGACCTGGCCTGGGACTACCCCACGCACGGTCCGCACGCCGAGCCCAGCGCCGAGGCGGTGTTGCGGGAGATCAACGGGTACGAGGTGGCGACCGGGCGCCCGCTGTCCTCGTTCACGGAGGCGCGCGATGACGGCTCCACCGCCATCGGGTGCTGGATCTACTCCGGGGTCTACAAGGACGGCGTCAACCAGGCGGCCCGGCGTAAGCCTCGGCACGAGCAGGACTGGGTGGCCGCCGAGTGGGGCTGGGCCTGGCCCGCGAACCGACGCACCCTCTACAACCGCGCTTCGGCGGACCCGGAGGGGCGGCCGTGGAGCGAGCGGAAGAAGTACGTCTGGTGGGACCCGGAGAAGGGCGAGTGGACCGGCTACGACGTGCCCGACTTCGAGCGGACGAAGCCGCCGTCGTACCGGCCGCCGATGGGCGCCGCCGGGGTCGAGGCGATCTCCGGCGACGACGCGTTCATCATGCAGGGCGACGGGAAGGGCTGGCTGTACGCGCCCACCGGCGTCCTCGACGGTCCGCTGCCCACGCACTACGAGCCCCCCGAGTCGCCGATGCGCAACCCGATGTACGGGCAGCAGGGCAACCCGATGCGCAAGATCTACCGGCATCCGGTGAACCGGATCAACCCGAGCCCGCCGGAGCCGCACAGCCAGGTCTACCCGTACGTGTTCACCGTCAGCCGGCTCACCGAGCACCACACCGCCGGCGGGATGAGCCGGTTCGTGCGACCGCTGGCCGAGCTTCAGCCGGAGATGTTCGTGGAGGTGTCCCCGGAGTTGGCCGCCGAGGTCGGGCTGGACCATCTGGGCTGGGCGCACCTGGTCAGCGGCCGGGCGGTGATCGAGGCCAAGGTGCTGGTCACCGACCGGCTCACGCCGCTGCGGGTCGAGGGCCGGGTGATCCACCAGGTCTGGCTGCCGTACCACTTCGGCCCCCAGGGCATGGTGACCGGCGACTCGGTCAACGACCTCTTCGGGATCACGCTCGACCCGAACGTGCTCATCCAGGAGAGCAAGGTCGGCACCTGCGACATCCGGCGGGGCCGGCGGCCCACCGGACCGGCGCTGCTCGACCTGGTCGCCGAGTACCAGCGGCGGGCCGGGCTGACCCCGGAGCGGGGCGTCCCGATCGTCACCACCGACGCCGGCACCGACGGGGGGCACGAATGAGCATGCTGGAGGGCAACAGCCTCTACGGGCCCCTCGACCCCGCGCCGGACGCCGGCTGGACCGAGGCGCCGCCGCGGATGGGCTTCTTCACCGACACGAGCGTCTGCATCGGCTGCAAGGCCTGCGAGGTGGCCTGCAAGGAGTGGAACGGCGTTCCCGCCTCCGGCTTCGACCTGCTCGGCATGTCGTACGACAACACCGGCGCGCTGACCGCGAACTCGTGGCGGCACGTGGCGTTCGTCGAGCAGCCCCGTCCGGCCGGGCACCGGACGCCGCCGTTCGCGGGCAACCCGACCGAGGCGGCGGTGAGCGCCGCGTCCGCGGCCGTCGCCGCCGCCACCCCGAACCACACCGGCACCGAGCCGGGTGTGCCACCGGGCTCGCCCGAGGTGGCCGCCCGGATGGCGACGAGCACCGAAGCCGGCGGCGGGACGCGGTTCCTCGGCATGCCGGGGGCGCAGCCGCCCGGCCGTACCGGCAGCGCCGAAGGGCGTACCGACTTCCGCTGGCTGATGATGTCCGACGTGTGCAAGCACTGCACGCACGCGGCCTGCCTGGATGTCTGCCCGACCGGTTCCCTGTTCCGCACCGAGTTCGGCACGGTGGTGGTGCAGGAGGACATCTGCAACGGCTGCGGCTACTGCATCTCCGCCTGCCCGTACGGGGTGATCGACCAGCGCAAGGGCGACGGTCGGGCGTGGAAGTGCACGCTGTGCTACGACCGGATCGGCGCCGGGAAGGCCCCGGCCTGCGCCCAGGCCTGCCCCACCGAGTCGATCCAGTACGGCCCCCTGGACGAGTTGCGGGAGCGGGCCGCCGCCCGGGTCGCCACGCTGCACGAGCGGGGGGTGCCGGAGGCGCGGCTCTACGGGCACGACCCGACCGACGGCGTGGGCGGCGACGGGGCGTTCTTCCTGCTGCTCGACGAGCCGGAGGTGTACGGGCTGCCACCGGACCCGGTGGTGACGACGCGGGACCTGCCGCGGATGTGGAAGCGGGCCGGTCTGGCCGCCCTGGCCATGGCGGCGGCGGCCGTCGCCGCGTTCGTCGGAGGGTCCTCGTGAGTCCCCCCGTCGGTGACCGGTTCCGCCGCTTCCGGGACCGGCTGGACGCGGAAGCGGCGGACGCCGGGCCGGCGCCCACACCGCACCGTTCACCCGACCCGTTGCGGCGGCGCCGCGGCCGGCGGGGCGGCGAGGACCTGGCCGTTCCGGAGGCCGAGTTCACCTCCTACTACGGCCGGCCGATCCTCAAGCCCCCGGTGTGGACGTGGGACATCGCCGCGTACCTGTTCACCGGCGGCCTGGCCGCCGGGTCGTCGCTGCTGGCCGCCGGCGGGCAGCTCACCGGCCGGCCGGTGCTGCGGCGGGCCGGGCGGGTCACCGCGCTCGCCGCGGTCTCCGCGAGCGCGGTCTTCCTCGTCAAGGACCTGGGCCGGCCGGAGCGGTTCCACCACATGCTGCGGGTGGCGAAGCCGACCTCGCCGATGTCGGTCGGGACGTGGATCCTCACCGCGTACGGGCCGGCGGCCGGGCTCGCGGCGGTCGCCGAGGTCGCGCCGTGGCTGCCCCGGCGCGGAGTGCCCGGGCTGGCCCGGCGGGTGCTGCCACCGGTGGGGCACGCCGCCGGGCTGGCCGCTGCGGTGACGGCGCCCGCCCTGGCCACGTACACGGGGGTGCTGCTCGCCGGCACGGCCGTGCCGTCGTGGCACGAGGCGTACCCGGAACTGCCGGTCATCTTCGCGGGCAGCGCGCTGGCCAGCGGTGCCGGCGTCGGTCTGCTCGCCGCGCCGCCCGACCAGGCGGGCCCGGCCCGCCGGCTGGCGGTGGCCGGCGCGGCCCTCGAACTGTTCGGCTCGCACCGGGTGGAGACCCGGCTCGGGCTGCTCAGCGAGCCCTACACGACCGGCCGGTCCGGCCGGCTGATGCGCGCGGCGCGGGCGCTGACCGTCGCCGGGGTCGCCGGGGCGCTGCTCGGCCGGCGCAGCCGGGTCATCTCCGGGGCGTCCGGGGTCGCGCTGCTCGCCGCGTCGGTGGCCACCCGGTTCGGGATCTTCTACGGCGGGGTCGCCTCGGCGCGCGATCCGAAGTACACGGTGGTGCCGCAGCGGGAACGCCTCGCGCGGCGGGCGGAGGACGGCGACGCCGGTCAGTGACCGAGCCGGGGGGCTCTGACCCGCCGGACGCACCGCCGATCCGGTGGCGAGCATGCGGTGCCGCCGGCCGGAACATCGGCTGCGGGCGGGCGGCTCCGACAGATCCCGGGTGGCCGGCGGGCGGAGCGGGCCGCCCTGTGGTCAAATGCTGCGTGGAGGCGTTCAGGCGGCTGGTGCCCCTCCCGGTCTTCAAAACCGGTGTGGTCCGGGACCCGGGCCAGGCGGGTTCGATTCCCGTCCGTCTCCGCCAAGCCTCGTGGGAGTTTGACGTGACAGCCGACGGCAGCGCCGATCCACGCCGGCGGGTGCCGCGCACCGACACGCTGCTGGCCGACCCGCCGGTCGCCGCCGCCGTCGCCACCCACGGCCGCGACCGGGTCAAGGCCGCCGTGCGCCGGGCCCAGGAGCGGGCGCGGCGGGGCGAGATCACCCCCGAGGGGGTACGCGACGCCGCGCTCGCCGCCCTCACCGCGCCGGCCCCGCGGGCGGTGCTCAACGCGACCGGGGTCGTGCTGCACACCAACCTCGGCCGCGCGCCCCTGTCCCCGGTGGCCGTCGCCGCGGTCGTGGCCGCCGCCGGCCACACGGACGTCGAACTCGACCTGGCCACCGGCCGGCGTGCCCGCCGCGGCCAGGACGTCCTCGACGCGCTCGCCGCCGCGGTTCCCGACGCCGGGGCGGTGCACGTGGTCAACAACGGCGCCGCCGCGCTGGTGCTCGCCGCCACCGCCCTCGCCGCCGGCCGGGAGATCGTGGTCAGCCGCGGCGAACTCGTGGAGATCGGCGACGGCTTCCGCCTGCCGGACCTGCTGGAGAGCACCGGCGCGCGGCTGCGCGAGGTGGGCACCACCAACCGCACCCACCTCGCCGACTACGCCGCCGCGATCGGGCCGGACACCGGCTTCGTGCTCAAGGTGCACCCGTCGAACTTCCAGGTCAGCGGCTTCACCTCGGCGGTACCGGTGCGCGCGCTGGCCAGCCTCGGCGTGCCGGTCGTCACCGACATCGGCTCCGGGCTGCTCGCCCCCGATCCGCTGCTGCCCGACGAGCCGGACGCCGCGTCCACGCTGCGCGCCGGGGCGGCGCTGGTCACCGCGAGCGGCGACAAGCTGCTCGGCGGCCCGCAGGCCGGGCTGCTGCTCGGCGACGCCGACCTGGTGCAGCGGCTGCGCCGGCACCCCCTCGCCCGGGCACTGCGGGTGGACAAACTGACCCTCGCCGCGCTGGGCGCCACCCTGGCGGACCCGGTGACACCCACCCGGGCGGCGCTGCACGCCGACACGGCGGCGCTGCGGGCCCGCACCGAGCGACTGCGTGACGCCCTCGCCGCCGACGGGTGCAAGGCGGAGGTCGTACCGGCCGTCGCCGTGGTCGGTGGTGGCGGCGCCCCCGGCGTGGAGCTGGACTCGTGGGCGCTGAGCCTGCCCGAGTCGTACGCGCGGCCACTGCGGACCGGGGAGCCGCCCGTGCTCGGACGGGTGGCCCACGGCCGGGTGCTGCTGGACCTGCGCTGCGTCCCCGCCGACGCCGACGACACGGTCCGCGCCGCCGTGCTGCGCGTTTCCGCGGACGGCTGAGCATGTTCGTGGTGGCCACCGCCGGGCACGTCGACCACGGCAAGTCGACGCTGGTGCGGGCGCTGACCGGGATGGAGCCGGACCGGTGGGCCGAGGAGCGCCGCCGGGGCATGACCATCGACCTCGGGTTCGCGTGGACCGCCCTGCCGTCCGGCCGGACGGTCGCCTTCGTGGACGTGCCCGGGCACGAGCGGTTCGTGCCCAACATGCTCGCCGGGGTCGGCCCGGTGCCGGTGGCGCTGGTCGTCGTCGCCGCCGACGAGGGCTGGATGCCCCAGTCGGCCGAGCACCTGGCGGCGCTGGACGCGCTCGGCGTGTCGTACGGGCTGCTGGTGGTGACCCGCGCGGACCTGGCCGATCCGGGGCCGGCGCTGGCGCAGGCGCGGCACCGGCTGGCCGGCACGTCGCTGCGCGGCGTCGACGCGATGGCGGTGAGCGCGGTGACCGGCGCCGGGCTGCCGGAGCTACGGGCGGCCCTGGACCGGCTGGCCGGCGCGCTGCCCGCCCCGGCGGCGGACGCGCCGGTGCGGCTCTGGGTGGACCGCAGTTTCACCGTCCGGGGGAGCGGGACGGTGGTGACCGGCACCCTGGGCGCCGGCCGGCTCGCCGTCGGCGACGAGCTGGAGTTGGCCGCGACCGGCGAGGTGGTTCGGGTACGCGGGCTGCACTGCCTCGGCACCGCCCGGGACGAGGTCGCCTCCGTCGCCCGCGTGGGGGTCAACCTGCGCGGCACGCCGCGCGAGCGGCTCGGCCGGGGCGATGCCCTGCTCACGGCGGACCGGTTCCACCGCACCGAGCTGCTCGACGTCCGGGTGACCGGTGACCCGGCGGCCGACCTGCCGACCACCCTCACCCTGCACGTCGGTTCCGCCGCCGTGCCCGCCCGGGTCCGCCCGCTCGGTACGGACACCGTCCGGCTGCGGCTGGCCCGCCGGCTGCCGCTGCTGGTCGGCGACCGGGCGCTGCTGCGCGACCCGGGCCGTCATCACGTCGCCGGCGGCGTGACCGTGCTGGACGTGGCGCCCCCGCCGCTGCGCCGTCGTGGTGCGGCGGTCGCGCGGGCGGCCGTACTGGCCACCCTGGACGGTCGCCCCGACCTCGCCGGCGAACTGCGCCGCCGGGGACTGGCCCGGGCCGGTGATCTCACCCGGATGGGCGTCGCCCCGGCGGGCCCGCCGGTCGCCGGGGACTGGCTTGCCGACCCCGGGCACTGGCGGCAGCTCGGCACCCGCCTCGCCGAGGAGGTCGACCGGTACGCCACGGCGCACCCGCTGGAGCCCGGCGCCCCGGTGGAGCTGCTGCGGCAGCGCCTCGACCTGCCCGACCGGGCGCTGGTCACGGCCCTGGTGCGGCCCCCGCTGCGGCGGCACGCGGGGCGGGTCACCGGCGCGCCGGCCGACACGTTGCCCGAGCCGGTGGAGCATGCCGTCGCGCGGGTGCGCGCCGCGTACGCCGCGCATCCGTTCCGGGCCCCGGAGGCGGACCACCTCGCGGACCTGGGGCTGGGACCCCGCGAGATCGGCGCTGCCGTACGGGCCGGGGCGCTGCTACGGCTGGCGGACAACGTGGTGCTGCTGCCCGGCGCGCTCGACGACGCCGTACGCGTGCTCGCCGGGCTGCCGCAGCCGTTCACCCTCAGCACCGCCCGGCAGGCGTTGGACACCACCCGACGGGTGGCCGTACCCCTGCTGGAGCTGCTGGACCGGCGCGGTGCGACCCGCCGCCTGCCCGGCGACACCCGGATCGTCGTCGGGCCGTAGCGGGCGGCCGGGGCGGGCGCAACCGGCCCCGGCGGGGCTGTGAGTCGCCTAGCGTCGGACCATGGACCCTTCGGCGGTCTGGCGGGACCGGCAGCACCGGTGGCGGATCGAGGCGTACCGGGCGCCGGACCTGCGCTTCGCGATCTTCGCCACCAACGGCACCACCGAGTCCGCACCGCTGTGGCTGTTCGGGATGACGGCGCTGGCCCGGTGGCTGATGAGCCACAAGATCTCCCTCGACGACCTGGAGGTCGACTGAGTCCCCGGTCGGGGGGAAAAGTGGCATTCGGTCACATTCAGGGCGGTACGAGGATACTGTCGCTGAACGTGAAGGACCGAGGATTGCGCACCGCCGTCACGGTGCTGGCCGGGCTCGCGGTGATCTACTTCGGGACGACCGGCCAGGACCCCGAGGAGGGGGAGGGGATCTCCGGCGGCCTGGTGGTGCTCGCCGTACTCGCGGCCCTGCTCGTGTGGCACCTGACCAAGCCGGGGGACAACGCGGCGAAATGACCGTCGGGCGCTCAGCGGTCCGCCGCCCGCGTGACCTCGCCGGCGGACTCCTCGCCCAACGCCACCCGCACCAGGGCCGACGCCAGGCGGCCGAAGTCCGCGTCGTCGACCAGCCCGGCGAGCCGTTCCGGGGCGCGGGGCAGGCCGAGCCGTTCCGCCCCGCTCAGGGCGCGCCGGTCCACGTACGGGCGCAGGTCCGGCCACGCCGCCTGGGCCTCGCGCAGGAAGATGTCCGCGCCGGTGGGCCCGATGCCGGGGAACTCGGTCAGCAGGCGGCGCAGCCGGGCCGGCTGCCCCTGCGCCTCGCGGTGCATCCGGCGCAGGTCGCCGTGCCAGCGGTCCAGGCACAGCCGTGCGCCGGTGCCGAGCATCGTCGCGGTCCGCTCGTCGTAGCGGCGGTAGTGGCCTCGACCGAGGGCGTCGACCCGGTCCTGCCAGCTCGCCGCCTCCATCGCCTGCGGGGTGCGGTACCCGGCGGTGAAGAGTTCCCGGGCGGCGGCGACCGCCACGCAGGCCCGGATCCGGGTGCTCAGCAGGGTGGCGAGCACCAGCAGCTGGTAGAGCGGCCCGGGCCGGTCGGCCAGCCGGATACCGGCCTCCTCGGCGTACGTGCGTCCGCGCCGCTCCAACAGCACCCGCGCCGTCCTCCGGTCGTCGCCCACCACCGGGTCGTACCCGTCCCGCGCCGGGTTAGCCCTCCCCGCCGCCGCCGGCGGCGCCGGCCCGGCATGGCGACGTTGGCGGCGGGTACCCGACCAGGGAGGCGGTGTACGCGGTGCGCCGTCGCCCCACCGGAAGGAGACACCCGTGTCGAACCCGCAGCAGCAGGAGTTCCGGCGCAACGCCCGGGGCTCGAACGTCCAGGATAACAAGGAGCCGGGCCCGAAGGGTCACCCGCTCAACCGTGGCTCCTCGCGCGGTGACGAGGGGCGCCCGGTGCCCAAGGGGCAGGTCTCCCCGTACGGCCCGGCGCAGGAACCGGTGGCCGAGGACGAGAGCTGAAAGCTGACATGCCCGCGCCGCCCGCCCCGACGGGGACGGGCGGCGCGGCGGTATGCGGGTCAGTGCGGCGACCGGAGCCGGTTCCAGGTGACGGCTCCCGCCAGGCCGAACGCCAGGTGCGGGAGGATGTCGGCCACCCAGTCCGACCGACGCCAGGTGCGCGGGTCGGTGAGGCCGAGCGCGGTCAGCGACCCGTCCGCCATGGTCATCACCCCGCCGCCGAGCACCCCGCTGGCCAGCGCCAGCGGCATGCGCCGGCCCCGGGCCAGCAACGCGAAGCCGATCCCGGCGGCGACGCCCAGCCCGTAGCCGAGCAGGGCTCCGAGGCCGGAGCGGCGGTTGGCCGCCCGGTCCTCGGGCCCGAGGTCGACGTGCGCCAGCTGGGCGACGCGGCGGGCGCTCTCCTCCGGGGTGCTGCTGGCCGGTCGGGCCCGCAGGGCCATGTCCAGGTAGGCGACCGCGTTCAGGGCGCTGCTGCCGACCGCGCCGGCGATCACCCCGTCGGCCAGATCCGCCGCCCTCACTTCGGGTCGCCGGCTTCCCGCTCACTCTTGGGGCCGTAGACCCGCTCGCCGCGGACCACGCCGCGCTGACCCCGGTCCTGCTGGAGGATCCGGTTGGCGACCTCGTTCGCCTTGCGGTCCGACACCCGCCGTCCGGAATCGTCGATCACGTCCCGGATGCGCGCTCGCTGCTTGTCGTACGCGTTGCTGCCCGGCCGTGGTCCTGGCATCACTGCCTCCTCCGGTCGTCCTCGCCGTTGGCGTACCCGGCTGGTCTACCCGTCGGCGCGCCGGCCAACCGTGCCGAGGGCGCTGCCGACGTCCTCGGTCGAGCCGGAACGTCGATGCGGTCCCGGACTGGTCAGCGTGACGCGCGGACGACGGCGACCGGGCAGTCGGCGTGGTGCAGCACCGAGTGGCTCACCGAGCCCAGCAGCAGGCCACCCAACTCGCTGCGGCCGTGCCCGCCGGCCACCAGCAGCTGCGCCTGCCGGGACGCCTCGGTGAGCATCCGCGCCGGTCGGCCACGGGCGGTCGCGCGGCGGATGGTCAGGTCCGGCCACCGGTCGCCGAGTCCCGTGACGGACTCGGCCAGCAGCCGCTGCTCCTCGTCGCGCAGGTCGCTCTCGTCGTACACCAGGGGCTGCATGTCGCCGGGGCCGGTGGAGACGGGGTGCCGGTAGGCGTGTAGCGCGACCAGTTCGGTGCCGCGCAGCGCGGCCTCCTCCGCCGCGAACTCGACGGCCAGGCGGGACACCTCGGAGCCGTCCACGCCGACCACGACCGGCCCGTCGGTGCGGTCGCTGCCCCGGGCGACCAGGACCGGGCAGTCGGCGTACGTGGTGACCTGCACCGCGACGGAACCGACGACCAGGGCGCTGAACCCGCCGAGCCCCCGGTCGCCCAGCACGATCATCACCGCGGTCGGCGACTCGCCGAGCAGGACCGCGGCGGCCTCCCCGTCGATGATCTCGCCGGACACGCGCAGGTCCGGCACGGTCGCCTCGGCCTCGGCGACCGCAGCGGCGACCAGCTGCTCCGCCTGGTGGCGGAGTCCCGCGCCGGGCGGGCCGCCGGCCGGCGCGTCGACCGGCACGCGCAGCAGCGGCCAGATGAACCCGTGGACGACACGCAGCGGGCGGTTGCGGCGGGCCGCCTCGACAGCGGCCAGGCGGACGGCCCGCCGGGCCGGCTCCGACCCGTCCACGCCGACCACCACCGCCGCGCCGTTGGCCGAGTTCACCCCGCTCACCTCCGGGGCCAGTATCCCGGTCACGGCGCGGTCGCGCGGCGATACCGCCCAGACAGGACGGTCGGTACGCTGGCGACGGCCGCCGGGGAGGGAGCGTCGTCGATGGTTGAGCCGGACCAACCCAGCACCGCACGCATGATCGACCACTGGCTCGGCGGGGAGCACCACTTCCCGGTCGACGTCGCCGCCGCGCGCGCGTTCGAGTCGGCGTACGGGCCGTGCGCGCCGGTGTTCCGGGAGCTGCGCGCCTTTCTCGGCCGGGCGGTGCGGGCGATGGCCGCCGAGGGGGTGGACGGGTTCCTGGTCTTCGGCGCCGGCGTGCCCACGAGGGGCAACGTGCACGAGGCCGTCCCGGACGCGACGGTGCTCTACACCGACGTCGACCCGGTCACCATCCGGCTCGGCCAGCGGATCCTGGCCGACAGCGACCGGGCCGGCTACGGCTTCGGCGACGCGACCGACATCGGCACCGTCGACCCGGCGCAGCTGCACCGGTTCGTGCCGGGGTGGGGGAGGAGGCCGGTCGGGGTGGTCTTCCTGGGGCTGGCCGCGTTCCTGGACGACGGGACGCTGGCCCGTACCCTCGATGAGCTGTACGAGGCGACCGGGCCGGGCAGCCTGCTCGCGGTGGACTTCGACACCGAGGAGCTGGCGGCGTACCCGCAGGCCCTGGCGTTGATGGGGCCGGCCTTCCGGATGCGGGCGCCGGCGGTGTTCCGGCCGTTGCTGGGCCGGTGGACGCCCACCGCCGACGGGATCGTGCCGATCACGCACTGGCGCCCCGAGGGGCCGCCGGTGGCGGTGCCGGACGCCTTCCACGGCGGGGTGGCCGTGCGCGGAGCGGACTGAAACGCAGGCCGGGACACCGCCATCTGCTCCTCGCGCTCCTGGCGTTCAGCCAGGCCGCGGCGGCGGCCGCCACACCGGCGGTGGCGGCCAGGCCGCCTGCTCCCGCCATCATCTAGCTTCCTAGGACGCTCTACGCGATGTGACCCACACCACACGGCACGGACCCGCGCCAGGAGCGGCGACGCACAGCGGGGAAGCCGCGAGAGGGCGGATATAGTGGCAGCGCAACTCAGCCGGCCCGTGATCCCACGTGATCGCGGGCCGCGTCGGAAGTCGGTCCCGGGCCCGGGGCCGCAGGGGGAGCCGGTGGCAGCCGGCCCGACAGTGCGTACGAGCCTCCGCACCGTCCGATCTCGGCCGGGCGCCGGAGCGCGTCGCGGAGGAGGTTCGGTGTCGCGTCGGCCGGCTCGGGCAGGGCATCCACGAGCCTCCGCCGACCCGGGCGACCAGGTCCTCACCCTGCCGAACCTGATCAGCTTCGTCCGGCTGCTCGGCGTCCCGCTGTTCCTGTACCTGCTGCTGGTGCCGCGCGCCGACGTGGCCGCGATCGTGGTGCTGGCCGTCGGTGGCACCACCGACTGGGTGGACGGCTGGATCGCCCGCCGGCTCGGCCAGGTGAGCCGGCTGGGCGAGCTGCTGGATCCGCTCGCCGACAGGCTCTACATCCTGGCCACGCTGCTGGCGTTCACCGCCCGCGAGGTGGTGCCGTGGCAGTTCACGGTGGCTCTGCTGGCCCGGGAGCTGCTCCTGCTGGGTTCGCTCGCCGTGCTGCGGCGTCACGGGTACGGGCCGCCGCCGGTGCACTACGTCGGCAAGAGCGCGACGTTCCTGCTGCTGGCCGCCTTCCCGATCCTGCTGCTCGCGGCGGCCGTGCCGGCCGCCGCGACGGCCGCCGGCGCGATCGGCTGGGGGCTGGCGTGGTGGGGCCTGGTGCTCTACTGGGTGGCCGGCGGGATGTACGTGGTGCAGGCGCGCCGGCTGGTGCGGGAGGCGGGGCGGTGACCGGCACGCCGACGGAGAGCCCGGAGCGCACGGCGCGGGTGTACGCGCCGGACTTCCTGACCGAGCTGTTCCGCAACCCGCTCGACCCCGGGTATGCGGACGCGGCGGAGCGCCGGCGGGAGGCGCCGCCGTCGCGGTGGGGGCACTGGTCGGTGCGGTCGGTGAGCCTGGTCGTCCTGGTGGTGCTGGGCTTCGTGTTCGCGGTGGCGTACCGGCAGACGGTGGCGGAGGCGCCGGGGCGTACCCAGGCGCGGCAGGGTTTGGTGGAGCAGATCAAGCAGCGGGAGACCGAGACCGACCGCCTGTCGGAGCGGGCCGACCAGCTGCGGGCGGAGGTGGCCGGGCTGCGGGCCGCCGCGCTGGGCGGCTCGGAGGCGGCGCGGCTGCGGAAGCTGGAGGCGGGGACCGGGCTGGGCCGGGTGCGTGGTGACGGCGTGGTGGTGCGGCTGGCCGACGCCCCGCCGGGCGAGGACGCGGTTGCCGATGCGGACGCGGGGCCGTCGCGGGTGATCTACACCGACCTGCAGGGGGTCGCGAACGACCTGTGGGCGGCGGGCGCGGAGGCGATCTCGATCAACGGTCAGCGGTTGACGTCGACGGCGACGATCCGGCAGGCGGGGCAGGCGATCCTGGTGGACTTCCGGCCGGTGACGGGGCCGTACGAGGTGTCGGCGATCGGGCCGGAGGAGATGCGGGAGCGGTACGAGCGGAGCCGGAGCGCGTCGACGATGCGGAAGGTCGCCGAGGACACCGGCTTGTCGTTCGGGATCCGCGACGCGGAGGACCTCACGTTGCCGGCTGCTCCGGAGCCGCGGCTACGCTACGCGCAGCCACCGGCCAGCCCGAGTCCGACGCCGTCGGGTCGGTCGGTCAGTCCGGGGGCGTCCGGTTCGGGGACGTCTCCCAGCCCCTCCGGAGGTAGTCGATGATCGCGGTGTTGGCGTTGCTCGCGGGTGTGGGCCTCGGGTTGTGGCTCGATCCGACGGTGCCGGCGGCGTTGCAGCCGTACCTGCCGATCGCGGTGGTGGCGGCGTTGGACGCGGTGTTCGGCGGGGTGCGGGCGAAGCTGGACCGGATCTTCGACGACAAGCAGTTCGTGGTGTCGTTCATCTCGAACGTGCTGGTGGCCGGTCTGATCGTGTATCTGGGGGACCAGTTGGGCGTGGGCAGCCAGCTGTCGACGGGTGTGGTGGTCGTGCTGGGCGTGCGGATCTTCGGGAACGTGGCGGCGATCCGCCGGCACCTGTTCCGGGCGTAGGTTGTTGGTGATGAGCAGCGACGAGCACACCGAGACGGGCACCGGTTGGCCGCAGCCGGCGGATCCGCGGCGTCCGTCGGGTCCGGCGGGGGAGCCGGATCCGCGGCCGGAGGCGCCGGATCCGGACGAGTTGAGCCCGTTGGCGCCGGAGGCCGCCCCGGAGCGGGAGGCCGCGCCGGCGGAGGAGCCGGCGGCGCAGGGCGGTGGTGAGCCGACGGTGGATCTGTCGGCGGCAGCTGCGGCGGAGCGGGAGGAGCCGGCCGCGGCGGCGCCGGCCGGTGCGCGGCGGCGGGTGAGTTCGGCCGCCCTGATGATCTCGGTGCTGCTGGCGTTGCTGGGGTTCACGCTGGTGGAGCAGCTGCGGACGACGTCGGCGGATCCGACGACGTCGGCGGCGCGCCAGGAGGACCTGGTGCGGATCCTGTACGACCTGAACGCGCGGGAGGTCCGGCTGCGGCAGGACATCGCGACGTTGGAGGAGAGCCAGCGGCAGTTGCGCTCTGGTGAGCAGGGTCGGCAGGCGGCGCTGCAGGAGGCGACCCGGCGGGCGGACGAGCTGGGGATCCTGGCGGGGACGCTGCCGGCGACGGGGCCGGGGTTGTCGGTGCGGTTCGAGGCCGGTGGCGGGAAGCCGACCTCGGCGTCGCGGGTGCTGGACGCGGTGCAGGAGTTGCGGGGCGCGGGCGCGGAGGCGATGCAGATCTCCGGTGGTGATCGGGCGACGGTGCGGATCATCGCGTCGACGTTCTTCCTGGACGGGGAGAACGGGTCGTTGATCGTTGACGGGCGGCGGTTGACGGGGCCGTACACGATCACGGTGATCGGGGATCCGGCGACGATGCGTACGGCGTTGAACATTCCGGGCGGGGTGGTGGCGACGGTCGCGGGTGACGGCGGTACGGTGATCGTCGAGGATCGTGAGGCTGCCGAGGTTTCGGCGCTGCACGCGCCGATCGAGCTGGAACACGCCCGTCCGGTCTCCTGACCGGCCGCGGCCGGCGTCGGTTTCCTTCGGGGCCGGTGCATCGATGGGATGAAGGACGCGTCTGGTGATTCCTGAGGATCTGCGGTATACCGCCGAGCACGAGTGGGTGGCGGGTGGTGGCGACGGCGTCGTCCGGGTCGGCATCACGCACTTCGCCCAGGATGCGCTGGGTGACATCGTGTACGTCCAGCTGCATGAGGCGGGCGCGGTGGTGACGGCTGGTGAGTCGTTGGGTGAGATCGAGTCGACGAAGAGCGTGTCGGAGATCTACGCCCCGCTGAGTGGGACGGTGTCGGCGCGCAACGAGGCGCTCGGCGACACTCCCGAGGTGATCAACACTGATCCGTACGGTGCGGGTTGGTTGGTGGAGATTACTCCGGACGATCCGGCGGCGGTGGACGGGCTGCTGTCGGCGGGCGCGTACCGCGAGCTCACTGAGAGCTGAGTGTGCCCGTTGCCGGTGCGGCGGTTGGTCCGCGCGTCCGGTTGCCCTGCATTTCGGCGCTGGCTAGGCTCGCCCAGTCGACCGAGAAATCCGATAGTTCAGCGTTGCGGAATTGCCTTCCCTGGCACGGGGAGCCAGCCGCCGGGTGAGAGACTGCCCGGCGGCCAGACCCGCCATTCCCGTACGCCGACGCAACAGATCCGTGAGGTGGTCCCATGACGCGCCCAGACGACGAGTTCCCCCCGCTCGACGTCACTTCGACGCTCAATCTCGGTTCGCTCGACGAGGTCCTGGAGGGGCCGGACACCGATGTGGTGCCGAGCCGGATGTCCGGTTCGTTGCCGCCGGGGATGGCGCTGCTGGTGGTCCGGCGGGGTCCGAACGCGGGTGCCCGGTTCCTGTTGGATCACGATGTGACGACGAGTGGGCGGCACCCCGACAGTGACATTTTCCTCGACGACGTGACGGTGTCGCGGCGGCACGCCGAGTTCCACCGGGACGGTGGGACGTTCACGGTGCGGGACGTGGGGAGCCTGAACGGCACGTACGTGAACCGTGAGCGGGTCGAGGCGGCCACGTTGAGCAATGGTGACGAGGTGCAGATCGGCAAGTTCCGGGTGGTGTTCATCGCCGGTCCGCGCCCGGAGGAGGAGGCCGGCCGGGGGTGAACGAGCCTGCGGCCTCCGCCGCGCCGGGGTCGGCCCGTACGCAGCCGTTGATGAGTATCGGCGAGGTGCTGGCCCAGTTGCGGGTGGATTTTCCGGACACGACGTTGTCGAAGCTGCGGTTCCTCGAGGCTGAAGGTCTGGTGGAGCCGCAGCGGACGGCGGCGGGGTACCGGAAGTACAGCTGGGACGACGTGGCTCGGCTGCGGTTCGTGTTGGGCGCGCAGCGGGACCAGTTCCTGCCGTTGCGGGTGATCCGTGAGCAGTTGGCGGAGTGGGACGCGACGGGTGAGCCGCCGGGTCGGTCGCGGCCGCAGTTGGTGGCGGTGGGTCCCGGTGGTGAGGTGCCGGGGCGGGAGGCGGAGGTCGAGTCGCCGCAGCTGCGGCTGGGCCGGGCCGACCTGGTCGCGCGGAGCGGGCTCGACGAGTCGACGTTGGTGGAGTTGGAGCGGCTCGGTGTGGTGGTGTCGGATCCGCCGGGTTGGTACGACGGGGACGCGTTGATCATCGCCCGGGCGGTGGCGGGTCTGGCGGCGTACGGGTTGGAGCCGCGGCACCTGCGGGGGTACCGGTCGGCGGCGGACCGTGAGGTGGGTCTGTTCGCGCAGTTGGTGGCGCCGTTGGCGCGGCAGAGTGATCCGGCGGCGCGGGCGCGGGCGGCGGAGACGGCGCGGGAGTTGGTGGCGTTGTCGCAGCAGTTGCACGCGGCGTTGGTGCGGGTGGGGTTGCGGTCGACGTTGGGCCGGTGATCCGGGTGTCCGTGCGGAAAGATCTGTTCGGGGAAGCGTGCCGTAGGCTTGCCGGGGTAACCCCTTTCTGGCGCGGGCGTGGCGCTTGCAGCGCGTGGGACGGCCGTGTCGCGGTCCGTGTACCGTGCAGGAAAGGGCGCGGTGCAGCGTAGGTGACAACGACACGGAGGCGGCGGTGCGCGAGCTGAGCGTGGTCGGGGTTCGGGTGGAGCTGCCGAGCAACCAGCCGATCGTCCTGCTCAGGGAGGTCGAGGGGGACCGCTATCTGCCGATCTGGATCGGCGCGGTCGAGGCGACGGCGATCGCCTACGAGCAGCAGGGGGTCAAGCCGGCGCGCCCGTTGACGCATGATCTTCTGCGGGACGTGTTGGCGGCGTTGAAGGCGCCGTTGCAGGCGGTGGAGATCACGGAGTTGAAGGAGAACGTGTTCTACGCCGACCTGTTGATCGGTGACGGGGTGCGGGTGTCGGCGCGGCCGAGTGATTCCATCGCGTTGGCGTTGCGGGTGGGTGCGCCCATTCGTTGTGCCGAGGAGGTCCTCAGTGAGGCCGGGATCGTGATTCCGGACGAGCAGGAGGACGAGGTGGAGAAGTTCCGCGAGTTCCTGGAGCAGGTGCGTCCGGAGGATTTCGCCGGCTGACCGCGACCCGGCGCCGTCACACTGGGTGATGGTGGGTGTCGGTGTGGGGTGGCTGCGGCGTGTCGTGGCTGTTGTTGCGTGGTAACCGTCCGGTGCGGCGTTAGGGTTGCCGTATCGAGGGGTGCGCGTCCCGGAATCGACGTGTCACCGCACGGGCGGGGAGGTTGTCCGGAATGCAGGAGCCGCGGGATCCCGATTCGGGTACGGAGCAGGGCGCGCCGGTGTCGGCGACGGACGGTGACGGCGCGGTGGGCTACCGGGGTGTGACGGCGTGCCACGCGGTGGGCATCAGCTACCGGCAGTTGGACTACTGGGCTCGGACGGGTCTGGTGGTGCCGAGTGTGCGGGACGCGTCGGGTTCGGGGACGCAGCGGTTGTACTCGTTCCGGGACCTGGTGGTGCTGAAGGTCGTGAAGCGGCTGCTGGACGCCGGGGTGTCCTTGCAGAACATCCGGAAGGCGATCGAGGCGTTGCGGTCGCGGGGTGTGGAGGATCTGGCGGGCATCACGTTGATCTCGGACGGGACGACGGTGTACGAGTGCCGGTCGCCGGAGGAGGTGGTCGACCTGTTGCAGGGCGGCCAGGGGGTGTTCGGCATCGCGATCGGTGGCGCGTTCAAGGAGATCCTGGGGTCGTTGTCGCATCTGCCGGCGGAGCCGGCGGGTACGGAGCCGGTGCCTCCGGTGGCGGCGGACGTGGTCGGTGACGAGTTGGCGGCGCGTCGGGCGCGGCGCCGGGCGGGTTGACGGCTTCTGCGGTTGCGGTGTGTGCGCCCGGGCGTGTGTGACGCGCCCGGGCGTTGTCGTGTCTGCTGACTACTGCGGGTTGTCGCCGCTGCCGGCGGGGGTCGGGATGGGTTTGGTCGTGCAGGTGGGCCGTCGGCGTCCCGGTGGTGGGCGGACGAAGCGCCGGTGGCGCCCCGAGGTGCGGTTGATGGGATTGTCACGTCCACGGTGGAGGGTGGTGCGTGGCCGGTGACGGTCCGCGTACGCCCGATCGCCCACTGTCGACAGCCCGAGCGGCGTTATATCACCCTCTGTTGTCGGCTTTTGTCGCGAATCCGATAGGGCGGCCGTGACCGGGCGCGTGCGACGCGCTATGGTCCGTCACGGCCCACCTTGGCTCCGGGCGTCGACCGCGGACGATGCGCCGGAGCGGGCGGGCGTGACCCCTTACCGCGCCGACCCAGCGCGAGCCCCCTCACCACGGAAGGAACCGACCGTGACGGTTACCGAAGAGACCGCCCCCACCTCCCACTACGAACGCATCGGCGGTGCCGGTTCGGTCAAGGCGGCCGTGGATCTGTTCTACGACAAGGTCCTCGCCGACCCCGAGCTCGCCGGCTACTTCACCAGTGTGGACATGCCGGCCCAGCGACGGCACATGGTGCTGATGCTGACCGTGGTGCTGGGCGGGCCGAACGAGTACGCCGGGCGCGGCCTCGCCGAGGCGCACCAACCGTTGAACATCCCGCCGGCGCACTACGCGCTGGTGGGCGGCCACCTCACCGAGACGCTGACCGAGCTGGGCGTGCCGGGCGACATCATCGCCGACGTGCAGGCGGTGCTGGCCCAGGTGCAGGACCAGGTGGTGGCCGGCGGGACCCGGGCGGGCGTCTGAGCGTGGACGTCGCCCGGCTCAAGCAGAGCTGGTCCCTGGTCGCCGCGCACGGCGACCAGGTGCCGCTCTACTTCTATTCGACGTTGTTCCTGGCGCACCCGGAGACCCGCCAGATGTTCCCGACGAACATGGCGGGACAGCGGGACCGGCTGGTGACCGCGCTGGGGCACATCGTGTCGAACGTGGACCAGGTGGACCGGCTGGTCGGGTTCCTCACCGACCTCGGCGCGGACCACCGCAAGTTCGCCGTCCGCGCCGAGCACTACCCGGCGGTGGGTGAGGCGCTGCTGGCCACGTTGCGGCACTTCCTGGCCGACCAGTGGACCGAGGAGCTGGCCCAGGACTGGGCCGGCGCGTACGGGCTGGTCGCGAAGGTGATGACCGAGGGCGCGCAGGCCGCGGAGACGGTCAACCCGCCGTGGTGGGTGGCGGAGATCGTCGGGCACGAGCGGCGGGGGTTCGACGTGGCGGTGCTGACGTTGCGCCCGCAGTACCTGCTGCCGTTCACTCCCGGCCAGTCGATCGGTGTGTCGCACCCGTCGGTGCGGTCGTGGCGGTACTACTCGCCGGCGAACGCCCCCCGCACCGACGGCACGCTGGAGCTGCACGTGCGGGCCGCGCCGGGCGGCGTGGTGTCGTCCCGCCTGGTGTACGGGTCCGCGACGGGTGACCAGATCCACCTGTCGGCGCCGGTCGGTGACCGGCTGGCCCTGGCCTCGGCGGGGTCGGCGGACCTGCTGCTGCTGGCCGCCGGCACCGGCTGGGCGCCGGTGAAGGCGCTGATCGAGCAGGTCGCGGCGGAGGGTTCCCGGCGGCGGGTCGACCTGTACGTGGGGGCCCGGTCGCGGACGGAGTTCTACGACAGCGACGCCATCGACAAGCTGGCGTCGTCGTATCCGTGGCTGTCGGTGACCTACGTGGTCGGTATGGACCTGCACCGGCCGGGGGAGTTCACGTACCCGGTGGACCGGGCGCTGGCCGACGGCGACTGGCGGTCCCGGCACGTGTACGTGTGCGGCTCCGACGACATGGTGTCGCACGCGGTGACCGCGCTGGGCCGGGCCGGCTACCACGCCGGCCAGGTGCACCACGAGGGCTTGGGCGCGCACTGGTACGGCCCGTCGTGGCGGACGGCGGTGCAGCAGGCAGCGACCCCGTCACCCGGGGATGAGAGGCAGGTCCCGTGAGCGCGAGGAGTGAGCTGGCGAGCCCGGCGGTCGCGAACGAAGGGCGGATACGGTGAGCACGAGCCAGATCAGCCGGTACGACGGCGCGCACGTCTCCGGTGGTGTGCAGGTGCGGATGACCGCGGACCGGGTGCGGCGGTGGGAGTTCGGCACCGCCGCGTTCACCCGCCGCGGCTACGACAACGCCGACGTGGACCGGTTCCGGGTGCAGGTGGCCGACGAGCTGGACGTGCTGGCGTCGCAGATCGCGCACCTGCGGGCGGAGAACGAGCGGCTCAACAACCAGTTGGAGCTGCACCGGCACGGGGTGCTGCCGAGCGCGCCGGCGGCGTCGGCGATGCCGGCGGCCAAGGAGGTGAACCTGCTGTCGGCCGCGCAGCGGGAGGCGGAGCAGATCATCGCCCAGGCCCACGACTACGCCCGGCGGGTCGCCGAGTACGCCCGTGCGCAGTACGAGAGCTACGTGCGGGCCGCGGCGGAGGAGGCCCGCCTGGAGGCGGAGCGGGCGGTGCAGGAGTACCGCGAGTCGGCCGGGGCGAGCTTCGACGACTCGGTGGCGGCGCGGGAGGCGCTGCGCATCTACGGCGAGATGATGATCTCGCACATGCAGGCGGCGGCGCGGCACCTCGACGACGGCAGTGAGCACCTGGCGCGGACGATGCAGCGGCTGGCGCAGGACGCCCCGGCGGTGGGCGCGGGCGCCGGGCAGGGTGCCCTGCCCCGCCACGGCCAGCGGTGATCGTGGCGTGGGGGTCGGCGGTCGGCCGGGCCCCACGCCACGTTCGGCGTCAGGCCGGTGAACGTCGGGCACGGTGGTTGGCGTACTTACGGGCGGCGAAGGCATGCGCCTCGGTCAGCAACGTGCGGACGAGATGGAGGGTCGCGTCGCCGGGGTTCACCACGCACACCCAGTGCTGGGAGGCGTAGACGGGGTGCGGCAGCAGGACGTCCGTCGCCGCGTAGTCGGCGCCGGTGTCCAGGACGCCCTGCTCGTCGCGCTGCGACGGGGCGGGACCGAACAGCGCCGCGTAGCGGGCCCGGGTCAGCCCGATGTTGAGCCGGTAGGCGCCCGCTCGGCTCAGGTCGGACACGGTGTCGTAGTGGTCGCCGGTGACGATCGTCGCGAACGGGAACTGCCGTTGCGCGGGTAGGTCGCCGTGCGGGTCGTAGATGAAGAAGGTGTCACCGGCGGCCTCGAGGGCGGTGACCCCGTCGAAGGTGTCGAGGATGTGGCGTCTCATCTCATCGGCGTTCACACCTTCAAGTTTCTCATTGACGCGCTTTTTGAGGCTTTTGCTGCGCGTTCGCTCGTGAGTCCGCGGCGAACCCTCAACTGGGGAGCGAACGGTCAGCGGCGCCGCCGCCCGGGCCGGCGCCGGCGGCGAGGACGACCGCGTCGATCAAGAGGTTCCGGTCCGGAATCGCGCTCTCGGAGCACCCGAACTTCTTGATCAACCGGGGGTGGGGCGGTCCGCCCGGGGGCGTGCGTGGGCGAGGGAGCGGAGGTTGAGGCAGCATTGGTCGGGTGACGGAGGAGATGGTCGACGCCCTGGCGCGCCTGGTCGGTGGCGGTGGGGTGGTGGTGCTCAGCGGGGCGGGCCTGTCCACCGAGTCGGGCATCCCCGACTACCGGGGGCCCAGCGGCGCGGCCCGCCGGCACACCCCGATGACGTACCAGGCGTTCACCCGCGATGCGGCGGCGCGGCGCCGCTACTGGGCGCGCAGCCACCTCGGGTGGCGGACGATCGCCCGGGCCGCCCCGAACGACGGCCACCGGTCGGTGGCCCGCCTGCAGCACGCCGGCCTGGTCGACGGGATCATCACGCAGAACGTCGACGGCCTGCACACGACGGCGGGCAGCCGCGCGGTGGTGGAGTTGCACGGCCGCCTCGACGAGGTGGTCTGCCTGGACTGCGGCAACGGCACCTCCCGGGAGGAACTGGACCGGCGGCTGACCGAGGCCAACCCGGGCTTCGACGCGCAGGTGGCCGCGATCAACCCCGACGGTGACGTGGATCTCGCCGACGAGGCGGTGGCCCGGTTCCGGACCGTCGACTGCACGGTGTGCCGCACCGGGATGCTCAAGCCGGACGTGGTGTTCTTCGGCGAGACGGTGCCCGCGGCGCGGGTGGCCCGCTGCTTCGCGATGGTGGAGTCGGCGCGGCTGCTGCTGGTGCTCGGGTCGTCGTTGACGGTGATGTCGGGGCGGCGGTTCGTGCTGCGGGCGGCGAAGCGGGGCATCCCGGTGGCGATCGTCAACCAGGGCCCGACGCGCGGTGACGCGTACGCGGCCCTGACGGTGGACGCCCCGCTGGGTCGGCTGCTGCCGGCGCTCGCCGACTGGACCGCGGGGGCGGTGCCGCCCGGCGGCGGGGAGGCGGGTGCGGTGCCGGTCGGGGTGGTGCCGGTCGCGCCGTAGGCGCGGGCGGGGGTACGACGGGCGCGGGATTCCTGTGCGCTGGTAGCGTTGACCATGCCGGTAGCACCCACGTGGGAGAGACCGCCCGGAAACCACCCGCGGCGGCGCCGAAGGGGCAAATCCTCCCCGGAACCTCTCAGGCAAAAGGACCGCGTGGGCAGGCACTGTGGAGCGCTCCGTGGGCGCGACAGAGGGGGAGGCCGACCTGTCGACCTCGCCCCCGGGAGCGCAGCCCATGACCGCAGAGCAGTTCGCCGCCCGCCACATCGGCCCCGACGCGGATGACGAGCGCCGGATGCTGGAGGCCGTCGGCTACGGCTCGATCGACGAGCTGATGGACGCGGCGATCCCCGAGGTGATCCGCTGGCACGGCACCCTCGACCTGCCGGAGCCGGCCAGCGAGCACGAGGCCCTCGCCGAGCTGCGCGACCTGGCGGCCCGCAACACCGTGGCCGTGTCCATGATCGGTCTGGGCTACCACGGCACGCACACCCCGGCGGTGATCCGCCGTAACGTGCTGGAGAACCCGGCCTGGTACACGGCGTACACGCCGTACCAGCCGGAGATCAGCCAGGGCCGGCTGGAGGCGCTGCTGAACTTCCAGACCATGGTGACCGACCTGACCGGGCTGGCCACCGCGAACGCCTCCATGCTCGACGAGGGCACCGCCGCGGCCGAGGCGATGACCCTCGCCCGCCGCGCGTCGAGGAGCAAGAGCCCGGTGTACGTGGTCGACGCGGACGCGCTGCCGCAGACCGTCGCGGTGATCACCGGCCGGGCCGAGCCGCTCGGCATCGAGGTGCGGGTGGTCGACCTGGACGCCGAGGAGCTGCCGGGCGAGTTCTTCGGCCTGCACCTGCAGTACCCGGGCGCGTCCGGCACGGTGCGGGACCACTCGGGCCTGGTCGACGCCGCCCACGCCGCCGGCGCGCTGGTGACCGTGGCCGCGGATCTCCTCGCGCTGACCCTGCTGCGCCCGCCGGGCGAGATCGGCGCCGACATCGCCGCCGGCACCACCCAGCGGTTCGGCGTACCGATGGGGTTCGGTGGGCCGCACGCCGGCTACCTGGCGGTGCGCGTGGGCCTGGAGCGGATGCTGCCCGGCCGGCTCGTCGGCGTGTCGAAGGACGCCGACGGCAACCCGGCGTACCGGCTGGCGTTGCAGACCCGCGAGCAGCACATCCGGCGGGAGAAGGCCACCAGCAACATCTGCACCGCGCAGGTGCTCCTCGCCGTGATGGCCGGCATGTACGCCGTGTACCACGGCCCGGGCGGGCTGCGGGCGATCGCGACGCGTACCCACGGCATGGCGGCGCGGCTCGCGGCTGGGCTGCGCGCCGGCGGCGTCGACGTCGCGGACGTCGCGTTCTTCGACACCGTCACCGCGGCCGTGCCCGGCCGGGCGGCCGACGTGGTCGCGGCCGCCGCGCAGCGCGGCGTGAACCTGCGGCTGGTCGACGCCGACCGGGTCGGGATCTCCTGCGACGAGACCACCACCGTGGCGCACCTGGAGGAGGTGTGGGCGGCGTTCGGGGTGCCGGAGTACGTCGGTGACGTGGACGCGGCCCTGCCGGCGGCGCTGTCCCGCAGCTCGGACTTCCTCACCCACCCGGTGTTCCGCACCCACCACTCCGAGACGGCGATGCTGCGCTACCTGCGGCGCCTGGCCGACTTCGACTACGCCCTGGACCGGGGCATGATCCCGCTGGGGTCGTGCACGATGAAGCTCAACGCCACCACCGAGATGGAGCCGGTGAGCTGGGCGGAGTTCGCGCACGTCCACCCGTTCGCGCCGGACGCGCAGACCGCCGGCTACCGGGAGATGATCTCCCAGCTGGAGGGCTGGCTGGCCGAGGTGACCGGCTACGACGCGGTGAGCGTGCAGCCCAACGCCGGCTCGCAGGGGGAGCTGGCGGGGCTGCTGGCGATCCGCGCGTACCACCGGTCGCGTGGCGAGGGGCACCGGGACGTGTGCCTGATCCCGTCGTCGGCGCACGGCACCAACGCCGCGTCGGCGGTGATGGCGGGCATGCGGGTGGTGGTGGTCGGCTGCGACGCCGACGGCAACGTCGACCTGGTCGACCTCGACGCGAAGATCGACAAGCACCGGGACGCGCTGGCCGCGATCATGGTGACCTACCCGTCGACGCACGGGGTGTACGAGACCGGCATCGCGTCGCTGTGCGCGAAGGTCCACGACGCCGGCGGTCAGGTGTACGTGGACGGGGCGAACCTCAACGCCCTGGTCGGGTTCGCCAAGCCGGGCAGGTTCGGCGCGGACGTGTCGCACCTGAACCTGCACAAGACGTTCTGCATCCCGCACGGCGGCGGCGGGCCGGGCGTGGGTCCGGTGGCGGTGCGGGCGCACCTGGCGCCGTTCCTGCCGGGTGACCCGCTCGCCGCCGGCCGGCCGGCGATCTCCGCGGCCCGGTACGGGTCGGCGGGCATCCTGCCGATCCCGTGGGCGTACCTGCGGATGATGGGCGCGTCCGGGCTGACCCGGGCCACCGGGGTGGCGGTGCTCGCGGCGAACTACGTGGCGGCGCGGCTGCGCGGGCACTTCCCGGTGCTGTACGCCGGCAACAAGGGCCTCGTCGCGCACGAGTGCATCCTGGACCTGCGGCCGCTGACGAAGGCGACCGGGGTGAGCGTCGACGACGTGGCGAAGCGGCTGATCGACTACGGGTTCCACGCGCCGACGATGTCGTTCCCGGTGGCGGGCACGCTGATGGTGGAGCCGACCGAGAGCGAGGACCTGGCCGAGCTGGACCGGTTCTGCGACACGATGATCGCGATCCGGGCGGAGATCGACAAGGTGGGGTCGGGGGAGTGGCCGGCCGGGGACAACCCCCTGGCCAACGCGCCGCACACCGCGGCGATGGTCTCGGGCGACGAGTGGCCGCACCCGTACCCGCGGTCGGTGGGCGCCTACCCCGCCGGGGTGGACCGGGCGGGGAAGTACTGGCCGCCGGTGCGCCGCATCGACGGCGCGTACGGCGACCGGAACCTGGTCTGCTCCTGCCCGGCGCCGGAGGCGTTCGAGAGCTGACCGGAGATGCCGCCGGGGCGGTCGTGGGCCGCCCCGGCCGCTCACGTCGACTCTGCCGCCACAGGTCCCGGACCGGGGGACTAGCCTGGGGCCGACGTGAACAGGAACGTAACGCTGAGTGGTGGGTCAGGCGACGAGGGCGTGGCGGGCCGGGCCCCGGTGCGGTGCGATGGTGCGCCCGTCGGGAAGTAGCTCGCCGGTGTCCTCGAAGACGATGACCCCGTTGCAGAGCAGGCTCCAGCCCTGCTCAGGAAAGCACGCGATGACCCTGGCGGCGTCCCGGTCGGTGGCTTCGGCGGAGGGGCAGGTCGGTTGGTGCTGGCACATCGGGTTCTCCGGACTGTGGGGGCACTGTGTCATGGTTCACATGACCAGTGACGCACAGTACCAAGCGAAAGTGGCCGGCATCGAGCAGGTATGCGCGTGCCGGACAGGAAATCCGCTGAACGGACGAGGCAGATTGGGCCAGACGGTGTGGAAACGCTCCCACGGGTAACGGTCGGTGTCCCCGGGGCACCGGCCGGCTGCCGCCGTTCCCTCGTCGAGCGGGCCCGCTGGGAGTGGCGGCCCGCCGACGGCGGCGACCCCGCCGCGCTCGCGCAGGCCTTCCTCGCCGCGCACGGCCTGGACCTGGACGACCTCGCCCGCCCGGCGCGCGCCCACCGCCCCGGCGGGGTGTGCGGGGCCGCCCTGTACGTCTCCGCCGCCGCCGGCGCGGCCATCGCCGGCGGCGCCGCCGGCGCGCCGAACCCCGCGCCGGCGCTGCCCGAGGTCGCCGTCGTCGTCTACCGGCACGCCGACCCGCCCGCGCCCGCGCGCCGGCCGGCCGCCGGCTGGTGGCTCGGCGACTGGGCGGAGAGCTGGACGCCGCGGCAGCACGCCGACGCCGTCCGCGCCGTCCGCGACGCCATCGGCCGCGGCGACGTCTACCAGGTCAACCTCGTCGGCCACGCCGCCGCCCCCTACACCGGCGACCCGCTGCCGGCCCTCGCCCGGCTGGGCGCGCTGCCCGGCGCCCGCTACGGCGGCACCCTGACCGGCGCCGGCTGGGCGATCGGCTGCGCCTCCCCGGAGACGCTGGTCGAGGTCACCGGCGGGCGGGTGCTCACCCGGCCCATCAAGGGCACCCGCCCGGCCACCGCCGCCGGCCGGGCCGAGCTGCTGGCCAGCGCGAAGGAACGCGCCGAACACGTCATGATCGTCGACCTGGAGCGCAACGACCTGGCCCGTGTCGCCCGCACCGGCAGCGTCCGGGTGGACGAGCTGTTCGCCGTCCGCCGCTGGTGCGACCTGTGGCAGGCCGAGTCGACGGTGTCGGCGGCCGTCGCCGACGGGCTCGGCCTGGCCGACCTGCTCCGGGCCGTCTGCCCCGGCGGGTCGGTCACCGGCGCGCCGAAGCTCGCCGCCCTGGACCACGTCGCCGCCCTGGAACCGGTCGGCCGGGGTGCCAGCATGGGCGCGCTCGGCTGGGTCGCCCCCGGCCGGATCGACCTGGGCCTGACCATCCGCACCGCCGCCGCCGACGCCGACCGGTTGCACGTGTGGGCCGGCGGCGGCATCACCTGGGGCAGCGACCCCGACGCCGAGGTCGCCGAGGCCGCCGCCAAGACCGCCCCGGTCCGCACCACCCTGGCCGCCGGCTGACAACGGGGTGCCGCGCGCCGGAGCGGGCGCAGGCGGGTCGGCGGGTCAGTGGGTCACGGCGAACCCGGCCAGAGCCGCGCGCACGCGATCGGCCATGTCGGGCCCGGTGCCGTGGCCGGCGGCGTCCAGCAGTTCCAGGCGGGCACCCGGCCAGGCCCGGGCGAGCCGCCAGGGGATGTCGGCGGGGCTGCTGATGTCGAGACGGCCGTGCACCAGCACGCCGGGAATGCCGGCCAGCCGGTACGCGCCGCGCAGCAGTTCCCCTTCCGGCAGGAACGCGGCGTGCCGCCAGTAGTGGGTGGCCAGCCGGGCGAACGTCATCCGGAACGCCGGGTCGGCGAAGGCCGGGTCCGGGCGGTGCCCGGGAACGGTGGCGACGTGGGTGTCCTCCCAGGCGCACCAGTCCTGGGCCGCCTGCTCCCGTACCGCCGGGTCGGGGTCGACCAGCAGCCGCGCGTACGCGTCGGCGAGGTCGCCGTCGCGGTCGGCGGGCGGCACGCCGTCGCGGAAGCGGACCCACTGCTCGGGGAAGACCCGCCCCATGTCCCGGGTGATCCACTCGACCTCGCGGCGCGAGGTGGTGACGACGCTGAACAGCACCATCTCGGTGACCCGTCCCGGGTGGCGTTGGGCGTAGGCGAGGGCGAGGGTGGAGCCCCACGACGCGCCGAGCACGAGCCACCGGTCGACGCCCAGGTGCTCCCGCAACCGTTCGATGTCGGCGACCAGATGCGGGGTGGTGTTGGTGGACAGATCGACGGTGTGGTCACCGACGTTCGGGCGGCTGCGGCCACAGCCGCGTTGGTCGAGCAGGACGACCCGGTAGCGGCTCAGGTCGAACGGCCGCAGCCAGCCGGCGTCGCAGCCAGAGCCGGGGCCGCCGTGCAGCACCACCGCCGGCTTGCCGTCCGGGGCCCCGTGGACCTCCCAGTGCACGAGTTGCCCGTCGCCGACGTCGAGCATCCCGTGCGCGTCCGGCCGTGGCATCCGCACCCCCTGGTCCCCGGGTCTTCCCGCCGGGCGGAGTAGATCACGTCGGGCGGTCGGTCGTCACCGGCCCAGGCGCCGCCAGCGGTGGACGGACAGCGGCAGGAACACGGCGATCAGCAGCACCGGCCACACCACCGCCAGAGCGACGGCGTGCTGCGCGGCGAACGAGTCGCCGCCCCAGCCCGGGTTGCCGAACAGTTCGCGGCAGGCCGCGACGGTGGCCGACAGCGGGTTCCACTCGGCGATCGCCGCGAGCCAGCCCGGCATGGTGTCGGGTGCGACGAACGCGTTGGAGGTGAACCCGACCGGCCAGACGAGGATCTGCAGCGCCACCACCGACTCGGGGCGGCGCAGCACCAACGCCAGGTGGATGCCGAGCCAGATCAGCGCGAACCGCAGCAGCAGGAGCAGCCCCACCGCGGCCAGCGCGCGCCCCGGCCCGGCCCGCCACTGCCAGCCGACCGCGAACCCGCAGGCGAGCATCACGGTGAGGCCGGCCGCCGAGTGGAGCAGGTCGGCGGCGGCCCGGCCGGTGACCACCGCCGACGGGGCCATCGGCAGGGTCCGGAGCCGGTCGGTGACGCCCCGGGCGGCGTCGGTGGCCACCGCGGTGTAGGTGGCCTCGATGCCGAAGGCCATCGTCATGGCGAACATGCCGGGCAGCAGGAACTCCCGGTACCCGCCGCCGCCGGGCACGGTCATCGCGCCGCCGAACAGGTAGCCGAACATCAGCACCAGCAGCACCGGGAAGAGGAGCCCGACGAGCACCGGGACGGGTTGGCGGACCGCGTGCGCCAGCGCGCGGCCGGTGAGCACCAGGCTGTCGGAGACGGCCCAGCGCAGCCGCTGGGCGGGCAGGGTGGTCATACGGTCACCGTCCGATCGGTGTCGGGGGTGTCCCGGGCGGTGAGCCGCAGGTACACCTCGTCGAGGGTGGGGCGGCGGACCGCGACGTCCGCGGCGGCGAGCCCGGCGTCGTCGAGCGTCCGCAGCACGGCGGCGAGAGCGGTGACCCGTCGCGTGACGGGCACGCTGAGCCGCAGGGCCGCCGGGTCGACGTCGGGTGCCGCGCCGACGGCGACGCCGACGAGCCGTACGGCCCGGTCCAGGTCGTCGGGGCGGGACAGCACCACGTCGACGCGGTCACCGCCGAGGGCGGTCTTCAGCTGTTCCGGCGTGCCGGCGGCGATCACCCGGCCCCGGTCGACGACCCGGAGGGTGTCGGCCAGGTGGTCGGCCTCCTCCAGGTACTGCGTGGTCAGCAGCACGGTCGTGCCGGCCGCGGCGAGCCCGCGCACCGCGTCC
Organism: Micromonospora sp. H33; assembly: GCF_052068455.1. Classification (NCBI taxonomy): domain Bacteria; kingdom Bacillati; phylum Actinomycetota; class Actinomycetes; order Micromonosporales; family Micromonosporaceae; genus Micromonospora; species Micromonospora sp. H33. The sequence goes on along the minus strand of NZ_JBQHDE010000014.1, from coordinate 126,615 downwards.
CACACCTGCGCCCGGGCCCGCGGGTCCAGCCCGGTGGTGGGTTCGTCGAGGACGAGCACCGGCGGGTCGAGGATCAGCCCGGCGGCCAGGTCGAGGCGGCGGCGCATGCCGCCGGAGTAGGTGCCGACCGGGCGGTCGGCGGCCTCGACGAGGTCGAACCGGTCGAGCAGTTGCGCCGCCCGCACGCGTGCCCGTGCCCGGGACAGGTGGTGCAGGCGCCCGAAGAGCACCAGGTTCTGCCGGCCGCTGAGCACCTCGTCGACGGCGGCGTGCTGGCCGACCAGGCCGATGCGCGCGCGGACCCGTTCGGGGTGGCGCAGCACGTCGGCGCCGGCGACGGTGGCCCGGCCCGCGTCGGGCCGCAGCAGGGTGGTGAGGATCCGCACCGCGGTGGTCTTGCCCGCTCCGTTCGGGCCGAGCAGCCCGCACACCCCGCCGGCGGGGACGGTCAGGTCCAGCCCGTCCAGCGCCCGGGTGTCGCCGTACCGCTTGCGGAGCCCCTCGGCGTCGATCGCCGGCCCGTTCAGTGGCATGCCGCACCCCCAGAATCCAGTTACGGTACGCCGTACCGTACGGCATACGGTACGGCGGACGGTAAGGTGAGCCGCGTGACGACCGAGTACAGCGGCACCGGCGACCCCGCCCGCAGCCTCGCCCTGCTGTGGCGGACCCGGGAGCGGGTGGGCCGCAAGGGCCGGCCCGACCTGTCCGTCGACCGCATCGTCCGCGCGGCCATCGAGGTCGCCGACACCGAAGGGCTCGCCGCCCTGTCCATGCGGCGGGTCGCCGAACGGCTCGGCGTGGGCACGATGAGCCTCTACACCTACGTGCCGGGCAAGGGTGAGCTGCTCGACGTCATGCTCGACACCGTGTACGGGGAGACCGTCGACGCCGCGACCGACGACCCGGCCGCCGGCTGGCGGGCCCGGCTGGAGCGGGTCGCGCGGGACAACTGGGCCCGCTACCTGCGGCACCCGTGGCTGCTGCAGGTCGCCACCACCCGCCCGCCGCTGGGCCCGAACCTGATCGCCCGCTACGAGCAGGAGCTGCGCGCGGTCGACGGGATCGGCCTGACCGACCTGGAGATGGACGCCGTGGTCACCCTCGTCGACGGGTACGTCCACGGCGCGGTCCGCAGCGCCGTGGAGGCCGCCCAGGCCGCCGCGAGCACCGGCATGACCGAGCAGCAGTGGTGGGCCGCGCACGCCCCGTACCTGGAGAAGGCCCTCGACCCGCGGCGGTTCCCCCTCGCCGCCCGCGTCGGCACCGCCGCGGGGCAGGAGTACCAGGCCGCCGGTGACCCGCAGCGGGCGTTCGAGTTCGGCCTGGCCCGCATCCTCGACGGCATCGAGGTCCTCGTCCGCGACCGCCCCACCGGCGCCGCCGAGACCGGCGGCAGCGGCGGGCCGGCGACCGACCGATAACCTTGCCGGCATGACGATGCGCCCGATCCGGATCATCGGCGACCCGGTGCTACGGACCCCCGCCGAGCCGGTGACCACCTTCGACGCCGACCTGCGCGCCCTGGTCACCGACCTGATGGACACCCTGCTCGGCGCCCCCGGCCGGGCCGGCGTCGCCGCCCCGCAGATCGGCGTCAGCGCGCAGGTGTTCGTCTACGACGCCGACGGGCACCGCGGCCACCTGGTCAACCCGACGCTGGAGCTGTCCGACGAGCTCCAGGACGACGACGAGGGCTGCCTGTCCATCCCCGGCCTGTACTTCCCGACCCCGCGCGCCCTGCACGCCACCGCGCACGGCTACGACCAGCACGGCGAACCGCTGACCATCGCCGGTTCCGGGTTCCTCGCCCGCGCCCTGCAACACGAGACCGACCACCTCGCCGGCCGGCTCTACGTCGACACGCTGCGCGGCGACACCCGCCGCCGGGCGCTGCGGGAGATCCGCGCCGGCCGCTTCCACTCACCCCGCCGATAGCCCGTACGCGAAACGGCCGCCGGACCCTCGACGGGCCCGGCGGCCGACGCGTCAACGCCGACGCGTCACTTCGGCGGCGGCGCCACCAGGCACACCGCGACGCCGGAGACGTTGCCGTGGTCGTCCACACCGGTGATCAGCGCGTCGCCCTTCAACGTCACCTTGTAGTCGATGTCACCGGTCCCGTCCTTCACCCTCGACTGCGCGCCCGGCGCCTGCACCAGCTTGATCTTGGTGCCGGCCGGGAACGGCCCGAACCTCACACTCGGGTCCGCCGAGTCGCCGATGAACACCTCCACCGCCGTGTCCACCACGTCCGTGGAGGTCAACTGGTAGAACCCGTCCGGGTTGTACGAGCCGGGCTCGTTGTCCCCGCTGGGGTTGTTCGTCGGCACGCACGCCGTGTCCGGCGCGGTGGTGTCGACCACCCGCATCACGGCGGTGTCGCTGCCGGTGTTGCCGGCCGCGTCGGTGGCCGTGCAGGTCACCGTGGTGCCGCCGAGCGGGAACGTCGACCCGGGCGGCGGCACGCAGGCCGGGGTGAGCGGCCCGTCCACGTTGTCCGTCGCCGACGCCGGGTAGGCGATGACCGCGCCGGCGGGGCTCGTCGCCTCCACCGTCCGGTCGTCGACGACCACGGTCGGCGGGGTGACGTCGTTGACCCGCACGGTGATCGTCTGGGTGAACGCCGGCCCGCCGGACAGGCCGTTGAGCAGGAAGTCCACGGTGCAGTGCAGCACCGCGCCCTGCGTCGCGCCGGCCGCCACGGTGATGGTCTCGGCGAACGGCACGTCGGTGCCCGACTGCTGGGTGCGCGAGGCCGCGTCGAAGCTCACCGACAGGCCGGTGTCGCAGGACGTCACCGTCGGGGTGACCGTCACGTCCAGGTCACGCAGGCCGGCGAGGATCGCCGCGGTCACCGTGTTCGGGGAGCTGCCGACCAGCTGCCCGCCCGTCGCGGCGGTCACCGCGGTGGCCTGCCCGGTGGCGTTGAGGCCGCCGGCGCCGCCGGTCACGTCGACGGCGAGCACCCGCGCGTCGTCGGCCTGCAACGCCGCCGTCGCCTGCGCGAGGGTACGGCCGTTGCTGGGGTCGTGGCTGGGCGCGTCACCGACCAGCACCACGATCCGGCTGCTGCCCGCCCGGTAGGTGACCCCGCCGTCGGAGACCTCGAACAGGGCGTTCACCCAGGCCTCCGGGGCGTCCCCGCCGCCGCCGGCGGCCAGCCCGTTGACCGCGTTCTGCAGGGCGGTCGCGTCGTCGGTCACGTCCTGCCGGACCCGGAACAGCTCCGCCCCGTCGCCGGTGTCCCGGTAGGAGGCCACCGCGAACTGCGCCGTCGGCTGGGCGGCCCGCACGTCCGTGATCACCTGCTGCAGGTTGGTGCGGACGTTGGTGATCGCCCCACCCATGCTGCCGGTCGTGTCGACCAGCAGCACCACGTCCGGCTTCGGCGGGATCGGCGGGGTGGAGACGACCTTGTTCACGTCGAACGTGGTGCCCGGATCGGCGGCCTGGTCGACCGTCGGCGGACTCACTCCGGGCGCGGCCAGCGCCGGACCGGCCAGCCCGGTCACCACCGCCGTGACGACGGCGACCGCGCTCACCGCCCCACGCCGCCACGGCACCGCTGCTGCTGCCATGCGTACTCCTTCAGCTCCCGCCGCACGTGGACCGCACGGCCTTGCCGACAAACGCTAGGGTCGCCGCCCGGCCCGCACGGTCCGACACCTGCCCCGCCCACGGTCGGGTTTTCGACCCGGCGTGTCGCTGGACAGGCCCAGGTGACGGCCGCGGCGGCGATTCCGCCCGGGCGGTCCGGCGGGTCGGACCGAGCACGCGGGCGGCGTCCACGAGCAGCGAGATCACCCGATCCGGTCGGGCCCGCCGCCGCACCGGCCGGCCGCACCCGACATCCGGGCGGCCGGCCACCACCGACGACCGGCCCGGTCGCGCCACCGGCCGGCCGTCAACGCGCGGACAGCGTGAACTCGCCGTACTCGGCGACCCGGGTGAAGCCGAGCCGCTCGTACAGCCGCACCGCTGGCCCGTTGTCCGCCTTCACGTTCAACGTCACATGGTCGACCGAGGCCCGCAGCCGCGCGCACAGCGCCGCCACCACCGCCGTACCCAACCCGCGGCCCCGGGCCCGCGGATGGGTGGTCACGTTCCCGATCGCCGCCACCCGGTACCGCGGCGACCACACGTGCACCCCCGCCACCGAGACCAGGTCGCCGCCGTCGCGCACACCCACGTACTGGCCGGTGCCCAGCATCCGGGGGTCGAACCAGTTGCCGGGGTACGCCTCCGCGTACAACCGGCGCAGCGCCGGCAGGTCCGCCGCGCCCAGCACCGCCCCGGCCGGCGGCACCGCCGCCAGGCGCACCGGGTCGGTCAGCGCCATCTTCAAGTGGCCGCCGCTGGTCTCGACGGTGAACGTGCCGGCCAGCGCCGGCTCCAGGCCGGGGGACAGATGCGCGTACAGCCGCGCCGGCAGCACCGGCGCCAGCTCACCCAGCAACGCCGCCAGCTCCGCGACCCGGGCCGGGGCCGCGAACGCCAGCAGCGTCGCCGGCACCGCCCCGTGGTACAGCAGCGCCACCGCCTCACCCCGGCGGAACCACGACGTGTACGGCCAGAAGAAGTCGTCCAGATCGCCCAGCTGGTACGCGTGCAGCACCGCGTCCCGGCCCAGCAGGTCCGCCAGCACCGCCCGGTCGTGCTCCGCCCTCACCGCCACCCGCCGATGATCACACGGGCGGACCCGGCCACCGGGTGCCGGGTCAGCCGGCCAGCCACTGGTCGTAGCCGAGCTTGCCCACCAGGGCGACGACCACCACCAGCAGCACCCCCCGCACGAACCCGGACCCGCGACGCAGCGCCATCCGCGCCCCCAGCACCGCCCCGGCGATGTTGCACACCGCCATCGCCGCCCCGAGCAGCCACCACACGTGCCCGGTCGCCGCGAACACCACCAGCGCACCCAGGTTCGTGCCCGCGTTGACCACCTTCGCCATCGCCGACCCGTGCACGAAGTCCGCGCCGACCAGCGCGGTGAACGCCAACACCAGGAACGTGCCGGTGCCCGGCCCGATCAGGCCGTCGTAGAGGGCGATGCCCACCCCGGCCACCGCCACCGCCGCCGCCGTCCGCGCACGGGTACGCCGGTGCGGCTGCGCCACCACACCCAGCCGAGGCCGCGCCACCACGAACACGGCCACCGCCACCAGCACCGCCAGCACCACCGGCCGGTACGTCGACGCCGGCACCGCCCCGGCGAGCGCCGCGCCCAGGCCCGCGCACAGCACCGCCAGGCCCGCCGACGGGCCCGCCACCGCCCAGTCCAGCTTGGTGCGCCGGGCGTACGTCACCGCCGCAGTCGACGTCCCCGCGATCGCCGCCAGCTTGTTCGTGCCCAACGCCGTGGCCACCGGCATCCCCGGCGCCCCCACCAGCAGCGCCGGCAGCAGCAGCAACCCGCCACCGCCGACCACGGCATCCACCCACCCGGCCATCGCGGCGACGGCGAGCAGAGTGGTCAGCGCAAACGGGTCCAGGTCCACGGGCGGCCATTCTGCCCACCCCCACCCCACGGCGCGGACCCGCTGTGGCCAGCCTCACCGGCCCCGGGGCCGCCTCACCGGCCGCGGAGCCGCCGCAGCCACACCCCGACCGCGCCGGCGGCCACGAACACCAGCATCGAACACAACAGCACCTTCAGCACCCGGCAACCATGCCACGGCGGCATACAGTGACACGGTGCGCCTGGCCACCTTCAATCTCCTGCACGGCCGGTCCCTCACCGACGGTCTCGTCGACCCCGACCGGCTCACCGCCGCCGTCGGCGCCCTCGACGCCGACGTCCTCGCCCTGCAGGAGGTCGACCGCGACCAGAGCCGCAGCGGCAAGCTCGACCTGACCGCCATCGCCGCCCGCGCACTCGGCGCCCCCGAGCACCGCTTCGCCGCCGCCGTCGTCGGCACCCCCGGCGAACAGTTCCGCCCGCTCACCCACGACGACGACGGCCACGGCGAACCCTGCTACGGCGTCGGCCTGGTCAGCCGCCACCCCGTCACCATGTGGCGGGTCACCCGCCTGAAAGCCGCGCCGGTCCGCTCACCGGTGTACGTGCCCGGCCCCGGCGGCGGGCTCATCCTGCTGCACGACGAGCCCCGGGTCGTGCTCGCCGCCGTCCTCGACACCCCCGGCGGCCCGCTCACCGTCGCCGCCACCCACCTGTCGTTCGTCCCCGGCTGGAACGCGAGGCAGCTCCGGCAGACCGTCCGCGCGCTGCGCACCCTGCCCGCGCCGCGGATCCTCCTCGGCGACCTCAACCTGCCCGCCGGGGCCGCCCGCCTGATCAGCGGCTGGCGTCCCCTGGGCCGCCGCCCCACCTACCCGGCCGGGCAGCCGCGCGTTCAACTCGACCACGTCCTCGCCGACCGGCAGGGCCTCGGCCTGCTCCCGCCGGTCACCGCCGTGCAGACACCCCTGTCGACCATCTCCGACCACCGGCCCCTCGTGGTCGACCTGGGCTAGCCACCGGGCCGGGGTTGGCCAGCGACCCGCCGCCGGCCGGGCCGCGTCAGCGACCGGCGGCCCGTCGGGCGGCGCGCACCGCGTTGCGGAACAGCATCGCCACCGTCGTCGGCCCCACCCCACCGACCCGTGGCGTGATCGCCCCCGCCACCTCGGCGCACGACTCGTCCACGTCCGGCAGCAACCGCCGCCCCTCGTACCGGACCCCGCCACCGACGACCACCGCACCCGGGCGCACGTGCTCCGGCCGCACGATCCCCGGCACCCCCGCCGCCGCCACCAGGATGTCCGCCCGCCGCGTGTACCGCGGCCAGTCCGCCACCCCGGTGTGCACCACTGTCACCGCCGCGTTCGCCGTCGGCCGCTTCTGCGCCAGCAGCATCGCCAGGGGCCGGCCCAACGTCGCACCCCGGCCCAGGATCACCACCTCCCGGCCGGCCACCGGCACCCCGTGGTACGCCAGCAGCGCCTCGATGCCCGCCGGAGTACACGGCAACGGCCCCGGCAACCCCAGCGCCAGCCGGCCCATGTTCACCGGGTGCATCCCGTCGACGTCCTTGTCCGGGTCCAGCACCTCCAGCGCCCGGTCGTAGTCCAGGTGCCCCGGAACCGGATGCTGCACCAGCACCCCGTGCACGGACCCGTCGGCGCTGAGATCCGCCAGCACCCCGTGCAGGTCCGCCTGCGACGCCGACGCCGGCAGGTGCACGTGCGGCGACGCGAACCCCAACTCCGCCGCCTGCCGCTGCTTGATCCGGATGTACCCGGCGCTCGCGTCGTCGTCACCGACCAGCACCGTCGCCAGCGACGGCGTCACCCCGGCCGCCCGCAACGCCCGCACCTCCCCGGCCACCTCGGCCAGGATCTGATCCGCCACCGGCCCACCCGGCAGCAGCCGGGCCGTCGTCGTCGATCGGGAATCGGACATGGCACACCTCGCCCCCGCGGAAGGCCCAGGCGGTCGACCTTCCACGACGAGCTCCCCGATGGTCATTCCCATCCCCGGTGCCGCCAGTCGCGTCCGTGCTCAGCCTGCCACAACCCCGGGCCGCCACCGCATCCGCCACCGCCCCGCCAGCACCTACGGCCTGCTCAACAAGCAGCTCGCCAACCCGACCCCGACTTCGACCCCACCGCCGCGATCGCCACCGTCCTCCCGGCGATCCGCACCGCTCAGCCGCCGCCGCCCTGAGCCGGAAGCAGCCCCGCCAGCGCCCGGTACGTGCGGTTCGCGCGGACCGCCGCCCGCTGCTGACCCGCCGTCACCTCGATGTACGCCTGCGACGACGCCAACGACGCGTGCCCCAGCAACCGCATGATCTCCGCGGCGCTCGCCCCGTCCTCGGCCAGCCGCGTCGCGAACGTGTGCCGCAACGCGTGCAACCGCGCGCCCCGCGGCACCCGGTCACCGATCCCGGCCCGCCGGTAACAGGAGTCCACCAGGTACTGCAGCCCACCCCGGGCCAACGGCTCGCCCCGCCGGTCCACCAGCAACGGCGAGTCGGGGCGTACGCTGCGGGCACCGAAGCGGCGGCGGCGAGTGTCCAGATAGTCCGCCAGGACCACGTCCAGCTCCGGTTCCACCGGTACCACGCGCGGTCGTCCACCCTTGCCGGCGACGTCGAGGCGCCGCTCACCGGCCCGGCCGGCCAGCGACGCCACCCGCAGCGCCAGCAGCTCGGACAGCCGCAGCCCCGCGCACAGGGCGAGAGCCAGTACCGCCAGATCCCGCTCGGGCCACGGGTCGCGTTGCCGACCGTCGGCGCGGGCCACCGCCGCCAGCAGCTGCTCCGGGGTGTCCGCGCCACGTAGCGGCTTGGGCCGGGGGAGCGGGGCGCGGGGCCGCCCCACGGCTGGCATCGGGTTGCCGGCGACGACGCCGTCGGCGACCAGGAACGAGAAGAAGCTGTTCCAGGTGGACCAGGCCCGGTGCACCGACGCGGCGGAGCGGGGAGCGGCGAACCGCGCGAACGCCGCCCGCAGGACCCGGGGGGAGAGGGCGTCCAGCGGCAGGGCGTCGAGGGGGAGGGGAGGGGTTGTCTCCTCGGCGGCGAGGGCCGCCACCGTACGCAGGTCGCGACGGTACGCCTCGAGGGTGTGCGGGGAGGGCTTGCGGGTGGTGCGGTCGGCCAGGAACTCCTCGATCAACCGCCCTACCGATTCGTCCTTTTTGTCATGCATAAGCCCTATTATGCATGATTTTCATGTTCACTAGGGGGAGAGGGGAGCCCATGACCCCGCACCCGCGGCTGCGTACTGACGGGCGCACCCGGCGCCGGAAAGACCACACCGGCCGCAGCGCTACGGCAGCGCAGCTTCACCGCGCCTCGCCGACGACACGACCGACGTCATTCGCGGCGAGGCGAAGCGAGGGGCACAAGGAGCCTCGTCGAGCCGCTGGGTTTCGTCATGCCGACTGAGGATCCTCGGCGATGGCTGGTGGGCCGAGGGGGGAAGCTCCACTCGCCCTACTTGACATAATGTCGATTATCGAATCACCCGTGGGACGAGTTCAAACTGATGCCAGAACTCGTCCCACGGGCTCCGCCAGGGCCTCGGTCAGTTGCCGACGTAGGCCGCGAGGTGCTCGCCGGTGAGGGTGGAGCGGGCGGCGACGAGGTCGGCGGGCGTGCCCTCGAAGACGACCCGGCCGCCGTCGTGGCCGGCTCCCGGGCCGAGGTCGATGATCCAGTCGGCGTGCGCCATGACCGCCTGGTGGTGCTCGATGACGATGACCGACTTGCCGGAGTCGACGAGCCGGTCGAGCAGGCCGAGCAGATGCTCGACGTCCGCGAGGTGCAGGCCGCTGGTCGGCTCGTCGAGGACGTAGACACCGCCCTTCTCGCCCATGTGGGTGGCCAGCTTGAGCCGCTGCCGCTCGCCGCCGGACAGCGTGGTGAGCGGCTGGCCGAGGCTGAGGTAGCCGAGCCCGACGTCGGCGAGCCGCTCGAGGATCTTGTGCGCGGCCGGTGTGCCCGCCTCGCCGGCGCCGAAGAACTCCTCGGCCTCGGTCACCGACATCGCGAGCACCTCGCTGATGTCGCGGCCGCCGAGGTGGTATTCCAGCACCGATGCCTGGAACCGCTTGCCCTCGCACTCCTCGCAGGTGGTGGCGACGCCGGCCATCATTCCCAGGTCGGTGTAGATGACGCCGGCGCCGTTGCAGTTGGGGCAGGCGCCCTCGGAGTTGGCGCTGAACAGCGCCGGCTTCACGCCGTTGGCCTTCGCGAACGCCTTGCGGATCGGGTCGAGCAGCCCGGTGTACGTCGCCGGGTTGCTCCGCCGCGAGCCGCGGATGGGGCTCTGGTCGACCGACACGACCCCGTCGTGTCCGGACACCGAGCCGTGGATCAGCGAGCTCTTGCCGGAGCCGGCGACCCCGGTCACCACGACCAGCACGCCGAGCGGGATGTCGACGTCGACGTCCCGCAGGTTGTGGGTGCGGGCGCCGCGCACCTCCAGCACCCGCGACGGCGTCCGCACCGACGGCTTCACGGAGGCGCGGTCGTCCAGGTGCCGCCCGGTGAGCGTGCCGCTGGCCCGCAGCCCCTCGACGGTTCCCTCGAACACCACCTCGCCGCCCTCGGTTCCGGCGCGCGGACCGAGGTCCACGACGTGGTCGGCGATCGCGATCACCTCCGGCTTGTGCTCCACGACCAGCACGGTGTTGCCCTTGTCGCGCAGTTGCAGCAGCAGGTCGTTCATCCGCTGGATGTCGTGCGGGTGCAGCCCGATCGTCGGCTCGTCGAAGACGTAGGTGACGTCGGTGAGCGACGAGCCGAGGTGGCGGATCATCTTGGTGCGCTGTGCCTCTCCCCCGGACAGGGTGCCCGACGGCCGGTCGAGCGAGAGGTATCCCAACCCGATCTCCGCGAACGAGTCGAGGAGGTGTTGCAGCCGGGTGAGCAGCGGGGCCACCGACGGTTCGTCGAGTTTGCGGACCCAGTCGGCGAGGTCGCTGATCTGCATCGAGCAGAGGTCGGCGATGTTCTTCCCGTTGATCTTCGACGACCGGGCCTCTTTGCTGAGTCGGGTGCCGTCGCACTCGGGGCAGGTCGTGAACGTCACCGCCCGCTCCACGAAAGCGCGGATGTGCGGCTGCAGTGCGTCGACGTCCTTGGACAGGAACGACTTCTGGATCTGCGGGATCAGGCCCAGGTACGTCAGGTTGATCCCGTCGACCTTGATCTTGGTTGGCTCCTTGTAGAGGAGGTCCTGCAGCTCCTTCTTGTTGTATTTGCGGATCGGCTTGTCGGGGTCGAACCAGCCGCAGCCGCGGAAGATGCGGCCGTACCAGCCGTCCATGCTGTAGCCGGGGATCGTGATTGCGCCCTCGTTGAGCGACAAGCTGTCGTCGTACAGCGCGGTCCGGTCGAAGTCGGTGACCGAGCCCATGCCCTCGCAGCGTGGGCACATGCCGCCGAGGCGGGTGAAGGTCGCCTTCTCGGTCTTCGTCTTGCCGGCGCCGCGCTCGACGGTGATCGCGCCGCTGGCCTTCACCGAGGGGACGTTGAACGAGTACGCGTTGGGCGAGCCGATGTGCGGCTTGCCGAGCCTGCTGAAGAGGATGCGTAGCATCGCGTTGGCGTCGGTGACGGTGCCGACGGTGGAGCGGGCGTTGGCCCCCATCCGCTCCTGGTCGACGATGATCGCCGTTGTCAGCCCCTCCAGCAGGTCGACCTCCGGCCGCGCGAGCGTCGGCATGAAGCCCTGGACGAAGGCGCTGTAGGTCTCGTTGATCATCCGCTGTGACTCCGCGGCGATCGTGCCGAACACCAGCGAGCTCTTGCCGGAGCCGGAGACGCCGGTGAACACGGTCAGCCGGCGCTTCGGGATCTCGACGCTGACGTCCTTGAGGTTGTTCTCGCGCGCACCGTGCACGCGGATCAGCTCGTGGCTGTCGGCGGCGCGCAGCGCAGGCGACCGGGTGTCCGTCCTCGTGGCCGTGCTCATGGTGTCTCCATCTGTCACGCGGAGCCGCGCTCGCGGCCTCCGTCGTCGTCGCCTGGGTCGGTCTGACCAGCTTTCGGGCAGTTCGCCGGTCGGGTCAGCGCAGCTCGTTGATGCGGATGAGGTTGCCCGTGGGGTCGCGGAAGGCGCAGTCGCGGACGCCGTACGGCTGCTCGGTCGGCTCCTGGACGACGTCGGCGCCGCTGGCCTGCAGCCGCTCGAAGACGCCGTCGAGGCCCTTGGTGGCCAGGGTGATGGCCGTGTAGCTGCCCTTGGCGATCAGCTCGAGGATGGTGCGGCGCTCGTCGTCGGTGATGCCGGGGTCGGCGGCCGGCGGGTGCAGGACGATGGAGGTGCCCGGCTGGTTGACGGGACCGACCGTGATCCAGCGCATCCCGTCGTATCCGACGTCGTTGCGGACCTCGAAGCCGAGGGTGTCGCGGTAGAAGGCCAAGGCGGCGTCCGCGTCGGTGTGCGGGAGGAAGGCGTAGTGAATGCTGATGTCCATGGCGGTCACGCTAGGTGCGGCTCGGTGACCCGCGCTTCTCGATTCCTGATCGGTCTGGTCACCTGTTTCGCGATGCACGGTGGCATCTCCGCCGTCGCACTGGCGGTCTGGGCCCGATAGGTGCTCGGCGGCACGCCGACCAGCTCGGTGAAGCGAGTGCTGAAGGTGCCCAGCGAGGAGCAGCCGACGGTGAAACAGACGTCGGTGACGCTGAGGTCGCCACGGCGCAGCAGGGCCATGGCGCGCTCGATGCGCCGCGTCATCAGATAGGCGTACGGCGACTCGCCGTAGGCGAGCCGGAACTGGCGGCTGAGGTGACCGGCCGACATGTTCACGCCGCGGGCGAGGGCCTCGACGTCCAGCGGCTGTGCGTACTCCCGGTCGATCCGGTCGCGGACCCGGCGCAGCCGCGCGAGGTCGCGCAGGTGTTGCGCGTCGGCGGGTCTGCTGGTCACCTGAATGATCGTGCCACGTCGCACCGGAGTTGCCCAGCGCCGCTGGCCTCCTACCCGTGGCAGTGGCGGCGACTCAGGCGCCCCGGCCCTGGTTGTCCGGGAGGCCGCCGTCCATGGCGTGGGTCGAGCCCGGCACCTTGTCGACGAGGACGCCGGGATTGAGCACCCAGGACGGGTCGAGCGCGGCCTTCGCGGCGCGCAGCGCGACCGCGACGGGGTCCGGGCGCTGCCGGTCGTACCAGGGACGGTGGTCGCGGCCGACGGCGTGGTGGTGGGTGATGGTGCCGCCGGCGGCGAGCAGCGCCTCGGAGACGGCGTGTTTGATCTGGTCCCACTGGGCGAGCGTGCTGCGCCACCGGCCGGCGGCGTAGACGCCGAAGTACGGCGCCGGCCCGTCCGGGTAGACGTGGGTGAATCGGCAGGTGACCACGCCGGTCGCGCCGACTTCGCGCAGCGCCGCGCCGGCCGCCTCGAGAACCGCGGCGCGCAGTGCCGGGTACCGGTCCCAGGTGCAGGCCGTCTCGAAGGTCTCCACGATCATCGACCGCGCGGCGAGCGCGTCGCGCTGGTACGGCATCCGCAGGAACGACGAGCGCCAGGCGTCCACGGCGCCGCGTCCCCGCGGGTCGGACGCGTCGCGGTGCCGCGGCGGGTCGGGCAGCGTTCCGCCGTGGTCGCGGCACAGCTCGACGGCCCGGTCCAGCGCGGGGCCGACGGGGTGGTCGGCGGACTCGAAGCCCAGCACGAGGACGCCGCCGGTGGTGGCGGCGCCGGCGTTGAGCAGCGCCTCCGCCGGGTCGAGCAGCCGGCAGTTGCTGGGGTGGAGCCCGGACTGGGCGACCGCCCGGGTGGCCGCCACCGCCGTGTCGTGGTCGTCGAAGTGCACCGCCGCGTCCGCGCGCCAGCGCGGGCGGTCCTGCACGCGTAGCCATGCCTCGGTGATGACGCCGAGGGTGCCCTCGGAGCCGAGGAAGAGCCGGTCGGGTGACGGTCCCGCGCCGGAGGCGGGTAGCCGTCGAGACTGGCTGGTGCCGGCCGGGGTGACCACCCGCATCGACTCGACGAGGTCGTCGATGTGGGTCAGGACGGTCGCGTAGTGCCCGCCCGCCCGGGTGGCCAGCCAGCCGCCGAGCGTGGAGAACTCGAACGACTGCGGGAAGTGCCGCAGCGTGAGGTCGTGCCGGCGGAGCTGGTCCTCCAGCGCCGGGCCGAGGACGCCGGCCTGGATGCGCGCCGCCCGGCTGGTCCGGTCGACCTCGAGCACCTGGTCGAGCCGGCCCAGGTCGAGACTGACCGCTGCGGGATAGGTGTCCTCGACGCGTGGCTCTACTCCGCCCACCACGGACGAGCCGCCGCCGTACGGGATCACCGCCACCCCGGCCCGCGCGCACCAGTCCAGTACGTCGACGACGTCCTGTTCGGAGGCCGGGCGGAGCACCAGGTCCGGTGGGTGCCGGAGGTCGCCGCACAGGTTCCGGACGACGTCCCGGAAGGCCTTGCCGTGCGTGTGCGCGGCCCGGTCGGTGCGGTCGGTCGAGGACAGGTGCGCCAGCGACGCCGGCGGGGCGACCCGTGGCGGCCGCAGGTCCAGTTCGGCCACCGGCGGCGGGACGTGCGCGGTGAGGTCGGCGTCGGGCAGCAGGGCGCGTACGCGGCCGGTCAGCGCCTCCGCTTCCACGCCGGTCACCGCGTCCTCGACGTGACCCCAGCCCCACCACGAACGGTGCTTCCCGGCCATGTGGCCTCCCCGCCGTTCTTCCGTCCGGCTCGACTCGCCGTAACGTACTCGACCGGCGGCGGTCCCGGTATCCCCGTGCGGCGGCGGGGCGGCGCACCCTGGACCTCCGGGCGGGGACGCCGAGGCCGCCCATGGACGCGAGCAGGCCGGCCTCGGCGTGAGGAGTCGCGGGTCAGGTCAGGTCGACCCGGATCAGGTTGGTGCCGCGGGTGGTGAAGAGCGCGCGGACACCGTCGGTGACCACCTCGGGGGCGCCGAACCAGGACTGGTTGAGCCCGTCGGCCAGGACGGTGAGCGACGGCTGGTGGCTGCCGGCCCGGACGGTCCACAGCCGGGTGCCGTCGGTGCCGAAGACCCGCTCGTCGATGACCGCGAGCTTGCCGCCGACGGCGCCGACGTCGACCCGCCAGAGCACCGTGCGGGTACGCGGGTCCAGGCCGAACAGTTCGCCGTCGCGGGTCACGCCGACCAGCACCCGGCCGATCAGCTTCAGGTCGACGATCACTCCGCCTGAGGTGGGCTCGACGAGCCAGGCCAGCCGTTCGGTGCGGTGGTCGAAGTATCCGAGTTTGGCGCGGGTCGTGGTCGGGGTGGTGCCGTACCCGTTGATGATGCTGCCGCCGAGGAACACGCCGTGCGGGTCGGGGCAGAGCGACTGGACGGTCTGGTCCGGCAGGATGCCGCGCCAGCTGCGGAACCGGTGTCCGTCGAAGATGTTGAGGGCGCCCTCCCAGCGGCCGTAGTCGGGTTCGGTGGCCATCAGGACGAGGCCGCGCCGCCGGTCGATGACCAGGGAGGTCGGGCGGGTCTGCTCCTGGCTGGCGTCGACCCGGGTGACCTCGGTGGCGGCCCGGCCGCCGACCGGCAGGGTGAGGTAGCGGGCCAGGGTGTAGACGCCCATGTGGGTCACTCCCTGCCAGGTGTCCATGTCCTTGGCCTCACCGCCGAAGGGCACCCGGTAGGTGGGGAAGGCGGGGGTGGGTTCGGTGGAGACGACCTGGACGCCGAGGGTGCCGCCGACGACGATCCGGTCACCGGCGTGGCAGAGCGACATCGGCCGCTCCGGGGTGGGCGCCAGTTCCGGGGAGCTCATGTCCAGCGCCTCGGTGGTGCGGGTGGTGAGGTCGTAGACGATGCCGCCGGCGCCCTGCACGGCCCAGAGCCGGCCGTCGTCGAGGAATCCGATCCGCACGTTGGACGCCTCGGCCACCGGCACGCCGACGAGGGTGGGCGCGGTGTCGCCGAGCCGGAAGCGGTAGAGCGATCCGCTGGGGCGGGTGGTGTAGAAGATCTCGTCATCCCGGCTGGTGATGCCGACGACGAACGAGTCGTTGGGGGTCTTCAGGATCTGGTGTCTGCTGTGGTCGCGGGTGTCCACGACCAGGATCTCGGCGGTGGGTGAGATGCCGACCACGAGGTGGTCTCCGGCGAGGTGGCAGACCGCGCCGAAGGTGCGGCTGCGCAGTTCGGCCGGGAGGATGTCGGTTCGCGTGCCGGTGGCGCGGTCGTAGGCGACGAGCCCGGCGCGGGAGCCGATGCCGCAGTAGACGGTGGAGTCGGTGGCGACGAGGTCGCGGACGTAGGTGTCGTCGGGGTCCATCCGGCCGTGGTCGGTGGCCTGACCGGTTGCCGGGTCGTACTCCCAGAGCCGGGCCGAGGGGTACGTGCCGACGAAGAGCTTGCCGTCCGGTGAGGCCTTGACGCTCCACCCGACCTCCTGTCGGAGGTCGAGTACCTGTGTGACGTCGAGGGTAACGGTGTCCACCTTGAACAGCAGGCCCGGCGTGTACGAGGAGACGAAGAGGTCGGTGCCGACCGCGTCGATGCCCCAGATGCCGGGCACCCCGGGGATCAGCGCGGTCTTGGTGATCCGGCGTTCGGTCAGGTCGTACGCGGCGACCCTGGTGGGCAGGATCTGCCGGGTGGCGAACCAGATCTCGTTGCCGACCCGGACGCCGTTGCCGAAGTTGAGCACCCGGGACGCCGGCCCGAGGTCGGTGATCGTCACGTCGGGCAGGTCGGCCTCGGATCCGGGCGCGGCGAGGGCCGCCCGAGGAAATACGGCTCCTGCCGTTACCGCGCCAAGACCAGCGAGTACCGCGCGCCGTGAGAAGTTTCCCGACATTTTACGTCCTTCCGGCTGGGATCGTCACGGCCAGCGTCTTTACGGCCCTGGCCGTTATTCAGGCGACCCTAGAGTTGGACGTCACTGCCGTCAACGGGCCCGCCGCTGTGGACCCCGGCGGACCGGCGGCACCGCGATCCCCGGGCGAGTCGGTGGAGGGCCTACGGCGGCCGGCGGGTCTTCTCCCCCACCCCGCCGGGCGCCGGGCGGGGCCCCGTGCCGGCGGGACTCCTCAGGCCGATCTTCCGAAGATCAGGTCGAGGTGGTGGTCCAGGGCGCGCAGCGCCTGCTGCGGGGTGTAGTGGCCGCCGAGCAGGTGGACGCCGAGGCCCTCCATGAGCGCGAGGAGGCCGGCTGCGGCGTCGTCGGCGTGCGGGCCCGGCAGGAGGCTGGCGACGAAGGTGGCCATCTGCGCGTTGTCCTCGCGCAGGGTGGCGGCGGCCTCCGGCCGTACGGCGGTGTAGGCGAGGAACGCCAGCGCGACCCGGCCGTCGTCGCGGGACTGGTCGTCGAGCGGCAGCAGCGCGGCGATCATCGCCCGGAGCAGCTGGCGGGGTGCGGGCCGGTCACCGAGCGCGGTGACGGCGTCGGTGACCCGGGCCTGGCTGCGGTCGCGGACGACGGACAGCGCGAAGGCCATCATCTCGTCCTTCGTGCGGAAGTAGTGCTGCACCATTCCGGCCGAGACGCCGGCCGCCGCCGCGACGTGGCGCAGGCTGACGGCTTCCAGGCCCTGCTCCGCGGCGACCCGCATCAGCGCGTCGGCGATGAGGGTCCGGCGTTGCCGGGGGTCCACCTTCTTCGGCATGGCGTCGATGCTTTCACGGTGCGGTCGTACCGGGCGGGACCGCGGTGACAGTGCCGGCGGCGCCGTCGACGGTGACGAGCTGCCCGTCGGTGATGGCGCGGGTGGCGTCGGGGACGCAGATGACGGCGGGGATGCCGTACTCGCGGGCCACCGTGGGTCCGTGGGCCATGACGGCGCCGGTCTCGGTGACCAGCCCGCCGGCGGTGAGGAACAGCGGTGTCCAGCCGGGGTCGGTGGTCGCGGCGACGATGATGTCGCCGGGGTCGACGCGGGCGGTGGCCGGGTCGTGGACGACGCGGGCGGGGCCGGTGACCCGGCCGGGGGCGGCGCCGACGCCGCGGAGTGCCCCCTCGGCGGTGGGCGGGGCCGGCAGCACGGTCTCGAGGTCGGTGCCGTCGGAGAGCAGCGCCACCGGCACGGTGCGGCGGCGCAGTTCCCGGCGGTGGGTGGCCACGCGGGCGGCGACGGTGTCCCGGTGGTCCGTGCCGAGGCGGACGGCGTCGTGCACCTCGTCGAGGGTGAGGAACATGATGTCGTCGGGTCGCGCCAGCAGTTTGGCGTCGGCGAGGTCGGCGCCGATGAACAGCAGTTGCCGGCGCATCTCCCGGAGTCGGTAGAGGCCGGCGAACTTGCCGGCTTCCCGCAGGCCGGCGAGGGCGCGGGCGCGGCGCAGCAGGAACACGGCGATACGGCCGCGTACGGGCCGGCGGCGGGCGCGGGTGGTGAGGTCGGCGAGGGTGGCTTCGGCGGTGGCGGCGGCGCGGGCGAAGCGTCGGTCGGGGGCCTGCTCGGGGTCGGTCACCCGCAGGTAGTTGGCGATCATGGCGAAGACGGGTGCGGGGTCCTCGTCCCAGCGGGGTACGCCGAGGTCGACCTCGGCGACGCCGCGGTGGCCGTAGGTGTCGAGGAACCGGGCCAGGCCGATGTCGGGCAGTGTTCCCTGCCGGTAGCGGGCGGCGAGTTCCGCCGGGGGTGTGTCGAGCAGGAGCCGGCGGTGGTCGGTGGCGCGTCGGGCGAGTCGCCACAGCGCGAGGTCCATCTCGATGGTGACGTTGTGCGGCATGCCGCCCAGGACGGTCTGGATCTCGTCCGGTGTGGCGATGCCCTTGAGCAGGTGCGGGGGCAGGGCGGCGGCGAGCATGCCGGCCATGATGGGCCAGATGATCCCGTCGGGGCTGTCGGTGGTGTCCTGGTCCCGGACGAAGCGGAGCCGGTCGGCGGGGGTGGTCAGGTCGGCGGGCGCGGCGGAGGCGAGGCGCATCCGTTCGACGGCGTCGAGCAGGCGGCTGCGGGCGGCGTCGGGTCGGGCGAGGGCTCCGAGGACTCCGGTGACCGCGCGGGCGGCGGTGCGGGCGGCGGGGCCGCCGACGGTGCGGGCGCGCCGGGTGCGTCGGGGTTGGGGGGCGAAGCGGGGGTCGGCGAGGACGTGCTGCATGACGGCCTGGGCCCGGGGTCCGAAGTCGACGGCCATGAGTTTGACCAGCCGCTTGCGGGTGGCGGGGTCGCGGGCCTGGTCGGTGAGGTCGCCGTAGAGGCGTCCGTCGATGTCGACGATGTCGACGCGTACGCCCAGGGCGGCGAGCATGGCGGCGATGAGTGCCTTGAGGGAGGACATGCCCATCGGGGTGACGGGCTGGAGCATGCCCTGGACGTGGCCGAATTCGAGGTAGACGCGGGGTTGGGGCTTGTCGGTGGCCGGGGGCGGCGGGAAGAGGGTGGTGATCGGTCGGGACTGGAGCACCCAGAGGGTGCCGTCCTGGTCGTACGCCCACTCGACGTCCTGCGGGCTGCCGAAGTGGTGCTGGAGGCGTTGGCCGAGGGCGTGGAGTTCGGCCAGTTGCGTCGGGGTGAGGCAGCCGGTGGCGGGGTGGTCGGGCCCGTCGAGGAGGTAGTGGTCGACGGTGGTGGCGCCGTCGACGACGGTGGCGCCGAGACCGGGGGCGGCGTCGACCATCATCTGGGTGCGGTTGCCGGTCAGCGGGTTGGCGGTGAACAGCACGCCGGCGACCGTGGGGGTGACCATCCGTTGCACGACGACGGCCATCCGGACCGTGTCGTGGTCGATGTCGTGGGCGTCGCGGTAGGCGGTCGCGCGCGGGCTGTGCAGGGAGGCCCGGCAGGCGTCGACGGCGGCGAGGAGACCGGCCTCGCCGGTGACGTCGAGGACGGTGTCCTGCTGGCCGGCGAAGCTGGCGACGGGCAGGTCCTCGGCGGTGGCGCTGGAGCGCACGGCGACGGGGCCGCCGCCGAGGCGGCGGTACGCGTCGGTGATCTCCGCCGTCGGGAGGCTGCCGGTCAGCGCGTCGGTGGTGACGCAGAACCCGGGTGGGACGCGTTCACCGTGGCGGATCAACTCCCCCAGGCCGGCCGCCTTGCCGCCGACGAGGTCGACCATGTCGGCGGTGCTGTCGGCCAGCGGAACGACCTGCATGGGATGCCCTCCCCCAATTTTTGCAATGCGGTTGCACTGCATCGGACCGTATCCGGTTGGCGATGCAACTGCAACGCAAAGGTTGTGACGTGGGTCTCCCCTGCCGGAGGGCGGGACGTCTCAGCGCGGACGGCGGGCGAGGACGAGGGTCGTGCGCAGCCGCAGGACGACGGACCCGCCGAGGCCGTCCACGAGGGACCGCAGGGCGACGTCTCCCCGGGCCCGCTGCTCGGGTGGACGCAGGCGGTACGGGCCGAAGGTGCGGACCAGCCGCAGGTAACGGTCGGTGCTCAGCGGCAGGTCGCGGTGCGTGCGGTGGACCTCGATGTCGGCGAACCGGCCGCTGCCGGCGATGTCGTCGTGGAACCAGTCGACCGGTCGTTGCGTGGCCGTGGAGTCGATTGCGCGCAGCGCCGCGTCGATCGCCCGGGCGTGGTCGGGGTCGGCGTAGTCGTAGCAGTGGCCGAAGACGGCGAGGGTGCCGCCGGGCGTCAGCGCGTCGTGGGCCCGCCGGTTGCGGGTGGCCGGGTCGAGCCAGTGCCAGGCGAGGGCGGCCGCCAGCAGGGGCACGCCTCCAGCGGGTGGCCGCCACCGCTCGAACGTCTCGCCGACGACGGTGACCTGAGGGTGCCGGTCGGCCAGCACGGCGGCCATGCGCGGGTCGGGTTCGAGGCAGGTGATGGGCGCGCCGAGCCCGAGCAGGACGGCGGTGCCCTTGCCGGTGCCGGCGCCGATCTCGACCACGGTCCCGGATCGGCCGCCGTGGTACGCGCGGATGGCGTCGGCGAGCTCCGGCGGGTAGCCGGGACGGACGTCGTCGTAGCTGTCGGCGACCTCCCCGAAGACGTCCATCAGAGGCCACCGCCGACCCGCAGGACGGTGCCGGTGGTGTAGCTGGCGTCCGGGCCGAGCAGCCAGGCGATGGCGGCGGCCACCTCGTCGGGTTCGCCGGGGCGGCCCAGCGGGATGCGGGCGGCGGCGCGGTCGGGCCGGTCGGGTTGCCCCGACAGGGCGTGGATCTCGGTGCGGATGATGCCGGGAGCGACCGCGTTGACGCGGATGCCGCGGGGGGCGAGTTCCTTCGCGAGGCCGACGGTGAGGGTGTCGGTGGCGGCCTTCACGGCGGCGTAGTGGACGTACTCGCCGGGGCTGCCGAGGGTCGCGGCGACGGAGGAGACGTTGACGATCGCGCCGCCGGTGCCCATCCGCCGGGCGGCCTGCTGGGCGGCGAGGACGTAGCCGACGAGGTTGACGTCGACGACGTGCCGCAGGTCGCCGGGGTCAAGGTCGACGAAGGGGCCGATGGGGCTGGTGACGCCGGCGTTGTTGACCAGGCCGGTGACCGGACCGAGGTCGGCGGCGGCGTCGAAGAGCGCGGTGATCTGGTCGGGGTCGCGGGTGTCGGCGGGGACGGCGACGGCGCGTACCCCGGTGGCGTGCAGGTCGGCGAGCACCTTCTCAGCGGCGGCCCGGTCCCGGCGGTAGGAGAAGGCGACCTGGTGGCCGGCGTGGGCGAGGCGGCGGGCGGTGGCGGCGCCGATGCCGCGGCTTCCGCCGGTGATGACGGTGACCGGATTCAATGCGCCCTCTCCCCTGGTCCGCGCGGATGCCCGACGTTACCGTGGCCGGCAGCTTACGGAGGGGGGTGGAGCGTGTCACGGGCATTGGTGCTGGGCGGCGGCGGGGTGACCGGCGTGGCGTGGGAACTGGGGATGCTGGCCGGCTTGGCCGAACGGGGTGTCGCGCTGGACGCGGCGGACCTGGTGGTGGGGACGTCGGCGGGTTCGGTGGTGGGCGCGCAGGTGTGCTCGGGCGTTCGGGTCGAGGACCTGTACGCGGCGCAGCTGCGCCCGGCCGGTAGTGAGGTGGCGGCGCGGTTGGGGTGGCCGGCGCTGGCGCGTCTGGTGTGGGCGGGCGGTCTGACCCGGGACGCGGTGGCGGCGCGGGCACGGATCGGGGCGATGGCGGTCGCGGCGCGGACACCGTCGGAGGAGTCCCGCCGGGCGGTGATCGAGTCGCGGCTGCCGGCGCACGGCTGGCCGGCGCGGCGGTTGCTGGTGACCGCGGTGTACGTGACCACGGGCGAGTTCGTGGTGTTCGACGCCGATGCCGGGGTGTCGTTGGTGGACGCGGTGGGGGCCAGCTGCGCGGTGCCGGGCGTGTGGCCGCCGGTGACGGTCGGCGGGCGGCGGTTCATGGACGGGGGGATGCGGTCGGCGGTGAACGCCGACCTGGCGGCGGGCGCGGAGCGGGTGGTGGTGCTGGCGCCGATGGCGGCGGCGTTCGGGCCGATGCCACGGTTGTCGGCGCAGGTGGCGGCGCTGCGGTCGGGCGGGTCGCGGGTGGCGGTGGTGATGCCGGACGCGGCGGCGCGGGCGGCGATCGGCCGGAACGTGCTGGATCCGGCGCGGCGGGCCGGTGCGGCGCGGGCGGGACGGGTGCAGGCGGCCTCGGTGCTCGACGAGGTGGCGGCGGTGTGGGAATGATCGCCTAGGCTCGCGCGGGTCGGCTCTGGCGTGGAGGTGGGTGCGGTGGTGGCGGTCGGCGACCTGGTGGAGGATTTCGAGCTGCCGGACGAGACGGGTCGGGTCCGGCGGTTGTCGGAGTTCCTGGCGTCCGGTCCGGTGGTGCTGTTCTTCTATCCCGCGGCGATGACACGGGGGTGCACGGCGGAGAGCTGCCACTTCCGGGACCTCGCGGTGGAGTTCGCGGCGGTGGGCGCGCAGCGGGTGGGGATCAGCCGGGATCCGGTGGCCCGGCAGGCGGAGTTCTCCCGGTTGCACGGGTTCGACTATCCGCTGCTGGCGGACGTCGACGGTGTGGTGGCGCGGCGGTTCGGGGTGCGGCGGCGGTTGCCGCTGGGCCCGTTGAGCACGCGGCGGATGACGTTCGTGATCGGCACGGACCGGCGGGTCGTCGAGGTGATCCACTCGGAGGTGAGCATGAACGACCACGCCGACCGGGCGTTGCGGGCGCTGGGGGGTTGATCGCCGGGCTGTCGCAGCGGGCTGGTATCAAGAGCTGCTGTCGGACAGGTGTACGGAAGAGGGCGTGATGGCGGGTCAGGGTTTGTCCACCGAGGAGGTGGCGGGCATCCGGGAGGCGCTGGCCGCGGGCCGGAAGCCGAAGGTGGTGTTCACGGCGTCGGCGGGTCAGGTCGCCGGGCAGGTGGGTCAGGTCGTGTCGTTGACCGACCCGGCGGTCTCGGACGAGTTCGTGGTGGTGCGGTTCGGGCGCGACGAGCTGCCGTTCTCCCCCGCCGACGTGGCGGTGGCGCCGCGCGGCGCGGGCCGTCGGGCGGTGGAGCCGAAGCCCGCCGTCGAGGAGCCGGCGGCGCCGGCGGAGCCGGAGTTCGTGTTGGACGCTCCGGCGGTGCCGGTGCCACGGCGGGCCGAGCCGGAGGTGGTGGCGCAGGTGGAGGCGGCGAAGCCGGCGCGGCGGGCGGTGAAGGCCGCGAAGCCGAAGGGGCCCGCGGGGCTGACGGTGACGTTGGCGTACGCCGAGGGCGAGTGGACGGTGGCGGCGCAGCAGGGCGCGAAGGTGCTGGCGAAGCCGTACGTGGTGAAGCCGGCCGAGGCACTGCGGATGGTGGCACTGGTGGACGTGCCGGGGGTGCACGAGGCGGTGGAGCAGATCCTGACCGCCGAACGCGCCGAGGCGGAGCGGCAGGCGGAGAAGCTGCGCGCGGAACTGGCGGAGGTGGAGGCCCGGCTGGCGGAGCTGCGCGAGGCGGGCTGACGAAGCCGGTGCGTGCCGGCACCGCGTTGTGACGTGAGTCACATGATCTGTCGTATCGTGGTGTCGGTTCGTGGATCGTTCAGCCGTCGGGATGGTGAGAGCTGGCGCGGGCCGGCCATACCGAGGGAGGCGTCACGATGCGACTGACGATCACCACGTTCCTGACCCTGGACGGCGTCCTGCAGGCACCGGGCGGGCCGGACGAGGACCGTAGCGGCGGGTTCGACCTGGGCGGCTGGGTGATGCCGCACTTCGACGACTCCGTCGGCGCGTACATGAGCGGGGTCTTCACCCACGCCGACGGGTTCCTGCTCGGCCGCCGCACGTACGACATCTTCGCCGCCTGGTGGCCGCAGGTCACCGACCCGCAGGACCCGATCGCCGGCCCGCTGAACCGGCTGCCCAAGCACGTCGCCACCACCCGCGACGACGAGCTGACCTGGGCCGGAGCGCAGCGCCTGGACGGCGACCTGGCGGAGGCGGTCGCCGACCTGAAGCGCCGCCCGGGCCGGGAGCTCCAGGTGCACGGCAGCGGTGCTCTCGCGCAGTCGTTGATGCGCGAGGGGCTGATCGACACGTACCGTCTGCTGGTCTTCCCGGTCGTGCTCGGGCGCGGCCGGCGGCTGTTCGTCGAGGGGGTGCCGCCGGTCGGGCTGCGGCTGACCGACAGCCGGACCTCCGGCACCGGGGTGACGATGCTGACCTACGACCACGCGGGCACGCCGGAGTTCGGCACCTTCGGGGGATGACGGCGCCCCGCCGTCCATGTCAGGCGGCGGTGACGGCGGGGTCGTGGCGGACCGGGAAGTTGACCGAGTTGGCGATGAAGCAGGCGCGGTGGGCGTCGACGTGCAGCCGGGTGGCGGTGTCCACCATGTCGGCCCGCGCGACGGTGACCTCGGGGCGCAGGACCACCTCGGTGAACCGGCCGCCGGCCATGGTGCCGGAGGCGGTGTCGGTGTAGCCGGTGACGACGACGCCCGCGTCGCCGCACAGGTGCAGGTACCAGAGCATGTGGCACTGGGCCAGCGAGGCGACGAGGAGTTGTTCCGGGTTCCAGCGGGCCGGGTCGCCCCGGAAGGCGGGGTCGGAGCTGCCGGGGATGGGCGGCGGGCCGTCGGCGGTGACCTGGTGGTCGCGGTCGTAGTCGCGGTAGCCGCTGGTGCCGGTGCCGCGGTTGCCGGTCCAGGTGACGGTGGTCCGGTAGTGGTGCTCGCGCATGGGACCAGTCTGCCGGGCCGGTGTGACGGGCCGGCAGACTGGCGTGCCGCCAGCGACTTGGCCGGCACAGCGGCGTGCCGCCACCGACCGGGCCGGGCAGAGTGGCGTGCCGCCAGCGACCCGGCCGGCACGGTGTCGTGCGGAGCCGCCGTCGCGACGGGCGCCGCTCAGAGCGCCGTGGTGAGCCGGTCGACGACGGCGCCGGCCGGTCCGGTGGTGGCGTGCCGGTAGCCGGTGCCGGCCCACAGGTGCAGCCGGTCGGCGTCGCCGGCCGCGGCGGCGGCCGCGCGCATACCCCGGGTGAGGTGGTGCACCGCCGGGTAGCCCGGCGGCGCGCTGGCCTCGTGCCGCTCGATGAAACCGTTGCGCAGACCCCGGGCGGGCCGGCCGGTGAACGCGCGGGTGAGGACGGTGGTGGTGCGGGCCGGATCCGCGAGGGCGTCGCGGTGGGTGCGGCCGGCGCCGCTCTCGTCGGTGCGCAGCAGCAGGGTGCCGACCGCCACGGCGGTGGCGCCGGCGGCGACGAGGTCGCGGACGTCGCCCGGGCCGGCCACGCCCCCGGCGGCCAGCACGGGCAGGCCGGTGGCCCGGGTGACGTCGCGGACCAGGGGCAGGGTCGAGGTCGGCGGGCCAGGTCGCCGCGGCGTGTGGGTTCCGCTGTGTCCGCCGGCCTCGGTGCCCTGGGCGACCAGCCCGTCGGCGCCGAGGTCGCGGGCTGCGAGGGCCTCGGCCACCGAGGTGACCGTGACGAGCACCCGGGTCCCGGCGCGCCGCAGCGCGGCCAGCGCCGCCGGGTCGGGCAGGCCGAAGGTGAAGCTGACCACGGGCACCGCGCTGTCCAGCAGCACGTCGATCTTGTCGTGCCAGTGGTCGTCGTCGTGCGTGAGCGGGACGTCGGCCAGGTCGAGGCGGTACGGCTCGCCCTCGGCGGCAATGTCGCGGGCGTACCGGCGGAACTCGGCCTCGTCGATCTCGGGTGGGCCGGGCACGAACAGGTTCACGCCGCACGGGGTGCCGGCCGCCCGCAGCTCGGCCAGCTCGGCGGCGACCGCCTCGGGGGTCTTGTAGCCGGCCGCGAGGAAGCCGAAGCCGCCGGCCGCGGCGACGGCCGACACGAGGGCGCAGGTGGTGGCGCCACCGGCCATCGGGGCGCCGACGACCGGCGTCGCACTGCCGAACAACTGCGTCCACGGTTCGGTCACCGCTCCACCCTAGGCGCGCCGCAGCGTCGTGGCCCGCCGAAAGCGGCGGGCCACGAGCGGGAGCGGGCCACGAGGCGTGGGTCAGTGCTGCGGGATGTGGGCCACCCCGATGCGCTTGCGGAACACCCAGTACGTCCAGCCCTGGTAGGCCAGCACGACCGGGGTGAAGACCACCGCCACCCAGGTCATGATCTTCAGGGTGTAGGGGGTGGAGGCGGCGTTGGCCGCGGTCAGCGTGCCGGCGGCGTCCAGCGTGGAGGGCAGGACGTTCGGGAACAGCGCGGCGAACAGGGTCGCCACGGCCAGGCCGATCGCCACGGCGGTGCCGGTGAAGGCCCAGCCCTCCCGGCGTACCCGGGCGGCGGCGAGCCCACCGACCAGGGCGAGGGCCGCGCCGACGGCGAGCACGACGGCGGCCGCGCTGGAGCGGATGGTCAGCGTCCAGGTGAGGAACGCGACCGCGAGCACGGCGGTGGCCACGCCGAGGCGCACCGCGAGGGCGCCGGCCCGCTCGCGGATGTCGCCGACGGTCTTCAGGGCGACGAACACGGCGCCGTGGGTGAGGAACAGGGCGAGCGTGGTGGCGCCGCCGAGCAGGGCGTACGGGTGGAGCAGGTCGAGCAGCCCGCCGGCGTACTCGTGGTCGGCGGTCAGCGGTACGCCGCGCAGGATGTTGGCGAACGCGACGCCCCACAGGACCGCCGGCAGCAGGGAGCCCCAGAAGATCGCCCGGTCCCAGCGGCGCTTCCAGGCCGCCTCGGGGCGCTTGTGGCGGTACTCGAAGGCGACGCCGCGGGCGATCAGCGCGAGCAGGATGAGCAGCAGCGGCAGGTAGAAGCCGGAGAACAGGGTGGCGTACCACTCGGGGAAGGCGGCGAACATGGCGCCGCCGGCGGTGATCAGCCACACCTCGTTGCCGTCCCAGACCGGGCCGATGGTGTTGATGAGGACGCGGCGCTCGCGGTCGTCGCGGCCGAGGACGGGCAGCAGCATGCCGACGCCGAAGTCGAAGCCTTCGAGGATGAAGTAGCCGGTGAAGAGGACGGCGACGAGGAGAAACCAGACGGTCGTCAGTTCCACGTGGGGCTCCGGGTCAGTAGGCGAAGGCGAGCGGGCGGTCGGCGTCGTCGGTGTCGTCGGGTTCGGGCGCCGGGGTCAGGTCGGGTACGCCAGCCCTGGCGTAGCGGACGAGCAGCTTGAACTCGACGACGGCGAGGGTGGCGTAGAGGAGGGTGAAGGCGGTGAACGAGGTGAGGACCTCGGCCAGCGACACGCTGCGGGAGACGCCGTCGCGGGTGAGCATCTCGCCGAAGACGATCCACGGCTGGCGGCCCATCTCGGTGAAGATCCAGCCGAAGGAGTTGGCCACCAGGGGCAGCAGCGGCATGACCAGGCCGGCGCGCAGCAGCCACCGGCTGGTGGGGGTGCGGCCCTTGCGGTGGGTCCACAGCACCAGCAGGGCGATCGCGGCGGCGGCCAGCCCGAAGGCGATCATGAAGCGGAAGCTCCAGTAGGTGATCGGGATGATCGGGGTGTAGCTGCCGGCGCCGTACTGGGCGGTGTACTGCGCCTGCAGGTCGTTGATGCCCTGGACGGTGCCGTTGGGGTCGCCGGTGCCGAGGTACGACAGCAGGTACGGGATCTTGAGGGCGAACAGTTCCCGGGTGCCGTCGAGGCTGCCGACGGTGAGGACGGAGAACGAGGCGGGGCTCTCCGTGGTGTACAGGCCCTCGGCGGCGGCCATCTTCATCGGCTGCACCTGGGTCATGATCTTGCCCTGGATGTCGCCGGTGATGACGACCGCGGCGGCCGCGACCAGCGTCACCCAGGACCCGAACTTCGCCGCGAACCGGTACGCGGGGATGTCGGCGGAGCCACGGTTGCGGATCAGGTGCCACAGGGCCACGGCCACCAGCAGCGACCCGGCGACGAGGAACGCGCCGGCGATCGTGTGCGGGACGGTGATCAGGGCGACCTTGTTGGTGAGCACGGCGACGAAGTCGGTCAGTTCGGCCCGGCCGGACTCGGGATTGACGCGGTAGCCCACCGGGTTCTGCATGAACGAGTTCGCGGCGAGGATGAAGTACGCCGACAGGTTGGTGCCGATGGCGGCGGCCCAGATGCTGGCCAGGTGCAGCCGCTTGGGCAGCCGGTCCCAACCGAAGATCCACAGGCCGATGAAGGTGGACTCGAGGAAGAACGCGACCAGCGCCTCGATGGCGAGGAACGAGCCGAAGACATCGCCGACGAAGCGGGAGTAGTCGCTCCAGTTCATGCCGAACTGGAACTCCTGCACGATGCCGGTGACCACGCCCATCGCGAAGTTGATCAGGAAGAGCTTGCCGTAGAACTTGGTGAGCTTGAGGTACTTCTCGTCGCCGGTGCGGTGCCACAGCGTCTGGAGGATCGCGACCAGCACGGACAGGCCGATGGTCAGCGGTACGAAGAGGAAGTGGTAGACGGTGGTGACACCGAACTGCCAGCGGGCGACGTCCAACGCGTCCACCTGGAAACCCCCAGCCAAAGCGTACTACGAGACGTAGTAAATACTACTGCCCGTCGTAGAGGATTCGGCAGGGCCGAGGGTCCCGAACCGGCCCGGGACCAATGACCTTGATCACCCCGGCCGCCCGACGCGGTGAGGGCCCGCCCCGCTCCCCCGCGCCGACGCCCGCGCGTGCGACCATTGCGCGCTGATGGACACCGCCACCTGGCAGCCGCCGCTGATCTGGCGCGCCGCCCAGCTGCTCGCCCGCCTCGTCGTCGGGCTCCTCGCCCGCCTCGAGGTCACCGGGAGCGTCCCCGCGTACCTGCGGCGCGGGCCGCTGATCCTGGCCGCCAACCACATCAGCCCGTTTGACCCGGTGGTGATGGCGGCCGCCTGCCGGGCCGTCGGGGTCTCCCCCCGGATCATGGCCACCGGCGGGCTGTTCCGCGCTCCGGTCGTGGGACCGGCCATGCGCCACGCCGGGCACATCCGGGTCGAGCGCGGCACCAGCGGGGTACACAGGGCACTCGACGACGCCGCCGCCGCGGTCGCCGGCGGCTCCGCGATCCTCGTCTATCCCGAGGGCCGCATCGGGCTGGACCCCGGGCTGTGGCCGGAGCGGGGCAAGACCGGCGCCGCCCGGCTGGCCCTCGCCTGCGGCGCGCCGGTCGTCCCCGTCGCCCAGTGGGGCTCCCACGAGGTGCTGCCCTACCGGGCCCCCAAGGGGCTGCTGAAGGGCGTCGCCCGGGCGATGGTGCGCCGCCCGGTCGTCCGGGTGCACTTCGGCGAGCCGATCGACCTCGGCGACCTCGCCCACGGCACGCCGGG
This sequence comes from Micromonospora sp. H33, assembly GCF_052068455.1. Classification (NCBI taxonomy): domain Bacteria; kingdom Bacillati; phylum Actinomycetota; class Actinomycetes; order Micromonosporales; family Micromonosporaceae; genus Micromonospora; species Micromonospora sp. H33. The sequence goes on along the minus strand of NZ_JBQHDE010000014.1, from coordinate 97,646 downwards.
CGCCGCCCGCCGCGGCACCGACCGGATCATCGACGCGATCACCGACAGCCTGGCGCCGCTGCGGCCGGACGAGCCCGACCGGCCCCGCCACGTCGACCCCGGCCGGCCCGCCGACACCAGCCGCTCCCACCGCCGCCGCCGCTGACCCGCAGGCGGAACGCTCAGGCCGCCTGGAGCGCCTTGATCACCTCGGTCACGGCCGCCGCGACCGGCGCGACCGGCGCGGCGAGGGCGGCGAGGCGGTGCAGAAGCGCCTCCACCCGCGCCGGCTGAGGATCCGGGCGGGACAACTCGTCGCGCACCTGCGCCGCGACGCCCACCGCCGGCTCCGGCAGGTCACCGCGGTGCCGGTCGACCACCTCGACCAGCTGCCGCACCAGCGCGGCCACGTCGACCGCCGCCGGCGCCGTGGCGCGCAGGCTCCCCCCGGACGCGTACGCCCCGGGACCGACCGCCTGGTTGCCGACCTGGCTGACCCCGCCCGACTGCTGGATCCCGTAGTTGATCTCCGACATGCCACTCCTTCACTCCTCGCCGGGCCGCCTGCCCCGTGGGGGCTCCGCGCCCGTCCGCTGCTCGGCCCGGGCGCCCCGGCCGACCGCCTGGTTGCCCACCACGCTGAGCCCGCCGGTCTGGATGACGCCCTGGTTGAGGATCGTGGTCTGCCGGGTGCGGAACTCGGCGGTGTCGATGCCCCGCTCGTCGAGGAAGTCCAGGATGGCGGCGAGGACGTGCCGCTCGACCACCTTGAGGTGCTTCGCCGCGTCGAGCACCTGGAAGTAGTTGTGGTACGAGGCGCCGGAGGACAGTTCCCGCACCCCGACCCGGGCGCCGTAGTCATGGCCCAGATCCTCGTCCGCGAGCCGCCGCAGCCGCGCCTGCCGCCGCTCCCGCCCCACGCTGCGGCCCACGTCCCGCAGCAGCCGCAGCGGCGCGCCCAGCGCCGTCGGCAGCAGCCGCTCGGTCGCCGTGGCCAGCAACTGCACCAGCTGGCTGCCCGGCAGCCACTCGGTCAGCCGGTCCACGTCGTGGTAACGCTGGCGCGGCGGCTCCAGCACCGTCCGCGCGCACTCCAGGTAGAGCAGCCGTCCGTCGGTGGAGAAGTGCAGGAAGGTGCTGGCCACCACCTCGCCGCCCCAGGACGGCACCACCGCGCACAGGTAGTGCCGGGCGGCGCCGCGCGGCTGGCCGGCCACCTCCCGCACCTGCGCCTCGGTGAACTGCTGGCGGGGCATCCGGTCGCGGCGCGGCAGCAGCCGCGGGTCACCGGTCAGCAGGTCGCCGCAGACGAACACCCGGTCCTGCAGGTGCAGGTCGGCCAGCCGGTCGTCGGCGACGTCGCTCGACGGGTCGGCGCGGATCGCGGCGAGCCGGGCGCGGACGTGGTCGATCAGCTCGACGACGGTGAACGTCGCCGCGTCCTCCGGCTCGGCGGGCATCCGACGCGGGGCGGGCAGGATCGGCAGGGCGAACGCCCAGCCCGCCACGGGAGTGCCGTGCCCGACGAACGGGGCGTACCCGCCGTAGACGGTGACGTTGCCGCACTGCGCGTCGGCGACGGCGGCCAGGCGCGCGGCGTACGGGCCGGGACGCGTCTCCACCGGCCCCGGCCGGAACCGGCCGGGGCGCAGCCGCGTCACCAGCAGCCGGCGGGTTCCCGCCAGGTGCAGCAGCAGCACGAGCCACGCCAGCGCTCCCGCCGGCAGCGCCAGCCACGGCCGGCCCACCAGCCAGCCCGGCATCGCTCCCTCGGTGTCCCGGGTCGCGTCGATCTGCACGAGCAGCAGCAGGGCGAACAGACCCACCGACACCATCGCCGCCAGCGGCCCCCACGGCCCCTGCCGGGTCGGCCGGAACGGAACCAGGGAACCGCCGAACGTCATCGTGACGGCGGCCAGCGTCGTCCACAGTGGCGACAGCAGCAGCGCCGCCCCGCCGAACACGAGCACCCCGACGTCGCGGCTGCGGCGCCGGCGCCGCGCCGCCAGGCAGTGCCGCAGCACCGGGTCCAGGTCGAACCCCACCGACGGGGCGACCGCCCGCAGGTCGTCGTCGAGGACCTCGGCCACCACCCGGTCGGCGAACGCCTCGTCGGTGTGCGCGGCCACGCACAGGTAGCGGGTGGCCTCGCTGCCCGTCTCCGGGTCGGCGGCCGGGGTCGCCCCGGCCTCGGGACCGACGCTCTGGCGCAGCACCATGTCACGCACCTCCGGTCCGGTCGTCGCTCGGGATGGCCCGTCGGGCCACGGCGGGGCCCAGCCACGCCACCAGCAGACCGACGACGAAGCCGCAGGTCACCGCCGCCGACACGGCGCCGCGCAGGTACCCGCCGCTGCCGCGGTAGGACAGGTCGGTGCCGAGCACCACGTGCAGCAGCAACGCCGCCACAGCGGCCAGGGCCGCGCCCAGCACCGCGGCACCGACCTGGCCGAGCACCCGGTGCAGGCCCGGCGGGGCGGGCGAGGCGGCCAGGCGGCGCAGCAGCACCACGGTGAGGACCACGAACAGCACGGTGCGGGTGTTCTCCACCACGAACCACCACGCCGCGCCGTCCGGAACGTCCCACAGGTTCCACGCCGGCCAGGTCAGCCCCACCAGCACCGTCTCGGCCGCCACCCCGAACAGCCCGGCCAGGCCCTCGCCGTCGGACAGGTCATAGCGCCACTCGACAGCCTGGCCGGCGACCCACGGGTTGCCGGCCAGCAGGACCAGCCCCAGCAGCACCCGCGCCTCGGCCGGGAACCGGGGTGGCCGCGTCGCGACCGGTGGGGTGACCCGATGCGGCAGCGGATCCAACGGGTCGACGGTGAGCAGCGCCGGCGAGGGCGGCGCGTCGGTGTCCCGGATCGGCCGGGCAGGCATCCACGGCATCACCCCGCCATGGTGCGCGACCCCCGGCGCGACATGATCGTCACTGTCCGACATCCGGCAGAGCCGATCGGCCGCACACCGGTCACCCACGCGCCACCCGCGCCCGGCATACTGCCTCGCGTGCTGACCGGCCTGCACCCCTACCTCGACGCGCCCGCGCCCCTCGCCTTCGCCCACCGCGGCGGCGCCGCCGACGGCGACGAGAACACCGCCGCGGCGTTCGCCCGCGCCATCGACCTCGGCTACCGGTACGTCGAGACCGACGTGCACGCCACCACCGACGGCGTGGCGGTGATCTTCCACGACGCCACCCTGCGGCGGGTCACCGGCGAGACCGGACGCATCGCCGACCTGCGCTGGGCCGACCTGGCGACGGTGCGCATCGGCGGGGCGGCCGTGGTGCCGCGCCTGGACGAGGTGCTCGACGCGTGGCCGCAGGTACGGTTCAACGTCGACGTCAAGGCCGACCGGGGCGTCGAGCCGGCGGTGGCGAGCGTGACCCGGGCCGGCGCCGGCGACCGGGTGCTGCTGGCGTCGTTCAGCGACGCACGGCTGGCCCGGATGCGGGCCCTCACCGAGGGGCGGGTGGCCACCAGCCTCGGCATGCGCGGCGTCGCCCGGCTGCGCATGGCGTCACTGACCGGCCGGCCGCTGCGGCTGCCGGAGTCGGTGGTCGCCGCGCAGGTGCCGGTGCGGTACGGGCGGGTGCGGGTGACCGACCGGCGGTTCCTCGCCTACTGCCACCGCATCGGGCTTCAGGTGCATGTCTGGACGATCGACGAACCTGCCGAAATGCACGAGTTACTGGACCTCGGCGTGGATGGCATCATGACCGATCACGTCGGCGTGCTGCGCGACGTCTACCGCAGCCGCGGCCACTGGGCCGCCTGACCCCGCCCGAGGACGCCATGGCCACCACCGCCACCCCCATCGTCGAGGACGTCCCCGCCCCGTCGAGCACCCGCCGGGAACGCACCGGCTGGTACTTCTACGACTGGGCGATGTCGGCGTTCTCCACCACCGTCATCACCGTGTTCCTCGGGCCGTTCCTCACCACGGTCACCAAGCTGGCCGCCGGCTGCGAGCTGGGCGCGGACACCTGCTCCGGGTACGTGTACCCGCTGGGGATCAAGGTGGCGGCCGGGTCGTACTTCCCGTACCTGGTGTCGCTGTCGGTGTTCCTCACCGTGTTCGTGCTGCCGGTCGTCGGCGCGGTGGCCGACCGGTCGGCGCACAAGAAGCGGCTGTTGGCCGCGATGGCGTTCATCGGTGCCGGCGCGACCGTCGGCATGCTCTTCGTCACCGGCGACCGGTACCTGCTGGGCGGGGCGCTGTTCCTGGTCGCCAACATCGCCTTCGGCGCCGGCGTGGTCGTCTACAACTCGTTCCTGCCCCTGCTCGGCGGCCCCGACGACCGCGACGGCATCTCCAGCCGGGGCTGGGCGCTGGGCTACCTCGGCGGTGGCCTGCTGCTGGCGGTGAACCTGGTCGCCGTCACCATGCTCGGCGAGGAGGGCAACGACCAGCGCACCCTGGACCTGGCACGCTGGTCGATCGTGTCGGCCGGGCTGTGGTGGGCGGTGTTCACCCTGGTGCCGCTGCGCTGGCTGCGCGAACATCCCACCGCTGTCGCGCTCGCCGGCCTGCGCAACCGCAGGGGCAACCCGCTCACCGACGGGTTCCGGCAGCTCGGGCGTACGCTGCGCCAGCTGAAGGCGTACCCGCTGACGCTGTTCTTCCTGCTGGCGTTCCTCGTCTACAACGACGGCATCCAGACCGTGATCGCGCTGGCCAGCCAGTACGGCACCGAGGAGCTGCGGCTGGGGCAGAGCACGCTGATCGTCACCATCCTGCTGGTGCAGTTCCTCGCCTTCGGCGGGGCGTTGCTGCTCGGCGCGCTCGCCAAGCGCATCGGCGCGTGGAAGACGGTCCTGCTGAGCCTGGTGCTGTGGACCGGCGTGATCCTCGCCGCGTTCCGGCTGCCCGCCGAGTCGCCGCTGCCGTTCATGGCCCTCGGCGCGGCCATCGGCCTGGTGCTCGGCGGCAGCCAGGCGCTGAGCCGGTCGCTGTTCAGCCAGCTCATCCCCGCCGGCCGGGAGGGCGAGTACTACGGCTTCTACGAGATCAGCGACAAGGGCACCAGCTGGCTCGGCCCGCTGGCGTTCGGGCTGGTGTTCCAGCTCGCCAACTCGTACCGGGTGGGCCTGGTCTCGCTCCTGATCTTCTTCGTCGTCGGGTTCGTGCTGCTGCTGGCCGTGCCGATGCGCCGGGCGATCCTGGCCGCCGGCAACACCCCGCCCCGGGTGCTCTGAGCCGGTCCGCGCCGGCCGACGCCGGTCAACGCCGCCGACGCCGGTCAACGCCGGCCGGTCTGCCGATCATGCCGCCCGGGTGACGGTGGTCGATGGACTAGGCTGCCCGACCGTGACCGACGACGCCGCTGCCCCGATCTGCCTGGCGCGCCCGCTGCCGGGCCCTGACGAGCACCCCGCCGGCTGCGCCGCCGCCCGCGGCGTCGACGGACGCCCGCTGCACGCCGCGGCGCTGCGGTTCTACTGGGGGCCCATGGACTGCGGCAAGTCCACGATGGCCCTCCAGATGAACTACAACCACGCCCGGCAGGGCCGCCGGGGCCTGGTCACCACCCGCATCGACCGGTCGCTCGGCCCGCAGGTCACCACCCGGATCGGGCTGGCCCACGAGGCGATCGAGGTCACCGACGACCTGGACCTGCGCACCCTGGTGCGCGACACGTGGGCCGAGGGTGTCCGCGTCGACTACCTCATCTGCGACGAGGCGAGCTTCTACAGCGTCGCGCACGTCGAGCAGATGGCCGACCTCGTCGACAGCTACGACGTGGACGTGTACGCGTTCGGCCTGGCCACCGACTTCCGGTCGTGCCTGTTCCCCGCCGTGCAGCGGCTGTTCGAGCTCGCCGACTCGGTGGCCCGCATCCAGGTCGAGGTGCTGTGCTGGTGCGGCCGGGAGGGGCTGCTCAACGCCCGTGTCGTCGACGGCCGGGTGGCCCGCGAGGGCGCCCAGGTCGTCATCGGCGACACGGTGGAGTCCGCGGAGGTCCGCTACCAGGTGCTCTGCCGCCGCCACTACCGCGCCGGGGAACTCGGCCCCCGCTGACCCCGGGCGCCGCCGCCCGGCGCCGGGGCGGACGGCGTTGGACACGGTTTGATCACGGCGCGAACCTTTCCGGGACCCTCGCCCCTCTCTCACGCACGACGGGACGGCGACCGGCGCCGCCCCGCTCTGCGCGTACGGGGGACAGCACGACATGAGGCTCGCGTTGCGACGCGCCCGCGGGGCCAGGGGACTGCTCCTCGCGGCGTCCGGGGCGACCCTGGTGGCCACCGCCGCCCTCACCGGCCTCGCCGCCTACAACGACGACGTCGTCGCCTCCGGCACCGCCAGCGTCCTGGCCGAGGCCACCGCCGAGGAACGGTCGATCCTGGTCCGCGGCCCGGCCGGCGGCACCGCCGAGGCCCTACGGGATCGGGACGCCGCCCTGCGGGAGCACGTCACCGCGGAGCTGCCCGACCTGGATCCGACGGTGACCGCCGCCGGGTACGCCGCCGGCCGGCAGTTGCGCGGCGACACCGGCTCCGCGGTCGGCGACTCGGGCGGCACCGTGTACGCGTCGGTGATGTTCCTCGACGACCTGGCCGCGCACGCCCGGCTCACCGCCGGCGCCTGGCCGCAGCCGGGCACCGGCCCGGTGCAGGCCGCCCTCGCCGCGCCCGCCGCCGCCGTGCTGGGCGTCGAGGTCGGCGACCGGGTGCCGGTCACCGACGGGTTCACCGGCCGGGTCACCAAGGTCACCGTGGTGGGTCTCTTCACGCCCGTCGACCCGGCCGACACCTACTGGCGGCTGGCACCCGAGGTGGCCACCGGCACCCTGCCCCAGTCGGCCACGTACGGCCCGTTCACCCTGCACCGCGACGACTTCCTCGCCGGTTTCCGCACCAACGCCTCCGCCGGGTGGCTGGTCGAGCCGGACCTGAGCGGCGTCACCGGGGGCGCCGCCCTGGACCGGCTCGCCGCCGGCGCGGCCCGGGTCGCCGCCACCGCGCCCCGCGAGGCCGGCCTCGGCGACGCGGGGACCGCCATCACCACCCTCGACGACCTGGTGCAGCGCCTGCAACGGGCCACCCTGGTCGGGCGGTCCGCCCTGGTCACGCCCATGCTGCTGGTGGTGGTGCTCGGCGGGTACGCGCTGCTGCTGGTCGCGCTGCTGCTCACCGAGCACCGCCGAGCGGAGACGGCGCTGCTGCGCGCCCGGGGCGCCGCCCGCGCCCAGCTCGCCGGGCTCGCCGCCCGGGAGGCCGCGCTGGTCGTCCTGCCCGCCGCCGTGCTCGCGCCCCCGCTGGCCGCGCAACTGCTCGCGTACGCGGAACGGGTGCCCGCCCTGGCGGCGGTGTCGGCGGGGCCGGGCGGCACCCTGACCGGCGCGCTGTGGCTGGTCGCGGCCCTCGCCGCCGCCGGCTGCCTGCTGGCCATGCTGGTGCCCAGCCTGCGCGGCGGCGGCACCTACGTCGCGGACCTGGCCAGCCGGTCGCGGCCCAGCCGCCGTGGCCTGGTGCAGCGCGCCGGTGTCGATGTCGTGCTGGTGGCGCTGGCCGTGCTGAGCTGGTACCAGCTGCGCCAGTACTCGTCACCGCTGTCCCGCAGCCGCTCCGGCGCCCTGGACGTGGACCCGCTGCTGGCCGCCGCGCCCACGATCGGCGTGCTGGCCGGCGCGGTGCTCGCCCTGCGGCTGCTGCCGCCGCTGACCCGACTGGCCGAGCGGTGGGTGGACCGCAAGCCGTGGACCGCCACCATCCTCGGCACCTGGCAGGCGGGCCGCCGCCCGCACGCCGGCCCGGTGCTGCTGCTCGCCCTCGCCGTGGCCGTCGGCACCCTCGCCTGGTGCCTCGCCGCCACGTCCCAGCGGTCCCTCACCGACCAGGCCGAACACGAGGTCGGCGCGGACCTGCGGCTGACCGAGTCCAGCATCGCCGCCCCCGACGACCGGGCCGACCAGATCGCCACGCTGCCCGGCACCGCTCTGGCCGCGTGGCGGGAGGCGCTGCGGCTGGGACCGGCGGCCGAGCCGGCGTCCCTCGTCGCCGTCGACGCCCAGGCGGCCTCCGAGGTGGTGCGCCTGCGGTCCGACCTCGCCGACGGCGACGTGTTCGGGCAGCTCGGCGGTGGGCGGGTGACCGCGCCGGCGGTGGAGCTGCCCGCCGGGGCCCGCCGGTTGACCGGGACGCTGCTGACCCGGATCGTCGGCTCCGACCTGGCCGCGTCCGTGCAGACGTACGCCGTGCTGGTCGAGCCGCGCGGCGGTCACCGACGGCTGCCGCTGGGCGCCACCCGCGACGGGGAACCCCGCCGGTTCGCCGTCGACCTGCCCGCCGACGCCGGCCCCCTGCGGCTGGCCGGGTTCACCGTCGACACGGTCGGCGTGCCCGGGCTGCGGCTGGACTGGCGGATCAGCGACCTGCGGGCCGGCGCCGACGGCTCGGCCGGGCAGCCGGTGGACCTCGGCGGGGAGCCGTGGCGGTGGATCGAACGCACCGGCGCCACGGCACCCGCCACCGCGGGCCCGGGCAGCCTGTCCGCCCGGTACGCGCGCACCACCGACGACCTGCCGTTCCTCCACCGGGGCACGGCGGTGCAGATGGCCGTGGTCCGCCCGGCCGCCGCCGACCCGGTGCCGCTGCTGGCCACCCCGCAGGCGCTGGCCGCCCTGCGCGCCGACGTCGGCGACCGCACCCGGCTGTACCTCGGCGGGGCGGAGGTCGACGTCCGCATCGCCGGCACCGTCGACGCCGTACCCGGCAGCACCGCGCCGGCGGCGCTCATGGCCGACCTCCCGTCGCTGAGCACCCTGCTGCTGCACCACCACGGCATCGTCCGCGGGCCGCAGGAGTGGTGGCTGTCCGTCCCGCCGGCCGAGCGGGAGCGGGCCGTGCAGGCGGCCACCGAGCTGGGTGGGCTCACCGTCCACGACCGGCAGGCCGTCGCCGCCGAGCTGGCCCGGGAGCCGTTCGGGGTGGGTGCGCGGGGCGCGCTGTTCGCCGCCGCCCTCGCCGCGGTGCTGCTCGCCGCGGTCGGGGTGGCCGTCGACGTCAGCGCCACCGCCCGCCGCCGCGCCACCGAGCTGGCCGTGCTGCACACCCTCGGCGCCGGGCACCGGCTGGTGGCCCGCTCGCTGCTGGCCGAGCAGGCGCTGCTCGCCGGCCTGGGCGTGCTGGTCGGTCTCGCGGTGGGCATCGGCGTGGCCGCCACCATGGCGCCGCTGGTGATCCTCACCCCGTCGGCGGACCGGCCCACCCCGGAGCCGCTGCTGCAGGTCGACTGGCCGCCGGTGGCCGCGACCGGTGTCGGCCTGCTGCTGCTGGCGTTGGCGTTCAGCGCCAGCGTGTCGGCGACCCTGCGGCGGCGTCTGGCCGCCGGACAGCTGCGGATCGGAGAGGACCGGTGAGCGCCGCCATGCGGCAGGGGAACGACAGGCGGCCGTCGCGGCGGTGGGCCGGCGGCCCGGTCCGGCGGGTGCGGGCCTTCGCGGCGCAGGCCGGCCTGCTCGCCGTGCTCGGGCTGGTCGCGGCCGTGCTGCTCACCGCCGGCCCCCGGATGTCCACCGAGTACGCCGACCGCGGCCTGCGCGCCGACGTGGCGGCGCTGCCGCACCTGATCCGCGACGTCATCATCAGCACCCGGCAGCTGCCCGACGGGGTGGACGGCGCGGTGGCCCAGGCCGGGCACCTCGACCGGCTCGGCACCGCGCTGCCCGCGCCGCTGCCGCGGCTGGTGGACCAGCGGTGGCACTCAGCCACCATCGCCCCGGCCGACTTCACCGCCACCGGCGACGCCCCGCCCATGGACGGCGGCGCTGTCAAGCAGGTCGGCGTGACCGCCCAGACCGGGTTGGCCGAGGCGGTCGACCTGCGCGCCGGCGCGTGGCCGCGTACCGTCGCCGGGCAGCCGGCCCAGGTGGCCCTCTCCGAGCGGGTCGCCGAGGTTTTCGCCCTGAAGCCCGGCGACCGGCTGCGCTTCGCCGGGCGCGGCCCCGCGAGAGGCGATGCGGTGGTCAGCGGGATCTTCGCCCCCCGCCGTGCCACCGACCCGGTGTGGGACGACCTGCGCTACGCCCTCGACCCGTTCGTGCCGGCCGTCGACGGCGAGCCGTTCATCGCGGTCGTCGTGACCGACTCCGCCGGGGCGGCCACGCTGTCGCTGGCCACCGACACGCCGCTGACGTTCAGCTGGCGGTACCGGCTGGACGAGAACCGCCTCGACACGGCGAACCTCGACGCGGTGACCACCGCCGTCACCGAGGCCCGCCGTACGCAGTTCATGCCCGCCTCCACCGTCCAGACCGGGCTGGACACCGCCGGGGTGCGCTTCGCCGCGCAGCTCGCCGCCGTCGGCGCGCTGGTGGCCGTCGTGCAGGCCGGCCTGGTGGCGAGCCTGCTCGGGCTGATCCTGCTCGCCGCGGCCCTGACGGTGCAGCGCCGCCGGGAGGAACTGGCGCTGCTGCGCTCCCGCGGCGCCTCCCTCGCCGCCGTCGCCCGCCGGCTCGCCGCCGAGTCGGTGCTTCTGCAGCCGGCCGCGGTGGCCGCCGGCTGGCTGCTCGGCACCCGCGCGCCCGGCCACGCCGACGGGGTGCCGTGGACGGTGCCGGCCCTCGCCGTGCTCACCACCGCCGTGGTGCCGGTGCTGGCCGTGCTCGCCCAGCGGCGGGTCACCTTCGTCGCCCGGCGGCAGGACCTCACCCGGGCCCGCCCGTCGGCCCGGCGGCTCACCGCCGAGGCGGCGGTGCTGGCCGCCGCCGTCGCCGGGGTGCTGCTGCTGCGCCGGCGCGGACTGGACACCGACGGCGGTGTCGACGCGTACCTGGTCTCGGTGCCGGTGCTGCTGGCCGTCGCGACGGCGCTGGTGGCGCTGCGGCTGCTGCCGTGGCCGCTGCGGCTGGTGGACCGGCTCGCGGCCCGCGCGCGCGGCGCGCTGCTGTTCCTCGGCGCGGCCCGCGCCGGGCGCGGCGCGCCGGTGACCATCGGGCCGCTCGCCGTGCTGATCGTCGCGGTCAGCACCGGCGTGTTCAGCGCGGTCGTCGCGACGACGGTGGACGCCGCCCGGGACCGGGCAGCCGACCTGGCGGTGCCGGCGGACGCGTGGCTGACCGGGTACGCGTTCACGCCCGACGCCGCCGACCGGCTCGCCGGCGTCGACGGGGTGGACGCGGTGGCCCGGGTGTGGACCGAGGCCAACCGGTCGGTGTTGTCCGGCACCGACGCCGATGCCCGAGCGCTCGGCCGGGCCCGGGTGCTGGTGGTCGACGGCCCCGCCTTCGCCCGGGTGGTGCAGCGCAGCGGCGTCGACGTGGACGTGCCGGCCGCGCTGCGGACCGCCGCCCGTGGCGACGGGCCGGTGCCGGCGGTGGTGTCGCCCGCCGTCGCCGCCGACGTGGGCGCCGGCGCCGCCGCCGACGTGCAGAACCGGCTGTACGCGTTCACCGTGGCGCAGGTCGCCGACACGTTCCCCGGCCTGGGCACGGACGTCGAACGGTTCATCGTGCTGCCCTGGCAGGCGCTGCCCGAGTACGCGGAGACGCCGGTGATCCCCAACCGGTTCCTGCTCGCCGGTGCCGACGTCGCCGCGGCGGAGCTGCTGCGGGTCGCCGACGACGTGCAGCGGCAGCGGCAGGAGGCGGTGCTGGGCACGCCGGTCGCCGAGCCGGAGATCCCCGCCGAGCTGGACACCTGGGGCGCGTACCGGGAGGGGTTGGAGCGCACCGGCGCGAACGCGGTGCTCGCGCTGACGTTCGTCCTGGGCGGGGTCGGCGGCACCGCGCTGGCGGTGCTGGCCGTGGGCTTCTCGGTGGTCGCCGACGTCCGGGGCCGCGGCCGGGTGCTGTCGCGGCTGCGGACGATGGGCCTGTCCGTCGGGAACGGCCGCCGGCTGCTGGTGTACGAACTCGTGCCGCTGGTCGGGGTGGCGGCGCTGGCCGGCGGTGCGGTCGGGGTGGCCCTGCCGTGGCTGCTCGGGCAGACCCTGGGCCTGGACACGTTCACCCCGGGGGTGGCGGCGCGGGCCCACCTGGATCCGCTGGTCGTGGGCGGGGTGCTGGCCCTGGTGGTGGTCGGCCTGCTGGCCGGGCTGGCCGTGGAGAATCTGGCGAACCGGCGGATGCGCCTCGGTGAGGTGCTCCGCGTGGGAGAGGAGAACCGATGACGGCGGTCGTCAATGACGCACCTGATCTCGCCACTCTGCAACGGCGGGCGGCGGAACGCGCCGCCGCCCGCGCCGGCGGCGCCGACCGGCTGCGCGGGCACATCGTCTGCGACGGGCTGGTGCGGATCTTCACCACCGAGGGCGTCGAGGTCGTGGCGTTGCAGGGGCTCGACCTGGTGGTCGACCGGGGCGAGCTGCTGGCCATCGTCGGCGCGTCCGGGTCGGGCAAGTCGACCGTGCTGAACATCCTGTCCGGCTTGGACGTGCCGACCGCCGGCATCGCCCGCGTCGCCGGCTACGACCTGCTGACCATGTCGGCGAAGAAGCGACTGCGCTACCGCCGCCACACCGTCGGGTTCGTGTGGCAGCAGACCGGCCGCAACCTGCTGCCGTACCTGACCGCGCGGGAGAACGTCGAGCTGCCGATGCGGCTGGCCGGGCGCGGGCGGGGGCTGCGCCGGCGCGCCGACGAGCTGCTGGACCTGGTCGGGGTGGGCTACTGCGCGGACCGCCGGCCGGGCCAGATGAGCGGCGGCGAGCAGCAGCGCTGCGCGATCGCCGTGGCCGTCGCCAACGACCCGGAGGTGCTGTTCGCCGACGAACCGACCGGTGAGCTGGACGAGGCGACCGCCGGGGAGGTGTTCGCCGCGCTGCGCACCATCAACGCCGAGCTGGGCGTCACGATCGTGGTGGTCACCCACGACCACCAGGTCGCCTCCCAGGTCCGCCGGACCGTCGCGATCCGCGACGGCCGCACCGCCTCGGAGGTACGCCGCTCGGCCCGCGTCGGCGCCGACGGTGTCGAGGAACTGGTCACCGAGGAGTACGCGGTGCTGGACCGGGCCGGCCGCATGCAGCTGCCGGCGGCGTTCGTCGACGCCCTGGCGCTGCGGGACCGGGTGAAGCTGAACCTGGAACTGGACCACGTGCAGGTGCGCCCCGGCGTGGACCCGAAGACGGAGGACAAGTCGTGACCGACGAGCTGGTACGCGTGGCGGGGGTCAGCCGTGACTTCGGCGGCGGCGACCGGGTGGTGCACGCCGTACGCGACGTGTCCTTCACCGCTGGACGCGGGGAGCTGGTGGCCATCCGGGGCCGCTCCGGCGCCGGCAAGACCACCCTGCTCAACCTGATCGGCGGCCTGGACACGCCCACCGCCGGGCGGATCCACGTCGCCGGGCACGAGGTGACGGCCGCCGGCGAGCGGGAACTGTTGGCGCTGCGCCGGGACACCATCGGTTTCGTGTTCCAGTCGTTCGGGCTGATCCCGATCCTGTCCGCCGAGGAGAACGTCGGTGTGCCGATGCGCCTGGCGAGGGTGCCCGCCGCCGAACGGGAGCAGCGGGTGGCGGTGCTGCTGGAGCTGGTCGGCCTCGGCGGGCACGCGGCGCAGCGCCCGTACGAGATGTCCGGCGGGCAGCAGCAGCGGGTGGCGATCGCCCGGGCGCTGGCCAACGACCCGCCGCTGCTGATCGCCGACGAGCCGACCGGCCAGTTGGACTCGGAGACCGGCCGGTCGGTGATGGACCTGCTGCGGGCGCTGGTGCACGCCCGGGGGATGACGGCGCTGGTGGCCACCCACGACCCGACGCTGATGGAGCTGGCCGACCGGGTGCTGGTGCTGCGCGACGGGCGGCTGGTCGAGGCGGGCGAGCCGGTGCCGGCCTGATCCGTCAGTAGGGGTCGCCGCACACCCGCCAGCCGCCGTCCTCCTTCACCACGGTCATCTCCCGCTGCTCGGTCATGCCGCTGTCGCGGGTCAGCCGCACGGTGACCGTGCCCTGGGGGCGGCCCCGGCGGGTGGCGACCGACACGTCGACGATCTCGTAGTCGCTGACCGTCGGCGGGGTGCGGACCCAGCTGGTGAAGCCCAGTTGGCTCCACCGCGTGCGGGCGTCGGCGCACAGCCGGTCGTACGCGCCGTCGGTGTCCCCGGCGGTCACCGACCGCAGGAACCCGTCGGCGGTCTCCCGGACCGGGCCGCTGGCCTGCGTGACCACCTGTAGGTTGCGCGCGCCGAGGCCCGCGACACCGACGCAGCACAGCCCGACGCCGACACCGGCGAACACCAGCCCGGCGCGCACCGTTCGGCGCGGCCGGGCCGGCCGGCTCCACGGCTGCTCAGCGCCCACCTGTCGACCGTAGGCAACGGGCCGGTCCGCGCGCAGGAACTCCGCCCTGTCGCGGTCGTCGCCGGATCCTCTACCGTCAGCGCAAACCCCCGGTGTGGACGGGCGGGTGACCGTCTGGCGTCTCGACCCGTCCGGCTGAGGTGGCGGTGTCGGGACGTCAGCCGCGGCGGCGGGAGCGGGCCGCCCAGATCACGTAGGCGGGGTCGCGGTCCAGGTTGTACCGGTCGCGGTCGTAGCGGCGGGTGGTGCGCGGGTCGGCGTGGCCCATCGCGTCCTGCACGTCCTCCAGCGGCACGCCCTCGGCGCGGGCGGTGGTGGCGAAGGAGTGCCGCAGCGAGTGCGGTGACAGCCGCGCCCAGGCCGCGATGCCGGCCTCGCGGGCGAGGCGGCGCACCAGGCGGAACACGGAGTGCCGGTCGAGGCGGGCACCGGTCCCGGTGACCAGGAGCGGGCCGGTCAGCTGGTGCACCGGCACGCCCTCGGTGGCCGCCCGGTGCGCCAGGTACGCGTCCACCGCGTACGCCGTCCCGGGGGTGAGCGCGCGTCGGCGGGCCTTGCCGCCCTTGCCGACGAACCGGACGCTGCGGTGACCGCGCTCGGCCCCCAGGTCGGCGATGTCCAGCGAGACGAGCTCCCCCACCCGCAGCCCGAGGTCGGCGAGCAGGGCGACCACCGCCCGGTTGCGGGCGGCGGTCGGGCCGGTGGCGGCCTCGGCCGCGGTGAGCAGCGCGTCGACCTCCTCCGGGGTGAGCCCGATCGTCGCCGAGTGGTCCCGGTCGATGCGGGGGCGGTCCGCCCCGGCGACCGGGTTCCCGTCGACGGCGCGCAGCTTGACCAGGAAGTCGTACCAGCTGGACAGGGCGGAGAGCTTGCGGGCCACGGTGGCCGGGGTGAGCGGCTTGCCGGTGCGCGCGGCGAGCGTCGACTCCAGTGCCCGGGCGTACCCGTTGACGTCGAGGAACGTCGCCCGCAGCGGATCCAGGTCGTGGCCCGCGCACCAGGCGAGCCACCCGGCCACGTCCCGCCGGTACGCGTCGCGCGTGTGCTCGCTCAGCCGCCGGTTGCGCAGCCACGCCTCGGTGAAGTCGGCCGGGCCGGCGGGCAGCGCCGGCCGCGGCGACGGTCGGTGCCGCACCGGGGCGTCGGAGTGGAGCATGTGCGAAAGGTTCTCAGTGCGGCGGGGAAAACGCTCGGAGGCGCGCCCTGCCGGTGTCGTTCCACACGCGAGCGGGACGGCCCTCGTGGCCGTCCCGCTGGTCTCCGGCCCGGCTCAGGCGTTGATCTGCTTGCGGCCGTTGCTGCCGGCGGTGATGCTCACCCGGCGCGGCCTCGCCCGCTCGGCCACCGGGATGCGCAGCGTGAGGACGCCGTTGTCGTACCCGGCCTCCAGCTTGTCGGTGTCGAGGGTGTCGCCGAGGAAGAGCTGCCGGGTGAAGGTGCCCATCGGCCGCTCGGCGGCGACGAGTTCGACGTTGTCGCCGGTCGGGCGGCGACGCTCGGCGCGGACGGTCAGCACGTTGCGCTCCACCGTGCAGTCGATGCTGTCCGGGTCGACGCCCGGCAGGTCGAACGCCGCGTAGAAGTAGTCCCCGTCGCGGTAGGCGTCCAGGTGCATCATGGCCGGTCGCGCCGCGGTGCCGAAGAACTGCTCGGCGAGCCGGTCGATCTCCCGGAACGGGTCGGTACGCATCAGCATGGTCGTGCCTCCTCGGTTCCTCTGGCCGAAGGTCCTCAGGTTGAGTCTGGGTGACTCAACTTCCTCTTCTGTGATAGCGCGTCACGCGCGCGGCGTCAACCCCGGGGCGCCGGGTCAGCGGGTCCGCGTCGGCAGCAGGGTGACCAGCACCGCCGCCACCGCGAGGTGCATCGCGCCGAGGGTCACCTTCGCGCCGGCGGTGGCGTCGGTGGCGGCGAGCGGGGCCAGGGAGACCAGGGCGACGACGACCGCGAGAACGGTCCAGACGACGGCGGCCCGCCGGCGGGCGACGCGCTCCAGCAGGGCGAGCACGCCCCAACCGAGCAGGGACGCGACGAGGGAGAAGACGACCACCTGCGCGAGCCCGACGACCGCCTCCGGCTGGCCGGGGTTCTTGACCGTGAAGTCGACGCCGGACAGGCGGCCGACGACCCAGATCAGGACGCAGGCGGCGACGGCGGCGACGACCGCGAGAGCGCGCCGGCGGGTGGCGGACGGGGTGACGGTCGCGGGACGGGCGGTGGCGCTCATGGGGGGCTCCTCGGTCGACGTGACGAGACGTCGCGACCGTATCAGATGGTCCCGCACAAGACGATCTTCTGCTTGACTAACATGCCGAGCGGCTGCCCGGCCCGCACGGTCCGGCGGCCGCGAACCGTCCCCGGACGAGGGTCTCGATCGACCGGAGAAGCGCCGCCCGGTCCCGCTCGGGCAGGCCGGCGAGCACGTCCCGCTGGATGCGGGCGGCGATCTCCTGCGCCCGGGCGAGCACCGCCCGGCCCTCCGGGGTCACCTCCACCAGGCGCGCCCGCCGGTCGGTCGGCGACGGCCGACGCCGGGCGAGGCCGGCGGCCTCCAACTGGTCCAGCGTCACCACCATCGTGGTCTTGTCGATGCCGCACAGCTCGCCGATCTGCCGCTGCGTCAACTCCCCCGACCCGGCGCGCAACAGCACCTGGTGGGCCCTCGGCGAGATGCCCAGCTCCGCCAGGCCCTCCGCCTGCTCGGTCAGCAGCGCGTGCGTGGCCCAGGAGAGCAGGAACAACAGGTCGGGGGCGCCGTCCGGCGAGCACGAGGACATCCTCCGAGGCTAACAAGACCATCCCGCGCGGGATCATCTTCCGCTGACGGTCAGCCGGCCCGCCAGTACACGCCCTGCTCCCGCGCCAGCAATCCCTCGTCGACCAGGTACCGCCGCAGGGTCACGTGATCCGACCCGCCCGCGGCGCACCAGCCGCGCAACGCCTCGTCCACCGCGCGCTCCGGATACCGCGCCCCCGGCTCGAACGACCCGGCGATGTGCTCCAGCAGCACCCGACGCCGGCCCCGCTGCGCCGGCAGTCCGACCAGGACACCGTCGCGCAGGAAGGTCCGCAGGACCCGCTCCCCCGGCTCGACCGGTCCCCCGGCGTCCGTCGCCGGGGACGCATTGCGGGCCGCCTCCCGCAGCCACCCGCCGTCGACGCCCAGGGCGCCGTCGTCGCCGGTGACCAGACCCGCGTCGCGCAGCCGGCGCAGCGCGGTGACGACCTCCCGGCCGGCCAGCCCGCTGCGCGCCGCGACCGCCGCCCGGTCCGTGGCCCCCAGCACGATCGCCGCGAACACCCGTCGCCGTCCGTCGTCGGCGAGCGCCCCCGCCAGCACCTGCGCAGTCATGCCGGTCACCCTGCCAGGGGCGTACGGGTCCCGCCAGGCGATATCGCCGGCGCCGCTCAGGCCGGGGGCTGCTCGGCCCGCAGCACCACCCGGCGCAGCAGATCGGACAGGACCCGTCGCTCGGCGGCGTCGAGGGCGTCGAGCAGACGGCGTTCCTCGACCCCGCGCACCTCCATCGCGCCGAGCCAGGCCGCGCGGCCCGGGTCGGTCAGTTCGACGTCGACCCGCCTGCGGTCCGTGTCGGACGGCACGCGGCGCACGAACCCCCGCCGCAGCAGCCCGTCCACCCGGGCGGTGACCGAGGCGGGCGCCAGGGCCAGGTCGCGGGCGAGATCCGAGGGTGCGGCGCGGCCCCCGCGGCCGGCCAGGGCGTGGAGCGTGTCGTACTCGTGACCCTGCAGGTTCCGCTCGGCCAGCGCTCGCTCCTTGACCGACCGCAGGTGCCGGGTGAGGAACTGCATGCGGCTGACCGCGCCCTCGACGTCCGGGTCGATGCCGGGCAGCACGCCCGCCCACCGCTCCACGTGCCGGTCGATGCCGTCCTCAGGCGCCACGCGGGACAGCGTACGTCAACGACGAAATATTTGCTGTCTAAATATTCGATGTCGAAGTATCGTCTTCGGACATGGCCCACCCCCTACGGCAGCCCGCGTTCCGACTGCTCTTCCTCGCCCGCACCGTCTCCGCCGTCGGCGACGCCGTGGTCCCCGCCGCTCTCGCCCTCGCCGTCCTGCGCGCGACCGGATCCTCCGCGGCACTGGCCCTCGTCCTGGCGTGCGCGATGCTGCCCCGACTGCTCCTGCTCCCCGTCGGCGGTGTGCTCGCCGACCGGTTCGACGCCCGGCGGGTCGCCGTCCTCGCCGACCTCCTCCGCTGCGCGGCGCAGCTCGTCGTCGCGCTGGAGCTGTCCACCGACCCGTCGCTGGCCACCATCGCCACGGCGGCCGCGGTGAGCGGCGCCGCCGGGGGATTCGCGCTGCCCACCGCCGCGCCGCTGGTCACCGGCACCGTGGAGCCCGCACAGCGGCAGCAGGCCAACGCCCTGCTCGCGGCGACGGGCAACGCCAGTCGGCTCGCCGGTCCGGCCCTGGCCGGCGCGCTCATCTGGGCCGCCGGACCGGCCTGGGCGTTCCTCCTCGACGCCGCCACGTTCGCGCTCAGCGCGCTGCTGCTCGGCGCCACCCGCATCCCGCACGTGACGATGCCCCGGCGGTCGGTCCTGGGTGACCTGCGGGAGGGGTGGCGGGAGGTGCGGGCCCGCGACTGGTTCCTCGTGAGTCTCGCCGGCCACGCCGCCTGGAACGGCGCGGCCGCCGTCCTGACCGCCCTCGGCCCGGCGGTCGCCGTGCGGCAGCTCGGCGGCGAACACGTCTGGGTGCTGCTGCTGCAGGCCGGGGCGGCCGGCATGCTGGCCGGCTCGCTGCTGGCCACCCGGGTGCGACCGCGCCGGCCGGTGCTGGCCGCCAACCTCGGCCTGGCCAGCTACGCCGTCCCGCTCCTGCTGCTCGCCGCCGCCGGACCGACCCCCCTGGTCATCGCCTCCTACGGCGTCGCGCTGGCCGCGGTCGGCTACCTCAACCCGGTGTGGGCGACCGTGGTGCAGGCCCACTTTCCACCGCAGGTGCTCGCCCGGGTCACCTCCTACGACTGGCTCGCGTCCCTCGGTGCGGTGCCGCTGGGATTCGCCCTCGCGCCGCTCGCCGCCGGCGTGTGGGGAGAGGACGTCCCCCTGCTGGCCACAGCCGGAGTCGTCGTGCTCGCCTGCCTCGGCAGCGCCCTGGTACCCGGCGTACGCCGCCTGACGTGGACCCCCGCGGCGGCGCCGCGCGGCGAGCCGGCGCCCGCCACGCGGTGACCGCCACTACAGCGCGTGGCCGGTGGTGGCGTCGACGTGCTCCGGCACCGGGTCGTGCCGGTCCCCGACGCTGGACGTCCCCGTCGGCTCGAACATCAGGATCGACGCGCCGTCCGGCGCGGACGGCCGGTGCCGCACTCCCCGCGGCACCACGTACACGGAGCCCTTCCGGAGCAGCACCTCCCGCTCAGCGCCGCCCTCGCCGTCGCGCAGCGCGATTCGCAGCTCGCCGTCGAGGACGAGGAAGAACTCGTCGGTGTCGTCGTGCGCGTGCCACACGTGCTCCCCCGCCACCTTCGCGATCCGCACGTCGTAGTCGTTGACCCGGGTGACGATCCGGGGGCTCCACAGCTGGTCGAAGGCGCCGAACGCGGTCGCCAGGTCGATCGGCTCGTTCCTCATCGGACCATCCTGCCCGGAAACCGCCCCGCCCGGCTGCCCCGTCAGGCTGCCCGGTCGGGTGGTGCCGGCTGCCCGCGCGCGATCGCTGGCCGGTGCGACCGGCCCCCGCGCCTACTCTCCGACCGGTCCGCCGGCCAGCTCGGCGACGATGTCCAGGTGCCCGAGGTGGCGGGCGTACTCCTGGACCAGGTGGAACAGCACCCGCTCCAACGTCGCCGGTTGCGCGCCGGCCCAGCGCGGGCCCGGTGCCCCGACCGCGTCCAGATCGGCCGCCTCGATGACCGCCCGGGTGTGCGCGCCCTGCTCCCGCAGCGCGCCGACCAGGTCGTCCCGGTTCTCCTCCGGCCTGACGTGCCAGCGGTCGTCCCGCCAGTCACCCCACGGCTCGTCCACCGCGCGGCCCTGGAAACCCCACTCGATCCACCGCCGCTCCACGTACCGCAGGTGCTTGACCAGTTCCAGCGGCGTCCAGCCCGACGCCACCCGGCTGCGGCGCAGCTCCGGCTCCGGCAGCGCCTCGACCTTGGCGATCAGGCTTTCCCGGAAGTAGTCGAGGTAGCGCACGAACACCTCACGGCGGTCGGCGGCCGGCACGGTTGGCGAGGGAAACGGCAGGGTCACCGGCTCATTGTCCGCTCCCGCCGGCCCGTCCCGGTCGGGCGGGTCGCGGACGGATGCGGCAGAGTGGCATTCGTGTCCGGCGACCGCCGGCGCGCAGGCAGGGAGGTGCCATGTCCGTGGAGGGGCCGACCGGAGTGGTGTTCCCCCGTACCGGCGACGGTCGCAGCACCTCGGCCCTGGGCCGGGCGGTCGTCGCCGACGCGCTGCGCGCCGTCGACCCGGTGGGGGCCCGCGCGGCCGAGCACGAGACGAACTGGCGGCACGGCTACCTCGTCCACTTCCGCCGCCTGATCGAGGCCGGGTTGCTCAGCCGCGACGCCGCGCTCACCATCGCCCGCAACGGGCTCGCGTCCCTGCATGAGCGGATGCGGTACGTCGAGGCCGACGGCCGCGAGACGAGCCTCGACGACGCCGTCGCCGCACCCGATCACCTCGACCCGCCGCAGACCGCCACGGTCACCGGTGACGGCCCGGTCGAGCGGGAGTTCTCCCTGCCGTACCGGGGTGGACGGTTGCGCGGCGACGAGCTACGCCGCCGCCTCGACGCCTGGGTGGGCGCCGGCGTGGTCGAACCGTCCTGCGCCGAGGCCGTCGGCGCGGTGCTCGCCAATCCGGACTGGCTGGACCTGCGCGACCAGCGGATCGTGGTGCTGGGCGCGGGCGCCGAGATGGGCCCGTTGCCGTCGGTGCTGCGCTGGGGCGGCGACGTGGTGGCCGTCGACCTGCCCCGCCCGGAGCTCTGGCGACGCGTACTGGCGACGGCCCGCCGCCACGGCGGCCGGCTGCACCTGCCGGTCCGCCCCGGCACCGACCCCGGCGACGACACCGCTCTCGCCGGCAACGCGGGCCTCGACCTGCTGCACCGCCTCCCGCAGGTCGCGCGGTGGCTCGACGGCGCCGACGGTCGGCTCGTGCTCGGCAACTACGTCTACGCCGACGGGGCGACCAACGTCCGGGTCGCCATGGCCGTCGACGCTCTCACCCGCCACCTCCAGCAGCGGCGCCCCGACGTGGCGCTGGCGTTCCTCGCCACTCCGACCGACGTGTTCGCGGTCCCGGGCGACGCGGTCGCTCACGCCGAACGCGGCTACGCGCGGCGCGGTCCGGCCCGCCGCGCCCTGCGCGTCGCCTCCGGCGGCCGCCTGCTGCACCGCAACTACCCGCCGGACGCCGACCCGGGCGTCAACGACAGCCTCGTGCCGCAGCAGGGCCCGAACTACGCGCTCGCCAAGCGCCTGCAACGCTGGCGGGCCGCGGTTGCCCGCGACGCCGGCACGACCGTGTCGTTGACCGTGGCACCACCCACGCGCACCCGCTCGGTGCTGCGCAACCGGGCGCTCGCCGCCGCGTACGCCGGCGCCCACCGCTTCGGCATCGAGGTGTTCGACCCCGCGACAAGCAACACCTTGATGGCTGCGCTGCTCGTGCACGACCTGCGCACCGGCGGCGGCCCCACCCACGAGCACCCCTGGCAGGACGAGGCGTACGCCGCCGCGCACGGCGGTCTGTGGCGGGTGCCGTACGCGCCGCGCTCCGCCCTGGGACTGGCGGTGCTGCTCGGCCTCGGCGGCGCCCGCACCTGAGTTAGAACGTCCGGCGGTACAGCGAACAGCCTCGACACACCGGTGGCGGGTCGTCGCCGATGAGCCGGCGCCGGAACTCGCGGTACGCGTCGCCGTACCAGATCTCCGGGAAGGTGTTGACGTCCAGAGCCCCGAGGGAAACCCGGTCGTCGCCCATCACCATGCAGCACGGTTGCACGACGCCGCCGCTGGTGACGTAGGCGGCGTCCCACGGCCAGGAGCAGCCCGGCGGCCCCGAGGAGGGTGGTGCGGGCGCGGACCCGACGGAGGGCAGGCGCAGCCGGATCCCCTGTTCCCGCGCCACGGTCCGCGCCGTCTCGAAGACCGCGGCGGCGCGATCCTCGTCGGATTCCGACCACAGCGCCTGACTCGCGGTGAACCGGCGGATGTCGTCGTAGCCACCGGCCGGATCGGTGTCGGAGAAGCTGTGCGACAGGTTCTGCACGTGCAGTTCGTCGACGCCGGTCCGGCCGAGCAGGCGGACCAGTTCGGGCAGCTCGGCGACGTTGTCGCGCATCGCCACGAACACCACGCGGACGTACGGGGTGGCGCTGCCGGCAGCGCGTTTCGCCGCCACCAGACCCGCCAGGTTCGTCACCACCGCGCCGAAGTCGGCGCCGTCGCGGACCGCCTCGTACACACGTGGCCCGGCGCCGTCGAGAGAGACATGTAGCCAGTCCACTCCGCTGGCGACCAGGTCCGCCGCCCGGCGGCGGGTGAGCAGCGTGCCGTTGGAGTTGAAACCGACCGCGATCCGCCGGGCCACCGCCGCCTCGATCATCTCCATCAGGTACGGCGACAGCAGCGGCTCCCCCAGCCCCTGCAGGGTGAGCCGCGTGAGTCCGGGGACCTCCCGCAGCAGGCGGTGGAACAGGTCCGGCCGCATCGCCCCGGCGATCTTGTTGACCGGCGGCCGGTACCGCACGAGGCACATGACGCACCGCAGGTTGCAGGCGGAGGTGACCTCCAGTTGCAGGTGCGCCGGCAGCGGCGGGTCGTCCAGGTCGGTTGACATGTCTGCGCATGCCCGGTCCGTGCCACCGGAAACCTGATCGTCCCTCTCCGCGTCATCGACGATGCAACAGAACAGACATTATGATGTACGGCTCGTCCGTCCCATTTGTCGCAGTCTTTAGTGGATTGCTGTTACTGGTATTTCGTTAATGAGAGCGTGGCGGGTTCCGATGGGGTTGGGCGCTAGTTGGAGAACGGCCTGCCCCGGTGCCGGGGCAGGCCGTCTCGTCGTGCCGTCAGGAGTGGCAGACGTTCAGCCGGCTGCGGCGTCGAGCACCGGGATCAGCTGCTCCTCCTCGTACGCCAGGTGGGCCTCCAGGTCGGCGACGAGGCGGCTGACCCGCGTGCGCACCTCGTCCCGGTCGGCGTCGGTGGCGGTGACGGCCTGCTGAAGGTCGCCCACCAGCTCGGCGACCCGCCGATGCTCGGCGCGGAGCCGGTCGAGCACATCCACCAGGTCGGGACGCTGCGCGCCGATGCCGACGAACATGCCGGCGTCCTCGTGGCGGTGGTGCTCGTGCAGGCCTCCGCAGAGGGTCAGGCAGTTCACCCGCAACTGCGCCCCGAGCGTCGGGCCGGACCGCTCGACCTCGTCACGGATCAGCGCCAGTTCGCGTCGGAACGCGTCGTGGACGAGCCGCAGCGCCTCGCCCCAGGAGGCGGCCTCCGGTGGTCCGCCGCCCTGCGCGTACAGGGCCACCACCGGTATGACCCGGTCGGTCTTCGCCTGGTACTCGGCCCAGCCGGGGTCGGCCTCCACGGCCCGGGCGAAGACCTCGTCCCGGTCGACGCCGGTGAGCACCTCGGCGCGGGCGGGGTAGGTGAAGACGCCGTCCTCGACAGTGACCGTCGAATCGGCGACCAGGTTGTGGAACCAGTCGGGATGGCGGTCCGCACCGGCGGCGGAGGCGATCACCAGGATGCGCTCCCCGCCGTCGGGCAGGTAGCCGACCGGGGTCGTGTGCGGGGCGCCGGACCGCGCCCCGGTGGTGGTGAGCAGGATCAGTCGGCCACCCTCGAAGGGCCCGCCCACCCGGCCGGAGTTGGCCCGGAACTCGTCGATGATCTGCTGGTTGAAGTCGTTGGGCATGCGCTGCTTTCTCTAGACAGGGTGTGCCCGGCGAGCCGCCTGCGGGCACGGAGGAACAGCGTCGCTAGCGGCGACGCGAAGACGATCACTGGTACGGGGAAACCCACGACGGGGTTAGGGAGAGTGACGGACAGGCGGGGCGCGGGCCCGCCCCGGCGTCATCGAATCGCCGGGTGCCCTGTCCGCTCGTGGCCCATGGCCGACCCGGCAGTCACGGGCCGAGCCTACCGGGATGGCCGGGCGCGGAACAGCCCCGCCGCGCGTACCGGCCCGGCACCGGTCAGCGGAAGTCGTTCTCCTTGAGCTCGATCACCCAGGCCCGCCGCTCGGCGATCAGGCCGTCGCGCATCACGAACACCTCGGCCATCGACATGCGCATCTCCTCGCCCGTGTCCCGGATCGCCGACCCGGTCAGCTCGGCCATGACGACGTCGTCCTGCTCGACCATCCGCACCACCTCCAGTCGCGGCGGCCCGGTGAACCCGACGCCGTCGATGGCCGCGTCGTACGCCTCCTTGCCGGTGAGGTGGAAGGCGCCGAAGACCGTCCACTCGATGTCGTCGGTCAGGCAGGACAGGATCTTCGCGTGGTCGCCGGTGCGGAAACCGTCCAGGTAGGTCTCGACGGTCTCGGTGTTGCGCGACATGCCGGGCACCTCTCACTCGCCGGGGCGACCCCGGCAGCGCCGGGGCCCGTCAGAGCATGATGCCGGCCCACACCGACGAATTGCGGCTCCCGCGAGGTTGTGTCACGGTCGGGCGGTGACCGCGATCACCGGTGGCGACGTCACCCGCGCCGTGGCCGAGATGACCGCCGTGCTCGGCCCGCACGCCGACCGGGACTGGGCGGTGCCGGCGGGTGACCTGGAGTGGAGCTGCTGGACGACGGCCGCGCACGTGGCGCACGACCTGATGGCGTACGCCGGTCAGGTCGTCGGCCGACCGGACTCCGGCTACTTGCCGTACGACCTGGTGATCTCGCCCGCCGCCGACGCGACCGAGGTGCTGCGGGTGGTGGCCGCCTGCGGGAGCCTGCTGCGGGCCGCCGTCGACACGGCCGCGCCGTCAGCGCGGGCCTGGCACTTCGGGCCGTGCGACCCGGGTGGTTTCGCGGCGATGGGGGTGGCCGAGACGGTCTTGCACACCCACGACATCACCCGCGGGCTGGGGATCCCGTGGACGCCGCCGGAGGACCTGAGTGCGGCCGTACTGCGTCGGCTGTTCCCCGACGGGCCGGACGGCCCGGCGCCGCAGGTGCTGCTGTGGTCGACGGGGCGGGGTGAACTGCCGGGCCGGCCGCGACGCACCTCGTGGACCTGGCGCGCCGCGGTCGACTGACTCTCCGCCGACGGTGTGGCAGAGGGCGGTCGGTGGGGCGCGCGGTCTCCTCGCGCCGGCCCGGCTGCCCGGTATGGTCGCCGCCATGCAGATCATCACGGGCGCCGGGGAATGGCGGCAGCCGGCTGACGCCGACGCGAGCGACTGGGTCGAGCACCTGCGGGTGCCGGACCTGTCCGTCGGGACGTACTGCATCCCGGCGGGCGGGGTCGACAACCAGAGCCCGCACACCGAGGACGAGATCTACGTGGTGACCGCGGGTCGGGCGCGGATCGTGACGGCGAACGGCGAGGCGCAGGTCGACCCGGGTGCGGTGATCTTCGTCCCGGCGGGCGAGGACCACCGCTTCGTGGACGTCACCGAAGACCTGGCGCTCCTGGTCGTGTTCGGCC
The DNA here is from genome assembly GCF_052068455.1 of Micromonospora sp. H33. NCBI lineage: Bacteria > Bacillati > Actinomycetota > Actinomycetes > Micromonosporales > Micromonosporaceae > Micromonospora > Micromonospora sp. H33. Next base: position 71,769 of record NZ_JBQHDE010000014.1, on the reverse strand, counting down.
CGGCCTACGGCTCCCGCACGGACCGCAGCGGCTGACCGGGCCCCGGTTCCGATGGCACGCGGACAGCAGGACGCACCCGAAGGAGAAACCAAACCGATTGGCAATCGATAGGTAGCGAGTGATAGTCGATGCATGGTCGCAGAGCATCGGGCCGTGGTGCCCGTGAAGTACTTCCTTGCCGTGCTCGCCATCGCGATCGGTGTCGCCGGAGTCGTGCACGGCGAGGCCGATGACTCCCCCGGCCTCCAGCTCCTGGGCGCCGTGCTCGTCGTCGGCGCGGTCGCGTTCGGCGTGAGGACCGCCCGCCGCAGCAGGTAGCAGTACCGCCGCCGTCCCGTAGGCGGGCGCGCGTGGAGTGCTTCGCCGCCGAACGTACCCGCCGCTGAGGGCCGCCGCGCCGCCGTGACCGGTCGGGCGTGGGCCGGATGACCTCGACTAGGCCGCGCGCCGGCGCCACGGCAGGCGCCACCAGCGTCGAGTCCGCCGCGCGTGGGCCGTCGCTACGGTCGGCGGCGCTGCGCCGGGGGCGGCCTGCTGGCGCTCGGCACGCCAGCGGCGGACCACCTCGTCGACGTTGACCGGCCGCACGACGACCTGGGGGCCGGTGGGTGTACGCAGCCAGGCGACGATCTGCCTGTTGAGCGCGGTGACGTACCCGCGGACCGCCTCCTCGGTGGGCAGGTCCCGCACCTCGTCGGGCACCTGCTCGATCCGGCGGCGCAGTTGCAGGGGCGTCGGCAGCAGCAGGTCGCTGGGCAGCGCCTCCCGTTCCAGGAAGCTCTTGATCCACCACGACTCGTCGTACGGCTGGTCGCGGCCGGGGATGGGCCTGCCGGCGCCGGGCAGGTTGTCGAACTCGCCGCGCTCCTGGGCGGCGCGGATCTGCGCCTCGACCGTCGCCTCCCAACGGGCCTCCACCCGGCCTCACCTCCCCGACCACGGTAGCGCGGCCGCCAGCCCCTCCGACTCGTGCGCCGATCTTGCACTTGCTCGTCCCGGGGAACCGGCGCGTACCCGGGTCGAGCAGGGATCCTGAGCGCGCGTCGAGTGCGCCACGGGCGCCGGTTGGTTGCATCGCCCCGGCCGGTCGGGCCGGGAGCCACCGGCCTGACCGGCGCTGACGGTCAGCGGGTGCCGGGCACCCGACGGGGAGGAGCAGACAGTGGACAGACGACGCCTCATCACGCTCGGGGGCCTGGCCGCCGGGGGTGCGGTCCTGCTGCCGGGCTGCGGCGGCAGAACCACGGCCGGGCACGCCGCACACCACCACGCCGGGGGCGGCGGAGCCGGTCTCGCGGCGGCGGCCGGCCCGTTCACCGTCGCGATGCCGGTGCCACCGGTGCTGCGCCCGACCGCCGTCCTGGGCGGCACCGAGGTCTACGACGTGGCCGTGCGGCACACCACGACGGAGATCGTGCCGGGGCTGACGACCCCCGTTCTCGGCTACAACGGGCAGTTCGTCGGCCCGACGATCCGCGCCCGACGCGGACGGGCCGCCGTCGTCCGGGTGCGCAACGAGATGCACCACGCGACGAACGTGCACCTGCACGGCGGCGTCGTGCCCGCGTCCAGCGACGGGCACCCGTCCGACGCGATCGCGCCGGGCGGCTGGCGCGCCTACCACTACCCGAACCGGCAGCGCGGGACGACGCTGTGGTACCACGACCACAGCCACCACATGGAGGCCGAGCACGTCTACCGGGGCCTGCACGGGTTCTACCTGATCGACGACGACGCCGAGCGGGACCTGCGGCTGCCGTCGGGCCGGTACGACATCCCCATCATGCTGCGTGACGCGCTGGTGGCCGACGACGGGACGCTGGTGTTCGACCCGGCGCGGTGGGCGGACCGGCGGACGATCCTGGTCAACGGCAAGCCCCAGCCGGTGCTGCGGGTGGCCGCCCGCCGCTACCGGCTGCGGCTGCTCAACGCCTCCGCGCACCGGATCTTCCGCCTGGTCCTGCCCGGCGCCGACATGGTGCAGATCGCCACCGACGGCGGGCTGCTGCCCGCGCCGGTGCTGCGCCCCGAGCTGTCCCTGTCACCGGCGGAACGCGTCGAGATCGTCGTGGACTTCCGGCAGCAGCCGGTCGGCGCCCGCCTGGTGCTGGAGGACACCTCCGGTCCGGTGCTCGCCTTCGACGTGGCCGCCGAGGCAGACGACGACAGCCAGCTGCCGGACCGGCTGCGCGCGCTGCCGCCGCTGGGCACGGCGACCACGGTCCGCGACGTGGCCCTGAGCTTCAACCCGGGCTCGACCACGTTCACCATCAACGGCCAGGTCTTCGACGCCGCCCGGGTCGACGCCCGGATCCCGCTCGGCAGCACCGAGATCTGGCGGGTCACCAACAACGACACCGCCTTCGGCATCACCCACAACCTGCACCTGCACCTCGTGCAGTTCCGGGTGCTCGACCGCGACGGCGTGCCGCCCGGGCCCGGCGAGGCCGGGTTGAAGGACACCGTGGCGGTGCCGCCCGGGTCGACCGTCCGCCTGCAGGCCACCTTCTCCGGGTTCACCGGCCGCTACGTCTACCACTGCCACTTCCTGGAGCACGCCCAGGTCGGCATGATGGCGCAGTTCGAGGTGGTGTGACCCGCCGGCCGGCCCGGTCGTACGCCACGACCGGGCCGGCGGTCGGGAGGGGGCCGGCTGCACCGGGGCGCGGCCGCCGGGCCGGCCGACCGCGCGGGACTAGACTTCCGGTCCCATGGACGAGCAGGCCGCCCTCACCGACACCCGTCCCTGTGCCCACTGTGGTCGGGAGGTGCCGCAGCGGGCCGGCGCGGGCCGGCCGTTCCGCTACTGCCGGGACAACGACGGCGCCTGCCAGCGGGCCGCCCGCAACGGCCGGATGCGCCACCGCAACGCCCCGGGCCTGCCGGGGCAGGTGGCCCGCACCTGGGAGGCGGTGGACCGGCTCGACCAGATCGTGGAGACCCTGACCGAGGCGCTGCACGCCGAACTGTCGCCGGTCGGGGTGGAGCGGCAGCTCGCCCAGGCGCGCGCCGACGCGGCCACCCAGGTGGCGGCGGCGCAGACCGAGCGGGACGAGGCGCGCCGCGACGCCGAGGACGCCGCCGCGTCCGCCGCCCGCGCCCGGGAGGCGGCGCGGATCGCCGTCGTGGAGCGCGACGCCGCCCGCGCCGACGCCGGGCGCGCCGCGGAGGAGGCCGCCGCGGCGGTCGAGCGGGCCGACCGGGCGGAGCAGGCGCGAGACGCCGCGCGCCGGGAGGCCGGTGCGGCCGAGGCGCTGCGGGTGCAGGCGGAGCGGGACCGCGACGCCGCGCGGGCGGAACTGCGGACGCTGCGCGCCGACCTGGAGGCCGAGCGGCGCCGGGCCGCCGACCTCGCCGGGGAACGCGACGCCGCCCGCGCCGACGCCGACCGGGCCACCCGGGCGGCGACCGAGGCCGTCGAGGCGGCGCAGCGTCACCGCGCGGAGGCGGCGCAGTCCCGCGCGGAGGCCGCGCAGGCCCGCCAGCAGGCTGTCCAGGCCCGTGAGGAGGCCGCGCAGGCCCGGGCCGACGCGGACCGGGCCAGGGTGGAGGCCGGGCGCGCGCGGGCCGAGGTCGAGTCGGCGGTGCAGGTCCGCGAGCGGGCGGTGGTCGACCGGGACCGTTCCGAGGCGGAGCGCCGGCAGGTGGCGGCGGACGCCGAGCGGGCCCGCGCGGACGCGGCCGCGCTGGCCGAGGCGCGGGAGGCGCTGCGCGCGGAGCTGGCCGCCGCCCGGCAGGTCGCGGCCGCCGCCGAGGGCCGGCTGGAGGAGCTGGCGGTACGGCTGCGCGCCGCCGAGACCGACCGGCACGAGGCGCACCGGCGCGTCGCCCAACTCGCCGACCAGGTCGGTCAGTTGGCCGCCGCCCTGGCCCACCGCGAGGCCGCCGCGCCGGCCGGCTGACCGCCGTCCGCTGCGCACGGTGGTGTGCGCGATCAGTCACGACCGCGGCGTCGCCGAGCGCTCCGGCCCGGCGCCGCGCGAGGTGTTCGCCGCGTGGGCTCCGGTCGCCACACCGTCGCTGGCCGAGGAGGCGGCGCGGGTGCCGGGCCGGCAGCGACCGGGGTCACCACCGGCGGGGCAGCGGGGCCCGACCGCCGGGGAGGACGATGGCGGCATGGGAAAGACGTACGAGCGCATCGACGGTCGCCTGCGGACGTTCATCGAGGACCAGCCGATGTTCTTCACGGCGACCGCGCCGCTGGCCGCCGACGGCACGGTCAACCTGTCCCCGAAGGGGCTGCGCGGCTCGTGGGCCGTCGTGGACGAGCACACGGTGGCGTACCTGGACTTCGCCGGCAGCAACGCCGAGACCGTCGCCCACCTGCGGGAGAACGGCCGGATCACGCTGATGTGGTGCGCGTTCACCGGTCCGCCGAACATCGTGCGGGTGCACGGCCGGGGCGAGCCGGTGTTCCGCGACGATCCGCGGTGGCAGGATCTGATCGGCCACTTCCCGGACATCGACACCACCGTGCACGGGCTGCGGGCGATCATCGTGGTGCGGGCGGAGCTGATCCGCGACACGTGCGGCTACGCGGTGCCGTTCATGACGTACGACACCGACCGGGACCTGCACGCCCGGCGGTTCGCCCGGGAGGACGACACGTCGCTGGGCGCGTACTTCGCCGGCAAGGAGCACGTGGCGACCAGCATCGACGGGTTGCCCGGCCTGCCGCTGCCGCTGCCGCCGACCCCGGCGCGCTGACCGGCGCCGCGCCGGGGTCCGCCCCTGCGGACGCCGGCGGCGTGCGCGGGGGTCAGTGGATGCCGGCCATCAGGTGACGGATGTGCCGGGTGAACATGACCGCGCCCAGCCCCAGGGCCACCGAGGCCAGACCGAAGGTCAGGACGTAGGTGGGCGCCGCCCACGTGTCGGCCAGCCGGGCGACCTGACCGGCGCGTGGGCGGGCGGCGACCGGCGCGTCACGGGCCATGGCAACCTCCGCTGCCACTGGGGCGGCTAACATCCCCGTTGACAGCGGAAACACTCCACCCTCTCGGCCCGGCCGGGGACGACCCCGCCGGGCGATCGTCATGGCCGGTTACCCTTGTTCCGGCCCGCCCGTGACGCGGCAGCGCGCGCTGGGCGGGAATGGTGCGGGGGACACCAACCGTTACACCGAGAAGACCAGCACCACGAACGAGGGGAAGACGATCATGGGCGAGCGCATGCTGCGTGGAAGCCGCCTGGGGGCGGTCAGCTACGAGTCCGACCGCAACACGGAGCTCGCGCCGCGTCAGACCCGCGAGTACCTGTGCGCCAAGGGCCACCAGTTCGAGGTGCCGTTCGCCGTCGACGCCGAGGTCCCCATGACCTGGGAGTGCAAGTTCGACGGCAGCGTCGCCCGCCTGGTCGACGGCAACGAGCCGGAGCAGAAGAAGGCCAAGCCGCCGCGTACCCACTGGGACATGCTGCTGGAGCGGCGGTCGATCGCCGAGCTGGAGGACATCCTCGCCGAGCGGCTGCAGGAGGTCCGCACCCGCCGCGGTCGCGCCTGAGCGACCGGACATACGGCGCCCCCGGGGTGTAATCCCCCGGGGGCGCCGTTTTCGTGTGCGGTCAGCCCTGGCGGGGCTCGACGATCTCGCCCTCGATGGCCCGCCCGCCGTCGACCACGGTCGGCTCGCCGGGCGGCGGCTGCGGCGCGCCCCGGTGGACCCGGACCCGGCGCGGGCCGAACAGGTCACCGGCGACCATCGACGACACCCGGCGCTCGGCGGCCCGTTGCACCCCGGACCGGGCCAGCCGCCGCACCGGCGGCACCAGCAGCAGCAGCCCCAGCGCGCCGCTGAGCAGGCCCGGGGTGGCCAGCAGCAGCGCACCGGCCAGGCCGACGAGCCCGTCGGTGACCTGCGGGCCCGGCGGTCGCCCGGCCTGCGCGGCGGACCGGAAGCCCCGCCAGGCACGCATGCCCTCGCGGCGCAGCAGCACCAGCCCCAGCAGCGACGCGACGAACACGGCCAGCACCGCCGCCCCGAACCCGACGGCCCGCCCGACGGCGACGAACACCGCCAGTTCCGCCAGGACCGCCAGCAGCAGGGCCAACGGGACGAACCTCAGTCCTCGGCGCATCTCACCTCACCCCGCCCGGTAGCGGCGCCCCCGAATTTTCGCCCGCTGTCGCGCGGCCCGGGGGCGTCGTCCACGCCCATCCAGCATGACACGCGCCGCCCCGCCCGCCACGGACCCGACGATCGAGGCCTGGCCCGCTACGGCCACCGCATCTGGCCGGTAGGGGTGCCGTGCAGTCCCCGGCGTACGGCCTGCCGCCGGTCGGCCACCGCCCACCCGGTGACCCGCCACAGCGCCTCCGCCACGACCAGGGGGCTCATCTTGCTGGTGCCGCGTTCCCGCTCGGCGAACGTGATCGGCACCTCCACGATGCGGACACCGGCCCGGTGGGCGAGGCGGGACAGCTCCACCTGGAACGAGTACCCCTGCGAGGACACCGACTTCAGGTCGATCGCGTCCAGGGCGCTGAACCGGTACACGCGGTAGCCGCCGGTGGCGTCGGACACCGGCATGCCGAGGGCCAGCCGCGCGTACAGGTTTCCGCAGCGGGACAGCAGCAGCCGCCGCAGCGGCCAGTTGAGCACCCGCGCCCCGCGGGTCCACCGGGAGCCGATCACCACGTCGGCGTCGCGGGCGGCGGCCAGCAGCGCCGGCAGGTCCTCCGGGGCGTGGGAGCCGTCGGCGTCCATCTCCACCACGGCGTCGTAGCCACGCTCGCGGGCCCACGCGAAAGCCGCCAGGTACGCCGCGCCGAGGCCCTGCTTGCCCTCGCGGTGCAGGACGTGCACCCGCGGGTCGGTGCCGGCGAGGGCGTCGGCGACCGCCCCGGTGCCGTCGGGGCTGTTGTCGTCGGTGACGAGGACGTCCACCGTCGGCGCGGCCCGGCGTACCCGCTCCACGATCCGCGCCAGGTTGTCGGCCTCGTTGTAGGTCGGGATCACCACGAGCACCCGTCCCACCCCCGGGTGACCGGTCTGGTCGCGCACCGTCGTCTCCCCCTCCGCCGGCGTACCGGCTGTCGCCCCGCCGCGGCCGGGGGCCGTCAGCCGACCGGGGCGTCAGGCGCCCGCGGTGCGGTCCCGTCGGCGCCGCAGCCCGGTGGCCGCGAGGGCCGCCACCGCCAGGGCGGCCAGCGCCACCTCCGGCCACAGCCCGACCCGGGTGGCCGGCGTGCGTCCGTCGGCGAGGCGCAGCTCCCGCACCACGACCGCGCGGGTGTTGAACCCGGTGGCGTCGCTTACCCGCCCGTTCGGGGAGACGAACCCGGACACCCCGACCGTGGAGGCCATCAGCGCCGGCCGCCCGTGCTCGACGGCCCGCAGCCGCACCATGGCCAGCTGCTGGCGCGCCTCGGCCACGTCGAACGTGGCGTTGTTGGTCTGCACCACCAGCAGCTGCGCGCCGCCGGTGACGGTGTCGCGGACCACCTCGTCGTAGGCGACCTCGAAGCAGATGACGTCACCGAGCACGGCGGGGCCGGTACGCAGCACGCCCGGCGTGGTGCCGGGCACGAAGTCCGACCGGACCCGGTCGACCTGCTTGCTGACCATGCGGGCGAGGTCCCGCATCGGCACGTACTCGGCGAACGGCACCGGGTGCCGCTTCGTGTACAGCTGCTCCAGGTCGGGGCCGGTGCCCGGCTGCCACAGCAGCCCCGCGTTGCGCACCTGTCCCGGGCCGGGGCCGCGCAGCACCGCGCCGACGAGGATCGGCGCGTCGATCGCGTCGGCGGCCGCCTGGATCCGGGCACCGGCGGCGGCGTCGCGCAGCGGATCGATGTCGCTGGAGTTCTCCGGCCACACCACCAGGTCGGGGCGGGGTCGGGCGCCGGAGGTGACCTGGGCGGCGAGGTCGACGGTGGCGTCGACGTGGTTGTCGAGCACCGCCTGGCGCTGGGCGTTGAAGTCCAGCCCGAGCCGGGGCACGTTGCCCTGCACGATCGCCACGGTGACGGTGTCGCCACCGCCGGCCGCGCCGACCGGCACGAGCAGCCCGCCGGCGGGTACGGCCAGCGCGGCGGCGGCCACCGCGGCGACCGGCGCCCACCGCCGGTCGCCGGCCGGGCGGCGCCGCGCCTCCTGACACCACCAGGCGGCGGTGACGAGGAACCCACCGGTCAGCGCCACCGCGAAGGTCACCAGCGGGGCTCCGCCCAGGGCGGCCAGGCGCAGCAGCGGCGACTCGTCCTGGCTGAACGCCAGCCGGCCCCACGGGAACCCGCCGAACGGGGTGCGGTCGCGCAGCGCCTCCTGCGCCACCCACAGCAGCCCGGTCAGCGCCGGCCACGCCCACCGGGCCCGGTCGGCGAGGGGGGACACCCAGGCGGTGGCCGCGCCGAGCAGCGCCAGGTAGCCGGCCTGCAGCAGCGACAGCAGCACCCACGGCAGGTAACCGGTGTGCAGGTTGGTCCAGCTGAGCATCGGCGCGAACAGCGCCACGCCGGCAAGGAATCCCAGGCCGGCGCCGGCCCGCGGCCGCCGCCGGTGCGCCGCCGCGGCCAGCAGGGCCACCCCGACCGGCGCCAGCGGCCACAGCCCGTACGGTGGGAACGCGACCAGCATCGCCGCGCCCCCGGCGACCGCCGCCGCCATGGCCACCGGCAGCGGCAGCGGGCGGGGCGCCGCCACGGCGGGACGCGCCTCGGCGGCCTGCTCCTGCGTCGTCTCCACGGTCGTCACCGGCACCTCACCACGATCACGCGCCGAAGGCTACCCGCCCGTGGTGATCCACTCGGAGTCCGTGGCGGCCGGTGTCGCGTACGTCCCGCGATCGCCCACCAGAACGGGTCCCGCCGGGGGACGAAATCGGGGCGCGGCTTGCGCCGCGCCCCGATGCTCCCAGGCCCTTCCCGGCCGGTGGGGCGAGGATGCGGCGCGCCGACCTTCGGACCGACCCGACGCTGGACTGGCTGTCCCCGCCTGGCCGTTGTCTACTGGCCGTGCCCCTCATCCTGCCCGTACACCGGTAACCGCGGCCGGTTCGCGCCGCCCCGCCGACCCCCGCCCGCTGGACCTGGCCGCCGCGACGAGTGCTCGTGTCGCTCGGCCAGCGGACGAAGGGGCGAAGCGAACAACAGCCGCTTCCCGTAGTAGGACTCAAAGACGGTACGTGCTCCCCCCGGGGCGCTGTCAACCCACCCCCGACGAGTCGCGGCGGCCGCATCGGCGTGTCGCGTCGGCGAGTCCCGTCGCCGTGCGCTGGGGTGGCGTTCGGCTGAGGTTCACACCGCATCCGGTGACGGCCGTCGCTGCCGCTCCTACCGTTGGGGCCGACACACCCGATTCCTGGAGGTCGATGTGACACCTGTGAACGGCATGGACCGGCGGGGACTGCTGCGCGGCGGGGTGACCGCGGCGGCGCTGGCCGCACTCGGCCCGCTGGACGCCCTCGGCGCCCGCACCGCCGGCGCCGCCCCGCTGGCGAAGCTGTCCGCCAGCCCCGACTACGGCCCGCTGTACCCGGTCAAGGACGCCGCCACGGGCCTGGAGCTGCTGCGCCTGCCCCGCGGCTTCGAGTACGTGAGCTACGGCTGGACCGGTGACGTGATGTCCGACGGCGTACGCACCCCCGGCGCCCACGACGGCATGGCCGCGTTCCGCCGCCCGGACGGCTTGGTCTCCCTGGTCCGCAACCACGAGCGCGGCGGCTACACCGGCGCGTTCACCACTCCCGCCTACAACCCGGCCGCCACCGGCGGCACCACGACGGTGGTGTTCGACCCGGACGCCGGGGAGTTCCTCGGCTCGTGGGCGACCCTGTCCGGGACGATCCGCAACTGCGCCGGCGGCCCCACTCCCTGGGGGACGTGGCTGACGTGCGAGGAGACCACCGAGATCGGCCCGGACGGCACCCGCCACGGGTACGTGTTCGAGGTGCCGCACACCGGCAAGGGTGACCCGCGGCCGCTGCGGCAGATGGGCCGGTTCAGCCACGAGGCGGTCGCCGTGGACCCGGCCACCGGCATCGTCTACCTCACCGAGGACGCCACCCCGTCGGGCCTGTACCGGTTCCTGCCGGCCACCCCGGGTGAGCTGGCCGCGGGCGGGGTGCTGCAGATGCTGGTGATCCCAACCGGGGACGGCTCCTCGTACTCCACCTACGCCGACGGCACGGGAACCGAGTACCGGGAACTGACGTGGGTGACGATCGACAACCCGGACTACGCGCCGGGCGAGGTGTCGCCGGTGCGGCAGGGCGCGGCGAAGGGCGCGGCGGTGTTCCGCCGCCTGGAGGGCGCCTGGTACGGCAACGAACGGATCTACGTCGTGTCGACCAGCGGCGGCCCGGCCGGGCAGGGGCAGGTCTTCGAGTACGACCCGGCGGCCGAGCGGATGCGGGTGCTGTTCGCCTCCCCCGACGCGACGGTGCTGAACAACCCGGACAACATCTGCGTCAGCCCGCGTGGCGGCATCGTGCTGTGCGAGGACGGCAGCTCCGGCGAGTACCTGCACGGCCTCACCACCGACGGGGAGATCTTCCCGTTCGCCCTGAACCAGGTGGTGATCCCGGCCGGTGGGGTGCCCGGCAGGTCGGTGCCGGCGGGTGACTACTCCGGGTCGGAGTGGTGCGGGTCGACGTTCGAGCCGCGCAACGGCAACTGGCTGTTCGTCAACGTGCAGAGCCCGGGCATCACGTTCGCGATCACCGGCCCGTGGCGGCGCGGGTCGCTGTGACGGTGCCGGCCGGCGGACGGAGCTGACCGCCGGACCGGCTGGGTGTTAACGGGGGCCCCTTGTACGACGCCAGGCGTTAACAGGGGGCCCTTCCGTGCAGCCGCAGCGCGAGGGCGCGGGCCGCCTCGGGGTGGTCGGCGGCGAGCAGGCCGGCGGCGGCCAGGACGTAGTCGACGTCGACGACGGGCCGGGCGGCGCGGGGCAGCGGCCACCCGCCGGCGTGGTCGGCGAGCACCGCCGCGAGCACGGCGGCGGCGTCGGCGGGCGGGGCGTGGCGCAGCACCCCGCCGGAACCGACGAGCAGCTTCACCTCCCGCAGGTCCCGGCCGGCGCGTTCCCCGGTGGCCGCGCCGCGGGCGTGCCGTCGCAGCGCCACCGTCGCGGCCAGGGCGGCGATCCGGGCGTCGACGGCCCGCTCGGCCGCGTCGCCGGGCAGGAAACCGGGATCGGCGGCCCGGGCGTGCGCGGCGCCGGTCAGCGCGTCGGCCTCGGCGGCGTCGACGAGCCGTTCCTCCACGGCCGCCCGGACGACCCCGGGGGCGCTCCACCGCATCCCCAGGTCCCCCTCGACGGTGCGGGCCCGCCACAGGCTGCCGGTGACCTCCCGAGCCGGGCCGGTCTCCCGTTCGTCGGGGGTGAGCACCGAGTACACGTCCGTGGTGGCGCCGCCGACGTCGACGACCGCCAGGTCCCCGCCGAGGGCGTCGGCGAGCACCTCCACCCCGGTGAGCACCGCGTCGGGGGTGGCCGCCCGCACCAGCCGCGGGAAGCGGGGACCGCGCGACAGCCGCTTGCCGCCGATGACGTGCCGCAGGAACACCTCCCGGATCGCCGCCCGCGCCCCCGTGGGGGCGAGCACCCCGATGCGGGGCAGCACGTTGTCGGCGACCGTGACCGGCACCTTCGCGGCGGTGAGCAGGGCGTGCAGGTCGTCGCGGACGTCGGCGTTGCCGGCGAGCACGACCGGCACCCGCCAGCGGGCCTTCGCCAGCCGGGACGCGTTGTGCGTGAGCGTGTCCGCGTCGCCGCCGTCGGTGCCGCCGACGAGCAGCACCACGTCGGGGCGGGCGGCCCGCAGCGCCGCCAGCTCGGGAGCGCCGAGCCGCCCCGCGGCCACGTGCACCACGTTCGCCCCGGCGGACAGGCCGACCCGCCGGCCGGCCTGCGCGGTGACGAGATGCTCGTACCCGATGACCGCCAGCCGCAGCCCACCACCGGCGGAGGAGCACACGTACCAAGGCGCGTCGCGGGCCGGCAGGCCGACGGTGGCCGCGGCGACGGCCGCGTCGAGGCCGTGCAGCACGTCGCTGGCGACCGTGGTGGGGGCAGCCGCCGCCGCGACCAGGCCACCGCCGTCGAGGTCGACCACCGCCACCTTCGTGTACGTGGAGCCGACGTCGGCGCAGACGGCGACGTTCACGCCGCCGGGGGTACGACCACGGTGCCGGTGGCGGTGACCGCCACGATCGGCGGGTCGAGAACCTCGGCGGCCGACGACTCCCCCTTGTCGGGGCGGCCCCGGCACACCACCCGCGCCTCGAAGTCGATGGTGCGGCTGCGGGTGCCCACCCGGGTGACCGTGGCGGTCACCTCCAGGACGTCGCCGGCCTTCATCGGCGCCGTGAACTGCACGTCCGAGTAGGACGCGAACAGTCCCTCGTCGCCGTCGGTGCGGATGCACACCTCCGTCGCGACGTCCCCGAACAGGCCCAGCGCGTACGCGCCGTCGACCAGGTTCCCCGCGTAGTGGGCGTGGGAGTACGGCACATACCGGCGGTGCGTCACCGTCACACCGAGCCGTGGGTCACTCATGCCTTCGCCTTCCGGTCCGTGATCAGGGCGTGCACCAGGTACGACGCCACCTCGCCGGGGGTGGTGCCCCGACCGAAGATCCGGTCGACGCCCAACTCGGCGGCCATCGTCTCGTCGAAGCGGGGCCCGCCGACGATCAGCAGCGGCCGACGCCCCGCGGGCATGGCCTCCCGGAACGCCGCCGACATCTCCCGCGTGTTGTGCAGGTGCGCGTCGCGCTGGGTGACCACCTGCGACACGAGCACCGCGTCGGCCCGCTCGGCACGGGCGGCCTCCACCAGCTCCGGCACGCTCACCTGGGCACCCAGGTTGGTGACCTTCAGCTCCCGGTAGTACTCCAGGCCCTTCTCCCCCGCGATGCCCTTGACGTTGAGGATCGCGTCGATGCCGACGGTGTGCGCGTCGGTGCCGATGCACGCCCCCACCACGGACAGCTTGCGCCGCAGCTTCCCCTTGACGACGGCGTTGACCTCCTTGGCGGACAGCAGCGGGAAGTGCCGCTCCATCACCTGCACCGCGGACAGGTCCACCAGGTGGTTCACCCGCCCGTACACGACGAAGAAGGTGAACCCGTCGCCGATGGGCTTGGCGTGCACCAGCATCGCCGGGTCGATGCCCATCTTCCCGGCGAGCTGGACCGCCGCGCCCTCGGCCCGCTTGTCGTGCGGCACCGGCAGCGTGAACGACACCTGCACCATGCCGTCGCCGGTGGTGTCCCCGTACGGCCGGACGATCTTCTTCTCCGCCGGGGCCGTCACGCGCGGTCTCCTTCCAGGATCTCGGTGGCCGGGTTGTAGTAGTCGGCCTCGTGCGACGCGACCCCGTCGAGGCCCTTGCCCCGGTCGGCGGGCCGCTTCATGATCCCGAACGTGCCCTCGGCGATCGCGGTGAGCAGCGACTGGTCGCCGATGCGCTCCAGCAGCTCCACCGCCTCGCCGAGCACCCGGTGGGCGCGCTGCTGGATGAACCCGCCCGGCGCGGGAACGAAGTCCTCGTGCAGCCCGCCCGCCGCGCCCAGCACGTACCGCACGTTCTGCAGGGCGATGTCCCGGTCGGACAGCCACGGCGTCACCACCGCCTCGGTCATCATGCCGACCAGCAGGATGCCCTGCCCGGTCATGGTGCCGACCAGGTTGAAGAACCCGTCGAGCAGGTTGCCGCGGAACACGTCGCCGGTCATGTGCTTCGTCGGCGGCATCCACTTCAGCGGCGCGTCGGGGAACAGCTCCCGCGCCAGCAGCGCGTGCGCCAACTCCAGGCGGAACGACTCCGGCAGGTCCGGGTTGATCTCGAACGCGTGCCCCAGCCCCAGCTGCCAGTCCGCCAGGCCCGCCTCGTGCGCGAAGTACTCGTTGAGCAGCTGCGACACCGTCACCGTGTGCGCCTCGTCCACCGCGTCGGCGGTGGTCAGGTAGTTGTCCTCACCGGTGTTGATGATGATCCCGGCCCGGGCGTGCACCTGCCGGGAGAACCGCTGGTCGACGAACGTGCGGATCGGGTTGATGTCGCGGAACAGGATCCCGTACATCGAGTCGTTGAGCATCATGTCCAGCCGTTCCAGGCCGGCCAGGGTCGCCATCTCCGGCATGCACAGCCCCGACGCGTAGTTCGTCAGCCGCACGTACCGGCCCAGTTCCTTCGACGAGGAGTCCAGCGCCGCCCGCATCAGCCGGAAGTTCTCCTGCGTGGCGTACGTGCCGGCGAACCCCTCCCGGGTGGCGCCCTCGGGCACGTAGTCCAGCAGCGACTGCCCGGTGGAGCGGATCACCGCGATCACGTCCGCCCCCGCCCGCGCGGCGGCCTGCGCCTGCGGGATGTCCTCGTAGATGTCCCCGGTCGCCACGATCAGGTAGATCCACGGCCGCTGCCGCGGATCCCCGTACCGCTTCACCAGGCGCTCGCGCTCGGCCCGCCGCCGGTCGATCTGCCGGATCCCGGCGGCGACCGCCCTCCGGGCGGCCCGGCGCGCGGCGGTCGCCGCCTTCCCGGTCGGCTGCACGAACCGCACCGACCCTGCGGCGGCCTTCTGCGCCAGCAGCGTCACGTCGGTGATCTGCTCCCGGGCCAGGGCGTCGAACACCGGCGCCGCCACCCCGTGCCCCAGACCCACGTCGGCCACCACCGCGTCCACCAGGCGGTTCACCCACGGGATGCCGTCCGGGTCCGCGCCGGTCACCCCGGCCAGCCGCAGCACCGCCCGCTCCACCGACACCGTCGTGTGGCTGCGCGCCAACTCCACCACCGGCGCCCCGGCGCGGGCCGCCAGCGCCCTCGCCCGCGCCACCAGCGCCGGATCCAGGTCAAGCTTGCCTGTCACGAACTACCTTCCTCATAGATCACCGCACCGCGCAGCACCGTGCGCCGGCACACCGGCAGCGGCGTCGGATCCTCCGGGCCGCGCGCCTCCGGGTCGTCGGACTGCAACACCGGCAGCCCCCGCTCCACGCCGGCCGGGGTGTCCCACACCGCGAACGTCGCCGGCGCCCCCAACGCGAGGACCCCCTCGGCGTCCAGGTGCACCGCCCGCCACCCGCCGCGCGTGTGCGCGGCGAACGCCGCCCGCACGCTCATCCGCTGCGCCGGGTTGTGGTGCGCGGCCGCCGCCCGCACCGACCCCCACGGGTCCAACGGCGTCACCGGCGAGTCCGACCCGAACGCCAACGCCACCCCGACGGAGTGCATCGCCCCCATCGGGTTCGACTCCAACGACCGCTGAAGGCCCAGCCGCGACTCGTACATGCGGCCCGCCCCGCCCCACAACCGGTCGAACGCCGGCTGCATCGACGCGACGATCCCGTACTCCACGAACCCGGCGATCAGCCGCTTGCTCATGATCTCCGCGTGCTCGACCCGGTGCCGCGCCGCCCGCACCCGGTCCGTGCCGAGCTTCTCCGCCGCCGCCGCGAACCCGTCGAGCACCGTCGAGATCGCCGCGTCCCCGATCGCGTGGAACCCGCCCTGCAAGCCGTGCGCCGCGCAGTCCAGCAGGTGGTCGCGCACCTGCTCCGCCGACAGGTACCCGTGCCCGCAGCCGTCCCCGTCCAGGTACGCCGCCGACACGTGCGCCGTCCGCGCCCCCAACGCCCCGTCCGCGAACAGGTCCCCACCGGCGCCCGCCGCGCCCAGCTCCCGGGCCCGCGCCGCGCCGCCCAGCTCACCCCAGTACCCGTACACCTCCGGCACGCCCGCACCGGAGACCGCCAGCAGGCCGGTGAAGTCCTCCTCGTCGGAGATCTCCGGACCGCCGCACTCGTGCACCGCCGCGATGCCCAGCGACGCCGCGTGCTCGAGGGCCACCCGCTGCGCCGCGACCCGCTGCGCCCGGCTCACCGACCCGAACGCCGCCGCCCGCACCACGTGGTGCGCGTCCCGCCGCAGCCACCCCGACGCGTCGTACCCCGCCGCGGCCACCACCTCCGAGCGCGCCGCCAGCAACGCCCGCGACACCAGCGCCGAGTGGATCGACGCCTGCGACAGGTACACCCGCCGACCCCCGGCCGCCCGGTCCACCTCGTCGGCGTCCGGCGGCCGCGGCACCGGCCAGCTCGACTCGTCCCAGCCGTGCCCCAGCACCACCGCGTCCGCCGGCAGACCACCGGCGAACACCGCCACCGCATCCAGCAGCTCCGCCGCCGACCGCACCCCGGACACGTCCAGCCCCGACAACGCCAGCCCGGTGTCCGTGGCGTGCACGTGCGCGTCCACGAACGCCGGCGTCACCAACGCCCCGGCCAGGTCCACCACCCGGTCGGCGGACGGCGCGTCCGCGTCCGACCCCAGCCAGGCGATCCGGCCACCGGACACCAGCAGGGCCGTCGCGCCCGGGTCGGCGGGACAGTGCAGCACACCACCGCGGTACAGAGTCGAGGGGTTCGTCATGGCACTCAGTCTGCCGCCAACCGCGCCTCGAACAGCCGGCGCACCCCCGGCTCGGCACGCAGCACATCCAGCGCGAACTCCGCGTGACCCGGCACGTACCCGTTGCCCACCAGCATCGTCACGTCCGCCGCCAGACCCTCCGCGCCCAGCGCCGCCGCCGCGAAACTCGTCGCCATCGAGAAGAAGATCACCGTGCCGCCGTCGGCCGTGGCCAGCACCGCCCCGTGCTCACAACCCGGCACGTCCACGCACACCACGGTCACGTCCGCCGGCGCCCCCAGCGCCGACGTCACCGCCGTCGACAGCCCCACCGGATCCCGGGCGTCGGCCAACGCCACCACGTCAGCCACCCCCGCCGCCGCCAGCGCGTCGCGCTCCGCGTCCACCGGAACCACCCCGACCGTACGCCCGGCGCCCGCCCGCCGCGCCGCCGCGAGCGACAGCGACCCGCTCTTGCCGGCGCCACCGATCACCGCCACGCTGACCGGCCGGGCGTCCCCCTCGCGCGCCCGGCCGGCCACGTATCGCCGCACCACCCGCGCGGTCAGCGCCGGCGCCCCGCACACGTCCAGCACGGCCAGGGACAGCTCCGGGTGCAGGTCCGACGGCAGCACCGCCGCGATCGACCGGGCGAACAGGATCGCGTACCCGTCGCACGGCACCTGCTCGCTGCGCCCGTCCCACCGGGCCAGCCCGTCGAGGATCCGCAGCGGCGTCAGCGTGAGCGACACCAGCGTCGCCACCCGGTCCCCCGCGGTGAGCCCGAGCGGCGACCGCCGGCCCACCTCCTCCACCGTGCCGATGAGCATGCCGCCCGAACCGGTCACCGGGTTCTGCATCTTCCCCCGGGTCGACACGATCTCCAGCACCTCGGCGCGGACCTTCTCCCCGTCGCCGCCGTGCTTCTCCGACAACTGCCGGAAGCTCGCGGCGTCCAGGTTCAGCCGCTCCACCCGGATCCGCACCTCGTTCGGCGCGATCTCCGGACTCGCGTCCAGCCGCCACGCCGCCTGCGGCAGCACGCCCGCCGGCTCCAGAACGCGGTGCAGACCCACCGGTGACGTCACGCCGACCTCCCTCTCCGACCGCTCGAAGCCCCGGCCAGGACTCGCGTAGCGGGAAAACTTCCGGCAGACTAATTCCTTCACCGGATATTTTCCAGTAGCGTACGTGACCGTTGATCGCCCGCACCACACCCACGAGGAGGGGGACGTGACCCAGACCCACCCGGTGGAGGCCATCCCCGCGCCCCAGCACGCGCCGGCCCCCACCCCCACCGCCGGACAGCCGTACGAATACCGCCGCGCCCCCCTCGTCGAGCCCGACTGGACCCGCTTCCCCGGCTGGCGCCACGTCACCCGCGACCAGTGGGAGAGCGCCCAGTGGCAGCGCGTCAACTGCGTCAAGAACATCAAGCAGCTCCGCGCCGTCCTCGGCGACCTCGTCGACGAGACCTTCTACGCCGACCTCGAGGCCGACCAGAAGGCCCTGGCCACCATGTCCATGCTGGTGCCGCCGCAGATGCTCAACACCATGGTCCCGTTCGCGCCGATGACCACCGAGGCGCTCTACGCCGACCCCATCCGGCGCTACATGATCCCCGTCGCCTCCGACCGGCGCACCGACTGGCCCTCACACCCCTACGCCAGCCGCGACAGCCTCCACGAGCACGACATGTGGGTCGCCGAAGGCCTCACCCACCGCTACCCCACCAAGGTCCTCGCCGAACTGCTCTCCACCTGCCCGCAGTACTGCGGCCACTGCACCCGCATGGACCTGGTCGGCAACTCCACCCCCGCCGTCGACAAGCTCAAGCTCACCCTCAAGCCCGTCGACCGCTACGACGCCCACATCACCTACCTCAAGGCCCACCCCGGCGTCCGCGACGTGGTCGTCTCCGGCGGCGACGTCGCCAACGTGCCGTGGCGCAACCTCGAGTCCTACCTGATGCGGCTCCTCGACATCGAGACCGTCCGCGACATCCGGCTCGCCACCAAGGCCCTCATGGGCCTGCCGCAGCACTGGCTCCAGCCCGACGTCGTCGAAGGCCTCGAACGGGTCGCGCGCACCGCCGCCCGACGTGGCGTCAACCTCGCCATCCACACCCACGTCAACCACGCCCAGTCGCTCACCCCGCTGGTCGCCAAGGCCGCCCAGACCGCCCTCGACGTCGGCGTCCGCGACGTCCGCAACCAGGGCGTCCTCATGCGCGGCGTCAACGCCACCGCCCCCGACCTGCTCGACCTCTGCTTCGCCCTGCAGGGCGAAGCCGGGATCCTGCCGTACTACTTCTACATGTGCGACATGATCCCCAACGCCGAACACTGGCGGGTCCCGGTCTGGCACGCCCAGCAACTCCAGCACGACATCATGGGCTACCTGCCCGGCTACGCCACCCCGCGCATCGTCTGCGACGTCCCCTTCGTCGGCAAGCGCTGGGTCCACATGCTCACCGAGTACGACCGCGACCGCGGCATCTCGTACTGGACCAAGAACTACCGCACCTCCATCGAGTCCGCCGACCTGGAGGCCCTCAACAAGCGGTACGCCTACTACGACCCGATCGACACCCTGCCCGAGGCCGGCCAGGCCTGGTGGGACGCCCACCGCGACGACTGACCCGCCCGCTCCCCGATCACCCCCGGCGTCGCCCCGCGCGACCCGGGGGTGATCGTCCTGTCCGCCCTCGCCCGGCCGCCGCCAACGGCTAACGTCACGCCATGCCCAGAGAGCGCCGCGACCAGAACACCGACACCGACGTCGCCGACCGGGCCACCCCCGTCGAAATCTTCTTCGACGTCGTCTTCGTCCTCACCGTCACCCAACTCGCCGACCTGCTGGAGCACGACCTCAACTGGACCGGCGTCGGCCAGACCGTCCTGATCCTCGGCCTGCTCTGGTACCTCTACAGCGGCTACGCCTGGCTCACCAACCACGTCCCACCCCGCCGCCCCGCCCGCAAACTCCTCCTCTTCGGCGGCATGGCCGGCTTCCTCCTCACCGCCGTCGCCATCCCCGACGCCTTCACCGGCAGCGGCCTGCTCTTCGGCATCGGTTACCTGATCGTGGTCACCGTCCACCTCGGCCTGTTCAGCCAGAGCACCGCCCGGGCCGGCGTCCGCCGTCTCGCCCCGTACAACCTCGGCGCCGCCGCCCTCATCCTCGCCGCCGGCCTGCTCACCGGACCCGCCGTGCCGGTCCTCTGGGTCGCCGCCATCTTCACCCAGACCGTCCTGCCCTACCTGCTGCCCGGTCGCTCCTGGCTCGGCGCCGCCGCCAGCTTCCACATCCGCCCCGCCCACTTCGTCGAACGGCACGGCCTGCTCGTCATCGTCGCCCTCGGTGAGACCGTCGTCGCCATCGGCATGGGCGCCCCGCTGGACCACATCAGCCCCGCCGTCGCCGGCGCCGTCGTGATGGCCCTCGCCCTTCCGGCCACCCTCTGGTGGACCTACTTCACCGACACCGCAGCCGGCGAGGCAGCCCTCGAACACGCCGACCCTGCAGGGCGAGCACGCCTGTCCGCCCGCGTCTACATCCTCACCCACTTCGTCCTGCTGCTCGGCATCATCGCCACCGCCACCGGCCTGCACGCTGTGGTCGCCCACCCCGACACCCCGGCCGGCTGGCCGTCCGCGCTCGCCCTCACCGCCGGCGTGGCCCTGTTCCTCGCCGCCATCGCCGACCTCCGCCACACGGTCGGCGTCGGGCGCACCGGCAGCCGCCTCGCCACCGCCGCGCTCGTGCTGGCCACCACACCCGTCGGCGCGAGCGTCAACTCAGCCCTGCACCTCGGCGTCGTGATCGCCCTGATGGTCGTGATGCTGCGGATCGACGGGCACCGCCCCGGCGCGCCGGTCAGCCGCGTGGCGCGTACATGATCACTGCGACACCGACCAGGCAGATCGCCGCGCCCACCAGGTCCCACCGGTCCGGGCGGAACCCGTCCACCAGCACGCCCCACACCAGCGAGCCCGCCACGAACACGCCCCCGTACGCGGCCAGGATCCGCCCGAAGTGCGGATCCGGCTGGAACGTCGCCACGAACCCGTAGGCGCCCAGGGCCAGCACCCCCGCCGCCACCCACCACAGGCCGCGGTGCTCCCGCCAGCCCTGCCACACCAGCCACGCGCCACCGATCTCGGCCAGCGCGGCCAGCACGAACAACACCAGGGAACGCGCCACGGTCACGGACAGCCACCCTACCGCCCGACGGTGAGCCGGTACCCCGACGTACCCGGACGCGGCGACGGGCCCCGGGGGTAGTCGCCCCGGGGCCCGTCGTGCCGGCCGTCAGCGCTTGACCGCGCTCTTCACGTCACGACCCGCCTGCTTGGCGTGCTCGCCCGCCTGCCGGGCCCGCGCGTCGCTCTGCTGCGTCGCGCCCTCGGCGCGCATCCGCTCGTTGTGCGTCGCGTCGCCGATGCGTTCCTTGGCGACGCCGGTCAACTCGTCGACCTTGCTCCTGGCCTTGTCGGCGAAGCTCATCTCCGCTCCCCTCGGTCGAGTTCGGCCTTCCGCAACGGGTTCCCGCCTCGTCGGTGGCCATGCCGGGCCGCGGTGACCGTCCGCACGTCGTGTAAGGCGTCCTAGGAAGATAGCCTGAGGCGGGTCGGCGTCGCGGTGCGGACCGGCCAGAACGGGTGGTTGACTGGGCGAATGGGCGAGATCCTCCTCATCCGGCACGGCGAGACCACCTGGAGCGCCAGCCACCGGCACACCTCGTACACCGATCTCGCGCTGACCCCCGACGGTGAGCGGCAGGCCCGCGCGCTCGGCGAACTCCTCGCCGGCCGGCGGTTCGTCGCGGTGCTCACCAGTCCCCGCGCCCGGGCCCTGCGCACCGCCCAGCTCGCCGGGCTCACCGACGCCCGGGTCGACGAGGACCTCGCCGAATGGCACTACGGCGAGTACGAAGGCCGCACCACGGCCGAGATCCGCGAGGACCGGCCCGACTGGTCGATCTGGACCGACGGCGCCCCCGGCGGCGAGTCACCCGACCAGGTGGCCGCCCGGCTGGACCGGGTCCTCGCGCGGGTCACCCCGCTGCTCGAGCACGGCCCGGTCGCACTGGTCGGCCACGCGCACAGCCTGCGCATCGCCGGCGCGCGGTGGATCGGCCTGCCGCCCGTCGCCGGCGGCCGGCTGCGGCTCGACACCGCCACCGTCAGCGTCCTCGGCCACGAACACGGCCGGCAGGTCATCCTGCGGTGGAACCAGCCGCCTCCCCCGCCGCCCATCCCCGCGACCGAGACGGCGGCTCGCCACTGATCTTCGGCGGCCGGTTCTCGTACGGCGTGGACAGCACCACCGTCGTACGGGTGGTCACGTTCGCCGACGTGCGAATCTCCTGGAGCACCCGCTCCAGGTCCGCCGGGCCGGCCACCCGCACCAGCAACAGGTAGAAGTCCTCCCCCGCCACCGAGTAGCAGGAGTCGATCTCCGGCAGGTGGGCCAGCCGCTCCGGCGCGTCGTCCGGCTGCGACGGGTCGAACGGCCGGATCGCCACGAACGCCGTCAACGGCAGGTCCAGGGCCTCGAAGGAGACGCGCGCCGCGTACCCCTTGATCACACGGCGCTGCTCCAGCCGGCGGACCCGCTGGTGCACGGCGGACACCGACAGGCCCACCTTCTCCGCCAGGTCCGTGTACGACAGCCGGCCGTCGGCGGTCAGCGCGGCGACGATGGCGCGGTCGATCTCCTCCACGGCGAGCAACCTACCGGGAAAACCCCGCCGGTGCGACGAGGGGCCCGCCGGCCGTCACGCCCGGCGGGCCGACCCGTCGCGTACCGTCAGCCCTTCGCCAGCGCGCGGGAGATCACCAGGCGCTGGATCTGGTTGGTGCCCTCGACGATCTGCAGCACCTTCGCCTCGCGCATGTACCGCTCGACCGGGTGGTCGCTGACGTAGCCGGCACCGCCGAGCACCTGCACCGCGTCGGTGGTGACCCGCATCGCCACGTCCGTGGCGAACAGCTTCGCCTTGGCCGCCTCGATCGAGTACGGCCGGCCGGCGTCGCGCAGCCGCGCCGCGGTCAGCATCAGCGCCCGCGCGGCCGAGATCTGGGTGGCGTGGTCGGCGAGCATGAAGCCCAGCCCCTGGAAGTCGATGATCGCCCGACCGAACTGCTGCCGCTCCTTCGCGTACGCGACCGCGTAGTCCAGCGCCGCCTGGGCGAGGCCGACCGCGCACGCCGCGATGCCGAGCCGGCCCGAGTCCAGCGCGGACATCGCGATGGTGAAGCCCGCCCCCTCCCCGCCGATCAGCCGGTCGGCCGGCACCCGCGCGTCGTCGAAGGCGATCTGCGCCACCGGCGAGGCGTGCAGGCCCATCGTCCGCTCCGCCGCCTGCGGGTGGATGCCCGGCGTGGCCCGGTCGGCCAGCAGGCAGGAGATGCCCTTCGGCCCAGGCCCGCCGGTACGGCAGAAGATGTTGTAGAAGTCGGCCACCCGGGCGTGCGTGATCCACGCCTTGGTGCCGGTGACGACGTAGGTGTCGCCGTCGCGCACGGCCTTCGTGGTCAGGGCGGCGGCGTCCGAGCCACCCTGCGGCTCCGACAGGCAGTACGCGCCCAGCAGCTCCCCGCCGATCATGTCGGGCAGCAGCTTGCGCTGCTCGTCGGTGCCGTACTGCGCGAGGGGGTAGCAGGACAGGGTGTGCACGCTGACCGCCTCGGCGACCGCGAGCCACCGGCTGGCCAGGATCTCGAGCACCTGGACGTACACCTCGTACGGCTGGGCGGCCCCGCCGTACTCCTCCGGGTAGGGCAGGCCGAGCAGGCCCGCCCGGCCCAGGGTGCGCAGCACCTCCCGGGGGAACTCGGCGCGCTCCTCGGAGCCGGCGGCCCTGGGGGCGAGTTCCCGGTCGGCGAGTTCGGTGGCGAGGTCCAGCAGGTCGTGGGCCTCGTCGGTGGGGAGGATCCGGTCGACAGTCATAGCGCGATGAGCTCCGTGGGGGTGGTGTTGAGCCGTCGTACGCCGTCCGTCGTGCAGACGACGATGTCCTCGATGCGGGCGCCGTGCCGCCCGGCGAGGTAGATCCCGGGTTCGATCGAGAAGGCCATGCCCGGCTCCAGCGCCCGGCCGTTGCCGGTCACCACGTACGGCTCCTCGTGGCCGTCCAGCCCGATGCCGTGACCGGTGCGGTGCAGGAACGCGTCGCCGTAGCCGGCGTCGGCGATCAGGTCGCGCGCGGCGGCGTCGACCGCCTCGGCGCTCACGCCGGGGCGTACCGCGGCCACGGCGGCACGCTGGGCGGCGTGCAGCACCGCGTAGTAGTCGGTGAACTCCGCCGGGGCGGGCCCGCCGGCGACGTAGGTGCGGGTGCAGTCCGAGCGGTACCCCGACGGCATCGTGCCGCCGATGTCCACCACCACCGGCTCGCCGGCGCCGATCGGTCGGTCCGAGGTGCCGTGGTGCGGGCTCGCGCCGTTCGGGCCGGCGGCGACGATGACGAAGTCGACGGTGACGTGCCCGGCGGCCCGGATCGCCGCGGCGATGTCGGCGGCGACCTCGCTCTCGGTACGCCCCGGCCGCAGCCACTGCCCCATCCGCTCGTGCACCGCGTCGATCGCGGCGCCCGCCTCGGCGAGGGCCGCGACCTCCACCGGGGACTTGCGGATGCGCAGCTCGCGCAACACCTCGGAGGCGAGGCGCTGGCTCGCGCCCGGCAGCGCGGCGCGCAGCGCCAGGACCTGCTCCGCCCACATCCGGTCGGCCAGGCCGACCGCCGCGACCGGCCCGCCGAGGGCGGCCGTGACCAGGGGGTACGGGTCGGTGCCGTCGGCGTGGTCGACGATGCGGACGCCGGTGGCCGGTGCCGGGGACGCCTCGGCGGCGGGGCGTTCCAGGGTGGGCACGATCAGCGTCGGGTCCCCCTCGGCGAGCAGCACCAGCAGGGTGAGCCGCTCCCCGGCGTGCGCGTCGTAGCCGGTCAGGTAGCGCAGATCCGACCCGGGGCTGAGCAGCAGCGCGTCCAGGCCGGCGGCGGCGGTGGCGCGCTGCGCGGCGGCCAGCCGGGCCGGCGGGTACAGCTCGTCGGTTCCCACCCGCTCAGCTTAACGCTCGTTCGGCTCAGCACCCGGCCGTGCCCCGAGCGCCGGCTCACGCGGCCCGCCGTGCCCGCAGCGGGTCACCCGCGCCGCAGCCCCGCCGGCGGCGGCCGGCGCGGCGGCCTTGGCGCGTTCCGCGCACGCCGGCACCGGGGCGCCGATAGCCTCGGAACAGACCCTGACCGGACGAAGGGACCGACGACCGTGGCAGGTAGCGACCGCGCCGAGACGCGCCGGCGGCGGCTGCTCTGGTCCGGCGTCCTCGCCCTCGCCGGACTGGTGCTGCTCGTCATCGGGCTCACCGTCGCCGACGGCGTCGCCGCCTGGGTCGAGGTGGTGGCGGCCATCCTGCTGCTGCTGGCCAGCTACGGGGTTCAGTACGTGGCCCGACGGGGGACCCTCTACCGGGACCGGGGCTGACCCGCCACCGGCGCGGGCGTCCACCCGGACGTCGGTGCCGTGTGCCAGGCTGTCGGGCGTGACAGCCCCGATCATGCTCGTCGACGCGCCCAGCCTCTACTTCCGGGCGTACTTCGGCATCCCCGAGTCCGCCGCCACCGCGCCCGACGGCCAGCCGGTCAACGCCGTACGCGGCTTCATGGACATGCTGGCGACCCTGGTCCGCACGCGACGGCCGGGGCGGATGGTCTGCGCGATGGACCACGACTGGCGGCCCGACTGGCGGGTGGCGCTGCTGCCGTCGTACAAGGCGCACCGGGTCGCGCCGGAGGGCGGTGAGGTGGTGCCGGACACGCTCACCCCGCAGGTGCCGGTGATCCTCGAGGTGCTCGACGCCCTGGGCATCACCACCGTCGGCGCCGCCGGGTACGAGGCCGACGACGTGCTCGGCACGCTGTCGGTCACGCAGCCCGGGCCGGTCGAGGTGGTCTCCGGCGACCGGGACCTGTTCCAACTGGTCGACGACACCCGGGACGTGCGGCTGCTCTACATCGGGCGGGGCGTGGCCAAACTGGAGGACTGCGACGACATCGCCGTGCGCTCCCGCTACGGGGTGCCCGCCGCCCGGTACGCGGACTTCGCCGCCCTGCGCGGCGATCCCAGCGACGGGCTGCCCGGCGTGCCGGGCGTCGGGGAGAAGACGGCTGCCCGCCTCGTCGACCGGTACGGCGACATCGACAGCATCCTCGCCGCCCTGGACGATCCCGGCTCGGGCTTCGCACCCGGGCTGCGGACGAAGCTCGCCGCCGCCCGGGACTACCTGGCCGTCGCTCCGAAGGTGGTCCGGGTCGCCCTCGACGTGCCACTGCCCGACCTGCCCACCGACCTGCCGACCGCGCCGGCCGATCCGGAGCGGCTGCTCGACCTCGCCGAACGGTGGAACCTGGCCGGCTCCGCCCGCCGTCTGGTCGACGCCCTCGCCACCCGCGCCGGCTGACCGCTCCCGTTCCGCGAGCGGCATGCCTGCCATCCCGGCCGCCGCCCGGCATCGGGTTGGTCGGGGCGACGTCTCTCTTCCCGGGCGCTCCATCGATGTGTTTTGATTGTTACCGCCAGGTAACAGAGGAACACTCGCGTTTCTGGAGGCCGCCGTGACCCCGTTACGACACCGCGCGCCACAGTCCCGTCCACCGCTCGGCCGTCGTGCACGCCGAGCCGTCGCCGCCGTCCTCGCCGCCGCTCTCACGGGCACGCTCGTCGGCGCGGTACCGGCGCCGTCGGCGGCGACGACCGCCCTGCGGCAGGTGATGTTCGTCGGCAACAACTGGGACGGCACCGTCGACGTCATCGACGCCGGCGGCGACTACGCCCGGATCGGCCGGCTCGACGCCATCCCCGACCGGGCGACCCGCCTCGGGGAGATCTACCGCGACCCGGTACGGCTGGCGTTCTTCCTCGGCATCCGGCTCGGCCCGGGCGAGGGACACGACCAGTTCGTCGACGACATGTACACCACACCGGACGGCAGCTCGCTGGTGATCTCCCGGCCCAGCTTCGCCGATGTCGTCTCCCTCGACCTGACCACCGGCGCCGTGCGGTGGCGCTTCCCCGTCTCCGGGTACCGGTCGGACCACATGGCCGTCTCGCCGGACGGCCGCCGAGTCGCCGTCTCCGCCTCCACCTCGAACAGGGTCCACGTCCTCGACATCGTCACCGGTCGCGAGATCGGCTCGTTCCGGGCCGGCGACAAGCCGCACGAGAACATCTTCACCGCCGACGGCCGGTACCTGTGGAACATGTCGATCGGCGAGGTCAACACCGCGCTCGACGCGCCGTGGCTCGACTGGACCAAGGGCGACCGGCGCATCACCGTCGCCGACGCCACCACCTTCGAGGTGGTCCGGGTCGTCGACATGCGGGAGCGGCTGGACCGGTTCGGACGCGAGGACCTGTCCGATGCCGTGCGCCCGGCCGTCTTCACCCCCGACGAGACCACCCTCTACTTCCAGGTGTCGTTCTTCAACGGCCTGATCGAGTACGACGTGGCAACCGACCGGATCACCCGCGTCCGTACCCTGCCGGCCAACCCTCGCACCGATCCGGACCGCACCACCTGGGTCAACGACTCGCGCCACCACGGGCTGTCGATGAGCCCCGACGGCACGAAGGTCTGTGTCGCCGGGACCATGGACGACTACGCCACGGTGGTGGACCGGGCCACCCTCCAGGAGGGTCCGCTGGTGCCGGCGAGCAAGCCGTACTGGGCGACCGTCAGCGCCGACGGCCGGCACTGCGTGATCTCCGAGGCGGGCGCCGACCGGATCAGCGCGATCGACTTCGCCACGGGGCAGCGGGTGGCGTCCGTGCCCGTCGGTGACCACCCGCAGCGCGTCCGCATCGGCCGGGTACCCGTCGGCTGGACCGCCCCCACCCCCCGCTGACCGCCCGCGCGGGTCAGCGGGAGTGTCATCGCGGTGGGACGGGAACGAGGTGCCGACGGACGACCGCTTCGGGCCGTCAGGCGGTGGCGTGGTAGGCCAGCACGCCCCGGTTGACTGCGGCGATGGCCTGCCGGGCGGTGGACCGCAGCTCGGCCGAGGCGCCCCCGGAGTCGGCGAGCTGGCCGAGCAGGTCCACCACCTGCCGGGCCCAGCGGACGAAGTCGCCGGCCGGCATCTCCCCGTCAAGTTCGTGCCCGCTGGCCAGCACCTTCGCCAGGGCCTCGCCCCGGGCCCACCGGTAGATCGGCCAGGCGAAGCCGAGGTCGGGCTCGCGCGTGACGGCCAGGCCCCGGGCCGCCTCGTCGGCCTCGATCTCGCTCCACAGCTTCAGGGTCACGTCCACCGCCTCGGCCACGGCACCCCGGGGCAGCGACGCCCGCTCGTCGACGTCGCGGCGGGCCTCGAAGACCACCACCGACACCGCCGCCGCGAGTTCGGCCGGGCTGAGCCCGTCCCAGACACCCCGGCGCAGGCACTCCGCGACCAGCAGGTCGGCCTCCGTCCAGATCCGGCCCAGCATCCGGCCCGCGTCGGTGACCGTCCCATCGGGCGCCAGGTAGCCGCGCGCGGTCAGCAGCGCGACGATCCGGTCGAACGTCCGGGCGAGCGAGCCGGTCCGACCGGCCACCCGCTGCCGCAGCTCCTCGGTGTCCTTCTCGAGCCGCCGGCGGCGCTCCGCCCAGCGGGCGTGCTCCTCCCGGTCCGGGCAGGCGTGGCAGGGGTGCCCGCGCAGCTCGGTGCGAAGCTGGCTGAGCCGGTGGTCCTCCCCCGTGGTCTGGGACCGGCCGCCCCGACGGCCGGCGTGCCGGTCCAGGCCGGTGCCACTGACCTCGGCGGCCAAGTCCCGCCGGGCGGCCGGCGAGCGGTGGTTGAAGTGCTTCGGGACGCGGATCCGCGCGAGCACCTCGGCGGGGGTGGTGAAGTCGCCGGGGCTGACCCGACCGGCCCACCGGTCCTGGGTGAGCACCAGCGGGCGCGGCTCGCCGAAGCCGCCGGTCGCCGGGTCCAGCACCACCGCGAGGCCGGCCCGCCGGCCGGACGGCACCCGGATCACGTCACCGACCCGCAGCCGCTCCAGCGACGCGACCGCGGCCGCCTTGCGCTGGCTCTGCCCCTGCCGTGCGAGGGCCCGCTCCCGGTCGGCGATCGCCACGCGCAGCGCGAAGTACTCGTCGAAGTCGCCGTGGTGGCAGGCCGCCTCCGCGCCGTATGCCTCGATGGTCTCGGTGTTGCGCTGCACCTGCCGCGCCAGGCCGACCACCGACCGGTCCGCCTGGAACTGCGCGAAGCTCGACTCCAGCAGCGCCCGCGCCGGCTCCGCGCCCACCGTCCCGACCAGGTTGACGGCCATGTTGTACGACGGTCGGAAGCTGGACCGCAGCGGGTACGTGCGCGTCGACGCCAGACCGGCCACGTGCCGGGGGTCGGTCTCCGGGGACCACACCACGACGGCGTGCCCCTCCACGTCGATGCCGCGCCGGCCGGCACGGCCGGTGAGCTGCGTGTACTCCCCCGGTGTCAGGTCGACGTGCGCCTCGCCGTTGTACTTGACCAGCCGCTCCAGCACCACGCACCGGGCCGGCATGTTGATGCCCAGTGCGAGCGTCTCGGTGGCGAACACCGCCTTGACCAGGCCCCGGACGAAGAGCTCCTCGACGACCTCCTTGAACACCGGCAGCATGCCCGCGTGGTGGGCGGCCAGCCCGCGCTCGAGCCCGTCGAGCCACTCCCAGTAGCCGAGGACCGACAGGTCCTCGCCGGGGATGGCGGTGACCCGGGACTCCACCACCTGGCGGATCTCGGCCCGCTCCTCAGGGGAGGTGAGCCGCAGCCCGGCGGCGAGGCACTGCTGCACGGCGGCGGCGCAGCCGGCGCGGCTGAAGATGAACAGGATGGCCGGCAGCAGCCCCTCCCGGTCGAGCCGGTCGACGATGTCCGGGCGCATCGGTCCCCGCCAGCGCGGCCCGCGGCGGCCACCGCCCGGCCCGGCGCTGCGCCCCTCACCCAGCTCGAGGCGGCGCATCGTGTCCCGGGTGTAGCGCAGCAGCTCCGGGTGCACGTCGTGCTTGCGGGCGGCGTCGGCGTCGTGGAACAGGTCGAACATCCGCTTGCCGACCAGCATGTGCTGCCACAGCGGCACCGGCCGGTGCTCGCTGACCACGACCGCGGTCTCGCCGCGTACGGTGACCAGCCAGTCGGCGAACTCCTCGGCGTTGGACACCGTCGCCGACAGGGAGACCAGGGTGACCGAGGCGGGCAGGTGGATGATCACCTCTTCCCACACGCCGCCACGGAACCGGTCGGCGAGGTAGTGCACCTCGTCCATCACCACGTACGCCAGGCCCTCGAGGGTGGCCGAGCCGGCGTAGAGCATGTTGCGCAGGACCTCGGTGGTCATCACCACCACGGGCGCATCGCCGTTGATGGCGTTGTCGCCGGTGAGCAGCCCGACCTGCTCGGCGCCGTAGCGGTCGACCAGGTCGTGGTACTTCTGGTTCGACAGGGCCTTGATCGGCGTGGTGTAGAAGCACTTGCGCTGGGCGGGACCCTCGGGCGCACCGCCGGGCGCCGCCGGCCCGGCGGGGTTGCCGCGCAGCGCCAGGTGGACGGCGAACTCGCCCACCACGGTCTTGCCGGCACCGGTGGGAGCGCACACCAGCACGCCGCTGCCCCGCTCCAGCGCCTGGCACGCCTCCCGCTGGAAGTCGTCGAGGTCGAACCCCAGGTCGAGGGCGAACTCGTTCAGCGCGGGGAACTGGGAGGCCTGCGCGGCCCGGCGGCGCGCCGTGGCGTACCGCTCGGCGGGGCTCGACATGTGACCAAGATTAGTGCGTACCGGCCCCGGACACTCGACAAGGCCGTCCGGTCGGGGCCGGTCGGGGGCGGTGGGTAGGGTGCACGGCGTGCCGGACCGTACCGAACCCGCCCAGACACCCGCCCCGGGCAGCACCGACGAGGCCGCCGGCCGCGGAGCGTCCCGCCGGCCCGTGGACGGCGTGCTCTTCGACTTCCACGGCACCCTCGCCCAGGTGGAGGACGCGCGCGCCTGGGTGATCGCCGCGGCGTCGGCCTGCGGGGTGACGCTGGACCGGGTCCGGGCGACCGGGCTGGCCGACCGGCTGCTCACCGCCGGGCGGGCCGGCGGCCCGCGGCCGGCCCGGGTGCCGCCCGCGCTGGCCGAGCTGTGGGCCGACCGGGATCTGTACCCGCACGCCCACCGCGGCGCGTACACCGGTCTCGCGGCGACGGTCGACGCGGGCATCGACGGCCTCGCCGAGGCGCTCTACGAGCGGTTGCTGGTGCCCGAGGGCTGGGTGCCGTACCCGGACACGGCACCCACCCTGGCCGCGCTGCGCGCCGCCGGTGTCCGGGTGGGCGTGGTCAGCAACATCGGGTTCGACATCCGCCCGCTGTTCGACGCCTGGGGGCTCACCGACCTCGTGGACGCGTTCGTCCTGTCGTACGAGGTGGGCCGGTGCAAACCCGACCCGGGGATCTTCCTGCGCGCGTGCGGCATGCTGGGCGTCGACCCGGAACGCGCCCTGATGGTCGGTGACACCCCGGCCGACGCGGGCGCCGTGGCCGCCGGCTGCGCGGTGCTGGTGCTCCCGGCCGCCGACGCCGGCCGCCACAACGGCCTCGGCGCGGTGCTGGACCTCGCCGGGCCCGGCTGAGGCCGGTGTCGACGTCCCGGCGCGAGTCGCGGTGAGCTCCGGGCGGCGCCGGGTTGTGACGTCGAGGCAGGCCCTCACCGGCGGTCACCCGCCCACGGCCTCCCTGGCGAGCGCCACCAGGTCGGCGACGGCCGGGTGACCGGGCGGCTGGCGCCAGGCCAGCAGGACGGTCACCTCCGGAGCGTCCGTCAACGGCAGGTAGACGACCGCCGGGCTGGGATACATCGCGGCGGTCGCCGACGTCGTCACTCCCATGGCGCGGCCGGCGCTGATCGCCGCCAGCCAGTCGTCGGTGTTGGCGACCTGGACCACCGCGGCGGGAGCGTGACCGGCGGGCCACAGGTCCAGCGTGGTGGTGCCGGTCTCGACGTTCACGGCGATCGGCTGGTCCACCAGGTCGGCCAGGGTCAGGCTGGCCCGCCCGGCCAGCGGGCTGTCCGCGGGCACGGTGGCGAGTCGCGGTTCGGTGAGCAGCCGGTGCGCCCGTACCCCGGGCAGGTCGACAGGCTGCCGCAGGACGGCGACGTCGACCCGGCCCTGGGCCAGCCCGGCGCTGCGCTCGTCGATGCGCAGCAGTTCGAGGGGTGTCTCCGGGTGCGCGTGCCGCCACCGGCGCAGCAGGGTGACGGTGTGCTCGCCCAGCGCCGACCAGGCGTGCCCGAGCCGGATCGGCCGGCCGCCGACGTGGAGCGGGTCGAGCACGTCGTCGACCGCGGCCACCGCGGCGGCGGCGCGGTCCCGGTACGCCCGGCCCACGGCGGTGAGCTCCAGGTGGTGGGTGGTGCGGTCGACCAGGCGTACGCCGAGATGGGTTTCGAGCTGGCGCAGCGTACGGGACAGCGCCGGCTGGGTCAGCCGGAGCCGGACCGCGGCGCGGGTGATGCTGCCCTCCTCGGCGATGGCGAGGAAGGCCCGCAGGTGGCGCAGGTCCACGGTCATAACCTGGAAGCATAAGCACGGCCGGACCGGCATTTCCGCCCGCCGCGGCCGGCCCCTAGCGTCGAGGGTGTGACCGACACGCTGCTCCCCGGCCGGGCGACGCCCGGCCCCGTGCCGACCCGGCGACCGCGCGGCGGTCCCGGCCCGGTGGGACTCGTGCTCGGCGGGGCGCTGTCGGTGCAGTTCGGGTCGGCGGTCGCCGCCCTGCTGTTCCCCCGCTCCGGGGTCGCCGGGGCGGTGACGCTGCGGCTGACCGTGGGCGCCGTGCTGCTGCTGGCGGTGTGCCGGCCCCGACTCCGCGGACACGGCCGGGCCGACTGGGCGGCGGCCGCCGCGTTCGGTGTCGCGCTGGCCGGCATGAACTCGCTGTTCTACCAGGCCATCGAACGCATCCCGCTGGGCCCGGCGGTCACCCTGGAGGTGCTCGGCCCGCTGGCGCTGTCGGTGCTCACCGCCCGGCGTGCGGCGAGCTGGGCCTGCGCGCTGCTCGCCCTCGCCGGGGTGGCGCTGCTCGGCCAGGGCGGCTTCGACCGGCTCGATCCGGTCGGCGCCGCTCTCGCGCTCG
The DNA here is from genome assembly GCF_052068455.1 of Micromonospora sp. H33. Taxonomy (NCBI): domain Bacteria; kingdom Bacillati; phylum Actinomycetota; class Actinomycetes; order Micromonosporales; family Micromonosporaceae; genus Micromonospora; species Micromonospora sp. H33. Next base: position 39,261 of record NZ_JBQHDE010000014.1, on the reverse strand, counting down.
GCGCGGGCGCCATGTGGGCGGCGTACATCGTGCTCAGCGCCCGGGTCGGTCGCCGCTTCCCGGGGGCCGACGGGCTCGCCCTGGCACTGACCGTCGCCGCCCTGCTGACCCTGCCGATCGGGGTGGCCGACGCGGGTTCCGCGCTGCTGGGCCCGGTCGTGCTGGCGCTGGGCGGTGCGGTCGCGGTGCTCTCGTCGGTCGTGCCGTACACCATGGAGCTGTTCGCCCTGCGCCGGCTGCCCACCGCCACGTTCGCCGTGCTGATGAGCCTCGGTCCGGCCATCGCCGCCCTGGCCGGCTGGCTGGTGCTGCGGCAGGCGTTGACCGTCGGTGAGGTGCTGGCGATCGGCCTGGTGATCGCCGCCAGCATCGGCGCGGTCCGGGTCAGCGCAGCAGCCGCACCGCACCCGGAACCGCGGTGATCGTCACCGGAAGGTCGACCGCCCGCTCGCCGTCGGCGTACGTGGTGATGCCCTCCGCGGCCACCTCCACGGTCCGCGCCCGGTAACTGCGCACCAACGGGTGCTCGACGTGTGTGCCCTCGTAGATGCGCGGCTTCACCCGCATGAGGGTGCGCCGGTCGAACCGCCCGCCCACCACGACGTCGAGCAGCCCGTCGGTCGGGTCGGCGGCGGGGCAGATCCGCATGCCGCCGCCGTACGTGGGGCAGTTGCCGACCGCCACCAGGACCGCGTCCGTCTCGTGGGTCTCCCCGTCCAGGCGCAGCGTGTACCGGCGGGGCCGCAGGCGGGCCAGCTCCACCAGGATCGCCAGGTCGTACCGGCGGGGGCCGCGCGGCCAGCGCATCCGGTTGGCCCGCTCGTTGACGATCGCGTCGAAGCCGGCCGCCAGCACCGCCCCGTACCACCGACGGGTGCCGTCGGCGGCGGTGATCCGGGCGAGGTCGACCGGGCGGGACCGGCCGTCGCGCAGCGCCGACGCGATCACGTCCGCCGCTGCGAGCGGGTCGGCCGGGAAACCCGTGTCGACGGCGAAGTCGTTGCCGGTGCCCGCCGGCACCGCTCCGAACGGCACGGACGTGCCCGCCACCGCCTGCAGGGCCAGGTGCACGGTGCCGTCGCCGCCGACCGCGACCAGGGCCGACGCCCCGTCCGCCACCGCCTCGTGGCACGCGGCTTGGGCCTGCACCGCCGTCCGGGACTCCAGCACCCGCACCGGCCGCCCGCCCGCCGCAAGCCGGTCCACGAGTCGGGGCAGCAGCCCGCGATGGCGTCCCCGGCCCGCCGTGGAGTTGGTGAGGACGGCGACGGGCCCGTCGGGGGCCCCGGAAGGGTGGTCGTCAACGGTCACGGCGAGCACCGTACCCGCCTCCCCGGCCCGGGTGCCCTGCGCTGTGGGAACTCAGGCCAGGCCCGACTGGTAGGCGAAGACGACGAGCTGGGCCCGGTCCCGCGCGCCGAGCTTGACCATCGCCCGGCTGACGTGGGTCCGGGCGGTGGCCGGGCTGACCACCAACTGCTCGGCGATCTCGTGATTGGTCAACCCCTGCGCGACCAGCGCGACGACCTCACGTTCACGATCGGTCAGCTGGTCGAGCTGCGGATGTGGCGTGACGGCGCGCGGGGCCCGGCTGACGAACGCCCCGATCAGGGTACGCGTGACCGACGGCGACAGCAGGGCACCGCCGTCGGCGACGGTGCGGATCGCCTCGATCAGCCGGGCGGGCGGGGTGTCCTTCAGCAGGAAACCGCTGGCGCCGAGCCGCAGGGCGTCGAAGACGTACTGGTCGTGCTCGAAGGTCGTCAGGACGATGACCCGCGTGTCGGACAGGTCGGGCCGCGCGGCTATGCGCCGGGTCGCCTCCAGTCCGTCCACGCCGGGCATCCGGATGTCCATCAGGATCACGTCCGGGCGGGTACGCACCGCCGCCTCGACGGCGGCGAGCCCGTCGGCCGCCTCGCCCGCGACCGTGAGCCCGTCCTCGTTCTCCAGAAGGGTACGCAGCCCGATGCGCACCAGGTCCTGATCGTCGACCAGCAGCACCGAGATCATGTCCGCCTCCGCTCGCGTCGAGGATCTCATCGTGCCCCGCGTCGCACCTGTCCCCCGGGCTTGAACACCGACAGCGTCATCGCGACGAGCACCGCCGTGGTCGAGACGATCGGCGGGAAGGCCATGTCGGTCAGCTCCGGCAGCGGACGCCCGTCGGCGAGGGAGGCCCGCGTGCCCTCGGTCAGCTCCCGGACGCCGGGGCTCAGCAGGGCGATGACCAGGGTGACCAGGACGACGTTGAGGACGAGTTTGACCGCCACCCACCAGTAGCGCACCAGCCCGTACTTCGTGCCGAGGCCGAGCAGGACGCCGGTGGCCAGGCACACCAGACCAATGGTCGCGAGCGGCCACGTCGCGAAGTATCCGGTGCTGGTGAGCGCGGCCGCGGCGCCGAGGTCGTCGCCGGGCCCGAACGCCGCGAGGACGAGCAGACCGAGCACGATGTCGAAGCCCAGCCACGCGCCGGCGGAGGCGATGTGCAGCAGGAGCAGGACCCGACGGAGTCGCGGGCCGATGCGCCACCGGACCACGGCGGGTCCGTGTCGTCCCGGGCGGGCGGGTCCGGTCATGGTGTCGCTCATGCCGCCATCGTCGGCCGCTGCGCGCCGTCGGGCATCGGCCCGGGAACGCATCCGCCCGTACGTCGAGGGACGTAGTCCGGTTCCGCGCCGGCGCGGCGGCTCACGCCTCGACGGGGAAGGTGGCGTGCACGCGGAACCGGCCGGTATGCCCGTCGTGGCCCACCGTCAGGTCGCCGCCGACGTGCGCCACCCGCCGCCGCATGCCGCTGATGCCGAACCCCTCCACCACGGGCTCGCCCAGGACGTCCTGGTTGGCCACCGTCACGGCGACCGCTGCGGGCAGGTAGGAGACCTCGACGCTCGCGTGCGGGTGGGCGGAGTGCTTCACGACGTTGGTCAGCGACTCCTGCAGGACCCGGTACGCGGCGACGTCGACGGCGGGCGGCAGGCGCCGACGCTGACCCTGCACCACCAGGTCCACCGACACTCCTGCGGCCCGCACCCGCTCGCAGAGGTCCTCCAGGCGGTCCAGGCCCGGAGTCGGCGCCCGGTCACCGCTTCCCGGTCCGGCGCCGGCCGGGGAGATGGCGGCGAGGGTCGCGCGCAGCTCCGCCAGGGCGTCGGCGCTCGCCCGGCTGATCGCCTCCAGCGCCACCAACGCCTGCGCCGGCTTGCTCTGCCGCAGGTGCAGCGCGATGTCCGCCTGCATCCGGATCGCCGCCAGGCCGTGGCCGACGATGTCGTGCACCTCCTGCGCCAGTCGCAGCCGCTCGGCGTCCAGCAGCCGGCGCTCGGTCTCCGCCCGTTCCCGCACGCCGGCCTCCACCACCAGCCGACGGGCCAGGCCGAGGCTGAACGGGACCGCCACCCAGGCGGACGCGGGGAACACGCCGAGGAGGCCCGGTAGCGCCGCGTTGTTGGTGAACAGGTGCAGCAGCAGGACCGCGAGAACGGCGAGGCACCAGGCCGCCGCCGGCACGGGTGGGCACCGGCGCGCCACCGAGTACACGGCGACGGCGACGCTGAACATGATCGGCCCGTACGGGTAACCGATCGTCAGATAGCTGGCGGCGGCGACGGCGACCACGGCGAGCACGGACACCGGCCGGCGGCGACGCGCGGCGGTCGCGAGCCCCGCGACGACGATCAGGCCGATTCCGAGCGGATCGAGGCTCTCGTCGGCCGCGGAGACGACGTCCACGTAGGGCACCGTCAGCACGCCCACCAGGGTGAGCGCCACCGCCAGCCCCGTCTCGGCCAGCAGCGACCGCCGGGCCGACCAGCGCCGGCCCGGCGACCTGACCGTCCTGGGCCGGCCCGGACCGGGACTCACCGTGGGATTCCTTCCGTCACCTCGATGGATACACCATGGCCGGGCAACGGCGCGGACGCGACCGCCGGCGGACGTATCCCCCGGTACGTCCAGCGGCGTACGCGGGCCCGGGAGGATCGGGTGAGCGCGCACCTGACATTTGTCATGACCGACCGTGCGGCACGCATCCATCGTCATGACCGATCGCACTGGATCCGCCATTCGACGAACGGACAGACTCATATCCGCCGGCCGGACGGAGTGGATCGGCCGGACGGCGGAGGGAATGGCCACGGTGGACGACCGCTACGACAGCTACTGCGCCGCCGACCGGCTGTTCTACGACTCGCTCGGCAGCGCCGTCGAGCAGCCCACCTTCGCCGCGGCCCGACGGCCCGTACCGGACGGCTGGCGTGCCGAGTCGCTCGACGACTGGCTGATCTACGCCCCCGACGGCGGCACGCTGCCCCAGCAGGGCTGGAAGATCCACGTGTCGGCGACCCTGGCCAACGCCGAGCGCGTGCTCGCCACCGTGTGGGACTACTGCGTCCCGCGCGGTTTGTCCTTCAAGTTCCTCCGCGGCCCGCGCACCCTGCTGCTGCGTAACTCCAAGTACGCCTCCCGCGCGGCCAGCGGCAAGTTCGTCACCGTCTATCCCCGGGACGACGCGGAGCTGGAACTCGTCTGCAAGGAGCTCGACGAACTGCTCGCCGGCGAAGCCGGCCCGTACATCCTCAGCGACCTGCGCCACGGCGCCGGCCCGGTGTACGTGCGCTACGGCGGCTTCGCCGCCCGCTTCTGCCACTCCCCCGACGGTCAGGTGGTCCCCGCGATCGAGGACGACACCGGCACGCTGGTCCCCGACCGGCGGGACCCCGTCTTCCACGTGCCGTCCTGGGTGACGCTGCCCGAGTTCCTCGGCCCGCACCTGGCCGCGCGCAACGCCACCAGCACCGACGAGGTGCCGTACCGCATCGAGAAGGTCATCCACTTCTCCAACGGCGGCGGCCTCTACGTCGGCCGTGACCTGCGTACCGACACGCAGGTGGTGCTCAAGGAGGCCCGCCCGCACGCCGGCCTGGACGCCGACGGCACCGACGCGGTCGCCCGCCTGGTCCGGGAGGCCGACGCGCTGCGCCGGCTCGCCGACCTGCCGCCGGTGCCCCGGGTGCACGACGAGTTCGCCCTCGGGGAGCACCGGTTCCTCGCGCTGGAGTTCATCGAGGGCCGCTCGCTGAACAAGGTCCTGGTCGACCGGTACCCGCTGATCGACGCCGACGCTAGGGACGCCGACCGCGCCGAATACACCCGTTGGGCGCTGGACGTCCACCTGCAGGTCGAGGAGGTGCTCCGGGCCATCCACGAGCGCGGCCTCGTCTACGGCGACCTGCACCTGTTCAACGTCATGGTCCGCCCGGACGACCGGATCGCGCTGGTCGACTTCGAGGTCGCCGCCCCGATCGACGGGCACCGCCGACCCGGCCTGCGCAACCAGGGCTTCGCCGCGCCGCGGGACCGGACCGGGCCGGCCGTCGACCGGTACGCCCTGGCCTGCCTCCACCTGGCGCTGTTCCTGCCGCTGACCCAGCTGGTCCGGCTGGCACCCGGCAAGGCGGCGCACCTCGCCGACGTCATCGCCGCGCACTTCCCGGTGCCGAGGGACCTCCTCGACGCCGCGGTCGCGGAGATCGTGGGCGCGCCCGCCACCGACGACGCACCGGACCTCACCGTCGGCCTCGAGGCGTCCCACCGGCACCGGCTCGCCCGGGCGGTCCTCGCCAGCGCGACACCCGACCGCGACGACCGTCTCTTCCCCGGCGACATCGAGCAGTTCCGCAGCGGTGGGCTCAACCTGGCCCACGGCGCGGCCGGGGTCCTCCACGCGCTGCACGTCAGCGGCTCCGGACGCTGGCCGGAACACGAGCAGTGGCTGGTACGCCGGGCCACGGCCCCCGCCTCCGGCACCCGGTGCGGCTTCTACGACGGGTTGCACGGCGTCGCGTACGCCCTGGAACTGCTCGGCCGCCGGCAGGACGCGCTCGACGTGCTCGACATCTGCCTCCGGCAGCCGCTGACCGGCCTCGACCACAGCCTCGCCAGCGGCCTGTCCGGAATCGCGCTCAACCTCGCCGAACTGGCCGGCCGCACCGGCGAGACGGCGCTGCGCGACGCGGCCCGGCGGGCCGCCGAGCGGGTCGTCGACCTGCTCGCCGACGATCCCGGGCCGGACGTCAGCGGCGGGCGGCACCCGTACGCCGGGCTGCTGCGCGGCCGGACCGGACCGGCGCTGCTGCTGGTGCGGCTGCACGAGCTGACCGGCGATCCGGCCCTGCTGGACCACGCCGCGACCGCCCTGCGCCAGGACCTGCGCCGCTGCGTGGTCCGGCCGGACGGCGCTCTGGAGGTCAACGAGGGCTGGCGAACCATGCCCTACCTCGGGCAGGGCAGCATCGGCATCGGGCTCGTGCTCGACCAGTTCCTGCTGCACCGCACCGACGAGCGGTTCGCCGAGGCCAGCGCCGGCGTACGCCGCGCCGCCCGGTCCCCGTTCTACGCGCAGTCGGGCCTCTTCGCCGGCCGGGCCGGCATCGTCGCCTACCTCGCGGCGTACCCGGACGACCCGCAGCGGCGGCGCGAGCTGGACGCCCAGGTGGACCGGCTGGCGTGGCACGCCCTGCCGTTCCGGGACGGCACCGCGTTCCCCGGCGAGCAGTTGCTGCGGCTGTCCATGGACCTCGGCACCGGCACGGCCGGCGTGCTGCTGGCGCTGGCCGCCGCGCGGCGCGACGCACCGGCGGCCCTGCCGTTCCTGACGCCCCTGACGGGCGTGCCCCGGACCCCCTCGTCACCACGAGGGTGACCGACCCGACCGACCAGCACGGAAGGAGGTGACACGACATGGCGCTCCTCGACCTCCAGGGCCTGGAGATGGCCCCCGCCGACCGCACCGGCGGCGGTAGCCGGGCGAGCCTGCTGCTCTGCGGCGACAGCTCGCTGTCCGTCACGACCTGCAACTGACCAGGTCACCACGCGAGGCCCTGGACGGGTAGACGTACCCGTCCAGGGCCGCACGTACGAAAAGGGGGGTCTGATGGGGACGCCAACCGGCGCCGACCGGCTGCTCCGCCGCGTCGTCCGCGACGGCGGCGGGTGGACGCTCGCGCTCGGGGCGGTCGCGCTCACCGGCGCCGCCGCCGAACTGGCGCTCCCCGCGACGCTGGGGCTCGCCGTCGACGCCGCCGTCGGCGGTGACGGCTCCGCCTGGTGGCCGGCCGCCGCCTGCGGCCTGGTCGTCGTCCTGATGGTCACCGACACCCTCGGGGACCTCGGCACCGGGTACGGCACGGCTCGGGCGACCGCGCTGCTGCGCCGGCGCCTGCTGCGGCACCTGTTCGCCTCCGACGTACGCACCGTCCGCCGGTACCCGGTGGGCGACCTGGTCGGCCGGCTCGTCTCCCAGGCCGCCGACGCCGGGCAGGCCGGCGCCGCGGTGGTGCTGGGCGTGGTCGCGCTGCTCCCCCCGGTCGGCAGCGTGGTGGCGCTCACCCTGATCGAACCGCTGCTCGGCATCACCCTCCTCGCCGGGCTGGCCGTGCTCACGGTCCTCATGCGCGCCTTCGTCACCGACGCCTCCGCCGCCGTCGCCGGGTACCAGCGGGTGCTGGGGGCGATCGCCGGTCGGCTGCTGGAGGCGCTCGGTGGCGCCCGTACCATCGCCGCCGCCGCCACCGTCGACCGGGAACGCGACCGCGTGCTGGCGGCCCTTCCCGAACTGAACGGGTACGGCCTGCTCGGCTGGCGGCTGCTGGCCCGGGCGAGCGCCCGCACCGCCGCCGTCGGGCCGCTGCTTCAGGTGGCCGTCGTGGCCGCCGGCGGGTACGCGCTCACCGCCGGCTGGCTCACCCCCGGCCAACTGGTCGCCGCGGTGCAGTACGCGGCCCTCGGCGCCGGGCTGGGTGCGGTGCTGGCCACCCTGCACCGGCTGGTCCGCAGCCGCGCGGCGGCCGGCCGGCTCGCCGAGCCGCTGGCCCACCCGGTACGCCGGCACGGCGCCGACCCGCTGCCACCCGGCCGTGGCGAGCTGCGGCTGCGGGGCGTCCGCGTCCGCGTCCGTGCCGAGGACGGACGGCCCGTCCTGGACGGCGTGGACCTGACCGTCCCGGCCGGCGCCATGGTGGCCGTCGTCGGACCGTCCGGCGCCGGCAAGTCGACTCTCGCGGCGGTGGCCGGCCGGCTGTACGACCCGGACGCCGGTGACGTGCTGCTCGACGGCGTGCCGCTGCGCCGGCTGCGCCGGGCCGCGCTGCGCCGGGCCGTCGGGCACGCCTTCGACCGTCCGGCACTGGTCGGCGAGACCGTGCACGACGCGATCGGCCTCGCCCTGCCCGACGGGTCGGCGCGCCCACCCGACGGCGACGCCCCGGCCACGACGGCGGTCCTCGCCGCGGCACGGGCGGCGCAGGTCGCCGACGTCGTGGCCCGGCTGCCCGACGGGTTCCGCACCCGGCTGGTGGACGCGCCGCTGTCCGGAGGCGAGGCGCAGCGGCTCGGGCTGGCCCGCGCGTGCCCCGCCGAACGGCTGCTCATCCTCGACGACGCGACGTCCAGCCTGGACACCGCCACCGAACACCGCATCGCCCGGGCGGTGGCGGACGGCGCCGCCGGCCGTACCCGCCTCGTGGTGACCCACCGGGCGCGGACGGCGGCGGCGGCCGACCTGGTCGCCTGGCTCGACGGGGGCCGGCTCCGTGCCCTGGCCCCGCACCGGCAGCTGTGGGCCGACCCGGACTACCGGGCGGTGTTCGCACCCGGCGGGGACGCCCGGTGAGCGGCCCCGGCGTGCGGGGCACGACCTGGGCGGCGCTGCGCGCCCGACGCCGGCCGCTGGGCCGGCTCGCCGCCTGGTCGGTGGCCGAGTCCCTGCCGGCGCTGCTCAGTGGGCTGCTCGTGGCCCGCGCCGTCGACCGGGGCTTCCTGGCCGGCCAGTTCGGGACCGGCCTGGCCTGGCTGGGCGGGCTCGCCGTGGCGGTCCTGGTCGGCGCGGCCGCCACCGGACGGGTGTACCGCAGTCTCGGCGCCGTCGTGGAACCGTTCCGCGACGAGTTGGCCGCCCGGGTGGTGGACGCCGCCCTGCGCGACGCCACGCGAGCCGGTGGCCGGCCGGACAGCGCCGCGGTGGCCCGGCTGACCCACCAGGTGGAGATCGTCCGGGACACCTTCGGCGGGCTGGTGCTGGTGGTCCGCGGGTTCCTGTTCACCGCCGGCGCCGCCCTGCTCGGCCTGCTCGCCCTGGCGCCGCCGCTGGCCGCGGCGGTGGCCGTGCCGCTGGTGGCCGGGCTGGCCGTGTTCGGGGCGGCGCTGCCGGCGATGGTGGCGCACCAGCGGGTCCAGGTGGCCGCCGGTGAGGAGCTCGGCCGGTCGGCGGCGTCCGCGCTCGCCGGTCACCGCGACGTGGTCGCCTGTGGCGCGCAGGAACGGGTCGTCGCGGGGGTGGACCGGCGGGTGACGGCGCTGGCCGAGGCCGAGCGGACGCTGGCCCGGATGGCGGCGTTGCGCAGCCTCAGCCTCGGGCTGGGCGGCTGGCTGCCGGTGGGGGTGCTGGTGCTGGCCGCTCCCTGGCTGGTGCGGCAGGGGCTGAGCACCGGCGCCGTACTGGGTGCGCTGGTCTACGTCACCACCGGCCTGCAATCCGCGCTGCACGCGATGGTGCAGGGCGTCGGCGGCGGAGGCCTGCGCTACGCGGTCACCCTGGACCGCATCCTGCGCACCTGCCCGCCGCCGCGGTCGGCACCCCAGCCGCCGGCCGAGGTCGCGACGCCGGCCAGGGTCGGGACGCCCGCCCTGGTCGGGAAGCCGGCCGGGCACGGCCGGGCGCCGTGTTCCGCCGCCGACGCCGCCGCCCCACCTGCGGTCCGGCTGCGCGGGCTGACCTTCCGGTACGGCCCGCACGCCCGGCCCGTCCTCGCGGATTTCAGCCTGACGGTGGCCGCGGGCGAGCACCTGGCGGTGGTGGGGCCGAGCGGTGCCGGCAAGTCCACCCTGGCCGCCCTGGTCGCCGGCCTGGTGCCGCCGGAGTCCGGCACGGTGTACCTGGCCGGCGTGCCGGTCGCCACCACCCCGCCCGGCGTGCTGGCCCGGCTGCGGGTGCTGGTGCCGCAGGAGGCGTACGTCCGCAGCGGCTCCCTGGCCGGGAACCTCCGCTACCTTCACCCGGAGGCGGACGACGCGACAGTGGAGGCCGCGGTGGACGCCCTCGGGGCCCGTCCCCTCGTCACCCGCCTCGGCGGCCTCGCCGCCCACATCGACCCGGGTGCCCTGTCCGCCGGGGAACGACAGCTCGTCGCCGCGGTCCGGGCCTACCTCGCCCCGGCGCCGCTGGTGATCCTCGACGAGGCGACGTGCCACCTGGACCCGACGCTGGAGGCAACCGTCGAGCACGCCTTCGCCCGTCGGCCCGGCACCCTGGTGGTCGTCGCGCACCGGATCAGCTCGGCGACCCGGGCCCGCCGGGTGCTGGTGTTCGACGGCGACCGGCCGCTCGTGGGCTCCCACGACGACCTGCTGCGCCGCTCACCCACCTACCGGGAACTGGTCGGCCACTGGGAGGACGCGACGCCCGCGGCCGACGTGGCGCTGGGCCGGGTCTGACCGCCCCGCGCCGTCAGATCCAGCCGGCCTCGCGGGCGACCCGCACCGCCTCCACCCTGGTCCGCGCGCCCGCCTTGCGGGTGATCCGCCGGAGGTGGTTGCGTACGGTCCCCGGGGCGAGGCCGAGTGCGCGGGCGACCTCCACGACCGGTGCCCCGGCCGCGGTGAGGTCCAGGATCTCGGTCTCCCGGGTGCTCAGCGGGCTGTCCACGGTGAGCGCGGCCAGCACCAGATCGGCGTCGACGACCGACTCCCGCCGGGCCAGCCGCCGGATCCCGTCCACCACCCGCTGCGGGGCGACGTCGCTGCCGAGGATGCCGACGGTCCGCCCCGGCACGAGGACCCGGTGCAGGCTCCCCGCGCGGCGGCGGTCGGCGAGGACCAGCAGGGGGCACTGACCCACCGCCCCGGCCCCGGCCCCGGCGACGAGGTCGAGACCGACGACCGCCACGTCGGGGCGCTGCGCGTGGACCACCGGCGGGAGATCGTCGCCGCGGTCCAGCTCCGCCACCACGCTGATGTCCTCCTCGGCGGCGATCACGAGGGACAGCGCGCCGCGGACCAGGGCACCGTCGAGCGCGAGCAGGGTTCGGATCACCGAGGGCCTCCCCGAACGTGGTCAGATCGATCACGGGCCGTCAGAATTCAAACACGTACCGCCGGATGCCGCTCGGTGACGCGACCCCGCCCCGTCCCGTCCGGACGGTGCGGTCGCGGGCCGGGCGGGTGCCCGCCCGGCCCGCCGGACCACTACATCCAGCCGTCGCGTCGGGCCCGCCACACCGCCTCCATGCGGTTCCGGGCGCCGGTCTTCCGCATGATCGCCGACAGGTGGTTGCGCACCGTGCCGTGCGCCAGATAGAGCCGGCGGGCCATCTCCTTCACCGGCAGCCCTTCCGCGGCCGCCCGCAGCACCTCCACCTCACGACGGGTCAGCGGGCTGGACGGGGGATGCAGCGCCGTCACCGCGGCCGCCGCGTCGATGACCTTCCCCCCGGCCGCCAGTTCGCGGACGGCACCGACCAGCGCCGGCAACGGCGTGTCCTTGCCCACCAGGCCCCGCGCCCCGGCGGCCAGCAGATCCCCGACCGAGGCCGGGCTCCACCGGCTGTCCATGGCCAGCACGGCCGTGTCGGGTGCCACCCCGGTGATCTCCGCGACCACCTCGACCGACGGCGGTACGGACGGCGCCAGATCCACGAGCACCACGTCGGGCCGGTGCCGGCGTACGACGCCGGCCAGGTCCGCCACGTCGGTCACCTCCGCGGTGACCTCGATGTCCTCCTCACTCGACAAGGCGGCGCACAGCGCGGTGCGCAGCAGGCCCATCGCCTCCGAAACGACGACACGAATCAACGCAAGCTCCGATCTCGGGGGTGCGCGGCGACGAGCCGGTCCCGTTGACACGGGGCGATCCGGGGGGTGGGCCGGACGGGTCGAGGGCGTCCACGGCTGGCCCGAGCAGAGCGGCAGCCGCCACGGTGGGGATCGTTTTCGAGGTGGCGCCGGTCCGATCTCCGGCAGCGGCCGGATCGCCGCCCAGCACCGCGCTCAGGAAGAAGGCTCCCGCGGCGGCGCCCAGCAGCACGGCCAACCGGGCGACGGGCAGCCCGCGCCGCCGCGGAACGGGGGCGACCGGCGCGGCGACGGGTGGAGGGCGGAACGTCAGACGACGCACGGGGGTGACCTCCCTCGTCGGGCACGTCGACACATCGTAGTGACCTGATAACCCGAGAGCCGCTCGTGAATGCGTGCTGACAGATTGTCGACTGATGACTGGCGCCGGAGCGTTCCTGCGCTAAGGACACCACGGTCGCCGGCCCCCGCACGTCGACGGCATCGGACACCACGCTCGCCCCCTCCCCGACGGGAAACGACACGAGCCCCCGGGTAGCGGGGGCTCGTGTCGTCAGCGGTGCTGCCGGCGCGGTCAGGTCATGTCGTCGTAGCGGCGGTCGATCGGGGCGGGCTTCGCGACCGGCTCCGGTGCGGCGACCGGTGAAGTCGCCTCGACGCGCTGCCCCGCCTCGACCGGCTCGGCGTCGAACTCCAGCGGCGACACCTCGTCGTCGGCGATGCCGGCGTAGACCTCCTTGCCGCGACCCCTGCGCCGGTCGTTGAGGAACGCGACGCCGACCGCGGCGAAGTACAGCGCGCAGAGGCAGATGGCCAGCGCCGTCATGCCGAACGGGTCCGGCGTGGGGGTCACCACCGCCGAGAAGGCGAAGAACACGAAGACCATCACACGCCACCAGCTCAGCAGCCGCTTCGCGCTGGCGATCCCCACGAAGTTGAGCATCAGCACGATGAGCGGGAACTCGAACGCCACCCCGAACAGCAGGATCAGGTTGGTGACGAAGGAGATGTAGCGCGTGACCTCGAGGTTGGTCGCGATGTCGTCGCCAGAGATGTTGAGCAGGAACTCCAGGCCCTTGGCGGTCACGAAGTACGCCAGCACCGCGCCGGCGGCGAACAGCGGTGCCGCGAGCGCGGTGAACACGTACGCGTACCGCCGCTCGTGCCGGTGCAGACCCGGGGCGATGAACGCCCAGAGCTGGTAGAGCCAGATCGGCGCGGCGATGATCAGACCCACCCAGAGCCCGATCTTCAGGTTCAGCAGGAAGACATCCGCCACGCCCAACTGCACGAACTTGCACTGGCCACTGTCCGGGTCGATCGACGCCGGCAGGTCGCAGTACGGCTGCGACAGCAGGACACGGACCGGCTGGGCGAGCCAGATGCCAAAGCCGAAGCCGACCATGATCGCCAGCGACGCCCGGAAGAGCCGGTTACGCAGCTCGCGGATGTGCTCCACGAGCGTCATCGAGCCGTCGGAGGCCCGCTGGAAGCTACTCGGACCGCGCTTACGCAGAGCGAAGGCCACGGTGGTCGGGCCCTTCGGTCAGTTGTCGCGGACGCGCTGCACCGGGTCGACGACCGGCTGCTGCGGCGGGGCCTGGTAGGGCGCCTGCTGACCGTGCGGGGCCTGCTGCGGCGGCAGCGGCTGGTAGCCGGCCTGCGCGTCGGCCTTCTCGGCCAGGTCGCGGTCGTCGTCCTGCAGGCTCTTGGTCTCGGCCTTGATGATCCGCAGCGAACGGCCCAGCGAACGGGCCGCGTCGGGGAGCCGCTTCGCGCCGAAGAGCAGGATCAGCACGACCACGAGTACGGCGATGTGCCACGGCTTGAGGGCACCCATGGGAAGCTCCAGTCGCTCTGTGTCGGGCAGGGGTGGTACCGCAGCCCATCGTACGTGCGTCGTGGGTCGTTGCCACCCGCCGGGTGGTGAGGGATCGTCCCGGCCGGTGAAGTCTTGACCAACCCCCGATGTCCCGTCAACCGCCGGAGCGTGCCGATCCGTGCGCGGAACGGGCCGCGACCGCGCACGGATGCGACGAAGATCGATCAGCCGCCGCGCTTCGCCTTGATGACGGCGAGCCGGCGCTGGGTGGTGTCCAGCCGCTCCTGCAGCGCCTCGGCCCGGGCCTGGAGTGCCTCGGCGGCCTCCTGGAGCGCCTCCGCCTCACCGGCGCGTCGTTGCAGCGCCAGGGCGGCGCGGCGCAGCCGGGGCAGCCGTGCCACGACCGGCCGGACGGCCAGCCCGAACAGCACGAGCGGGACCAGTACCAGCGCGACCACGATCCACGTCACCACGGCGGCCAGCCTACTGGGTGGGGGCCGCCACCGCCGGGTCGGCCGCCGGCGGGTCGGCCGGGTCGCGCGGGGGCGGCGGCGTCGCGTACGCGTCGAGGGCCGCGACCGCCGCCGCGTGCACCTGGGTCGCCAGCTCGGCCGGGGCGACCACGGTGACGTCCGGACCGAGGCCCAGCACGAACCGGCGCGCCCAGGCCAGGTCGGTGACGCGCAGCGACACCAGCCACTGGTCGCCGTCGCCCTCCTCGACCCGCTCGCACGGGTAGTACTCGGTGATCCACCGCTCGCCGCGGCCGATCCGCAGGGTGACCAGCGGCAGGTCCGGCGAGGGCCGGAACACGCCCTCGGTGAGGTCGTGCGGGCGGGCCTGCGGCGGCACCCGGGCCGGCTCGTCCAGCAGCGTCACCGCGTCGATGCGGTCGGCCCGGAACAGGCGCATCCCCTCGGCCCGGCGGCACCACGCCTCCACGTACCCCCGGCCGCCGACCATGAGCATCCGCAGCGGGTCGACCACCCGGTCGGTCGTCTCGTCCCGAGCGGCCGTGTAGTAGGTGATCCGCAGCGCCCGGCCGCTCTCCACCGCCGCCCGCAGCTCCGCCACCTTGCGGGTGTCGGCCGGCAGCCGTACGGCGACCGGAGCGCCCACCAGGTCACCCGCCGCATTCTCGATCTTGGCCAGGGCGCGCTCCACGGCTTCCCGGTTGGCCACGCCCGGCGTCTCGGCGAGCATCCGCAGCGCCACGACCAGGGCGAGGGCCTCGTCCGGGGTGAGCCGCAGCGGCCGGTCGATCCCCGCGTCGTAGGTGATCGTCACCCGGTCGCCGTCGAACGCCATGTCGATCAGGTCGCCCGGGCCGTATCCGGGGAGCCCGCACACCCACAGCAGCTCCAGATCCTCCCGCAGCTGCCGCTCGGTGACGCCCAGGTCGGCGGCCGCCTCGGCGATCTCGATGCCGGGGCGGGCCAGCAGGTACGGCACGAGGTTGAGCAGCCGGGCCAGCCGGTCGGCGGACGTGCGGGAGGCGCCGCGGGCGGCGGGTCGGGTCACCGGGCACCTCCGGCGACGGCGAGGTCGTCGTGGCGGGCGGCGATCTCCTTGAGCCGCTGGATGACCGCCTCCCGCACCTCCGGCGGGTCGAGCACCCGCACGTCCGGCCCGTACCCGACGAGCTGGCCGGCGAGGAAGTCCGCGTCGGCGTACGGCAGGACCAGCCGGTCGCCGTCCGGCCCGGAACTCGTCTCCACCGCCCAGCGGCGCAGCCCGGCGGCCCGGCCGGGTGCGGCGAGGACGGTGGCGCGGCCGTTGCGCTCGATCGGGCCGGACCAGCGGGCGACGTGACTGATCAGGTCGACCCCGGCGGGTGGCTCGTACGCCCCCGGGCGGCCGGTCACCCGGACCGTGCCCACCACTCGCGAGAGGCGGAAGCAGCGGGTCGCCGCCCGGTCCAGGTCGTGCCCGACCACGTACCACCGGCCCCGCCAGCAGACCACGCCCCACGGCTGCAACCGGCGGCGGGACGGCTCGTCCCGGTCCGGGACCCGGTAGTCGAAGCTCACCTCGCGGCGGTCCCGCGCGGCGGCGGTCAGCGGCGCGAACGCCGGGTCGACCGTCACCATCGGCTCCAGGCCGAGGGTGGCCTGCGGGTCCACGTCCACGCCGGCGGCGCGCAGCTTCGCCAGCCCCGAGGAGGCGGCGGCGGCCAGGCCGGCGTGCTGCCAGAGCCGGGCGGCGATGCCCACCGCCGCGGCCTCGTCCGGTTCGAGGGGGATGTCGGGCAGCGCGTACTCCCGCCGGGCGATCCGGTAGCCGGGCTCGACGTCGAACGCGCTGGCCGTCCCCGTCTCCAGCGGGACACCCAGCTCGCGCAGCTCGGCCTTGTCCCGTTCGAACTTGCGCTGGAACGCCTCGTGGTCGCGCGCGTCATGCGGATCGTGCTCGTAGCCGGGCACGGTCGCGGCGATCTGCGCGGCGGTCAGGAACCGTCGCGTGGACAGCAGACAGATCACCAGGTTGACCAGGCGTTCGGTGCGGGTCCGCGACACGCGGTAGACGCTAGCAGCCTGGACGCGAAAGCCGCGCACCCACGCAGGCGCGGCGTGCGCCGGCCGGTCCCGGCGTCACCGGGCGGCGGGGCGCCGGCCGGCCATAGGGTGACGACGTGGCGCGGTCGCAGGACAGGAGCGAGAGCGTCGGCACCGTCATCGTCGCCGGGGCCGCGAACCTCGCCATCGCGGCCGCGAAGCTGATCGCCGGGCTCATCGCCGGATCCGCCGCGATGCTGTCCGAGGCCGCCCACTCGGTCGCCGACACCACCAACGAGGTGCTGCTCTTCGTGGCCCTGCGCCGGGGTGCCCGCCCGGCGGACGCCGCGCACCCGTTCGGCTACGGCAAGGAGAGCTTCGTCTGGGCGTTCTTCGCGGCGCTGGCCACATTCGTCGCCGGGTCCGGCTTCGCGATCACCCACGGGGTGCACACGATCCTGGCGCCCGGGCGCGGCGGTGACTACCTGGTGTCGTACGTCGTGCTGGCGGTCTCGTTCGTCGCCGAGTCGGTCTCGTTGGCCCGGGGGGTCCGGCAGATCCGCGGCGAGTCCCGCCGGTGGCGCACCACCTCGCTCCGGTTCCTCCGGCTGTCGCCGGACACCACCGTCAAGGCCGTGGTCCTAGAGGACAGTGCGGCACTGGTCGGGCTGCTGCTGGCCGCCGGCGGGGTGGGCCTGTCCGAGCTCACCGGTGACGAGGTGTGGGACGGCGTCGCCTCCGTCCTGATCGGGCTGCTCCTGCTCCTGGTGGCCACCGTCCTGGCGTACAACAACATCACGCTGCTGGTCGGCCGGGCGGTGCCCGAGCGACTGCGCCGCGAGATCGAGCGCGAACTGTCCGCGCTGCCCGCCGTGCGACGGATCCGCACCCTGCTCACCATGCACCTCGGCCCGACGGACATCCTGATCGCCGCGAAAATCGACTTCGACGACGAGGTGAGCGGCGCGACCATCGAGGCGACGGCCGACGAGGCCGAACGCCGACTCACCCGGCGCTACCCGGGCATCCGGTACGTGTTCCTCCACCCCACCGCCGCCGGCGAGCCGGCGGAGACCGGTCCCGACCCGCGGCCCTGACCACCCCGTCCGCCACCCGCGCCAGCCCCGCCGGCCGACGGCGGCGGACCCGGTCGGGTTCTCCGGCACGGCGGACCGATAGCGTGCCGGGCATGGTGCGATGGCGGTCGGGGACGGTGACGGCACTGCGGCGGGAGTGGGACGGCGCGACGGAACTGGACGTCGACCTGCCCGACGGCACCTCGATGCGGGCTCTCGCGTACCCGGCTCTCGTCGGCCGGCCCGAGGTCGGCGACCGGGTGCTGCTCAACGCCGGCGCGCTGCTGATGGGCCTCGGCACCGGCGGGTACGCCCTCGTCGTGGCCCTGCCGGACCGGCTGCCGCCGGACCCGCCCGCACCGGCCGACAACCGCGAGGCCGGCCACCTGGTCAAGGCCCGCTACACGCCGTTGCAGCCGATCCTGCTCGGCGTCGACGAGGAGGCCTCCCCCCACCGGGCGGTCCTGGCGGACGCCGACGACCTGGCCGGCCTGCCGGTGGTCACCGCCGACCTGCACTCCGCCCTCCCGGCGGTCCTCGCCGGCATCCACGCCGACGCCGCCGACGCCCGGGTGGCGTACCTGCTCACCGACGGGGGCGCGCTGCCGGCCTGGTTCTCCCGCACCCTCGCCGGGCTGCGCGGCCACCTGGCCGGCACGGTCAGCGTCGGGCAGGCCTTCGGCGGCGACCTGGAGGCCAGCACCCTGCACAGCGGGCTGCTCGCCGCCCGGCACGTGCTGCACGCCGACGTCGCGGTCGTCGCCCAGGGCCCCGGCAACCTCGGCACCGGCACCCGCTGGGGCTTCTCAGGGGTCGCCGTCGGCGAGGCGGTCAACGCCGTCGCCGCGCTGGGCGGGCGGCCGGTCGGGTCGCTGCGCATCTCCGACGCCGACCCCCGACCCCGGCACCTCGGCGTGTCCCACCACAGCCTCACCGCGTACGGCCGGGTGGCCCTGGCCCGCGCGGAGCTGGTGGTGCCCGACGGCCTCGACCCGGCGCTGGCCGGCGCGGTCGACGCGGCGCTGGCGCCCCTCACGGTCCGGCACGACGTCGTCCGGGTGCCGGTCGACGGGCTCGACGCCGCCCTGCGGGCCAGCCCGGTGCCGCTGTCCACCATGGGTCGGGGTTTGGACGCCGACCACGCCTACTTCCTCGCCGCCGCGGCGGCCGGCCGGCACGCCGCCCGCCTACTGGCCTGAGCCGCGGGTCGGTCCCGCGCGCCGAGCGGCCGGGGCGTCGCCGGACCGTCAGACCAGCCGATTGCCGTGCTCGACGATCCGGCGGGCGCAACGTCGATGGTGCGGTGTCGGCGGGCCGGCCGGGACGGGCGGCGGGCCCGTCCCGGCCGGCCGGTCAGTGCGCCGACGCGGTGGCCGCGGCATCCTCGCGGGCGCGGCGCTCGTCGCCGCTCAACGTGTGCAGCGGCTTCTCCCTGATGAACAGCACCACCACCAGGGCGAGCAGGGCGAACGGTGCGCCGACCAGGAACAGGTCGGCGGTGGCGGTGCCGTACACGTCCTGCACGATCCGCAGCACCGGCTCCGGCAGGGCGGACAGGTCGGGCACCTCCGCGGAGCCGCCGCCCGTCGCCGCCGGACCGAGCTTCTCCGTCGTCAGGGACGTGACCCGGTTGGCCAGGACGGCGCCGAGGGCGCTCACCCCGATCGCGCCGCCCATGCTGCGGAAGAAGGTCAGCACCGAGGTGGCCGCGCCGAGCTCGTGGGCCGGCACGTCGTTCTGGGCGGCGAGCACCAGGTTCTGCATCAGCATGCCCACGCCCACGCCCAGCACCGCCATGTACAGCGACAGCACGAGGACGCTGGTGCCCGCGTCGATGGTGCCCAGCATCAGCATCCCGGCGGTCATCACCGCGGCGCCGGCCACCAGAAACACCTTCCACCGGCCGTACTTCGTGATGAGCTGGCCCGCGATCGTCGACGAGACCAGCAGACCGAAGATCATCGGCAGGCTCATCAGGCCGGCGACGGTGGGCGACTTGCCGAGCGAGATCTGGAAGTACTGGGACAGGAAGACGGTGCCGCCGAACATCGCCACACCGACGAGCACGCTCGCGACCGTGGCCAGGGTGACCGTGCGGTTGCGGAAGATGTCCAGCGGGACGATCGGCTCCGCGGCCCGCGCCTCGACCGCCACGGCGAGAGCGAGCACCGCCACGCCGCCGATGACCAGCAGGGCCGTCCAGCCGGAGGCCCACGGGAACCTGTGGCCGGCCAGCGACGACCAGATCAGCAGGGTGGACACGCCGGCCGTGATGAGCACCGCGCCCAGCCAGTCGATGCGGACCTTCCGGCGGACGACCGGCAGGTGCAGCGTCCGCTGGAGCAGGACGATCGACAGGATCGTGAACGGCACCCCGATCAGGAAGCACCACCGCCACCCCAGCCAGGACGTGTCGACCAGCAGCCCGCCGATCAGCGGCCCGGCGATCGTGCCGACGCCGAAGACCGCGCCGAAGATGCCGGCGTAGCGGCCCAGCTCGCGCGGCGGGATCATCGCCGCCATCACGATGGTGGCCAGCGCCGTCATGCCACCGGCGCCGATGCCCTGCACGACGCGGCTGACCAGCAGCACCTCGACGTTCGGGGTGAGCCCGGCGATCAGCGACCCCACCACGAACAGGCCCAGCGACAGCTGGATCAGCAGCTTCTTGCTGTACAGGTCGGCCATCTTGCCCCACAGCGGCACCGTCGCGGTCATCGCGAGCAGTTCGCTGGTGACGATCCAGGTGTAGACGGTCTGGCTGCCGTCCAGGTCGGCGATGATCCGCGGCAGGGCGTTCGCCACCACCGTGGACGCCAGGATCGACACGAACATGCCGACCATCAGGCCGGATAGCGCCTGGAGAACCTCCCGGCGCGACATCCGCGTACCGACCTCGGCGGTGTCGGCGGGCGGAACCGTGGTGGTCATCGAACTCCTCGTCGTGGTGCCGGCGGACGGCCGCGGCGGCGGCCGTCATCGGTCAGGGTGGCCGCGGCGGCGGCCGTCAGGTGGTGGGTGGGTCCGGGAGGCCGGCGGCGACGGCGTCGAAGGCCTCGGTCACGAGGGCCCGCAGCGGCCGGGAAGCGGGGTCGCCGGCCCAGCGCAGCAGCGCCGTCCGGAGCGCGGCACCGGCGACGGCGGTGACGAGTGCGGGATGACCGTGGTCCGGGTCCACCCCCAGGCGGCCGGCCACGGCGGCGACGATCGCCCGCTCCGACTCGGCGTTGCCGGCGATCAGACGGGGCAGCAGCGACGGGTTCGCGGCGATGACCGCCAGCCGCAGCCGCCACACCTCGCGGTCGGCCTCGATCGTCGCGACGACCTCGTCGAGAGCCAGCCGGACCGCCTCGAACGCGGACACCTCCGGCGGCGCGGCGGTCACCCGGGCGACCAGCAGATCCCGGTCCGGTGCCTGGTCGCCGAGGAGCGCGTCGTCCTTGCTGGCGAAGTAGTTGAAGAAGGTCCGCGACGACACGTCGGCCGCCTCGCTGATCTCCTCCACCGTCACCTGGTCGAGGCCACGCTCGGCGACCAGCCGCAGCGCGGCCTCGGTCAGCGCGGCCCGCGTCTGCCGCTTCTTGCGGTCCCGGCGGCCGGACTGGCCCTGGTCGGCGGTGGTCACACCCCGACGCTACGAGCGATCTTGCACGGTCCGCAAACTTTCATCGGGTGAAGTGACGTTGCCCGCGGGACGAATCAGGCGAAGACGACCACGGCGACCCAGGCGGTCACGATCAGCGCGAGGGCGAGCGCCAGCACCCAGGTGGGCACCGTGTACTCGCCGCGACGGTTGCGCTCGATCTCCTCGCGGATCTTCTGGCGGCGGCGCTCGGCCCAGCTCTGCTTCTCGGAGCTCGGGCCGGCCGGTTCGGTAGGCATCATGGCGCCGACAGCCTACCGGGCGGGCCGTCCCGGGCGGACGCACACCGTCCCGGGCCGACCCGCCACCGGTCACATGCTGGCGATCAGCCGCTCCACCCGCTCGTCGTACGCCCGGAACGGGTCCTTGCACAGCACCGTGCGCTGCGCCTGGTCGTTCAGCTTCAGGTGCACCCAGTCGACGGTGAAGTCCCGCCGCTTCTCCTGGGCGTGCCGGATGAACTCCCCCCGCAGTCGCGCCCGCGTCGTCTGCGGCGGCGTCTCCTTCGCCTCGAAGATCTCCGGGTCGGTGGCCACCCGGTCCACCTCGCCCCGCCGCTCCAGCAGCCCGTACAGGCCCCGACCGCGGCGCAGGTCGTGGTACGCCAGGTCCATCTGCGCCACCCGCGGGTGCGACAGCGGCAGGTCGTGCTTGCGCTGGTAACGCTCGATCAGCCGCAGCTTCGTCACCCAGTCGATCTCCCGGGCCACCGGCTCCAGGTCACCGGTCTCCACCGCCCGCAGCACCCGGCCCCACAGCTCCACCACCCGCTTCGCCGTCTGGTCACCGCCGCGGCGCTCGACGAACTCGGTCGCCTTCGCCAGGTACTCCTGCTGGATCTCCAGCGCGCTGACCTCCTTGCCGGAGGCCAGCCGCACCTTCCGCCGCCCGGTGATGTCGTGCGACACCTCGCGGATCGCCCGGATCGGGTTCTCCAGCGTCAGGTCCCGCATCACCACGCCGGCCTCGATCATGCGCAGCACGATGTCCGCCGTGCCGACCTTCAGCAGCGTGGTGACCTCGTTCATGTTCGAGTCGCCCACGATCACGTGCAGCCGGCGGTAGCGCTCCGCGTCCGCGTGCGGCTCGTCCCGCGTGTTGATGATCGGACGGCTGCGGGTGGTCGCCGACGAGACGCCCTCCCAGATGTGCTCCGCCCGCTGCGACAGGCAGTACACCGCACCGCGCGGCGTCTGCAGCACCTTCCCCGCCCCGCAGATCAACTGCCGGGTGACCAGGAACGGGATCAGCACGTCGGCCAGCCGGCCGAACTCGCCGTGCCGCGACACCAGGTAGTTCTCGTGACAGCCGTACGAGTTGCCGGCCGAGTCGGTGTTGTTCTTGAACAGGTAGATCTCACCCGCGATGCCCTCGTCGTGCAGCCGCTTCTCCGCGTCGACGAGCAGCCCCTCCAGGATCCGCTCACCGGCCCGGTCGTGCGCGACCAGGTCCACCACCGAGTCGCACTCCGGTGTCGCGTACTCCGGGTGCGACCCGACGTCCAGGTACAGCCGGGCCCCGTTGCGCAGGAACACGTTGCTCGACCGGCCCCACGACACCACCCGCCGGAACAGGTACCGCGCGACCTCGTCGGGGGACAGCCGGCGCTGCCCGCGATAGGTGCAGGTGACGCCGTACTCGGTCTCGAGGCCGAAGATTCGCCGCTCCATGATGAGACATTAGCCGCCCGACCCCTCAGATGGGCAGCGCTCGTCACGCCCATCCCACGCGGCGCCCGCCCGCGTCCGCCGGCTCCGTCCCGGCCACCCCCGCCCGGAGGTACGGTGCGAGCCGTGAGGATCCTCGTCACCGGCGGCGCCGGGTTCATCGGCTCGGCGTACGTGCGGCGCCTGCTCGACGGCGCCGAGCCCACCCTGCGGCCGGACCGCGTCACCGTGCTCGACTCGTTCACCTACGCCGGCACCGACGGCAGCCTGGACCCGGTCCGCGACGACCCCCGGCTGCACGTCGTCCGCGGCGACGTCCGCGACGCCGGCCTGGTCGACGCCACCGTCGCCGGGCACGACGTGATCGTCCACCTCGCCGCCGAGTCGCACGTGGACCGCTCGATCACCGGCGCGGCACCCTTCGTCACCACCAACGTCGTCGGCACCCAGACCCTGCTCGACGCCGCGCTGCGGCACGGCACCCGCCGGTTCGTGCACGTCTCCACCGACGAGGTGTACGGCTCCATCGACCACGGCTCCTGGCCGCCGTCCGCGCCGCTGGACCCCAGCTCCCCGTACTCGGCCTCCAAGGCCGCCGCCGACCTGCTGGCCCTCGCCTACCACCGCACCCACGGCCTCGACGTGGTGATCACCCGCAGCGCCAACACCTACGGTCCCTACCAGCACCCGGAGAAGGTGATCCCCCTCTTCGTCACCAACCTCCTCGACGGCCGCCCACTACCGCTGTACGGCGACGGCGGCAACGTCCGCGACTGGCTGCACGTCGACGACCACTGCCACGGCATCGTCCTCGCCCAGCAGGCCGGCCGGGCCGGCGGCGTCTACCACCTCGGCGGTGGCACCGAACTCACCAACCGCGACCTCACCGCGCGGCTGCTCGCCGCGTTCGGCGCCGGCTGGGACCGGGTGACGCCGGTCGCCGACCGCAAGGGCCACGACCGGCGCTACTCCCTCGACACCACCACCAGCCGGCGCGACCTCGGCTGGGCGCCCACCGTCGACTTCGACGCGGGGCTCGCCGCCACCATCGACTGGTACCGGGACAACCGGGCCTGGTGGGAGCCGCTCGTCAAGGCGTGACCGTTGACCGGGCCGGCGCAGCGACACCCACCCGTGCCGTGGCTCAGGACTCGGGGCGCTCCGGCTCCTGGCCCTCCAGGTCGGCCGAACCCGCCGACGTGGTCGGCTTGTGCGCCGCCTCGGTCGGCACCGTCGGGGTCTCCGGCCGCGCCGACGGCTCCTCGGCCTTCCCACCGTCCAGCAGTGCGGTCAGCGCGGCACCGGTGATCCGCCGGAACGTCCGCCCCACCCGGCCGCGGTCCAGGATCGCCACCTCCAGCTGGTTCGCCGCGATCGTGCGCGAGGCCCCGCCCTCGCCGCCGACGCTGCCCAGCGCCTGCACCGCCACCTTCACCGCGTCGCCCAGCGACATGTCCGGCCGGTGATTCGACTTCAGCACCCCGGTGATCGCCTCGGCCTGGCCGCCCATCGCCATCCGGCCCGGCTCGTCGTTGACCGAGCCGTCGTACGTCAGCCGGTACAGCTCGTCGTCCTCCGGCGTCGCGCCGACCTCGGCGACGCAGATCTCCACCTCGAACGGCTTCGACTGCTCGGTGAAGATCGCACCCAGGGTCTGGGCGAAGGCGTTCGCCAGCCCGCGGCCGGTCACGTCCCGCCGGTCGTAGCTCAGGCCGTTCAGGTCGGCCATCCGCACGCCGGCCCGCCGCAGGTTCTCGAACTCGTTGTACCGCCCCACGGCGGCGAAGCCGATCCGGTCGTAGATCTCGCTGACCTTGTGCAGGGCGCTGGACAGGTTCTCCGCGACGAAGAGCACCCCGCCGGCGTAACTCAGGACCACCGCGCTGCGACCCCGGGCGATGCCCTTGCGGGCCAGCTCGGAGCGGTCGCGCATGATCTGCTCGGGCGAGGCGTAGAACTGCATGGCCACGGCGGCGGTTCTCCTTACGACGCTGTGCTGGGACTGCTGTCGGGTGGGGGTGGCGTCAGCCGCCCGGGTTCTCCATGCGGCCGGACACCACGCTCTCGGCGATCGCCGCCGTCTCGGCGTCGGTGAGCCGGTGCGTGCCCTCCGCCGTCGCGGTCATCACCACCGGGTAGATCCGCCGCGTCAGGTCCGGCCCACCGGTCGCGGTGTCGTCGTCGGCCGCGTCGTACAACGCCTCCACCGCCAGGCGGACCGCGTCGTCGATCGACAGCCCGGCCCGGAACCGCTTCTTCAGGGCCGACTTCGCGAACAGCGAGCCCGAGCCGATCGCGTCGTAGCCGGTCTCCGCGTACGGGCCGCCGGTCACGTCGAAGCTGAAGATCCGGCCCGCCTCCGCCGGGTCGGTCGCGGCCAGGTCGAAGCCCGCGAACAGCGGGATCACGGCCAGACCCTGCATCGCCGCGCCCAGGTTGCCGCGGATCATCGACGCCAGCCGGTTGGCCTTGCCGTCGAGCGAGAGCATCGCGCCCTCGATCTTCTCGTAGTGCTCCAGCTCCACCTGGAACAGTCGCATCAGCTCGATGCCGATGCCGGCGGTGCCCGCGATGCCCACCAGCGAGTACGCGTCCGCCGGGTGCACCTTCTCGATGTCCCGCTGGGCGATCAGGTTGCCCATCGTGGCCCGCCGGTCGCCGGCCATCACCACGCCCCCGGCCGCCGAGATCGCCACGATGGTGGTGGCGTGCGGCGCCAGGTCGGCGGCCATGCCCGGCGGCAGCGGCCGACGGCCGGGCAGCATCTCGGGGGCCACCTTGCTCAGAAACGCTGTGAAGGAGGACGTCCCCGCGTTGGTGAACACATCTGGAAGACGCCCGGATGGATCAAAACCCGCTGCCACGTGGTTCCTCTCAGGTACGTGATCGCCCTGGCCAGCCTCTCCGGACTGTCCCGGAACTGGCCAAGACCACCGTTGCAGTTGAAGCAGAGTATCCCGCGCACCCATCCGGTGCGATGATCGTGGTCCAGGTGTTGCGGATCTTCCAAACCGCACATGCCGCGGACCCACCCTGCTCCGCGACCGAGGTGGCGCCGGTCCGCCCCACCCCGTACCGCCGCGCGGCAGGTGATGCTCCCGGCCGTCCGAACCGGGGAGCAAAACGGGCATATGCCCTATTGTCCCCCTTTTTGGACGTAGCCCCGGACGAATTCCTCTGCGTTCTCTTCGAGGACCGAGTCGATCTCGTCGAGCAGGTCGTCGACGTCCTCGGTGATCTCGGCGTGCCGCTCGGCAACCTCCGGGTTCGCCTCGGTCGTGACGTCCTCGATCTCCTCGCCCTGCCGGGACTTCCCGGTCTGCGACTGCCCGCCGCTGTCACGAGTGGCCATGGCTGCCTCCTCCACGATCGTCTGCGAGAAACTTACCTCGCGCAGGCGACGAAAAGCCCGTCGCGCGCCGGCTCGCGGCACACGACGGGCTTTCAGGCATCCACGGCGGTGGCGGCTCAGCCGCCGGTCAGGGTCTCCAGCAGGTCCTTCGCGCTCTCGCAGCGGTCGAACAGCGCGCCGACGTGCTTGCGGGTGCCGCGTTCCGGCTCCATCATCGGCACCCGCACCAGCGACTCGCGGCCGACGTCGAAGATGACGGAGTCCCAACTCGCGGCGACCACCTCCGAGGCGTACTGGGCGAGGCAGCGCCCCCGGAAGTAGGCGCGGGTGTCCTCCGGCGGCTCCGTCATCGCCGTACGCGTCTCCTCCTCCGGCAGGAGGGTCTTCATCGCGCCCCGGGAGACCAGCCGGTGGTAGAGGCCCTTCTCCGGGCGTACATCGGAGTACTGCAGGTCGACCAGTTGCAGCTTGTGCGAACCCCAGCCGAGCTTCTCCCGCTCCCGGTAGCCCTCCAGCAGCCGCAGCTTGGCCACCCAGTCGAGTTCGTCGGCGCAGAGCATGACGTCGCGGCCGAGCCGGTCCAGGACGCTCTCCCAGCGGGCCAGCACGTCAACGGTCTGCTCGTCCAGGTCGGTGCCGTACCGGTCGTCCACGAAGGAGCGCACCCGCTCGAAGTAGGCCCACTGCACGTCGAGAGCGGTGAGCCGCCGGCCGTCGCGCAGTCGCATGAGGTGGGTGAGCGACGGGTCGTGGCTGACCGCGCGCAGCTCGCTGACCGGGTCGGCGATGCCGAGGTCGGGCCCGAGCGCCTTCTCCTCGATCATGGTGAGGATCAGCGCCGTCGTGCCGACCTTGAGGTACGTCGAGATCTCCGACAGGTTGGCGTCGCCGATGATGACGTGCAGCCGTCGGTACTTGTCGGCGTCGGCGTGCGGCTCGTCACGGGTGTTGATGATGGGCCGCTTGAGGGTGGTCTCCAGGCCCACCTCGACCTCGAAGAAGTCGGCGCGCTGCGAGATCTGGAAGCCGCTCTGCCCGCCGTCCTGGCCGATGCCGACCCGGCCGGCGCCGATGACGATCTGCCGGGTGACGAAGAACGGCGTCAGGTACGCGACGATGTCGGCGAACGGGGTCTGCCGCCGCATCAGGTAGTTCTCGTGGGCGCCGTAGCTGGCGCCCTTGTTGTCGGTGTTGTTCTTGTACAGGTGGATGGGGTGGGTGCCGGGGATGGTGGCGGCGCGGCGCGCGGCCTCGGCCATCACCCGCTCGCCGGCCTTGTCCCAGCGCACCAGGTCCCGGGGGTTGGTGACCTCGGGGGTGGAGTACTCGGGGTGGGCGTGGTCGACGTAGAGCCGTGCTCCGTTGGTGAGTATCACGTTGGCCAGCCCCAGGTCCTCGTCGGCGAGGGCCTCCGCGGGGTCGTACGCGGCGCCGGAGTAGGTGAAGCCGCGCGCGTCGCGCAGCGGGGACTCCTCCTCGTAGTCCCAGCGGGCCCGGCCGCCCCGGTTGAGTTCCGGGCGTGCCCCGTAGGCGTTGACCACCTGGGAGGAGGTGACCATGGGGTTGGCCCCGGCCTGGCCGGGCACGGAGATGCCGTACTCGACCTCGGTGCCCATGATCCGTCTAACGCTCATCGACCTACCTGCTTCGCTCGCCCGACCGGTCCCGCAGTCGAGCGTAGTCGGCGCCACGACCGATGGTGACGTTGGCCGTCCGGCGTGGGCGCGCCCGGTGACGGTGAGGGCCCGGGTCGCTCGCCTGCGCCCCGGGCCCTCGTGCCGTCGGTCAGAGGTACTGGCCGGTGTTGCTGGCGGTCTCGATGGACCGGCCGGCCTCGGCGCCCTTGCCGCCGGAGACGAGCGTGCGGATGTAGACGATCCGCTCGCCCTTCTTGCCGGAGATGCGCGCCCAGTCGTCGGGGTTGGTGGTGTTGGGCAGGTCCTCGTTCTCGCGGAACTCGTCGACGCAGGCGTCGAGGAGGTGCTGCAGGCGCAGGCCCTTGCGACCGGAGGTGAGGAACTCCTTGATGGCCATCTTCTTGCCCCGGTCGACGATGTTCTGGATCATCGCGCCGGAGTTGAAGTCCTTGAAGTAGAGGACTTCCTTGTCGCCGTTGGCGTAGGTGACCTCGAGGAAGCGGTTCTCCTCGGTCTCCGAGTACATCCGCAGGACGACCGCGTCGATCATCGCCGCCACGGTGGCCTGAGGGTCGCCGCCGTGCTCGGCCAGGTCGTCCGGGTGCAGGGGCAGCCCGGGGAGGATGTACTTGGTGAAGATGTCCTTGGCCGCCTCGGCGTCCGGCCGCTCGATCTTGATCTTCACGTCGAGCCGGCCGGGGCGCAGGATCGCCGGGTCGATCATGTCTTCCCGGTTGGAGGCGCCGATGACGATGACGTTCTCCAGGCCCTCGACACCGTCGATCTCGCTGAGCAACTGCGGGACGATCGTGTTCTCCACGTCGGAGGAGACGCCGGAGCCGCGGGTGCGGAACACCGAGTCCATCTCGTCGAAGAACACGATGACCGGGGTGCCCTCGCCGGCCTTCTCCCGGGCGCGCTGGAAGATCAGCCGGATGTGCCGCTCCGTCTCGCCGACGTACTTGTTGAGCAGCTCCGGGCCCTTGATGTTGAGGAAGAAGCTGGTGTGCTTTTCCTCGCCGCGCCGCTCGGCGATCTTCTTGGCCAGCGAGTTGGCCACCGCCTTGGCGATGAGCGTCTTGCCGCAGCCGGGCGGGCCGTAGAGCAGGATGCCCTTCGGCGGCCGGAGCTGATGCTCGCGGAACAGGTCGGCGTGCAGGAACGGCAGTTCCACCGCGTCACGGATCTGCTCGATCTGCGCGTGGAGGCCGCCGATGTCGGTGTAGTCGACGTCGGGCACCTCCTCCAGGACCAGTTCCTCGACCTCGCTCTTCGGGATCCGCTCGTACGCGTACGCCGAGCGGGGCTCGATCATGAGCGAGTCGCCGGCCCTTATGGGGCTGCCGATCAGGGTCTCCGCGAGGTGCACGATGCGCTCCTCGTCGGAGTGGGAGACCACGAGGGCACGGTCGCCCGGGGCGCCGCCGGGACCGGCGAGCACCTCCTTGAGCATCACGACCTCGCCGACCCGCTCGTAGCCGAACGCGTCGACGATGTTGAGCGCGTCGTTGAGCAGGACCTCCTGCCCGCGGCGCAGCTCGTTCACGTCCAGTGAGGGTGAAACGGCCACCCGGAGCTTGCGGCCTCCGGTGAACACGTCCACCGTGCCGTCGTCGTGCCGCGCCAGGAAGACCCCGTAGCCACTCGGCGGCTGGGCGAGGCGGTCGATCTCCTCCTTGAGCGTCACGATCTGCGCGCGAGCCTCTTTCAGGGTGCTCACGAGCCGGTCGTTGTTCTCGGTCAGCCGCGCCAACTGAGCCTGGGTGGCCGCCAGCCGCTCTTCGAGCTGCCGGACGTGTCGGGGGCTTTCGGTCAACTTGCGCCGCACCAGAGCGAGTTCCTCTTGAAGGAACGCGACCTGCGTGGAGAGATCGTGGGCCTCCTTCTCCCACCGTGCGGCGCGCGAGTCCGCGTCGTCGCTGCGTGCCACGTCCCACCTCCCCGGGGGGCTTGAACGTTCTGCCCTAACACTAGCCGCTATGAGGCCGATTCGGTCCCACGCAACGCCCTCGTCACCGAACCTTGATCGCAAAGGGTGGGCGCGGGGGCCGGTCCGGGCGTTCGGGTACCGTCGAGGCGTGCGACGGGAGAACATGGGGGGTGCGCCGGTGGCCGAGGTCGCGACCGACCAGCTGCAGGTCTGGGTGGATCAGGACCTGTGCACGGGCGACGGGCTGTGCGTCCAGTACGCGCCGGAGGTCTTCGAGTTCGACATCGACGGCCTTGCGTACGTCAAGGGCCCCGACGGTGAGCTGGTGCAGACCCCGGGCGGCCGGGTGGACGTGCCGGAGCACCTGCGTCTCGAGGTGATCGACTCCGCCAAGGAATGCCCGGGCGAGTGCATCCACGTCGTGCGCGGCAGCGACGGCGTCGCGGTGGCCGGCCCGGACGCCGAGGACTGACGGCCCGCGCGACCCGGCGGACGTCCGCGCCGGGGCCGCGCATCCCACCCTTGCCGGGGTACGCCTCAGAGCATCGGCCGGCCGACGACGGAGGCGACCAGCCGGGCGAACTCCTCCAGGCGGGCGATCTGGCCCGCGCCGCCGTCGTCGAGGGTCTTGCCGAAGCGCAGCGCGTCGTGCCGGGGTGCGCCGACGGCCTCCTCGCTGGGCGGGGACTCGTCCAGTGACGTCAGCAGCAGGTAGACGTCGATGCTGTCGACGCGGACCGTGCCGTCCTCGTCGCGGGTGAGCCGCCGGCGGCAGCCAACCTCGGTGACCGAGGAGACCGGCACCACCCGCAGCGACGAGGTCATCGAGCCCGGCGGGCCCTCGCCGGGCGGGACGTCCTCGCCGTGCCAGAGGATCAGCCGGCTACCGTCGCAGACGACGACCTCCTGCCAGACGCCGTTGACCTCGTTGACGAAGCGTTCCAGGGTGAACCCGAGCACGGACGCGCCGCGCAGCACGCCGCCGAGCGCTTCGAGGGCCACGTCCGGGTCTCGCAGGTAGGCCCGGGCCGCGGACTCGAGGTCCTGGTACGGCGACCAGTCCGGGAACACCGCCGGCAGGTCGCCGCCGCCGAAGCCCGGCCGGTTCATGCCGCCTCCCCACAGTCGCGCCGCCGACCGGCACCGGCCGGCGTCGGTCCGCTCATTCCCAGCCGCCCCGTTTCGCCGTCACGGCTGCTCCGTCTCCCCCGCCGGCTGGGGCTCCGTCCCGGCGGCCTGCGCGGCGGCCGCGGCCCGGGCGGCCTCCGCCTCGCGCAGCGCCGTGCGGCGCTGGACGTACGCCTCGGTGCCCTTGCTGGGCTTGCGGCGCCGCGGCGGGGCGGTGACCCCGGGGGCGAGCTTACGCGCGGACACCAGGAACGCGGTGTGGGCGATCATGCGGTGGTCGGGGCGGACCGCCAGGCCCTCGGCGTGCCAGTCGCGCACCAGGGACTCCCAGGCCCGCGGCTCGGTCCAGCCGCCGCGCTCGCGCAGGGCCTCCACCAGCTCGGACAGCTGCGGGGTGGTGGCGACGTACCCGATGAACACGCCGCCGGGCAGCAGGGCCCGCTCGACCATGTCGAGGGTCTCCCACGGGGTCAGCATGTCGAGGATGATCCGGTCGAAGCCGGTCTCGGTGTTGGCCGCGACGTCGCCGACGTGCAGCCGCCAGGCCGGGTGGGGGCCGTTGAAGAACGCCTCGACGTTGCGCCGGGCGATCTGGGCGAAGTCCTCGCGGAGCTCCCACGAGTGCAACTCGCCGGTGGGTCCGACGGCGCGCAGCAGGGAGCAGCTCAGCGCACCGGAGCCGGCGCCGGCCTCCAGCACCTTGGCGCCGGGGAAGATGTCGCCCATGGCGACGATCTGGGCGGAGTCCTTCGGGTAGATCACCTGGGCGCCGCGGGGCATGGACAGCACGTAGTCGGCGAGCAGCGGCCGCAGGGCGAGGAACGCCGTGCCGCCGCCGGCGGTGGTGACGACGCTGCCGTCCGGCTGGCCGATCAGGGCGTCGTGCTTGAGGATGCCGCGGTGGGTGTGGAACTCCTTGCCCGGTTCCAGGGTGACCGTGTGCATCCGCCCCTTCGGGTCGGTCAGCTGCACCCGGTCGCCGGGCCGGAACGGCCCGCGGTGCACCGGGGGCGGCGCCGTGGTGTGCTGGTCGGCGGGTGCGGCGGAGGGAGTTGCGGTCACGTGTTCATCTTCCGGTGAGGTTCGAGCAGCTGAGCCAGATCCGCGATGTGCAGGATGCCGACGACATCTTCGCCTGAGGTCACCACGTACTGCGCGCCCGGGTGGTGCTGGACGGTCTCCATCACCTGGTCCCCGTCGAGGCCGACCGGCATGGCCGGCAGGCCGGCCAGCGAGCGGGACACCGCGTCGACCGCCAGCCAGGGGCGGCGCTCCGTCGGGACGGCCGCCGCGGCGGCCGGGTCGACCAGCGCGAGCGGGCGGCCGGCGGTGTCGGTGACGAGCAGCGCGGCGCCCGGGTCGGCGCCGGTGTCGCGGCGACGCTGCGCCTCGGCGAGCGGCGTGCCGGTGGGGACGGTGAGGACGGGCCGGGCCAGCCGGGACAGGTCGATGAGCGGGAACCGCCGGCTGACCCGGGCCGCCCGGATGGACTGCCCGGCGCCCCGCCACAGGGTGAACGCGACCAACAGCATCAAGGGCAGGGCCAGCGGCGCCAGGTGGCGGGTGAGGGTGAGCAGGGTGACCAGCGCGGCGGTGCCGACGGCGAGCGCGCGCCCCACCCAGCCGGCCACCTCGGTGCCCCGGTGCCGATCCCCGGTTACCGCCCAGACGGCGGCCCGCAGCGCCCGGCCGCCGTCGAGCGGCAACCCCGGCAGGATGTTGAACACCGCGACGATGACGTTGCTGACCGCGAGCTGGAAGGCGAGCTGGTTGACCAGGGTGCGGTCGGGCAGGGCCAGGGTGGCCGCGACGGCCCCCGCGCCGAGCACGGCGGAGACCGCCGGCCCGGCCAGGGAGACCAGCAGGTCGACCCGGGGCGACGGGGCGTCGCGTTCCATCTCGGTGTAGCCGCCGAGCAGTTCCAGGGTGATCCCGCGTACGCCGATGCCGTGCCGGCGGGCGGTCAGGGCGTGCCCGAGCTCGTGCAGCAGCACCGAGCCGAGCAGGGAGACGACGAAGCCGAGCCCGATGAGGTAGCCGCCGACCTGCGACAGGCCCAGTTGACGACGGGCGAACTCGCCGTACATCACGGTGACGATCGACGCGAGCAGCACCATCGACCCGTTGAGGTGCAGCGGCACCCCGAACACCCGGCCGACGGTCAGGCCGGGACGCCCGCCCGGCCGCCGGGGCGGTCGCCTCTTCTGCTCCACCGGCCCGATGCTACGCGGCGCCGATCATGTGCCGGAGCGGCGACGGCGGTGGTGTCGGACCGGTGCCCTACCCTTTCCGGACATGACGGCGGATCCGGTGACGACGCAGCAGCCCCCGCTCCCGGCGGAGGTCCCGGCCACGGTGCGGGCCTCGCTGTCCCCGTCACGGGCGGCGGATTTCAAGACCTGCCCGCTGCTCTACCGGTTCCGCAGCATCGACCGGCTGCCCGAGCGACCCAGTGTGGAGCAGGCGCGCGGCACGCTGGTCCACGCGGTGCTGGAGCGGCTGTTCGACCTGCCGGCGGCCGGGCGCACCCCGGCCGCCGCCGGCGACCTCGTGGCCCCGCAGTGGGAGCGGCTGGTCACCGAGCAGCCGGAGCTGGCCGGCCTGTTCGCCGACGGCGACGAGGCGGCCCGGTCGGGGTTCCTCCGCTCGGCGGCGGCGCTGCTCGAGGGCTACTTCGCGGTGGAGGATCCGCGCCGGCTGGAGCCGGCCGAGCGGGAGAGCCTGATCTCCGCGGTGGTCGACGAGGAGCTGCTCATCCGGGGCTACCTGGACCGCCTCGACGTGGCGCCGGACGGCGCGCTGCGGGTGGTCGACTACAAGACCGGGGGCGCGCCGCGGGAGGCGTTCGAGGCGCGGGCGCTGTTCCAGTTGAAGTTCTACGCCCTGGTGCTGTGGCGCACCCGAGGGGTGGTGCCGCGGGTGCTGCGCCTTCTCTACCTGCGCGACGGCGAGGTCTGCGACTACGCGCCGGACGCCGACGAGCTGGTGCGCTTCGAGCGCACGGTGGTGGCGCTGTGGCGGGCGATCGAGGCGGCCACCGCCGCGCAGGACTTCCGCCCCCGGCCGAGCCGGCTGTGCGACTGGTGCAGTCACCAGGCGCTGTGCCCCAGCTTCGGGGGCACGCCGCCGCCGTTCCCCGTCGCCCCGACCGCCTCCGACCCGCTGCGCGACGCCCGGTCCCGTCCGGCGCCGCCGGGCGCGGACGAGTGACGGTCTCCGGGTCCGGCGGCGCCGACCCGCAGCGGCAGGCCGGGTTGGCGTCGGTCCGACGGCCGGTGCGCATCCTGATCGTCGACGACCAGCCGCTGCTGCGCACCGGCTTCCGGATGGTGCTCGGCGCCGAGGAGGACTTCGACGTGGTCGCCGAGGCCGGCGACGGCGTGGAGGCGGTGGAGCTGTCCCGCCGGCTGCTGCCCGACGTGGTGCTGATGGACGTGCGGATGCCGCGGCTGGACGGGGTGTCCGCGACGCGCGCCATCGTCGAGTCCCGGTTGCCGGTGCGGGTGCTGATGCTCACCACGTTCGACCTCGACGAGTACGTGGTGGGCGCGCTGCGGGCCGGGGCGCGCGGCTTCCTGGCCAAGGACGTGCCGGCGGAGGACCTGGTGGCGGCGATCCGCACGGTCGCCGCTGGCGACGCGGTGGTGGCCCCGCGGATCCTCAACCGGCTGCTGGACCGCTTCGCCCACCTCCTGCCGGACCCGGCTGCGGCCCCGCCGCGGGTGCTCGACACGTTGACCGACCGGGAACGGGAGGTGCTGATGCACGTCGCCCGCGGTCTGTCGAACGCGGAGATCGCGCGGGCGCTGTCGGTCAGCGAGACCACCGTCAAGACGCACGTCGGTCACGTGCTGACCAAGCTCGGTCTGCGGGACCGGGTGCAGGCGGTGGTGCTCGCGTACGAGTCGGGCCTGGTCCGTCCCCGCGCGTAGCAGGCGTCCGCCGCGGCGGGTGACCGGCGTCCGCACGGCGTACCCGGAACCGATCTGCCGGCGTAACGGCGTCGTTGCGGTCGCCACCTACCGTGACCATCGACGGCGCGGTGGGGTTGACCCTGACGCGGCGTCACTGTTCAGGATCGGTCTCGACGGCCGGGAAACCGGCTCGACCGGTCACCGGATCAGGGGTAACCCTGAGTGGCGGTCGGGGGCACCCGCAGCCCGAAATCCGCCACGGCTCCACCGGAAGTTGGACGGCCCTGTGGCGGACAGCGCCGAAGATGGGTTCTACGCGCCGGACCAGCGGGGGGCGGTGCGTTTCGGACGACGAGAGGAAGATGACGTGACCGCGACGGTAGGCCGTCAGGCGCAGGCCGCGGCCCGCGCGAGCGACGTGTGGAAGGTGTACGGCAGCGGTGAGGCGCAGGTGATCGCGCTCCGCGGGGTCACCTGCGAGTTCGAGCGGGGCCGGTTCACCGCGATCATGGGCCCGTCCGGCTCGGGCAAGTCGACGCTGATGCACTGCCTGGCGGGGCTGGACTCGGTGACCCGGGGCACGGTGGCGGTCGGCGACACCACGGTCACCGGCCTGGGCGACGCCGGGCTGACGAAGCTGCGCCGCGACAAGGTCGGTTTCATCTTCCAGCAGTTCAACCTGCTGCCGACGCTGACCGCGAAGGAGAACATCCTGCTGCCGCTGTCGATCGCCGGCCGCAAGCCGGACCCGGCCTGGTACGACACCGTGATCGACACGGTGGGCCTGCGGGACCGGCTGGGGCACCGGCCGGCACAGCTGTCCGGCGGACAGCAGCAGCGGGTGGCGTGCGCGCGGGCGCTGATCGCCCGCCCCGAGGTGATCTTCGCGGACGAGCCGACCGGCAACCTCGACTCCCGCGCCGGCGCGGAGGTGCTGGGCTTCCTGCGGCGCTCGGTCCGCGAGTACGGGCAGACCATCGTCATGGTCACCCACGATCCGACCGCCGCCGCGTACGCCGACCGGGTGGTGTTCCTCGCCGACGGGCAGATCGTGTCCGAGCTGGTCGAGCCCACCGCGGAGACGGTGCTGGACACGATGAAGAAGCTCGACACCCCGGCCGAGGTGGGCAACTGATGTTCCGGGCGACCCTCAAGAGCCTGCTGGCGCGCAAGCTCCGGCTGATCCTGTCCGGATTGGCGGTGGTGCTCGGCGTCATGTTCGTCTCGGGCGCGTTCGTGCTCACCGACACCCTCGGCCGGTCCTTCGACGCGGTCTTCGCCGACGCGTACGAGGGGGTGGACGTCAACGTCGCCGCGAAGCCGAAGGTGGCGCTGAGCGAGTTCGAGGGCGAGCAGGTGGCGGCGCCGGTGCCGGCCTCGACGGTGGAGCGGGTCCGGGCGGTGCCCGGCGTGGACGAGGCCACCGGGATCGTGGCCGCCGACGGCGCGCGGCTGATCGGCAGCAACGGCAAGGTCGTCGCCTCGTTCGGGCCGCCCCAGCTCGGCGAGAACTGGGTGGGCGAGAACGACCTGGTGAAGCTGCGCGAAGGCCGGGAGCCACGCGCGGACAACGAGATCGTCGTCAACGCCGCCCTGGCGAAGGCCGCCCGGGTGTCCGTCGGCGACCGGGTCGGCGTGCTGACGCTCCAGCCGAAGCAGGAGTTCACGCTGGTCGGGATCTTCGGCTACAGCGGAGGCCGCGACTCCATCGGCGGCGTCAACGAGGTCATGTTCACGACGCCGGTGTCGCAGCGGCTGATGCTCGGCGCACCGGACGTCTTCACCAACATCACGATCACCGCCGCCGACGGCGTGTCGGCCGAGAAGCTGCGCGACGACCTCGCGGCCGCCCTCGGCGCCGACTACGAGGTGAAGACCGGTGAGCAGCTCTCCGCCGACGCGTCGGCGGGCCTGAAGGAGGGCCTGTCCTTCTTCAACCGGATCCTGCTCGGCTTCGCCGCGGTGGCGCTGCTCGTCGGCACGTTCCTGATCCTCAACACCTTCTCGATCATCGTGGCCCAGCGCACCCGCGAGCTGGCGCTGATGCGGGCCATCGGCGCCGGCCGCCGGCAGATCATCGGCTCGGTGGTCCTGGAGGCGGTGGCGGTCGGCCTGATCGCCTCGGTGCTCGGCCTGGCCGCCGGCATCGGCATCGGCGCGCTGCTGGCGTACCTGTTCGGCAACCTCGCCGGTGGACTCACCCTCGCGGGGATCGGCGTACCGGCCGCCGCGGTGATCGGCGCGTTCGGGGTCGGCCTGATCATCACGGTGGTGGCGGCGCTGCTGCCCGCGCTGCGGGCGTCGCGGATCCCGCCGATCGCCGCGATGCAGGACGTGGCGACGCCGGATCGGCCGCTGACCAAGGTCACCGTGGCCGGCGCGGCGGTCACGGCGATCGGCACGACGCTGCTCTTCCTCGGCCTCGGCGGGCACGTCCGCGGCAACACCCTGCCCACCATCCTGGTCGGCGTGCTGTTCGCCTTCATCGGGGTGGCGCTGCTGACCCCGCTGATCAGCCGGCCGGTGGTGAGCCTACTCGGCGCGATCTTCTCCTGGTCGGTACCGGGCAAGCTGGGCCGGCTGAACTCCGGGCGCAACCCGCGCCGCACCGCGATCACCGCCGCCGCCCTGATGGTCGGCATCGCCCTGGTCACCGGGGTCACCGTGATCCTCGACTCCGCGAAGGGCAGCATCGGCAAGCTGGCTCAGGACACCATCAACGCCGAGCTGGTGATCGCCGGGGCACAGAGCGGCCCCCGGCCGCCGAGCTTCGATCCCTCCGTTCTGGAGAAGATCAAGGCGATCCCGGGGGTGACGCTCGTCGACGGCACGTACGGCGACATGGCCCAGGTCGGCAGCGAGCGCACCTGGGTGGGCGCCAGCAGCGACGTGGCGGCGCTGGGCCCGATCTTCGAGGCCAAGGCCACCGCCGGCGACATCAGCCGGCTCGGGCCGGACCAGATGCTGGTCAGCTCGGACGTCGCGAAGTCCCGCAACCTCACCGTCGGGTCCACCGTGCCGGTCCAGTTGGCCCGCGGTGAGCCGAAGACCTACACGGTCAGCGGCATCTACGAGAGCGCCGAGTTCCTCGACCCGGTGACACTGCCGATCGAGGCGACGCGGGACTTCACCGTCCCGCAGCCGATCATGGGCTTCATCCAGCTCTCCCCCGACACCCCGAGCGCCGACGTGCTCCCGCGGGTGGAGGCGCTGCTGGCGGACAGCCCCGAGGTGTCGGTGGCCGACCGGGACGCGTTCATCCAGCAGCAGACCGGTCAGCTCGACGGGCTGCTCACGATGATCCAGATCCTGCTAGCGCTGGCCATCGTGATCGCGGTACTGGGCATCGTCAACACGCTCGCGCTGTCGGTCCTGGAGCGCACCCGCGAGCTGGGCCTGCTGCGGGCGATCGGCCTGCGCCGGGCCCAGACCATGCGGATGATCACCGTGGAGGCGGTGGTGATCTCGGTGTTCGGGGCGCTGCTCGGCATCGCCGTCGGCACCGGCCTGGGCGCCGCCGTGGTGGAGGCGCTGCGGGACGAGGGGATCACCGACCTGGTGCTGCCCTGGGCCGACATGGGCGTGATGCTCGGCCTCGGCGCCGTCGTCGGGGTGGTCGCCGCCGTCCTGCCGGCGATCCGCGCCGCCCGCATCGACGTCCTGGGCGCCATCGCCCACGACTGAGGTACGAGAAAGGGGCCCCTTCTCCCACCGGATCGGTGAAGAAGGGGCCCCTTCTCGACGTTCCTCCCCGGCCCGGCGCGGGGCGGCAGCGTCAGGCCGGCGGTTCGCCGAGCAGCGCCGCGAGCAGTTCCAGGTCCGCGGCCGTCAGGCTCTCCAGTTGGTGTACGCCGTCGCGCGGCTCCAGCGGCACCTCCGCCGGCACCGCGAGCACCGCCGCGCCGGCGGCGAGGGCACTGGCGACCCCGGTCGACGAGTCCTCGATCGCCACACACCGCTCAATCGGCACGTCGAGCAGCCGGGCGGCGGTCAGGTACGGCTCCGGGTGCGGCTTGGCGGCGTCCACCTCGTCACCGCACACGACGGCGTCGAAGCTGTCCCGCCCGAGGGTGTCGAGCGCGACCTCCACGAGCGCCCGGCCGCTGGAGGTGACCAGGGCGGTGGGGATGCCGGCCGCACGGACGGCGCCCAACAGCGCCAGGGCGCCGGGCCGCCAGCGCAACCCGGTGCGGAACAGCTCCAGGATCCGCGCGTTGATCCAGGCGGCACTCGCCTCCGGGTCGCGCTTCGGCTGGCCCAGATCGTCGTGCAGGATCTTCATGGACGCGGCCATGCTGGTACCGACCATCGCCCGGCGGGCCGGTTCGGACAGGACACCGCCGTACTCGGCCGCCAGCTCCTGCAGCGCGACGTCCCACAGCTTCTCGCTGTCGACCAGCGTGCCGTCCATGTCGAAGAGCACGGCGGCGGGGTGGTGGCTGCTCAGCGGGGGCCTCCTCACAGGTCGGCGTACCGGCAGATCCTTCCAGCCCTCCCCAGGGCGGTGGCGGCGATCTCCGGCTCCAGTGACCTACGCCGCTGAGTCCGTCGTTGCGTCGGGCTTGTGGGTGGTCGGCTTGGGCCCGTCCTTGCGTCGGGGTTTGTGGGTGGTTGCGGTGGTGGGGTGGGGCCCGCCGTGCCCGGCTCCGGGCGGTCAGGCTTGATCCCTGCGCCGGTCACGGCGGGCCCCACCCCTGACCTGCTCGCGCTCCGCCCGCCCGTCCCGGTCACGGCACCGGGGCTGGCG
>NZ_JBQHDE010000013.1:0-168411 GCF_052068455.1 Micromonospora sp. H33 | reverse complement strand
TCATGAAGTCGTCCTCCGTCACCGCGCCGAGGCTACTGCCTGCTCGACACCATGAACGTTCGTGGTCAAGGCACTAGCTGGCCTTGGCGCTGCTGTGCTGTCCCGCCGCCGCGGACCCAAAGTGGGGCTGTCGGTTCCACGACAGTCGTGCTCTACATCGTTGCGGGAGTTGTCCAGCCCGTCGTTCACTGCCGGTGGGCTGGGTGGGGCCAGGTTCTCTGGGACCTGCAGCCCTTACCTGCGAAGACGTCGCAGCCTTGCAAGTGGTTGCCATACGGCAATATCGACCCTGCAGGTTATTGAAAGTGCGGAGGGGTCAGGCGAAGCCGGCTGAACGGGTGACTAATCGGACTGCCGTTGGCAGGACATCTGCCGGTAATGTCCGCGGCACGCCTTGTGGGAAGGTGAGGGTCGATGCTTGCTGGGCTGGAGGTGCCGCCCGCGGTCGAAGCGGAACGTGTCATCACCGCCGTGCTGGCCGATTTGCGCTCCCGCCACCATGGAGGCGTCGTCGTCGACTCGCCGCCCGGAGCCGGCAAGTCAACCCTGGTGGTGCGTGCCGCCGTGGAGTTGGCTGCCCCCGGTGTGCCGTTGATCATTGTCGCGCAGACCAACGATCAGGTCGACGACCTGATCGACCTCTTGGCGCAGAAGGCGCCCGAGCTGCGAATCGGCCGTCTCTCCGCCGCCGACTACCCGCCGTCAGAGCGGGTTACGGGCCACGAGACGGTCCAGGTCGCCGCCAAAGCCGCCGACCTCGGCGGTTCGGTCATCATCATTGGTACGGCCGTTAAGTGGGCCACGGTCACCGCGGACTCCTGGCCGCGGGCAGAGCTGCTCGACGCCCACCCGCCGACCGACTCGATACACCTCAACGTCCTGGTCAGGCTTTCCGATCGCTGGGAGGCGAACCAGTCGATGATGGGTAAGCTCGCTGCGGGCTTGCGTGTCTGTGTGGCCGGCAGATCCGACGAGGGAGACAGGTCTGGCAAGATCTGTCGCATGGCTAGGCACAGTAAGACCCCACCTACAGCAAATCCGCTCATGATCCGACCCCAGGTCAACTGTGAACGTTGAGCCGAGGCAGGCGCAGGACTCCGTAGAGGCCCGCGAAGGTTCATTTCGTCAGCTTGCGCCCCGCCACCAGCCTGACCCGTCAGACAGTGAGCGCCTAGTTAGACAGTTGGCCTCTTGGTGTCGGGCAAACAGCCTAAGCCCCCTTTCTGTAGATGCTGTGCCGGGCCCGACCGAAGTGGAACGTGCCCAGCTTGCTGCTCTAGGCGGTATAGCTCGCTCTCTGCTAGGCAGAGCGGCAGCAGAGGCGGAACCACCTCTGCCGGCTGCCGTCGCAGCCTGGACCCGCGAAGCGCCTCAACTTCCTGACAGTCTTCTTAGCCGTTTGAGGATAGCGCTGGAAAATGGCGAAGATCCGCTTGCTCAACTATACGAGCGATTGGTTGCTGCGCCTCGGCGACGCTCACTAGGAACCTTCTTTACACCGTCGGCAATTTCTGATTATATGACCAGGATCGTTCAAACTCGGTCTGTGGAGGTGCCGGCCACGATCGCTGATCCTGGAGCGGGAGTCGGCGCGTTCACCAGGACTGCCCTGAAGGCCTGGCCGGATGCGCACGTCCACGCCATCGATGT
Organism: Micromonospora sp. H33; assembly: GCF_052068455.1. Taxonomy (NCBI): domain Bacteria; kingdom Bacillati; phylum Actinomycetota; class Actinomycetes; order Micromonosporales; family Micromonosporaceae; genus Micromonospora; species Micromonospora sp. H33. The sequence continues at coordinate 166,761 of NZ_JBQHDE010000013.1, read as the reverse complement.
AAATGTGGTAACACTCGGGCTACTCGCTGCAGCTCTCGATGCAGAACCGCAGACGCAAAAGCGGCTTTCGCTCCACCATGCAGATTTTCTAGCCTGGATGTCAGAAGGGTGGGAGGCAGAGCCTGGGCCTCGTTTGGTATGGGGTAACCCCCCTTATACTCGGCATCAGTCGCTAAGCGCTAAGACAAAGGCGGCCGCGAAGCGAGCCGCTGGCGAGCTTGCACCTGGAGGCCGGGCTGGGCTCTCAACATACTTTCTTGCGACCGCCCTTCGGAACCTTGGATCTGCCGACAGTCTCTGCCTATTGCTGCCGGCGAACTGGCTAGAAGCAGAATACGGCGCGGGTTTGCGCAAATACCTGTGGAAGACGACGACCCGACCTGTCGAACTGCACATCTTTCCGCACACGCTGAACCTATTCCCCGTCGCAGTAGTTGCGGCTATGGTCATTTGGGTTGGTCCCTCGCGCCCGAGCGCGACGCCGATGCAAATCTTCAGCCTTGAAGGCAGCCTCGATACTGGTTTCTCTAACAAGAGCGTCAAGGTGGTCGACAGGACTGGTGTACCGCCACCTGATTTCTTCTTCAGCAGGAAGGAGGCAAACAATGTCAATTTCAAGCAACATGTCATGTTACCTCTCGCAGAGATGGCTGAAGTGAGACGTGGCGTTGCAACCGGCGCAAATCACTTCTTTCTCCTCACGGATGAGCGCGCTGTCCGGCTACCACGCCACGCCTATGTGCCTGCCGCGACCAGGCTCCGAGACCTCGTGAGCGACGACCTCAACGAGAGTGCCCATGAGGCGATGGGAGCTGCAGGAGCTCGGCGGTGGATGCTTCAAATTATGGAGCAAGATGTAAGCGACCCTGCTGTCGGCCGTCTAATCGATCAGGGGAAGTGCGAGCGTATCCATGAGGCGCACCTTTGCGCTAGTCGCAATCCTTGGTATTCCCTGGAGCGAATACCGGTGCCTCACCTACTCTTCGGTCCGATGGCTAAGGGTAGGTTCCGCATCATCCGAAATACCATCGGCGCAATTCCTACCAACACCTTCTATGGCATCAGGTTTCGGCAGTCCAATGTCAGTGAGGCGGCCATATCGGCTCTCGCAGAATGGCTCCGGAGCGACCAGGGCCAGACCGCGCTGGCGAACCGAGCGCGACAACACGGCAGCGGCACATTGAAGATCGAGCCTAGGGACCTGGCAGGACTTCACGTGCCGGCAGATCCCTTACAGGCCCTAGACCGCGGCTAGTGGTGGCAGCTACTCTCACCGGAGACGAAGGGAGTGCTAGTTGAGCGAGAACAGCACTCGGGAACCGTTTACGTTCTCGGTCGACACTCACCTGTTCCGAGAGCTGGGCGAGCTCCTCGTCGGCCGTGACAGCACGGCTCTGATGGAGCTGATCAAGAATGCGTATGACGCCGACGCTACACGGGTAGTAGTTCGTGGTGATGGCCTGCGAACGGCAAACGGCTCTATTACTGTGTCGGACGACGGCATCGGCATGACGCCGGAAGTATTCCAAGGCGCGTTCCTTAGGATAGCCGGCAGGTATAAGGAGAGGGGCAGCCGACGCAGCCCGCGCTTTGAACGCCGCTATACGGGAGCTAAGGGAGTCGGCCGCCTGAGTGCGCATAAGCTAGCTCAGCGCCTCGAGATCTTGTCTGTTCCTTGGACTCCCTTGGGCGTAGCGAAACGGCAGAAGTCAGTTCGAGCTGTTATTGACTGGCAGCGGGTTGAAGACGACTACGAGACGTTAGAGGACGCGACCCAAGGTCTGGACGTTCGGAGTTTCTATGCGGATCCGGATCAGCCTTCGGGGACGCGGTTGAGGCTCGAAAACCTCCGTCGGAGATGGACGCCGCGGGCGTTGGAAGACTTCGTCCTCGAGGTGTCGTCATGTACCCCTCCCCCCGAATTGACCAACGCCCCTCCTGATTCTCTCTTTGATTCGGCCGGCCTCTTCGAAGAGGTGTCATTGTCGTCACGCCTGAGGAATGATCCTGGATTCGAGATCCAGTTCGAAGGCGAGCTAGACGCCGGTGAAGACCTGTGGCCTCTGTTGCTCGAGCAAGCGGACTGGCTCATCGAGATTTCTGCCGCTCCTGATGGTGTCCTATTCAACATCAAACCGTCACGTGCGCTCGCCGAAGCGTCCAGTGAGATGCACGAGTACCGCCTTCGGAGAGACCATCCGAATCCCGAAGCTGGCCCGTTCTTTACATCCCGGATCTATGCTAGGCATGGCTCAGTTGCAGGCATCGGTGCAAGGACTTCGACGTTGCGCAAGTTCGCGAAGCGCTCCCGCGGCGTCCGTGTATATGTAGAGGGATTCAGGGTCCTTCCTTATGGCGACGCCGGCGATGACTGGCTTAATCTCGATCGTGATTATGCGAGACGCCAAACCCAATTCGATATTGACCTTGACCCCGATTCCAGCCGCCTACTCGCGCCTGTCGAAAAAGAGGCGTACCTGGTGCAGGGCAACGACCAATACGTTGGTGCTGTGTTCCTGACCGGTGAAGGAGCGGCAGCTTTACGTCCAGTCGTCAACCGAGAGGGGTTCGTGCATGACCCGGCCTACGAGACCCTCCGTGAACTTGTGCGCAATGGCGTAGACCTGTTGACGCGCGTACGGGCAGCGCAGCGCCGCGGATCAGATGTCAAGAAGCTTGAGACGCTTGCCCATAAGCTGGTCGATGTCGTGCAGGAGAGGGAGGCAGTACCTGAAGGCAGGGCAGTAACGACCCAGCCTGTACGTGGTCCGTCAGCTCCACAGCCGACGGACAAGAGCGATGACCTTTCGTTGCCGATATCCGTTGCCCGCAAGGAGCTCCGTGACTTGCACCAGCAGCTCGGCGACAATGCAGAGGCCTCGCCGAGGCTAGAGCGTGTAGAGAGGGTCATCGACTACATTGAGGAAGCCCAAAAGGGAGATGATGGACGCGCTACGCTTCAGATCCTCGCTGGCGTGGGTCTCCAATTGGCAGCGTTTGTCCATGATATCAATGGCGTACTAGGCCTGGCCCAAGCAATTCGTTCGCTGGCAGACGCAACTCGTCGTGAGCCAGACGCAACGAAACGCAAGATCTATCTTCGCGAACTTGAGGCCGCTGCGAATGAGCTCGTTCAGTCACTCTCGAGGCAGAGTAGTTACCTAGTGGAGGTCGTAGGTCCTGATGCGCGACGGCGACGTCGCCGAATTCCTTTCGCGCAGGCGATTCAGCCGAGCCTTCAATTCCTAACCGGCACTATCGCTGGGCGCGGCATTGAGATAAAGCTAGATTTGGATGCGGGCGGCAAGACCCCTCCCATTTTCCCCGCCGAAATAGCCATTATTGTCACGAACATTTTGACTAATGCTATCAAGGCGGTCGGCGAAAAGGGTTGCATCTGGGTAGTCGCGAAGGTTCGCCTTGATGGCGGGCTATTGCTGCGTGTTGAGAACACAGGTGTGAGGGTTGACCTTGCAAGGTCTGAGCGTTGGTTCCGCCCGTTTGAGTCAACGACTACAGAGGTCGACGTCGTACTCGGTCAAGGCATGGGTATGGGATTGCCGATCGTGCGGCGTCTAGTCTCAGAATATAACGGAAGTGTCAACTTCGTCGATCCCTCGCACGGATTTGACACGGCGATTGAGGTTTTGCTTCCCGGCCGGAGGATTGGTCAGTGACTCAACCCGACACCCCTCGTATCCTGATCATCGACGATGAAGTTCAAAGAGAGAGATCTGTTGCGGCAGCTTTGCAGCTGCAGGGACTGGACGTCGAAGTCCGTTCCCCCGATCTAGTAACGCGGGCAGATCTTACATGGTCTAATGTCATTGCGATTGACCATCACTACAACTGGGGCAGGATTGCGCATCCTGAGGAGTGTCTCTACTGGCCCCAAGACGGCCTCGCGTTAGCTGCAGTGGTCGCTGGCCACTTGCGCCAACTAGATCACCACGCAGCGATTGTGCTGAGAACTGGGGCTTTGGCCGAGCTGGCGGGCAATCTTCCGACCGAGGTTCGCAAGCCGATTATCGCATCGCAGAATGGGCTAGACTGGATTCTCACAAAGGGTGACGTGTCAGAGGCTGAGAGGCTGCATGAGATTGCACATGCAGTCAATGGCCTTCAAATGTTGGTTTCTGCGCCGTTGGCCTGGAACGAGGGATGCGGATGGCTTGATGTCCCGGATTCCAAGTGGATGGAGGCGGCTCTCGCTGATGTTCAAGTCTGCCATCCTCCAGAGAATACCGTAGCGGCCTACACTGCAGGCACGGCGTGGCTTCGCTGGTTTGCCCATAGAGTTCTTCCCTTTCCCTCCTTCTTGTTGCCGGCGCATTGGGCGGCCGCCCTATTGCGGCTGGAGGTTGAGGAGTTTTGTCGGATTGCCGCAGGAGAGTCGGCACTTTCCGAAGCTTTACGAGCTTGTCGGTACACCGGGCAGTTGGCTGGACTGGTGCCTGATCGGTGGTGGCGCGCCGGCCTAGATGCGTTAGTTGACACGCTTTTGCTTGAGGCTTCTCCGGACCTCCCGGAGCCGGAGGCCTTGGCTGAGCAGATGTCGGCTCATCACGGCTCGCCGGTCCAGACGCTGCATACGGACCGACCTGTCGTGACGATCGACAGCGACTATTCGGCCGTAGAGATCGCCGACGCGGCGAAGTGTGTCCGCCTTGTACCGGACTTCTGGCCTGTGTTCGCTCAAGAGCCATGGGCTAGTTTCGAAGACCTACATGACGACCCGCCTCTATTCAAGATGGTGGCGCGTGGGGACCGTCGACGTGCGGCATTTGGGGAGGAAGCATGACGGACAGTGCTGGAACCGAAGCTGAGACCGTTGTGGTCCTCGACACCGGCCCCTTATTGTGCTTTGGTCACATTCCGGGCGGAGTCCGTCTTATTCGTAATCGCTACTTCCGTCGTATGAGATGGACGGAGGCTGTGATGAGCGAGATTGTCCATCACGCGCAGCGAGCCCAATCTAACCGCGACAACGTTGAATTGGCGGGCGCGGCTTCGAAATGGACCGGACCGAATAGAAGTCTCCTCGGCGACCCACACTGCTTCACGGAGCGGGCGGAGGTGGAGAAGATTCGCGCCCTTGTTCGGTCGGCTTCTAAGAAGGCGCCCAAGACAAAGGATGCTGATCTCGGAGAGTCTGAGACCCTGCTCTATGCTCAAGAGACGTCTTCCGTTGCTCTTATCGACGAGAATGCGGGACGAGATGTTGCCAGTGGGCTTGGCATTTCAGCCCACTCAACGCTTGATGTGCTCATTTCCGCCTACAATGAGAAGGATATTGAGCTTGGGCAGTTGAAGGCTATGTGGGAACAAATTCGCGCCTCGACCTTCGACGGTGGCGATGTACTCCCATCGGATCGGGGCGGGCTTCGACGCTGGCCAACTCCAGCGCCTCGATGAGGTCGTCCGCTCGAGGCCGTCCGTGTCGCGAGCCAATCGGATTGACGTCCGCTACGAAGTCCTAGCAAAACGATCATCTGAGGAGCCTGCGGTAGCCCATCGTTCTCCGCTCGTTGCCGTGGGCCGTGCTACCTCTGCGAATGGCTTCCAGCGAGCGTGGTGGGCGTCGTTCATGACCGACCGGAGGCGGGTCCGGAATTCGGCCGCGACGCCCGCCGAGCTGGCGAGGAGTGGGACCGCGGCGACGATCATCTTCAGCTCGCGCGCTTCGCGGACCAGCGGCCGGTCCGGTCGGCGGTGACGTCGTAGCCGTACGCCGCTGCCAGCGCGGCATGTGACCCGGCCCGACCGAAGCGCCAATCGCCGCCAGCGACCGCCGCCAGGTCGGCCTGCCATGGACCAACACACGTCGTGTCGAACTTGTTCTGTCAATCCCCTGGAATCGTGGATGCGGATCTGTCTCGGCGTTCTCCCAGCGCACCACGGTCGACCGTTCCACCCCGAGGAGGTCGGCCAGGCGCTCCTGGCTGTAACCGAGCGCCTTGCGTCGCTGACAGAGCCGGTGTCGCTTCAAGGCCACGGTCGATCTCCCTCCGTTCTGCCGCCACTGTAGTAACAGCCCGTCGATTGAATGAGTACGCAGACGCCTCAATTCTGCGTCACACCGGCCCCTCCGACGCTGTAGTTCCTGGTCAGCTCCTCGCCGAGGCTGGGCTTAGGCCCGGGGCGGGTGCCGGGCTCCGGCCGGGCACTCGGGCCCTCCGGTTCGATCCGCCGGCGCGTCGACCCGAATGACGACGGCCGTCCCCGCCCGCCCCGGCGCCACACCAACTCAGGGAGGGCCATGGATTCGATCGACGAGGTGCTCGGCGAGCTGCCGCTGCCGCCGTTCGTGACCGCAGAGGACGTCGGTTTCGCCGTCAAGGCGCTGACCGTGCACGCGGCCGAGCAGTGGCCCGACGGCCTGCGCTGCCGCAACGACCGTGCGCCGCATCCGTGCCGGCTGTACCGCTGGGGCCGGCGGGTCCTCGACCAGCGCGGCCTTACCGATCGGCAGGTCCAAGCGCTGATCGCCGAGCAGGAGGCACCGCAGCTATGATCTACGTGACCGGGGACCGACTGCACCCGCACCATGTCCGAGCCGCTGCCTTCGACACCCGCTGGCGCGGCCTCGACCCCAATCAGGTGCACGATTACCTCAACCGGGTGGCCGACGAAGTCGAACGCCTGCAACGCGAGCTGGCCACCGCCAACACCGAGGCCGAACGCATCCGCCAGGCACTGCGCCAGTGGCAGTCCCGGCACACTGGCTGCCGCCACACCGCACCCGGTTCACCGAACAAGAGGTGGTCGCGATGACGGCACCCTGCTGGGTCATCCACCTACCCACCACGCTGACCAGCCTGGACGGCGCCGTCATCCTCGCCGCCGCTTTACGCGACTCACTCGATCACGTCACCGCCATCGACTTCGGCGAGACCACCCTCAGCGAGGAGGATCGCCAGTTCCTGCGTACCCGAATCTGGTGTGACGCCAGGCTCGACGGCGCCGGCCGCTGCCGACGCCGCGACGACCACGACGGCCCGTGCGGAACCATGGCGGAGTAGCCTCCGTGCATGCCCGACCCCTTGATCGACAACATGCTGGCCGCCTTCACAGCTCCCCAGCCGTACACGATGGAGGCCGCTGCCGACGCTCCTCGCGCGCCCGGCGTGCACGTGGTTCTCGACCGCGGCACGGTCATCTACGTCGGCCGGACCGGTAACCTGCGCAACCGCCTCCGGCAGCACCTGACCGGCAACCGCGAGTCGTCGGTGCTGCACGAGCAGGTCGGCCAGCTCCTCGACAGGCAGGGCTCGGTGGCAACAGCGCAGGACATCGCCGGCTGGCTGGGTCACTGCGAGGTCCGCTGGCAGGAGACCGACAACCCGGAGGGTACGAAGGAGGCCCTGGTCCTGGCCCTCAAGCCCCGATTCAACCGGCAGGTGCCGAAGCCGCGCCGCCTCGGCGGCGTAGCGGGTTAGGAACGGCGCGGCATTCGGACGTTTGGCCGAGAGCTAGCTAACGAGAACCATGAACGTCGGGGCGCCCTCCCACGCCGGCTTGAGCTGTGCGACGCACTGCCATCCCCACGATTCGTAGGCGCGACGCGCGATGGCGTTGTCGGGGCGTACGAGCAGCGTGGCTCGTTCCTCGGTCCGGCTGCTCATCAGCTCGTCATGTAGGGCCCGGGCTATGCCTCGTCGCTGCCACGCCCGGCGTACCAGCAACTCGCTGACGGCGAAGGTTCGCCGGCCAGTCTCCTCGGTGAAGCCGGCCGGAACAGGCTCCTCGATGCCATCCCACCACCGAGTGTCCGGCGCCAACGGGAACCCGTAGATGTATCCCACCAACTCGTCGTCGACCGTCGCCGCCACCAGCTCCCAGCCGGGCCTTGGCATGTGCGCAGCGAGCTGCTTCCGATACCGCTCGGCGTTGTAGAGCGGCCCGTCGTTCGCATGGGCGTCCAGATAGATGTCGACGAGTTGATCGACCAACCCCTGAGCTTCCTCAGCCGTATAGTGCCGCAGCCGCAGGTCTTCGTGCATCACGCCAGCGTCCCGTCGTAAGCGTCCACGAACTCGCGGACCCGGGGGAAGGAAGTGCCTGCGCCCACAAGATCCGACCGTACTTCGGCCAGCAGCGCGATTACTCGTCCCGACCGCACCCGCCCCACTTCCGGCAACGCCTCCAGGCCAGCCTGCGCCGCAGCCTCAAAGTCACCCTGCCGGTTCGCTGCCCGAGCGAACTGGACCGTGTAGTAGAGCTGGTTCCGGCGGTGGGCTTCAGCCGGCGCTGCCGTGACGGAGCTGAAGCAGCTGGCGGCACGGTCGGCACGGCCAAGTGCGAGGTACGAGAGTCCTTGAATGCCGGTCACCTCCTGAGATGTCACGAAGGAGATGAACGGCAGGTCGTCCTCGTGCTCGCCGCCGTCGAAGGCCCGGCGCGCTCTGGTCATCTCGTGTTCGTAGCCGAGACTGTCCTGAAGCGTGGCGTGGGCGTAAGCGGCACGCAGATGCAGCAGCGTGCTCAACCTGGGCGTCGCCCATCCGGCAGACGCACGCAGTGCAGCCTCGGCGCAGTGCACCGCCTCGCCTGGCCGGTCTTCCCGCAGGAGCAACGACATGCAGGCCATTGCCCGCACCTCAACTCGTGAGTCGTCGGCGATCCGGGCACGTGCGATGGCCTCATGCAGGTATGGACGAGCTTCCGCCCGGCGGTTCGCATCGATGGCGAGCCAGGCTGCTTGTATCGCCAGATCAGCCAGAGCGCTCTGAAGCGCATCACCGACCGATCGGCTGTACGACGCCTTGGCCGCCCAGGCCGACAACTGGTCGTGCGCGTGGATCGCTATGTCGCACAGCGCATCGGCACCGACCTGCGCGTCCGCTTTGCGGAACTCCTCGACGAGGGTTGAGGCGTACTGCACCTGCTCCATGCCAATGATCGTGGGCACGGTGGCCAGCGACGTGAGCAGGTCGATGCAGCCACTCGCCTGAAGACCAGCTAGTGCGGCGAGGGCATGAAACTGCCGGCGGTTCGTGGTGCCACCTTCTTCGAGAGCCTTCGGTGTCAGCTCGACGGGTCCGGCAATCGCCGCAGCACGATTGTCTGGGAGCGCGAACCAGAGCGCTGTCGGCGGAATGCGCAGGAGCTGCGCCCAGTGGATGAGCCGATCGAGATGCACCATCGGCTGCCCATTCTCCACCCGGCTGAGCTGCGCCTGCGTGATGCCCAGCCAGCCCGCTACCACGGCCTGCGGCAACGCCGCCCGCCCGTGGTATGGGTGGTGCCGGTACGCCCGGATCACCCGTCCGAGATGCCGTTCCGCCAGCGCGCGCCGTACCGGCTCGTGCTCCCAGAACGACGCCGGCACCTCCGGCGGCGCGCTCAGCCGGTCGCGTTCGGCGGCTTGGCAAGGCGCGCAGCGTCCGCTGTCGTTGTCGCGGGCCAGGCGTCCCCCGCAGCGGGGGCAGTTCGCAGGTGTCACCGGCAACCTCGCCGTTCGCGGGTGGCTGTGTCCATTGCGCTCAGTCGAGCCTAACCATTCAAACCGCTTGGGGGGCTCGCGGTATACGCCCCACGTATATCGACGATCCTCGCGACGTCATGCCAGTCGGCATCGGCCCGCCAGAGCCTGCATCCGAGGCACTCTCCGCTGACGGAAGGAGCAGGATGCTCACCATCGACCGGGTCAGCAGCGGCCGTGCGCTCGTCTCCGACGAGATGTTCGCCCGGCTGACCGCCCGCATCGCCCGTGACCACCCCGAACTGGCCCCGGACCTACCGGCCAGGATCATGGACCAGGCGCTCGCGTTCCTCGGCGCCTGCGCCACCGCCACCGAGCCGCTCGGCCCGAGCGACCTGGTCGACATCGGCTGGCACACGTTCATCCTGCACACCCGCGAGTACGCCGACTTCTGCCAGCGCATCGCCGGCCGGTTCATCCATCACCAGCCCGAACCCGCCCCGGACGATCCGCACCTCTCCGGGCCCGAACCGATCGGCGCTCCGATCTCCCGTACGGTCGCCGCCATCACCGCCGCCGGCTTCGCCCTCGACCAGGAGCTGTGGGGTGGCAATGCGGCCGACTGCAGCTCGAAGTGCAGCCAATGCCACGCCGGCTGCACCGACAGCCCGACCCGATAGGCGGCTCACCAGCGGTTCCGGGCATACACTGCCCGGGACCGCTCGCCGTCGGGAGGCCATCGCATGCCGCGCCGCCGCCACTGGCCTGAGCTTCCCGACGAGGTACGCCGCCAAGTCGAACACCACACCAACACCGTCCACGCCGCGTATTCGATCCCGACAGGCGCGTCCTGCGACCTCGCGGCCGTCCTCGACACCGACACCGGCCGCATCTTCTGCAAGGGCGGCGAGAGCGACGGCCCGAGCGCCTGGCTCTTCCGCAACGAGGCCCGCGTCAATCCACACCTGCCCGACGTGGTGCCTCGCCTCCGGTGGGCGATCGAGGAGGAGGGCTGGTTGCTCCTCGGGTTCGAGTACGCCGCCGGCCGCAACCCCGATCTGGGCCCCGGATCGCCCGACCTGCTCCCGGTGGCGCAGCTGCTGAGCACACTGAGCCGTCAGCTGACCCCAGCTCCGCCCATCCCGGTGCAGCGATTCACCGACCGCTGGCGGGACCTCATCGCCCCCGAACTGGTCGACGGCGACACGCTCCTGCACACCGACATGACGCCGCGGAACTTCCTGCTAGACGACCGGCTGCGGCTCGTCGACTGGTCCAGCCCGGCGCGCGGAGCGGCGTGGATCGACACTGCCTTCATGCTGATACGCCTCATCCGCGCCGGCCACGAGCCGGCCGCCGCCGAGGCGTGGGCTCGGCAGGTCCCGGCGTGGGCGCAGGCACGCGATGAGGCGGTGAACGCCTTCGCCGACGGCCTGGTGCGCCTCTGGGAACGCAAGCAGCAGGCCGCGCCCGGTCCCCACCACGGGCCACTGCTCGACGCCGCGCGTCAGTGGCGGGCCTACCGGGAGCGCATCAACAGCCGGTAGAGCGCCCGCATACGAGCCGTGCATATCGACTACCCCGCGCACGTCATACGGCCTGCCGCACTGATCCACAACCCTGCGATGGAGGCCCGGGGCGGGTGCTGGGCTCCGGCGGCGTCGACCCGAACGACGAGCGCCGTCCCCGCCCGCCTCGGTGCCACACCAAGCCAGGGAGTGACATGGACTCGATCGACGAGGTGCTCGGCGAGCTGCCGCTGCCGCCGTACATCACCGCCGAGGATGTCGGCTTCGCCATCAAGGCGCTGACCGTGCACGCCGCCGAGCAGTGGCCCGACGGCCTGCGCTGCCGCAACGACCGCGCCCCGCACCCGTGCCGCCTGCACCGCTGGGGCCAACGCGTCCTCGACCAGCGCGGCCTCACCGACCGGCAGGTCCAGGCGCTGATCGCCGAACAGGAGGCGCCGCAGCGATGATCTACGTGACCGGGGAACGCCTGCACCCGTACCACGTCCGGGCCGCCGCCTTCGACACCCGCTGGCGCGGCCTCGACCCGAACCAGGTCAACGACTACCTCAACCGGATCGCCGACGAACTCGACCGCCTGCAAAGGGCGCTGGCCACCGCGAACACCGAATCCGAACGCATCCACCAGGCCCTTCGCCAGTGGCAGTCCCGCCACACCAACTGCCGCCACATCACGCCCGGCTCACCGAACAGCAGGTGGCCGCGATGACCGCACCCCGCTGGGTCATCCACCTACCAACCACGCTGACCAGCCTCGACGGCGCGATCATCCTCGCCACCGCACTCCGCGAGTCGCTCAGCCACGTCACCGCCATCGACTTCGGCGAGACCACCCTGAGCGAGGAGGACCGGCAGTTCCTGCGTACCCGGATCTGGTGTGACGCCAGGCTCGACGGCGCCGGCCGCTGCCGGCGCCGCAATGACCACGACGGACCCTGCGCAACCACCGACGAGGACGCAGTCGGTTCGTAGCGTCGCATTCCGCCGGGCCGCGCTGATCGTTGAACCGGTACCCGATCTGGGTGGAAGGAGGACACGGTGCCGGATTATCCGAAGGCCATCGCCCTGGCCGACCGTATGGAGCCGGTGCCCCGCCGGATCCGCGCCTTCCTCGCCCGGGAGCAGGTGCTGGACACCACGCGTGCGCGGTACGTGTGGGAATGGCCGTTCTACCCCCAGTACTACATCCCGATCGCCGACGTGAATCGCAGCCTGCTGGTTGATGAGCAGCGCACGGAGGAGTCGCGGCGCGGCACTGCGCGGCTGCACGGGCTGCAAGTAGGCGAGACGATCCGTCGTTCGTGCGGGCGGTGGTACGGCGACGACGCGCTGCCGGGGCTGGCAGACATGATCCGGTTCGACTGGGACGCCATGGACAGCTGGTTCGAGGAGGACGAGGAGGTCTTCGTTCACCCCCGCAACCCGTACGCCCGCGTGGACGCGCTGCGGTCCACCCGCGACGTACGCGTGGAACTGGGCGGGGTCGTCCTGGCCGAGTCGACGTCGCCCGTGCTCGTCTTCGAGACCGGTCTTCCGACGCGCTACTACCTCAACCGCACCGACGTGAACTTCCACCACCTTGTGCCGTCCGCGACGACGACCGCCTGCCCGTACAAGGGACGGACCAGCGACTACTGGTCCGTCCGTGTCGACGGCGCCGTCCACGCGGACCTGGCCTGGTCGTACGCCTTCCCCACCCCGGCGCTCCTGCCGATCGCCGGCCTGATCGCCTTCTACAACGAGAAGGTCGATCTGATCGTCGACGGCGAGCGGCTCAGCCGACCGAAGACGCACTTCTCCTGACCGACCCCGCGCCAGTGCTGCCGCCACGCGGACGAACGCGATGCGACTCGGCCGAGGGCCGGGCCGCTGTCGGGCCAACACGCGATCGGCTTGTCAGCGGTGCGGGCCGGGCGGTGAGGTACAGCGCCAGAGGCGAGCCCGGTACTAGGATCTCGCCTGGCCGCCGGTACCGCGGCTGGCCGACACGGGGGAGGTGTCATGCGGCGTCGTCAACTGCTGGCGTCCGGGATAACCGCGGCGATCGGGCTCAGTGCCGGGGAGCTACTGAGAGCAGCGCCGGCTGCCGCCGCGACGGCCCCGCTGAAGAGCGTCGGCACCCAGCTGCCGGTGGACGACCTGCGGGCGATCGAGCTCGACGAGGCACGCGGCCGCCTCTACATCGCCCAGGGGGTCGGTGGCGGCCTGCCGCTGGTGGTGACCGACCTCGACGGCCGGCTGCTCAACCGGGTCACCGCCGTCGCGGACATCTCCGACCTCGTCCTCAGCGACGACGGACGCATCCTGTACGCGGCCCAGGGCTTCAACCGGATCATCGCGTTGGACGCCGCCACGCTCACCATCATCGCCAGCTACCCCGCGCCCGTCGGCGCCCACCTGTACACGGTCGAACCGACCGGCGAGAAGGTCGTCGGCGGGTTCATCGACGCGGGCATCGGCTCCGGCGGTCTGCTGGTCTGGTCCGCGCCCGGAATCCCGCCGGTGGTCTTCACCGAGGGCCCCAACTACCACCCGATCATCGACGCCAGCCCCGGCGCGCCCGGTCTCCTCGTCGCCGGCGACACCGGGTATTCGCCCGTCACCACGTACGTCATCGACGTCTCCGGTGACAGCCCGACGATCGTTGCCCGGCGGGACTACACCGGCAGCAACCTCATCGACTACGCCGTGAGCCCCGACGGCACCGAGGTGGTGGAGACGGTCGGCCACCCGTACGAGCACCGCTCGTACCGGCTGCCGGATCTCGCCGACGCCACCGTCTATCCCAGCGGCGTCTATCCGCAGGACGCCGCCTGGTCCGGGGACGGCTCCACCGTCGCCATCGGCCGCGCCTCCACCTCCTCCGGTGACGCCGATGTCTACCTCTACGGCAAGGGCAGCACGGTCCCGACGTACGCCGTCGACTTCCGCAGCGGCGACAGCCTCTGGGAGGGCACGTTGCTGGTCAACCGGGACGGCACCCGGGCCTGGGCGGTCACCTCGACCGACCCCTACCAGGAAACTCAGCTGCTGCACTCCTTCGGGCCGGCGCACCCGCCGAGGCCGCCGGTCACCGACCTGGCCGTCACCGCCCAGGTCGGGGCCGGCAAGGACAAGCAGACCGCGCAGCTCACCGTGACCTGGAGCTCGCCGATCGGTGACGACAATTACTGGTGGATCACCGCGTCGACCAACGGCGGGGCCGAGCGGGAGTTCTGGCGCGGCAAGATGGATGCCAGCGGCAGATACACCCTCACCTACTCGCTGCCTCGCGGCACCACCACCTTCACGGTCCGGTACCGCGACTACTACCAGTTCTACCCGGACGGCTACGCAACCGCGACGCTGCAGCGATGAGCGCACCCGTCCGGCGGCGCCGTCGGCTCCACCGCGGGACCAGTTCACATCGACGTGATCCTGCAACGGCCGCCGCGACCCGGATCGCGAACGACCTCACCACGCGGAGTTGACTGAACAGCGCCATGCCCTGGTGACGGATCGGCCGGGACTAGGTCTGGGCTGCCAGACCAGTGCGGATGTCCCTGGTGACGGCCGCACGGGCGTAGGGTCGGTGCTGTGGACGGGGCAGGGCGTCGATACCGGTACGTCGGTCCGGCCGACGTGTGGGCGTCAGTCGCCGACGCTCCCGAGGGCTGGCCCATCCGATCACCGGTCGATCTCGACACCTACCTGGCGGCCGCAGATCCACGCGACCGTGACGAGGCGTTCACCTACGTCATCGACACCGGCGGCACGTTGCGGCTCGCGCCGAGACGCAGTGAGCACGTCGCCTGCGCCAGCGGTGGGGAGGTCCTCGGCGCGGGAGAGATCGCCTTTGCTGGTGAGCGAGACGGCTGGGTCGTGACCGAGGTGACGAACCAGTCCACCGGCTACTGCCCCGATCCCACCTCATGGGTGGCGGTGGCGGGCGCCCTCGACCGGGCAGGTATTGACCGCCCGGAAGGCTTTACCGTGGCCGTCATCTTCCGGCGCTGCCTTGACTGCGGCGAGCGCAACGTCGTCCGCGACGACGACTACATCTGCGCGCTGTGTGGCGCTGAGCTGCCGGAGGATGTGGAACCTCGACTGACAGCCCAGCCGTCGACCGACCAGCGTTTCCGCTGACAACCGAGCCGGCTGATCGTCACTTCCGCTACCACGACGGGCCGTGCGCTACCAGGTTGCTCCTGCGGGTGAACCCGACGATCTGGTGGCAATCGACGGATGACCTGAGCAACTTTCACCACTAGCGTCGGTCGGGCATGGACAGTCAACTCGGGGAGGACGTCCCATGAGCCACCACCAGAGAGCCGCCCGATGAGGCCCCGCCGACTCGCCGCCGCAGTCACCGCCCTCGGACTGGTCGCCGCCGGCCCCACCGTCACCGGCGGCACCGCCGTCGCCCACGGCCGCGGCTACTCCGCCCTGATCCAGCGCGCCTCGTACGGCGTACCGCACATCACCGCCCGCGACTTCGCCAGCCTCGGCTTCGGCGTCGGCTACGCGCAGGCCGAGGACAACGTCTGCCTGATCGCCGAGCAGATGGTCACCGTCAACGCTCAGCGGTCCCGCTGGTTCGCCGCGGACGCCCGCAACGTCAGCAGCGACCTCTTCCACCAGAAGGCCATCGACGACCGGGCCGCCGAGCGGCTGCTCGTCGGCCCCCGCGACGGCCTCCGCTCACCCTCCAATGAGGTACGCGACCAGATCCGCGGCTTCGTCGCCGGCTACAACGCCTACCTGCGGGGCGCAAAGACGATCACCGACCCGGCCTGCGCCGGGAAGCCGTGGGTACGCCCTATCACCGAGCTGGACGTGTGGCGGGCGAACTGGGCGCGGATGGTCCGGGCCAGCTCCGGCGCGCTCGCCGACGGCATCGTCGCCGCCGCGCCGCCCGTCACCAACGGGAGCAGCGCCCCGTCCGCCACCAACGGAAGCAGCGCGCCGCCCCGCGCCGACGGGACCAGCGCGCCGGCGAGCGCCCCGCAGGCGGAGGCGGTCGTCGCCGCCCGCGACGGCGCGCCGGCCGGGGTGGGCAGCAACGCGTACGGTCTGGGGCGAGACGCCACCGCCAGCGGCGCCGGCATGCTCCTCGCGAACCCGCACTTCCCGTGGGACGGCGCCGAGCGCTTCTACCGCATGCACCTCAAGGTGCCCGGCCGGTACGACGTCGAGGGCGCTGCCCTGGTCGGCGACCCGCTCGTCGAGATCGGCCACAACGGCCGGGTCGCCTGGAGCCACACCGTCTCCACCGCCCGCCGCTTCGTCTGGCACCGGCTGACCCTGGTGCCCGGCGACCCGACGAGTTACCTCTACGACGGCCAGCCCCGGAAGATGACCGCCCGCACGGTCACCGCACAGACCCCGGGCGGGCCGGTCAGCCGTACCCTCTACGACACCCACTTCGGCCCGGTCGTCGTGGTGCCGGGCCGCTTCGACTGGACCGCGCAGGCCGCGTACGCGATCACCGACGTCAACGCCACCAACAACCGCGCGCTCGACGGCTGGCTCGCCATGGGCCGCGCCAGGTCGGTGGGCGAGCTGCGGGCCGTGCTGGACCGGCGGCAGTTCTTGCCCTGGGTCAACGTCATCGCCGCCGACCGCGACGGCCGCGCCCTCTACGCCGACCACTCCGTCGTGCCCCGGGTCACCGGCTCCCTCGCGGCCGCCTGCATCCCGGCCCCCTTCCAGCCTCTGTACGCCACCAGCGGCCAGGCCGTCCTCGACGGCTCCCGCTCGGCCTGCGAGCTGGGCCGGGACCCGGACGCCGCGGTGCCGGGCATCCTCGGCCCGGCGAACCTGCCGACGCTGGTCGGCAGCGACTACGTGACCAACTCCAACGACAGCTACTGGCTTGCCAACCCGGCCCGCCCGCTCGAGGGCTACCCGCGCATCATCGGCGACGAGCGGACCGAGCGCAGCCTGCGGACCCGGCTCGGCGTGCACCAGGTGCGGCAGCGGCTCGCCGGCACCGACGGGCTCCTGGGGAAGGGCTTCACCACCGGCAAGCTGTGGGACGTGACGCTCGGCAACCGGGCGTACGGCGGCGAACTGGTCCGCGACGACCTGGTCCGGGCCTGCGAGGCGCAGCCGACGGCCACCGCCTCCGACGGCACCACCGTCGACCTGACCGCCGCCTGCGCCGCCCTGCGCGGCTGGGACCTGCGGGTCGACCTGGGCAGCCGGGGCGCGCACCTGTTCACCGAGTTCGCCCTGGCCGGCGGCCTGCGCTTCGCCGACCCGTTCGACCCGGCCGCCCCGCTCAACACGCCGAGCCGGCTCGCCGTCGACGACCCGAGGGTACGCACCGCCCTCGCGGACGCCGTCCGCAAACTGGCCGGCATCCCGCTCGACGCCCGCCTCCGCGACATCCAGACCGAGCCGCGCGGCACCGAACGCATCCCGATCCACGGCGGGCGCGCGGAGGCCGGCGTCTTCAACATGATCATCGGCGTGTTGCAGCCCGGCGTCGGCTACCCGAAGGTGCGGCACGGCACCTCGTTCCTGATGGCCGTCGAGCTGGGTCGGAACGGACCGTCGGGCCGGCAGATCCTGACCTACTCGCAGTCGGCCAACCCGAACTCACCCTGGTACGCCGACCAGACCCGGCTGTACTCGGGCAAGGGCTGGGACACGATCAAGTTCACCGAGCAGCAGCTCAAGGCCGACCCGAACCTGGTCACGTACCAGGTGGGGGAGCGGCATCACTGATCAACCGGGTGCGGGCCGGTGGCCCATGGCCACCGGCCCGCACCCGCTGGCGTGCTGAAACGTCGACCGTCACAACTCAGGGAGAGGCCCTCGCATGGCAGGAAGCCTCTTCTGCTCGGTCACCGCCAGCGGGCTGCCCTCTGGAGAGAGCAGCTTGATCAGGTCGAGCAGATTGTCCTGAAGCTTGATCAGGCGCGTGTTGCCGTCGTGGCCGGCCGACTCGACGGTGTCCACCTCGGCCCGCAACCGGTCGAACCACTTCGCGAACTGAGGATCGTTGTCCAGCTTGCCGCAGAATGCGGCGTACCCCATGACTTCCAGGCCGCCGCCCTGCGGCGACTCGTCTCGGACGAGCATGAGCTCCCCGAGGGCCCGTTGCTGCCCTCGAAAGAGCCGAAACGGTCCGGTGACCGAGTCACTAGCGAGGATGTGCGCGCTCCGGCCGATAGCGTCGAACAGTGGCTCGACGGTTTCTAATTTCTTTCTGTCCCAGAAGCGCTGGTCGCGTCGGATGATTTCGAGCCAACCCAGGTACTCGGCGAGCACGAAGACGGTGTTGTCCCGTGCGTACCGCTGCTCCTCGGCGTCCCCGGAACAGAGGTAGCGACTGAGGAAACCCAGGCTGATCCCGTTGTAGAGACGGGACTGCAGCGACTGGGCCGACCAGAGCAGCGGCTCTCGGTAACGCCGGAACAGTTCCTCGGCAAGGTCCCGTTTCGCCTGTCGGTCGGCCTGCTGCTGCAGCTCGTAGCTGGCGACGGTCGTCCGATGGCTGGCGATCGCCGACACGAGCGCGCAGGCGAGGGCGACGCCGGCGGACAGGACTGCTACGGCGACTTCGGGTTGCATCTATACAGCATGCCGTAGTCGGCCCGTTTCCGTCGGTAGTCCGCGCCCGCCGATGGGTCAGTCTGCCGCCGGTCGGGGAGTGGTCTTGCGCTCCGGCGCGCGGTGCTTGACCGACAGGACTTCCGCCCTCCGACGGGCCGGGTCACCTCGTCCCGTCGGGAAGCCTCCGCTGCAGTCGAGTGGCTGGCCGCCCAGTCGCAGATCGCCGCGAGCGGTTTCACCAGCGGCCCCGCCCACCGCAGCGCTTGCATAGATCGCGTTGACTGCGACTGATAGACCGAGAGGGGACCCGCGCGAAGGAGATGCCGTGAGTGAGGAGATGCAGGATCGAGCGCTGGCTGCGGCACTGGCCGACGCCGCGGCGATCCGGAGCACCATCGAACGCAAGGCGACCCACAACCAGAACGTCATCGGTCTGCATCTCACCGTCGTCGCGGCGGTGGCCGGCTTCATCCTCGCCGAGAAGGCCGACCTCCGCCTGCTCCTTCTCCTGCCGCTCATCAGCGCCGCGCTGGGCCTGAACGTGGTCTCGCAGTACCGGGACATCCGCATAGCGGGTGAGTACATCGAGCAGGTGCTGCGCCCGGCCATCGCGCAGCACACCGGAAACGGAACCCTCTTCGGCTGGGAGACGTTCTACTGGAAACGGAAGCACGACGGGCACCTGGCCCAGGCGGCGGCCATGGGTCTGATCTTCCCGGGCGTCTCCACGCTCGCCCTGGCGATCACCCTGCCCGCTGTGCGCACCCTGACCGATCGGCTCGCTTGGGCGGTCGGGGCGGGGATGCTGGTGCTCCTGCTTGCCTCCTGGACGAACCGGCTATCGGAGATGGCCCGCGCCCGGCGCGTGCGGCTCCTGCGACGGCGAATGCGGCCGGCGCCGGCGGCCAACACCGGGGAGGTTGAGGCGGAGCCGGCGGCCGGTTGACCGACCAACCCGTCAGTCCTGCTTGCCACGCCAACTTTCTCACCGCCTGGTGACGCGCCGGACAGACGTGCGGAGGGCTCTTTCCCGCAGGGTCGCGGGAAAGAGCCCTCGTGCGTGCGGCGCCGCTGGCGCCCGTGAACAGGGTCAGCCGATCGGGGCCTCGTATACCAGCAGCTCAGTGCCGGCGCCCTCGTTGTCGTCGTCGGGTGCGGCGAACAGCCGAAGCTTGTCGCCCGCCACCTCGAGCGCGACCGGGTTGCGCGTCACGACGTGCCCGGCGGTGGAGAACTTCGGGAACGGGATCTCGTGCAGGATCTGGTTGTCGCGCAGGTCCAGCAGGGCCAGTCCGCCCAGCTCGTAGCTTCCGCCATCCGCACGCGGCAGCCCGGTGATCCCGGAGCAGATCTGCTTACGCCAGCCGCTGTAGTCGCAGTCCTGGTAGTCGACGAGGTGGCCCGGGTTTGCCTCCTTGCTCAACTGGTGGCCGTTCGGCGTCCAGGAGTACTGGGTGCGCGAGCCCCAGCTCACGCCATGCACCTTGCCGCTCACCCGGTCCCGGACCACCCCGCCGACGTGATCGGCGACTCGGAACGCCTCGGTGACCTGGTAGGTCTTCGGGTCAAGTCGGTAGACGATCGCCTTGCTGTTCGGCCGATACTCCGCGACCGGTACCCACACGGACTCGCCGTCGAAGTCGATGCCGCCCGGGTGGTACACCGTGCCTTGGCCGAGCTGCACGTCCTTGAGGAGGTTGCCCTGCCGGTCAAGGACGAGCACGTGCCCGACACCCTTGCCCGGCGTGCGGTCGTATCCATCCACGGGCTGCGGATAGGGCACCGGCCGCTCGATGATCTCGACAGCCGACATGAAGATCTTGTCGCCGACGAGCGCGAAGCCCTGCGGGTGGTGCGTCGGAAAGCGCAGCGGGATCTTCTGCACCTGCTGCCAGGCGGTCGAACGGGTGGTCTTTGCGAAGGCGACCGTGACCGCGTCGTCTCGGTGCTGCTCCGTTGCCTGGGCAGACGTGGCGACCATGGCAACCGCCGCAACAACTGATCCGGCAAGGACGGCGATGTGAGCGCGTCGCATCGGTTTCCCCTCTGCAGATGGACCGACGCGAAGCCTGCACGACCGAGGTGACCGGGCAGTGGCGCTGCGGCCGCGATCTGGTGTCCGCGAAGGGCCGCGCCAACTGTCGGTGCCGCTCACAACCGCCTCCGCCCGGGTAAGCCCTTTCACCACAATTCGACTCGGTGTCAGGTGGAGTCGGGTACGTGGTTCTGTGGCGCCGTGAGGGTTACGGGCATGACTGTTTCTACTCCTACCCTGTCCCGCTTCCGCCGTACCGGGGCGATCGCGGCTGCCGCGTTGGCCGCGGTGGCGCTCGGTGCCGTTCCGGGAGCCCGCGCCGAGGCCGCCGGCGGCACCCTCCCGCTCGGCGACGCAGACCTGACGGAGGTACGCACCAGTCATGCCCTGGCCGACGGCGTCACCCTGACCCGGATCGTGCGGGGCAGCGAGCCGGCGCCCGCCGACCAGATCAACACCACCACCCGCGGCCCGTGGGTGGTCAACGTGCTCACCATCGACCCGAGCAAGGCCGGCGGGCACCTGAAGGCGACCTACGGCCCGGACCTCAGCCAGGTCGAGAAGACCACGGACCTGGTACGCGACTCCGGCGCCCTGGCCGGCGTTAACGCCTCCTTCTTCACCTTCACCGCCAGCCAGCTCTACCCCGGTGACCCGGTCGGCCTGGGGCTGTTCGGCGGGAAGCTGCTCAGCGAGCCCACCACCGACCCGGCCGAGGTCACCTTCGTCGTCGACGCCAACAGCAACCGGGCCCTGACCGGGAAGCTGACCTGGTCGGGCAGCGTACGGAACCGGCAGACCGAGGCCACCCTGCCGCTGGAGTTCATCAACCACCCGCCGGTCGTCCCCGCCGGCTGCGCCGCCCTCGCCGACCAGACGCAGTGCACCCTCCCCGGCGACGTCGTCGAGTTCACGCCCGAGTTCGCCTCGGCCACCCCGGCCGGCGCCGGCGTGGAGGTCGTGCTCGACCGGCTCGGCTGCGTGGTGCGCACCTCGACCACCCGCGGCACCACCCTCGCCGTCGGCCAGACCTCGCTGCAGGCGACCGGGCGGGACACGGTGGCGCTGCTGGACCTGACCGAGCAGGGCTGCGTGAGCAGCACCTCGACCCTGACCGACGGGACGGGCGAGGAACTTCCCGTGCGGCCCGGGCTGTTCGGGGTGAACGGCCGGTACCCGTTGACCGCGGACGGCCAGATCGTCGTACCGGCCGGCTCCGGCAGCTTCTTCGCCCGCAACCCCCGTACCATCGCCGGAACCACGCGGGACGGGAAGATCGTGCTCGCGACCATCGACGGCCGCCAGACCACCAGCGTCGGCACCACCATGGACGAGACCGCCGCCGTCGCCCAGGCGCTCGGCATGCACGACGCGGTCAACCTCGACGGCGGCGGCTCCACCGCGATGGCCGTCGAGGGCGCTCTGGTCAACCGGCCGAGCGGGTCGGCCGAGCGGGCCGTGGGGGACGCGCTCATCTACGTTGATGGGCCGTACCGCAGCGGGAACTGACCGTCTCCGAGCAGGCGCCCGGCCGAGCGCTGGTGACCGCGGACCGGATCGCCGTCGCGCACCGCGACCAGGTGGCGGCGATCCGGGCGCGGCTCGGCGAGGCGGGCGCGGGAAGGTCAGGGGTCCGGGCTAGGGGTGGTACTCGCCGCGGGTACGCGGCAGCCACTGCGGGTGCTGGTCGCGGACGTACTTGACCAGGCCCTCGCGCAGGTCACAGCGCAGGTCCCAGGCGCTCGGCCCGTCAGCGGCCGAGACGCGCACCTGAACCTCCAGCGTCTGCGGCGTCACATCGACCACCTGGAGGGTCCAGAGCGCGCGGTCCCACAGCGGCGACTCCTCGACCAACCGTCGCGCCTCGCGCCGGAGCTGCTCCACGTCGGCGGTGTAGTCAAGGTGCACCCGGAGCTCGCCCACGACCCGGGCTTCGTGCCGTGTCCAGTTCTGGAAGGGGCGGTCGGTGAAGTAGGTGGTCGGCAGGATCAGCCGGCGCTCGTCCCACATCCGTAGCACGACGCTGGTCAGCTTCACCTCCTCGACGCGACCCCACGCGCCGTCGACCACCAGCACGTCGTCGACGTGTATCGCGTCGGTGAAGGCGATCTGCAGGCCCGAGAAGGCGTTCGCCAGGGACGTGCGGGCGGCCACACCGATGAGCACGCCGATCACACCGGCCGAGGTCACCAGGGACACTCCGACCACTCGCACCTGCTCGTAGCTCATCAACGCGACCGCGATCGCCGCTAGCGTCACGATCACGGCGGTCATGCCCCGGATCAACCGGACCTGAGTACGTATCCGCCGTTGCCGCCGGTTCACCGTCGGTTCGTGAGCGAGACGCCCCAACGCGAGGCTCTCGGTGACCTGCAGAAATCTGATCACCAGCCACGCGCAGGCCGCCGCGAACGCCAACAGGAGTCCGTGCCGGAAGGCCGACACCCACCCGTCCGTCATGCGGGGTACCGAGGCGAACAAGGCCCCGATCACCAGGACAGCCACCGCGGGCAGGCGGCAGGCTTCATACACCGGTCCGACGATCCACCCGTAGCGGCCCTTGGCCGCCCACCGGAAGAAGGGCCTGGCGAGCCAGGCCACGAGCAAGGCGGCAACAACCCAGGCCACGACGACCAGCAGTGCGCGCATTCCTCCCCCGAACGTGGCGCTGATACCCGACATCACGGTGACAACCGCCGTTTGGGGCCGCCGAACCGACCGATGCGCCCGACCATCCGCGCTCGGCTTGTCCGGCGTCGCCACCGCGGTCGGCGTCAGCCGTCGTCCCACGCACCGGCGTGACCAGAGTCCGCCGTGCCGGAACAGCGGACTGGCCGGGCGATGCGGTTACCCGGCGAGGATCGGGGTGAAACAGGGTGCAGTTGACGTTGCCGCGGCACGTCACGACCGCCCAACGTCGGCCGGCGCCGTCCCAGACAGGAGGAAAGCCTCGCCGCCTGGGCCTCGCCGCGGCTCGCGCCGGGACTCCGACAGGCTCTAGATGTTCTGCCCAGAGAGGTTGGGGACGCGGCCGGCGGGTGGGCCGCGACGGGTGCGCCGCTCACGGGATCTGTCATCACGGCGGGGTGGCTGGTTTGAGTGAGCGGGCGGTCGTCGGGTCTGTCGCGGGAGACCGCCGCTGACAGGTCCGGGAGAGCTGACAAGGCTTGCCGGCCGCCGCACCGGCGGTCTACCGCCCGCACCCGCTCAACCCCTGGGCGCCCCTCGCCGAGGGGTTGAGCGGGTGCGGGCGCGTTCCGGCGGCGTGTGCGCCACACTCGCCGCCGGAACGCGCCGCCCGCCCGCCGGCTCATCAGGCCGCTCGACTGTCCGGGCCCGGCCCGGGGAGGGTTGGGAACTCGGCGTCGTGATGGGTGTCGGTGTAGGGCAGGTCGATGAGGCGGTGGCGGCCGGCGCCGAGGCCGGATAGCTGCCACACCTGCTCGGCGGGGCTGGTGCCGGTGGTGGCGCGGAGGTCGGCGGTGGTGGTGGCGATGATCGCCCGTGGCCTGGTGTCGGCGAGGCGGTGGTGCAGGTTCGCTTCCCGCCGCGCGGACGGTAGGTGGAACAGGACCGGCCATGCCCAGGTGCTCATGGCGTACAGCCGCTCGTACTTGCCAATCTTCGCGGTGAGGACGTCGAGGCGTTCGCGGCCGGTGTCGTACTCGAGGAAGAACGGCACCGAGCGGTCCTGCTCGGTCCACACGCCGGCGCCGTCCGGGCGGGGCAAGCCTGTCGCTCCGCGGACCATCATCTGCGGGTCGCCGCCGCTGCGGTAGAACACCCCGGGGTCGTGGAACGCCGAGGCGGGCTGCCACCGGTCCAGGCGCGTGTCCGGGTGGGTGCGGGCGTGGGCGGCGAGGTCGATGAAGACCTGGTTGCCGCCGAGCAGGTGCGGCAGGTCCGGCCGCGCCGTCAGGGCTTGCTTGCGGCGGCGGGCCTGGTCCCTTCGGGGTGCTCCGAGCCCGCGTTGGGCGTGAACGTGCTCGTAGCCGAGCTGGTTCAGCACGTAGTGGTACGGGTACGAGCCGCCGTAGGCCCGGTTGGGTCGGAACCGGTCTGTCGCGCGCAGGACAGTGAGGCGGCGCAGCCGGCGTTGGGCGAAGTCCAGGGATGGGAACAGGGCGATGGCGATCTGGTCGGTGGTGAGGACGCCGTGGTCGTAGAGCCAGCCGAGGAGGCGGTCGTCGCGGGCGGTGATGCTGGCCTGCAGGCGCAGCAGCGGATCGGGAGCCGCAAGCGGTCTACGCATGGGCGACCCCTGGGGGGACACCCCACAGATGAGGGTGTGTCTGGAGCCGATCAGGGTCGGTGAGAGTGGGCCTGACCTGGGCTGTGGGCGGGATCGGGGGATCGGTTCGGGGGTCAGTATCAAGACGGACGGTGCACCGGGGATCGACACCGACACCGGCACGGCCAGCCACACCGGGCCCGCCGTGCCCGTGGTGTGAGATAACGCGTGACGCGAGTCGGTGACAACCGTGGTGGGACACGTGGGGGTCGCTGAGTTGGATCAGCATGCTCCTTGCTCCTTCGTGGATCGGGATACGGAGTGCAGGCGCGACGCAAACGCTGACCGCTCCGCCGTGGCTGGCGGCCTTGCTCTGCCAGGTCGGGTCAGGTTCCGTCAGACGGTGGGCGTCCTGACCGACGCGCGCGCTGGTCTCACCGGGACGGCTCGGCCTGACAAAAGTCGCCGGTCGTGGTTCTGTCACGCGGCTTCCCGCTGTGACGGATCCGGCGTGGGCGCGGTGGCCTCGGCGCGTAGGACCCGCACGAGCGCCGAGGCGGTGGCGTTGGACAGTTGATACCCGTCCGCGCGTAGCAGCCGGGCGAGTTCCTTGCGGGACAGCGGTGTCCCGTGGGCGGCGAGGGCGCGGGCGGCGGTCCGGGCGGCCGGGACCAGCGCGGTGATCTCCGGGCCTCGGTCCCGGACAGGCGGACCGCTGTCGCGTCGGTCCGGGACCGCCGGGTCCTGGTCCGCCGGTGCGGGGACCGTGGTGGTGGAGTCCCGGACCGTGGCGGTGTCCGAGGGGACCGGCAGCGGCGCTGCTGGGACCGCCTCGCGGGTGTCCGGGACCACAGCGTCAACGATCAGCGCCGGGCCTGGCTCAGCCCGCATGGGCCGGGCGGTGCGGTCGGGTGGGGCGGGGTCGGCACGGCCGAGGGCGATCTTCACCATCGCCAGGAAGCCCAGCGCCGGCAGCGCGGCGGCGATCCAGCCGATCACCGACGCCTCCGCCTCCACGACCTGGGCTGCCAGGGACAGGAACACCGCCACTGTCAGTACGGTCGCCGGGAAGGTGACGCTCTTGCCGAGGCGCCGGTTGCGGCGCAGTTCCAGACCGGCGGCGATCGAGGTCAGCTCCAGCACGACCGCGTCGGCCCAGGCCAGCCAGCCCGGCTGGCCGTGCGCGGCCGCGACGTCATGGACGTGGCGGAACGAGGCGGCGCCGGCCGCGCCGCCGATCAACAGCATGATCAGCACCTGTATCCGGCTCTCCAGCCGCTCCCGCCTCGACCGCACCTCGGCGGGCAGGTCGGGGGCTCGGTGCTCAGGTGTCGCCAACGGCCCACCACCTGTCGACACGTCGCTCGGGTGAAGCCCCGACTGGGGTCGTCATGCGCAGGCGGACCGGGAAGGTATCTGCCGGCGTGGGTGAATTGATGTGGGTTGAGGTCATGTTCGTGCTCCAGCTCGTTGGTAGGGATTCGAGGTGCGGCGATGTGGGGTGCCGTCCAGGTCGCGCCTGCCCGCTCGGATCAGTTCTCGCCGCAGGCGCGACCCTGCCGGGTGACGCTCGGCCGGGCGGACCCCTTGTGTGTGCACGGGGCCGGTACATCGCTGTGGTCGAGTCAACGAACATGCCCGGCCCCACGCAGGGGCAGGCAACAGGGCAGCAGGTGTGGCCACAAGCCACACAGCAGGCTGCAGGCAACAGGCGGGCACAGGGCAGACGGCTAAGCCGAGCCACGAGGGTCAACTCACCACCGACAGCGTCGGTCGACGCCAGGGTGGGTGCGCTCAACTCGCCGACAGGCGGTCCTTCATGTGGGGCCTCCCCTCACTCAACGTCCCCGTCAGCGTGGGCGCGAACAAGAGCAGGCACCCCAACTTTGGGAGTGCCTGCCCGCTGCTTTGCGGCCGACCGCGCCAGCCGGCGGTGCGGGAACGTACGTCCAGTACGCCCCGGCAACCCCCGTCGAGTCAACCCAAATCGGAGGGCATTGCGCGTCTGCCGCACCCGCCGAAGAAGTGTGATTGCCGTGCCGACGTGCGCGACGGGCGCCGGCCGCTTGCCGAGGCGACGGAGGTTGTTGTGGACGCCGCCGAATCAGTAGCGTTCGACCAGATGGGCGCGGCTGGCCGGAAGCTCGTACGACTCAGGCCAGAAGTCGGTGATCCGGGTGATCCGGCCATCGTCTCCGATATCGAAGAAGCACAGGCCGGGCTGCGGGCCTTCTGGCCCGGTGAACTCGATCCAGCTTGCGGCGTGCAGGTGCTCGCCGATGATCCGCTGGACGGTGATGTGCCAGTCGTAGGGGAAGCCTTCCACGTTGAACCGGATGTAGGCGTCCCGGCCGCGAACCTGCTCCCTGGTCTGGGGGCCGCGGTAGACCACATCGTCGGCGAGCAGAGCGCCGAACGCATCCCAGTCCCGGGCCTCCGCTGCGGCCCAGTAAGCCGCGACCACCTCATGCGCGCTGGTCATGCCGGCAGAGTACCCGGGCGATGGGACACCGGCCGCGCCACCGAAGTCGACCTAAATGATCACGATCTACTGTGGCTCATCGCCCAGTCGCAGATCGCCGCGAGGGTCTTCTCCAGCGTGTGGCCGAGATCTGTCAGCTCGTACTCGACGTGCTGCGGCGCGGTCTCCCTCACCACCCGGCGGCTCACGAGCCCGTCAGCCTCCATCCCGCGCAGCGTCTCGGTCAGCATCTTCTGGCTGATCCCCGGCAGGCGGCGGCGCAGCTGCGCGTGCCGCTGCGGCCCGGCCAGCAGCGCGTAGATCAGCAGGACCCGCCACTTCACCCCGAGCCGCTCCAGCGCCTGCCGGGTCGAGCAGCTCTCCTCCAGTACGTCGGGGATGACGAGCGCCATCAAACCTCCCGCCGTGGCATGGGCACCGCGAAGTGCCTTCTGGCCGGGGCCACCCCTTCGAGGGTGATCCAGCGGAACCCCTCGGCCTGGCACAGGGCGACGCGGGCGGCGGGGGCGTGCGTGACGTGGCGGGCCTTGTGGCTGGAGGCGACGGTCAGGACCCGGGCCAGGCCGGTGGCCGGGTCCCAGGTGAACCGGATGGCGGTGACGTGCGGCGAGCCGTCCGGCCGCACCGTCGTGAGGGTGCCCTGGTGGGGCGCGGTGAGGAACGCCGCAGCTCGTGCCGAGAGCGGCCGAACCGCCTGGCGCGGGCCCGTCATGTCCGCTTCCTCTTGGCGACGGCCTCCCGCCAGATCAGGCCCAGGATGCTCGGCCTGACGTCGGTGGTGATTACCGCCATCGCCCGCCGGACGAACCGGTCGTCGGTCAGCTGCGCCACCATGGCCGCCGCCAGGTCGACGCGCGCGGTGAAGAGTCCGTCGGCGACGTTCTCCTCGACGCGGTACCGGGTGACGGTCGGGTTGTCGAACAGCCCGGAGGGCCGGGCGATCGTCCAGTCCAGGTCGCTGTCGCGTACGAGGGCCTCCATGCGGCGCATGTCCTCGTGGGCGGTGCGGCCGAGTCGCCGGTTGACCAGCGGGTCCATGACGGTGTTGAAGAAGAACTCACCGGTCGGTCGCCATGTCGGGTCCATGACGCTGGAGCTGACCGTGACCAGCCGCTTCACCCCGTGGCGCCGCATCGCCACCACGATGTTCGCGACGCCCTGCGAGTACACCGTGATCGGTTTCGGGGAGAGCGGGACTCCCAGGCTGGACAGGACGGCGTCACTGCCGGCGATGGCGCGTGCGACGGCGTCGGGGTCGGCGACGTCGGCGGTGACCACGGTGAGACCGGGGCGGGGCTGGATGCTGCCCGGCCGGCGGGTGACGGCGGTGACCTCGTGGCCGGCGGCCAGGGCCTGCTCGGTCAGCTGGCGGCCGGTCGGGCCGGTGGCACCGAAGACGACAGTACGCATGTGTGCTCGCTCCTCGTGCGGGTTGGTGGCGTTGACGGTGCCGCGCGAGAAGCGCAATATTCAACGGTGCTGAATAAAACCCGGGGGCGTCCCCGCGGTAACCCCGACACCAGGGCCCGCATCGCCGCCGCCGCCCGCGAACTGTTCCTGGAGCACGGCTACAAGGGCACCACGGTCCGGGCGATCGCCGCCGCAGCCGGCGTCGACTCGGCGCTGATCAGCTACCACTTCGGCTCCAAGCAGGGCCTGTTCGGCCAGTCGCTGAACCTGCTGTGCGTGCAGCCCGGCGCCCTCGATCAAGCCCTGCAGGGCGACCAGGCCGGCCTGGCCGACCGGCTTCTCACCGCCGTCACGGCGCTGTGGGACGCCACCGCGCCCACCGAGAACCGCATGGCGTTAGAGGACGACGACACGATGCGCGCGTTCCGCGGCTACCTGGAAAGTGAGCTACTCGTCCGCATTGCTGAATTTCTCGGCGGCCCGGACGCGACCGAGCGTGCCACCGCCGCGGTCGGCGTCATCGGCGGCCTGATCTTCACCCGGTACCTGAACCCGATCCGTCCGATCGCCGCCCTGTCCCCGGCCGAGGTACGGCGCACCTTCGGCCCGGCGCTGCGAGCCGCCCTGCACGCCCGACCCCGCCAGCGCTGAGTCCGGTCGGCCGACGCGACCGGGCGGGTCGGCGCGGTGGCTCATCCGTTCGGCTGAATCGCGGTCGGCTCCGTGTCGTAACCGTCACGTCTTCGCCGCCCGGGCCGTCATCGCCATGCTCACCACCGGGCCGGCCGTGGTCGTCCTCACAGGTCTGCTGGCCGCTAATCCGGGGGCGGAGTGTCGGTGGCGAGGGCTAATCTTCCTGCGGGCTTCACCCCTGCGCACGTCGTGCCTGCTCATCGGCGGGCGCCGCGCCGCCACCCACCGCTCATCCGTTCGGTCGATCCGACTTCAGGAGACTTCGTGACACAGCAATCCGTCGCGGCACCACAGCCTGTCCCGACATCGGACAAGCTCGACGCCGCGGTGCTCAAGGTGGCGGGCGTCGTCGTGCTCGGTGCGATCATGTCGATCCTCGACGTGACGGTGGTCAGCGTCGCGCTGCCGACGTTCCAGAACGAGTTCGACGCGTCGTACGCCCGCGTCGCCTGGACGATGACCGGCTACACGCTCGCGCTGGCCACGGTGATCCCGCTGAGCGGGTGGGCCGCCGACCGGTTCGGCACCAAACGCCTCTACATGATCGCCCTGGCGCTGTTCACGATCGGGTCCGGCCTGTGCGCCACCGCCGACAGCATCGGTGAGTTGATCGGCTACCGGGTGCTGCAGGGCCTCGGCGGCGGCATGCTCATGCCGATCGGCATGACGATCATGACCCGGGCGGCCGGGCCGAACCGGATCGGCCGGCTGATGGCCGTCCTCGGCATCCCGATGCTGCTCGGCCCGATCGGCGGCCCGATCCTCGGCGGCTGGCTGATCGACGTGGCAAGCTGGCACTGGATCTTCCTGATCAACCTGCCGATCGGTGTCATCGCGCTCGTCTACGCGCAGATGGCCCTGCCGAAGGACAGCCCCGAGCCGTCCGAGTCGTTCGACTTCCTCGGCATGCTGATGCTCTCGCCGGGTCTCGCCCTGTTCCTGTACGGCGTCTCCACGCTGCCCGAGGCCGGCACGTTCGCCGACCCCGAGGTGTGGGGACCCATGCTGGTCGGCGCCGCGCTGGTGGTGTCGTTCGTCCTCTACTCCTTCAAGCCCCAGCACCCGCTGCTCGACCTGCGACTGCTCCGCAACCGCCGACTGACCATCGCGGCGGTGACCCTGTTCGTCTTCATCATCGCGTTCATGGGTGCCGGCCTGCTCTTCCCGAGCTACTTCCTGCAGGTGCGCGGCGAGTCGACCCTCGCTGCCGGCCTGCTGATGGCGCCGCAGGGCCTCGGCGCGATGATCACCATGCCGATCGCCGGCGTGCTGGCCGACAAGGTGCCGGTCGGCCGTACGGTGCCGTTCGCGCTGCTGCTGATCGTCGCCGGGTTCTTCACCTTCACCCAGGTCGACCCGAACACGTCGTACGTGCTGCTCTGCGGCTCGCTGTTCGTCATGGGCCTGGGCATGGGCGGCACGATGATGCCGATCATGACCTCGGCGCTGAAGACGCTCACCGGCCAGGAGGTGGCCCGCGGCTCCACGCTGGTGAACATCCTCCAGCAGATCGGTGGCTCCGTCGGTGCCGCGGTGATGTCGGTGATCCTCACCAACGAGCTGAACGGCTCCCGGCTGATCCCCGGCGCGACCGACCCGAACGGCAACCCGGTCACCGAGGCCGGGCTGGCCATCGCCGCCCAGCAGCGGCCGGAACTGCTCCAGCAGATGCCGGTCGACCCGTCGTTCATCGAGCGCGGGATCGACTACGCCGCCAGCTCCTTCGGCACGACGTTCTGGGTGGCGTTCGGGCTGGTGCTGCTGACGTTCATCCCGGCCGCGCTCCTGCCCCGCCGGCGCGAGCCGTCGCACCTGCTCGACGACCAGCCCGGGGAGCCGGGGCAGCAGCCGAAGACGCCCGTCGTCGTTCACTGAGCCGACCGTCGGGGCCGCCGGATACGTCCGGCGGCCCCGACGGGACGCCGACCCGGCCCGTCACCGCTCACTTCCGCCAGGCCGGGGCCATCCGCTCCGACATCTCCCGCCAGAACGTCCGCAGATCGTCCCGGTTGACCGCCTGCCAGTCCGCCCGCCCCGGCGCGTGGAACCAGTGCCCGACCAGGTCGATCTGGTGCGCGCAGAACACCTCGTCCATCTGGTACGGCAGCTCGTCGCCCTTCGGCGGCAGCGGGCAGAGCCGGAACGGGCAGTCGTCGATGCACGTGGAGCCGGGCTGGACGTCGTGCGCCTGGCGGCGGCTCAGGGTGACCCGCATGGCGGTGCGGTCGATGGTGAGGCACGGCGGCAGATCGGCCCGGCTGGCCCGGCTGAGCCGGCGCGCCCGCTCGTCGTTGTCCCGGCCCCGGTCGGCCAGGTTCATCAGCAGCATCACGTCGGCGAGGAGCCGCTGGGCCCGCGGCTCCAGCACGGCCCAGCCGTGCGACGGCGGCAGCCAGACGTCCTGGAGCCGGCGGATGCCCGGCTGCGGGCTGACCGCTCCCACCCGCCCGACGATCTCCCGCTCGTCCAGCCAGCAGTACCGCTCGGGGTGGCGGTCGATGAGCGCCTGGACGCACAGGTCCGCGACCTGGAGGACGAGCGGATGGGCCGTACCGCTGCCGGGCTGCGGCGCCCGGTCGCCGCCGCCGGCGATGGAGATCCAGAAGCTGACCCGGCCCCGCGGGTCAGAGCCGGCCCCGTGCTCGCGCAGCGTCTCGCCGGGGTCGCGGGGCAGGGTGAGCAGGGTCAGCGCCTGGATGAGCACCAGATGCGAGTACCAGAACCGCGAGTGCCGCAGCGCCTTCTCGGCCTCCTCGATGAGGGTGCTGCGGTGCGGCGGGTACGTGCGGCAGTTGGCGGCCAGCCGGAACCCCTGCGCCAGCGTCAGCTCGTAGACCCGCGCGCCGTGGGAGGCGTTGGTGGCGAGGCGGTGTACCCAACGCCGCAGGGTCTGCCGGGCAACCTCCCGCCAGTCCTGTCCGCCGGGGTCGTGCCGGCCCTCGGCGAGGAGGAACAGCGCCGGCGCGATCCAGGTCCGCAGTTCCTCAAGGCGTTCCCGCCCCTGCGTGTCGGCCCCCTCCGGCGGCTGGTCGAGCAGGCCGTGCAGCTCTCTGACGGCCGCGTCGCCGCCGATGGCGATCTCGCGCGCGGCGGCCAGCCTCGGCAGGTACGACCGCTCCGCAGCCATCGTCAGGAACAGCTGCCCGTACTGCGGGGTCGGCGGCTGCCGCAGCAGCCCGGTGGACTCCGGGGGCCGCTCGGCGAGCTGCCGGGCGGCGTCACCGAACCGGCGTACGAGGGCGATCTTCGCGTCCTCCAGCGGGCGGTCGGTGACCGAGCCGTCCCCCTGGTATTGGGGCCAGGCGTCGCGGACGGCAGTGGCCAGCTTCTGGTGCGCGGTGTGCCCGGTGGCGGCGTCCATCTCCAGCGCGGCCGCAAACAGCTCCAGCGCCCGAGTGCGGTTCCGCGTCCCGACCGCCGCGTCGAGAAGCCGGTGTACGAGGGTGACCGAGCGCTTCCGGGTGACCGTGGCGTCATCGGGGGCGAGGTGCACCGTCTCCCGGACGACGCCACCGAGACGCAGCAGGCTTCCCTGCGGCGACGGCAGTGACCCCCGGCCGTCCCGCCGTTCGAACGTGCCCCCGCTGCGGGTGTACAGGGTGAGCGCCGCCAGCAGCTCTCGGCCGGGACCGTGGCTCGGGGTGAGCGCCCGGTCGAGGTAGTCGCGGTCGCGCATGGCCGCGGTGAGATAGCGCGAGCCCAGGTACGCCTGGATCACCCCGTGCTGGAAGCGCACCCCGTCCTGCCGCTTCACCACGACGTTCAGCGCGTCGCCGGTGGTCTCGGCGAGCCCGATGTCCTGCGGGTTGTCCGCGCTGAGCTTGCACAACCGGGACCGCAACTCGGCCAGGACCCACTGCCGGCCCGCGTCGGCCGCGCCGTCGCCACCGGTGAGTTCTGTGGTACGCACGTACAGCCGATTGTTGCGCAACCCGATACAGGCCAGCGCGGAGAGCACCTCCATCGCGTCGGACCGTTCGGTCTGCGGCATGCCGTAGTCCTCGTACAGGTCACCGGCGATTATCGCCGCATACCACTCCTCCAGCAGGCTCCACCGCAGCCCGGACCGGCCCTGGCCGGTCCACTCGACGCGATCGAGGCGGTCCACCTCGAAGAGCTGGCCGATGATCCGCAGGTAGAACGGCGAGTCGGCGACGTCGGCCTCCTTGACCAGCTGGGTGATCCGCTCCCACCGGTGCCGCGCGTCGGCTCGGCGGCCGCGCGCCTCCACGTACTCCAGGGCGGCGCCCTCGCCGAGCGGCTCCAGTTGCAGCAGCAGCGCGTCCAACCCGCGTAGCGGATCGTCCGGGCGCGACGCGACCACCAGAGGGAGGCGTTCGCGGACGGCGCGCCGGACCGCCTCGCGGAGCACGCTGTCCCGGTCGGCGGGCTGCGCACCGTCGGCCAGCACCTCCTCCAGCCCGTCGGCGAGCACCACGATCCGGTTCTCCAGCCAGAGCCGCCGCCACACCTTGTCCGCCTCGCCCCCGGCGTGCAGTTGGGTGTCGATGGCGCGCTGGAACTGGTCGCGGGCGAGTTCGTGGAAGTTCAGCTTCCCCGGATCGGTCACCGACCGCAGGTCGATCCCCACCGGTACGACGTTGGTGGCCATCAGCATCTCCGCCAGGCGGACCAGCGTGGTCGTCTTGCCGGTGCCGATCCCGCCCACCAGCAGCAGCGGTCGCCGGTGGTGCTCGTCGCGGAGCCGCTGGATCATCAGCTCGCAGAGTTCGTCCCGGCCGACCACGTCGATCCGGGCGATGTCCCGCTCCGCCGTGGGGATCACCATCCGGCGATTGCGCACCGCCTGACCGCCGTACCAGCGGCGGACCCGCAGGTACCGCCAGAACAGGAAGACCGCCAGGCCCAGCGCCAGGGCCAGCGGGCCCTCGACGAAGCCCTTCACCTGCCCGCAGTAGTACCCCCGCGGCGGGTCTCCCGCGCACCACCTCGATATGCCGATGGGCTCGGTGTCGAGGATCATCAGGACCAGGGCGAGGACGTTCCACGCCACGAGCACCGCGGCGGCGCCGAGGATCGCCCACCGCAGCCCGCGGTGGTGCCGCCAGATCATCCGGTGGTCGGGTCGCTGGTCCGTCCGCCGGCGGAGGTGCCGTTCGGTCCGGCGTTCCCGTCGGGTGCGCCACCTGCGTCGGCGCTGGCGTAGCCACAGCTCACCCACCCAGACCGGACCACGTTTCGGCCCGCGCATGGGACACCCCAATGATCGACATGGTCGGGTACGGGGACGGGGGCCGCGAACACCCCTGCCGCGTCTCACGCTAACGCCGGTTCCCGCAGGTCAGTGCCGCGTTCCCGCATTCTCGGCCGGCGGAGGGGCGGGTGCGGGCGTGAGCTGGCCCCTCCGTGACGGCTCAGCCGGATGTCGACCACCGTTCCCGCCGGAGGCGGAGCTGCGGACCGGGGGAGCACTCGGCCAGGTAGCGCCGCGCGGCTCGCCGCAGGGCCGGTCCGCGTCCAAGCGGACTTCGCCGGCCGGCTCGACGACTGGCTGGCAGGAGACGGCGGAGGCCGGCCGAGGCGGACCTGCCACGCTGCGCGATCCGGCGCACTGCCGGTGGTACGCCGAGCAGGGCCGCTCGGCCTGCGCCGCCTGCTCCCACGTGGTCACCGGCGCACGACCGAGCCAGTGACCGGCGCGATCAGACGCCCGGGGGTGTGTACTCGACCTTCTCCCGGGTCGCCTGGTCGACCTCCTGCGGCGTCAGCACCGGCGTGACCCGGGTGTCCAGGCCGCCCGCCGCCCGGATGTCGATCGCCAGTCCGGCGGCGGTCTTGTGGTCCGGCAGGTCACACACCACGTACGTGTCGTCCGCGCCGAACCCGAAGTACATCGACTCCATCGTCCCGCCGGCGTTCTCGACCATCTTTCGTACGACATCGGCACGCTTGGTGCCGCCGTCCTTGCTCAGGCCCTTCATGCCGTCGACCGTGTAGGTCGACCTCAGCAGGAACTTCGCCATCTCGGCACCTCCCCAGACGCTGCGGCAACCGGCTCAGCCCGTACCTTGCCGTTGGACGCGCTCGCGGCCCTCGACCTTGGCGCGGCCCTGATCGCGCTCGCTGCCGGAGCTTCCGGTCGCCGTACGCAGATGCCGGGCCTTCGGCGAATGCTCGACCGGAGAGCCCTGGTGTCCGCGTGCCCCGCTGCCGGGATGGCGCCGTCCGCGGGCCGACTCGCCGCCGGGATCATGCTTGTTCGGCTTGTGGCTACCCATGGGCCGCGCGTACCCGGTACGGCGGCCACTACGCATCCCGTCGATGAGCCGATCGGGACGGGGATACCGCGATATCCCGTTCTCGGGCGGTGGAGCGCCCCGACGCGTCGATAGCGTCCAGGACAGCCGGATCGGGATGTGCGGGCAGGGGGCTCGCGGCCGCCGGTGACGAGGAGGACGCGGTGACCGATCTGAGCACCCATGCGCTGCCCGGCGAGCTGGCCGCCGTCACCGTCCACATCGATCGGTGGCGCGCCGCGCTGCCGCCGGACGCCTGGCCGGGCCGCTTTCCCGAGACGGGCGTCGTGTGGCGGCGGGACGTGTTCGCTGTCGCCGACGCGTGGCGGGCCGGCGAGGCGACACCGCGCCAGCTGCTGAGCGCGGTGCTGATGTGGGGATACGGCCCGATCGGGTACGGCCCCTGGCGCACCGCGCGCTCGCTGGAGGGTGACCCGGACGGCACGCGACACGCCCTCGACGGTCTGCGGGCACCGATCCTCGACGAGGACGTGCTGCGCACCGCCTACCGGCGACTGCGGGATCCGAAGGAGTCGCGGCTGCCCCGGCTGGGGCCGGCGTTCTTCACCAAGCTGCTCTACTTCGCCGGCTACCGGCGGGGTGCGGGCGGCCTGCAACCGCTCATCCTCGACAGCGTCGTGGCGCGACGGCTGCCGGCCGGGTCGGGGGTGAGCCGCCCGTCGGCGTGGCTGACCGAGGAGTGGCTCTCCTACCTGAGCTGGGCCGCCGGCCAGGCGCACCGCCGGGGGATCGAGCCGGAGGAGGTGGAGATGGCGCTGTTCCACGACCGCTGGGAGCCGGGCTCGGGCACGCCGTAGGTTAGGGCCGGGCCGGCACGTCAGTGTGCGGGTGTCAGGCCGCCTCGCGCAGCCGCTCGTCGAGCGTGTCGAGGTCGGGCACGAACCAGACGTGCCCGCCCTGGTTCGACTCGTGGACGAGGGCCCGCAACGCCGACGATTCCGCCAGGTACGCCGAGATGTCGCCGACGATCGCGAGCCGCAGCCGGTAGTTCACGAACTTCTGCATGATCTCGCCGGCGAACCGGGTGCCCAGCGAGAAGAAGCGCGCGTCGAGCCGGCTCGCCGGTACGGCCACCACCTGCGCGCCGAGGAACGCCGACCCGATGAGGTCGAGCGCGTCCTGCTCGGTGGCGATCACCGGCCCGGCGGGGTCGAGCACCAGCACCGGTACGCCGGCCCGCTCCTGGATGTCGTCAGTCACGGCCGAGCACCCCGTCGAGCACGGAGTCGACCAGGCGCAGCAGGTCGGCCGTGGCGGTCGGGTCGCCGAGGATCACGAGGGTCATGCGGTTCCGTTCGTCGTCGAACATGGTCTGGAGGCGCAGCGGGGGACCGGGATCGTGACGGGTGGCCGCCCCGGCCTGCAGCAGCGTGCCGAGCCGGTCAGCCGCGGCCCGGTCGACGCCGTCGATGCGGACGATGCTCGACACTTCGACCGGGCCGGCCGGAGCGGGCGCGGCGGCCGCCACACCGGTCAGCGCCGCCAGGTCCCGGGCGGCGATCCGGTACTGCTTGCCGATCCGCACTGCCCGCAGCCGCCCGGAGCGGATGTAGCCGCGCACCGTCCGTACGTGCAGGCCGAGCCGTTCCGCCACCTGCTCGACCGAGTACAAGTCTTCCTTCATCCTTCCCTAAGTGTAGCGGGTAGGGAAGGTTAGGGAAGGACGAGGTCCGAGTTGCGCCAACTCCTCGGGTTCTGCGGTCAGGACGGGGGCGCGAGGCCTGTGAGCAGCGTGCGGACCAGCGACGTGGCGAACTCGTCGACGCTGGGCCGTTCCTCCTGGACGAAGTGACCGAGGAACGCGCGGTTGAGGCAGGCGCCGAGCAGCAGGCCCGCCGCCACGGCCGGGTCGACGTTCGCCTCATGGAGGAGCTGGTGAGCCTCAGCGATCTCAACTGGACGATCGTCCGCCCGCCGAGGCTCACCAACGGGCCGCGTACCGGCGAGTTCCGGACCGCGGTCGAGCGCAACGTGCCCGGCGGGAACCAGCTGTCCCGCGCCGACCTCGCCGACCAGATCCTGCGCTGCCTCGCCGACGACGGTACGGTCCGGGTGGCGCTCGCCGTCGGCTATTGACCGGCAGGAGGTCGCCATGAAGAAGCGGATCATCGTCTCGGTGTGCCTGGTGTTGGCCGGCGTGCTCGCCACCCTCGGCACCGCCGGATACCGGGCATTCCTGCGCCCACCGGCCAACCCACCCTCGCAGGCCTGCGGCGACGAGCGCGGCGACCGGCCGGTCGTGGTCGCCGCCGGTGCCAGCATCACCCAGGGCACGCTCGGCGGCGACTGGGTTGGTGCGCTGCGCGCCCGGCCGGAGTTGCAGGGGTACGAGTTCGTCAACGCCGGGGTCAACGGCAACACCAGCGCCGACCTGCTGGGCCGGATCGACACCGACGTCATGGCCTGCCGCCCGGCCGCGGTCACGATCCTCGTCGGCACCAACGACGTCCGCGACGGCGTGCCGGTCGACCGGTACCAGGACAACATGGCCGCGATCGTCGAGCGGATCACCGCAGGTGCCACCGCCCGGGTCGCGCTGATGTCCCTGCCACCGCTCGGCGAGGAGCTGGACAGCGAGATCAACCGCAACCTGTCCGGGTACAACGCGGCAATCCGGGAGGTGGCCATCCGCGCCGGGGTGGACTACGTGCCGGTTCACGAGCGGATGACCGGCCTGCTGGCGCAGCGCGGCGACCGGCAGCCGTACGACTTCAGCTTCCCGCTCGCGCTCTCCGCCGCCACACAGCACTACGTGCTAGGCCGTAACTGGGACGAGGTGGCCCGGGCCGGTGGCCGGGAGTTGCTCGTCGACCACATCCACCTCAGCGACCGGGGCGCCGCTCAGGTCGCCGACCTCGCCGCAGAGTGGCTGACCCGAACGCAGGCGCAATGAAGGCCGAGTCAGCCCTGGGCCGGCGCCTCCTCGCCCTCCAGCAGCCGGCCCAGGCCGGTAGCGCCGGGGCCGATCCGCTTGATCTGGCTGTTGAAGGGCATGTGGATGTTGCCGTCGGCGTCCATCGCCAGACTGGCGTGGCCGTCGTACTCCTCGCCCAGCGGGTAGAGCTGGCCGGCCGCGTCGAGGCTGTCGAACCACGTCTTCTGACCGCCACCCCTGCCGACGAACCGGCGCGGGCGGGATCAACGGGGCTGCGATGTCCCACAGGTCATCCGGCGCCAGGTACGGATCATGGCCTCGTCCACGGAAGCAGATCATGACTCCAGGCCAACGGCCATCTAAATGAGACACACCCTATGCGCACGGCTGCCACATGAACCCAGGTTGGACAGCCAGGGACGGCGTCGCCGGTAATCCGGTGTTAGCGTTCCGCTCACAGAAAAGCACCAATCGTGGAGTTCAGGGGAAGCCGAATGCACGTCATGCTGGCCTGGTTCGCTGCGGCCCCCGTGCCGGAGGAGACACGCCGAGCCCACCGGGCCCGTTTCGAGAGTGCACTGGCCGAGGTGGCGCCGGCGTCGTACCGCCGACACGAGTTCGGCTCTGACGACTGGGGCGTGGTCGTCCTGCACCCCGCCGATCCGGGGGCCTATCGCTGGCCGACGGTAGACACCGTGCACCCGGTCACCGCGGTTTCGCTGGGGCTACCGGTGGGGCTCGACGGGACCGGCGGCCCGGCGGCGCTGGCCGGGCGACTCCTCGCCGGCGAGGACGTGCACCGCGACGTGCTTCCACCGTTCGGACTGCTGGCACTCCAGGACACCGACCACTTCGTCCTGCAGCAGGACTGGCTCGGGATGTGCCGGGTGTTCACCGGCGAGGCCGGCGGGGTGACCGCGTTCTGCACCCGCCCCAGCCTGCTGGCCACGTTCCTGCATGGCGAGGTGCGGCCGGACCTTGACGGCTGGAAATCGTACGCGCTCTGCGGGCACTTCGGCGGCGACAGTTCCCCGATCGCCGGCACACGGCTGCTCCGCCCCGGGGAGCGGGTGACGGGCCGCCGGAGCGACAGCGGCGGCTGGACCATCGGCAGCGAAATCCGGTACGCCGTCGACGACGTGGTGATGAGTGGATTCGCCGGCCAGGGACGCCCGGTCGATGAGCAGCTGGACCGGGCGGCCGACGCCCTTACCACGACCGCCTCCAGCCTGCACCGGCTCTATGGGGACGAGATCATTCTCGGTTTGTCCGGCGGGAAGGACTCGCGGCTCATCGCCGCATCGCTGATCGCCGCCGGTCTGATACCCCGGTTCGTCACCAACGAGGACACCCGGGCGGAAGGCGAGGTGGCCCGGCAGCTCGTGCAGATCCTGCGAGACAAGCGCGGGCTGCGACCCGAACACCGGCTCCAGTTGGCCGGCGCGCCAGCCAGCGTTCTCGACACCGGCCTGGAAGAACGCGCCCGGCGACTCCAGCGGCTGCACGATCATCAGTTCCCCTCCACCTTTCTGGTCCGCCCGGCAGCCCGGCCGATGCTTCCCGAGCAGGTCAGGACGCCGGGCTTCACCGGTGCCGCCGGCGAGCTCGCCACCGGCTACTGGTATCCGCCGGCGGACAGCGACGTTGACCCGTCGCCGGAGCAAGCGAGCATGACCAAGCTGTTTTCGGCGCTGCCGAGGGCGGCGGCGGCCAAGGCGGTGGTCAGCGCCGAGCAGGCCCGGATCGCGGCGCTGTTCGACCACGCCCGCGGTATCGGCCTGAGCGACCTGCACCTGGCCGACTACCTCTACCTCGTGGAACGGATGCGCCGGTGGTGCACCTCCGCCTACTCGATCGGTACGGTCACGCCGTTCCTGGCACCAGGCTTCGTCGCCGCGACCTTCGGGTTGACGCCCGCGCAGAAACGCGACCGGCTGCTGCACAACCGGCTGCTCGGGCGGCTCGTGCCGGAGTGGGCGGAAGTCCCGTTCGTCAGCGTCGCCACCGGCCCGTCCACCGCCACCCGGGTGTGGGAGGGCAATGGGGTCATGGCGATCGCTAACCTGCTCGACACCGCGCACGGCCCACTCACCGAACTCATTCGCCGGCCGGCGGTGGAGCATTCGCTGCGAGCGGCAATGGCAGGTGGTCGGCCGAACGCCAAGGTTCTCCAGCAGTTCACCTGGCTGGCGGTCGCCTCCGAGCAGCTCGAACCGGGCACCACCAGGCCTAGCACCGGCGCTACCCACGCCCGCCTGACTGCCGCACCGCGACCACGCGAGCCGTTACGGATCGCGACCCGGCTGCGCTGGATCAAGCGGACCAGGCTTGGCAACCGGCTCTGGACGGAGGTCCGCAAGCGGGTACGCGGCTGACGGCGATCTCGACCGAGCGGATACCGTTCACATCGAGATGGAGCTGACCTTCCCTCTCGGCACGACCGCGGGTCAGACCGGGACGGGCCCACCGCCAGACGGGACTACCCGTCACGTGCTCACCAAAGCACGCTGAGAGGTAACGGTTATGGAGCCGCGGCGCGTCGAGGCCATCATCGGGCGGGAACACCCCGCGGGCCTGCTGCGCGCCGAACTCGACCGGGCCCTCGCCAGCCACGGCGGTCTCGTCCTGGTGACCGGAGAGCCGGGCATCGGCAAGACCACGCTGGTCACCGCGCTGGCCGAGGAGGCCCGCCAGCGCGGCGCCCTGGTGCTCGGCGCCGCCTGCTGGGATTCCGACAGCGCCCCCGGCTACTGGCCCTGGCTCCAGGTCGTCCGCGGGCTCCGCCGCTCGCCCGACGACTGGGCGGTGGCCCGATCCGCCGCCGAACCCGGCCTCGCCGCCCTGCTCGGCGAGACGCCGGGCGGAGCCGGCGCGACCGGGATGCCGGGCGGAGGTGACGCGAGCGGGACCGGGCCGTCCATGCCCGGCGCGGCCGGTGGTGACGAGGAGGCCTTCGCTCTCTACGACGCGGTCACGACCGCACTGGTCACCGTGTCGCAGCGCCGGCCGGTCGTGGTCGTCCTCGACGACCTGCACTGGGCCGACCCGGCCTCCATGCGGCTGCTGGCGTTCGCCGCCCAGCACACGTGGTTCGAGCGGCTGCTGCTCATCGGCACGTACCGCGACGCCGAGGTCGAGGCCGCCGACCACCCGCTGCGCCCGCTGCTGATGCCGCTGGTCACGAAGGCGACCACGGTCACGCTCACCGGCCTCAGCCGGGACGAGGTCGGCGCGCTGATGACGCGGACGGCCGGCCGGGAACCGGACGCCGCCCTGCTCGACGAGGTGCACCGGCGCACCGGCGGCAACCCGTTCTTCGTCGAGCAGACCGCCCGGCTGTGGCGGGTCGACGGAGCGGTCGACCTGATCGCTCCGGGCGTCCGCGAGGCCGTGCGCCGCCGGCTCGCCCAACTTCCCGACGCGGTGGTCGAGGCGCTCACCGTCGCCGCCGTACTGGGACGGCAGTTCCACCGGTCCGTGCTCGCCTCCTGTGCGGGCACCCCGGCGGCCCAGGTCGACCGCCTCCTCGACCGCGCGGTGACGGCCCGGCTCGTGGTCGCCCGCGGCGGCGGACGGTTCGCGTTCGCCCACGACCTGGTGCGGGAGACGCTCTACGACGGGCTGGACGACGCCGAGCGCCGGACCCGGCACGCGGCCGTGGTCCGCGCCGTCGACCGCGAGCCGGCGCTCACCGAGCGGCTCATCCCCGCCGACCTCGCCCGCCATGCCTGGCTCGGCGCCGGGGAGCTCGACCCCTCCCGGGCCGCCGAGCTGCTCGTCAGCGCCGCGCGGGACGCCGGCGGGCGGCTGGCCCTGGAGGAGTCGACCGTCCACTTCCGCCGGGCCCTGGAGGTCGTCGAGGACCGGTCCCAACGAGTCCGGATCCTGACCGAGCTGGGGCAGCTGCTGTCCCACTCCGGCGGTCGGGAGGAGGCGCGGCGGCTCCTCGCCGAGGCGGCGGAGCTGGCCCTCGGGATCGACGACCCCGCTCTGCTCGCCCGCGCCGCGCTCACCGTCCACCGGCACGGCTGGACCCCCGCCGGGCACGCGGTCGAGACGGACGGGCTGCTGCGCGAGGCGTACCGGCGGCTCATCGGCGAGCCCGACGAGGCCCTGCCGGCGGCCACGGTGGTGACCGATCTGATCACCGCCACCGAGACGCTCGCCCGCCGGGGCCGCGACGACGAGGCGCTCACCTTCAGCCTCTGGGCCCGGCACGACACCACGTGGGGGCTGGGCAGCGCCGCCGACCGCGCCACGATCACGGCCGAGATCCGCGACGTCGCCCGCCGCACCGGCGACCGCGAGACCGAGATGTGGGCGACCAGCCTGCGCTGGGTGGCGCTGCTGGAGCTCGGGGACCCCCGCTACGCGCAGGAACATACCGCGTTCGTCTCGGCGGGCCGTGAGTCCGACATCGACCGGCACCGGATGGCCGGTGCCATCGACGGCGGCATCATCGCCGCGTTCCGGGGCGACTTCGCCCGGGCCGACGCGCTCTTCGGCGAGCTGGTCGGGTTCGGCGAGTGGGAGCAGTCCGACCACGCCTTCCTGGTGCACCATCTGCGCTGGTCGCTGCTGCTGCTTGAGGGCCGGTTCGAGGAGATCGACACGCTGCTCCACGGGCTGGACCCGACCGACCACACGTACCTGGAGCTGGTCCGTGGCATCACCGCCGTCGAGCGCGGCGACATGGCGACCGCCGTCCGCCTCGTCACCGAGATCGAGGCTGCCGGTGCCCCGTACCCCCGGCCGGTGTCACCGCTCTGGCTGCGCCTGCGCGCGCAGGTCGCGGCCCGCACCGGGGACGCGCGGCGCTGCGCCGAGGCGCGGGAGGCGCTGGCGCCGTACCGGGGGCAGTGGATCGCGGCCCTGTTCGGCTGCGACGTCGGTGGCCCCGTCGACCACTGGCTCGCGCACGTCGACCTGGCGCAGCAGCGGTGGGACGACGCCGTCGCCGGCTTCACCGCCGCCCGCGGGTCCGCCGACCGTATGGGCGCCCGACCGTGGTCGCTGCTCGCCCGAGCCGGACTGGTGGGCGCCCTGACCGGCCGTGACGGCCCCGGCGACGCGACCGCCGCCGCCGAACTGCGCGCCGAGACGGTACGCGAGGCCGCCGCGCTCGGCATGGCCCAGGTGCTCCACCGCCTCGGCGCGCCACCGGCGCCCACCGTCGGGTCCGGCCCGTCGATCACCGGGCCGGCCGTGGCCACGGGCTCCGGCTCCTCCGCCGCGCTCAGCTCAACGGGCGCCCCTGGCGCGCCGCCCGAACCGGGCTCGTCGGCGGCCGCGCCGGAATGTGGCTCCATGGCGGCCATGACCGGGCCGGACTGGATGGCCGGTCTGCCGTGGTCGCCCTCCGGCGCCACACCTCCCGTGCCGGAGGACCGCCGCCCGCCGTCCGAGGTCTACGAGTTCCGCCGGGACGGCGACGTGTGGCGGCTGGTGTACGGCGGCGTGGTGGCGCACCTGCCGGACGCCAAGGGGCTCCAGGACCTGCACCTGCTGCTGAGCCGCCCCGGTGTCGACGTCCCCGCGGTCGAACTGCTCGACCCGGCCGCCGGCCCCGACCTGGTCGCCGCGCACCGGCTCGGCGCCGATCCGGTCCTCGACGACGAGGCGAAGGCCCGCTACCGGCGCCACCTGGAGCGGCTCGACGACGAGATCGACCGGGCCGCGGCCCGCGGTGACGACCGCAGGGTGTCCGCTCTCGACGCCGAGCGGGCCGCCCTCCTCGACGAGTTGCGGGCGGCGGCCGGCCTGGCGGGGCGTACGCGGCGCCTCGGTGACCAGGCCGAACGCGCCCGCAAGGCGGTCACCGCCCGCATCCGCGACACGCTCCGTCGCCTCGACGACCGGCATCCAGGACTCGCCGCTCACCTCCGCGACACGGTCTCCACCGGCGGTTCCTGCCGCTACCTCCCGCCCGACCCCCCACCCTGGCGCCTCTAGAGCCGTCCAGCGGAGATCTTGGACGATTTCGGCCCCTCCAGGGGCCCCTCCAGGGGCCGTTTCCTTCCAAGATCTCGGGAAGCG
Organism: Micromonospora sp. H33; assembly: GCF_052068455.1. Lineage (NCBI taxonomy): Bacteria > Bacillati > Actinomycetota > Actinomycetes > Micromonosporales > Micromonosporaceae > Micromonospora > Micromonospora sp. H33. The sequence continues at coordinate 122,226 of NZ_JBQHDE010000013.1, read as the reverse complement.
TGCCGCGGGCGCCGCCACGACGGTGGCGGGGCCCGCAGCGCGGGCTGTCAGCGGCGGTTGTAGCGGTACATGGTCAGGGTGCCGAAGACGACCACGAAACCGACGCTCCACAGCAGCAGCCACATCGTGTTCGTCGCGTCCGGCGAGCCGGCCATCACGCCGCGAACCGCGGCCACCAGGTGCGTGATCGGGTTGACCTTGACGAACGCCTGGAGCCAGCCGGGCATGGTCGACGGTTCGACGAAGACGTTGCTGAGGAAGGTCAGCGGGAACAGCACCATCATGCTGACCCCCATCACCGACTTCTCGCTGCGCAGCACCAGGCCGAAGAAGGTCCAGACCCAGGAGAACGCGAACGAGAAGACCACCAGCAGGCCGATCCCCGCGACCACGCCGAGCAGGCCGCCGTCGGGGCGGAAACCCAGGACGAGGCCGACACCGAGGATGACCACGGCGGCGATGACGTAGCGCAGCACGTCGCCGAAGATCATCCCGACCAGGGCGGCCGGCCGCCACACCGGCAGCGTACGGATGCGGTCGAAGACGCCCTTCTCGATGTCGTTGTTGAGGCCGAGACCGGTGTACATCGTGATCATGACGACGCTGGTCACCATGATGCCGGGCAGGAAGAACTGCAGGTAGTCACGCGGACTGTCGGCGAGGGCGCCGCCGAACAGGTACGTGAACATCAGCACCATGATGATCGGGAACGCGGTCACGTCGAACAGCTGCTCGGGGACGTGCTTGATCTTCAGCAGCGCCCGCCAGCCGAACGTCAGCGACGCCGACAGCGCACCCGGCCTCGGCGGCCGCGCTCCGGGCGCGAGGACCGTCGCCAGCGCCTCGGCCGACGGGACGTAGACGGACGGGGCACGCCCGTTCGTGGTGGTCGCGGTGTCGCTCATCGGGCTGCCTCCAACTGCTCGTCGTGCTCGTCGCTCGCGGTCGCGGGGTGGTCGGTCAGGGCCAGGAAGACCTCGTCCAGGCTCGGCTGGCCGAGGGAGAAGTCGTCGACGAGGATGCCGGCGCGGGCCAGGTCGGCCAGGGCGCGGGCGGCCTGCTCGCTCGCCGCCAGGCCGGAGCCCTCGCCGCCGACGCGGGCGGTCAGCGCGACCGGGTCCGGTTCCAGTTGCACCGGAACACCGAGCGCGGCGTGCAGCACCTTCTCGGCCTCGGGCCGCTGACCGGCGTCACGCAGGCGCAGGTGGACGGTGCCGGAGCCGACGGACGACTTCAGCTCGCCCGGGGTGCCCTCCGCGATCACCCGGCCGTGGTCGACCACCGCGATGCGGCCGGCGAGTTGGTCGGCCTCGTCCAGGTACTGCGTGGTCAGCAGCACTGTCGTGCCGTGCGCCACGACCGCCCGGATGATCTCCCACACCTGGTTGCGGCTGCGCGGGTCCAGACCGGTCGTCGGCTCGTCGAGGAAGAGCAGGTCGGGGGTGTTGAGGATGCTGGCCGCGATGTCGAGGCGCCGGCGCATACCGCCGGAGTACTTCTTCACCTGCCGACCCGCGGCCTCGGTCAGCCCGAACGCGGCCAGCAGGCTCTCCGCCCGCTCCCGGGCGGCCGGCTTGCGCAGCCCGAGCAGGCGGCCGAGGAGCACCAGGTTCTCCATGCCGGTCAGGTCCTCGTCGACGGACGCGTACTGGCCGGTCAGGCTGACCCGGGAGCGGACGGCGTCGGCCTCGTCGACCACGTCGTGGCCGAAGACGCGGGCCCGCCCGCCGTCGGGGCGTAGCAGCGTCGCCAGCACTCGGACGGCGGTGGTCTTGCCCGCGCCGTTCGGGCCGAGCAGGCCGTAGACGGTGCCCGCCGGGACCTGCAGGTCGAGGCCGTCGAGCGCCCGGGTCGACCCGAACGCCTTGCGGAGGCCTTCGGCCTCCACGGCCGGGCCGGTGGTGCGCGTACTCATGATCTCTACCTCTCTTCGGGGAACTCAGGAGACGTACGGGCGGGCCGCGCGGGCGTCGCGCAGCGCCAGGCCCCACCAGGCGAGCTGGTCGAGCAGGACAGCGGCGTCCCGGCACAGCCGGTCCTCGGCGAGCGGGGTGGGCCCGCCGCAGAGCAGGTCGACGCCGACGACGTCCCGGACGGTCATGGCGTGCAGCGCGGTGAAGACCGTGCGGAGCTGGTCGACCGCGTGCAGACCCAGGGAACCGCACCCGTACGACACGAAACCGACGGGCTTCGCCTGCCACTCGTCGTACGCGTAGTCGATCGCCTGTTTCAACGACGCCGGAAAGCTGTGGTTGTACTCGGGGGTGACCACGGCGAACGCCTCCGCGCGGCCCACCTCGGCGGCGAAGGACCGCATGGCCGGCGTCGCCTCGGCGGGCCAGGCGGCCGGGAAGTCGTGGTCGGCGAGGTCGAGGACGGACACCGCGAGCTGCGCCCGTCGCCGTGCCTGCGCGACGAACCAGCGAGCGACCTCGTCGCCGGCCCGCCCCTCGCGGGTGCTGCCGATGATCACGGTGAGTCGCAGCGGCGTCATGACTCCACCTCCTCTCACCGGGAAGGCGCGAGACGGTCCGCCAGATCCGATCTGGCGGACCGGACCGTCGGTGGCGGGTGGTCCACTGGACGCGTGAGCGACATGAGCATCATGCCCTGGCAATCGGACGACCTCGACCTGCTGCGGCAGCTGAACGCCCCGGAGATCCGGCGGCACACCGGAGGGCCGGAGACAGACGAGCAGGTGGTGGCCCGCAACGCGCGGTACGCGGCGTTGGGCGCCACCGGCGGCGGCTGCATGTACACGATCGTGCTGCCCGACGGGGAGAAGGTGGGCAGCGTCGGGTACTGGGAACGCGAGTGGCGCGGCGAGCGGGTCTACGAGATGGGGTGGGCGGTGCTGTCCGCGTACCAGGGGAGAGGGCTGGCCTCGGCCGCGGTGCGTGCGGTGCTCGACGTGGCCCGCGCCCGGCGGACCCACCGGCACGCGCACGCCTACCCGTCGGTCGACAACCCGGCCTCCAACGCGGTGTGCCGCCGGGCCGGGTTCGTGCTGCAGGGGGCGACGGACTTCGAGTACCCGCCGGGCCACACCATCCGCGTCAACGACTGGCGGGCTGACCTCAGAGAGAGCTAGTGGGGAGGTGGGCGTCGAGGCGGGCGCGGGCCGCCTCGACCAGCGCCTCCGGGTCGTCGGCGTGAAAGCGGAGCTCGGTGACGGCGAGGCCGCGGGCCTTGCGCACCGGCACGTCGATCGGCTCGCGGAGCAGCACGTCGACGCTGGTCTGGCTGGCCATGCCGAGGCTGACCGTGACCCGGTCGCCGTCACGTTCCACCTGGGTCTGCCCCTCCGGCGGCATCGAGCGCCGGTTGACCCGGACGGTCTCGATCGAGGCCCACGGGATCGTGAAATCCAGCGTGACGCTCTGGCGCAGCCGCAGGCCGTCGTCGCCGACCACGTGCGGGTGCACCTTGTTGCTGGCCAGCAGGCCGAACATCCAGAGCAGGCCGTAGACGCCGAGGCCCAGGACGACCTTCCGGACGGTCTCCCAGGGCAGCATCAGCTCGAAGATCGGGATCTCGACCGCCGAGAGGATGATGAAGATCCACATCAGGGTCGTCACCGCGCCCACGTACCCGAACGTCTGGTCGCCCGGGCGCAGCTTCTCGGGCCGGCGGAACACCCACCGGTAGAGGCTGCGCCACAGGCCGATCTCGTAGCGGATGACGAAGCGGAGCAGCCGCAGCGTGGCGGTCACGGGTGGTCCTCCTCGTGGATGTCGGGGGAGAGGCCCTGCTCGCGCAGCCGGCCCAGGACGTGGTCGAGCCCGGCGACGAAGCAGTCGAGGCGGTCGGCCCGGAGGTCGCCGAAGAGCAGCTCGGCGAACTGCCGCTGCCCCTCCTCCAGCGCCTCGACCGTGCGGGTGCCGTGTTCGGTGAAGGTGACCAGGAAGGCCCGCCGGTCGGTCGGGTGCGGCTCCCGGGTGACGAAACCGCCGGCCACCAGACCGTCGACCAGGCCGGTCACCGTCCGCGCGCTCACCCGGAGGGCGTCGGCCAGGTCCCGCTGGGTCACCGGCCCGCTGCGGTGTAGCTCCCAGAGCAGGGTGGCCCGGGACGAGGTGAGCCCGTCCCGGGCCAGGGCCCGCGTCATGTCGTCGCTGAGCATCACGACCAGTTCGAGGATCCGGTCGAGCGCGCCCGTCCACCGCTGCGCCACCGTTACCCCCGCTCATAGTGAGTGTGCCTCACAATGCTGCCACAGCAGGATGAGCCGGAGCCGGCGGGCCACCAGGGCAGCGCGGCCGTAGCTGCCGTCGCCATCGGCGAGGAAGTCCCACAACTGGCCGGTCGGCCCGTCCGCCGGCAGCTCTGGGCCGCTGGAGTTCGAGTGCCGGGATGACGCTCAGCTCACCATGAGCAGCGCCATGGCGGTCAGCGGGTAAAGCTTCGCCGTCAACGCCTGGGACTTCTTCAGGTCGCCGTCGCCGTCCGAGGCGTCGACCTCCATCACGTAGTGGCCCCGCGCCATCATGATCGTGCACTGGTTGACGATGCCGGTGTCGGTCTTCTGGCGTTCGCAGAACGTCACCACGTCGCGATGGGCCGCCACCCCCGGCGGCCGCCAGGCCACGATCGTCGACGTTCGCCCGTCGTGCGTCCGGTATGTGCGGCACGTCTTCAGCACCGACCGCAGCTCGTCGATCAGCTTACGGCCGGGCACCTTCTGAAAGCCGACCACGTAATGCCGGATCCAGACCGGGGATTTCACCCATCGGCGATCCCGTTGGCCGACGGCGTGCCGGTCGGACGGCAGCTCGTCGCGGCAGAGCGACCGCAGGTACCAGGCGTCGGTGTTCTCTTCGGTGTGCTCGGCTGTCTCGGGACGGAACCCGGACAGATCCATCATGCCGAGGCGCACCCGCTGGCGTACCTCGGCGGCGGACTTCGGCGCCGGTCGCGGCCCCGGCGCCGCCTTCACGGCGGCCTTCATCGACGGCGCGTCCAACCGGAGTGCGGCCGGCTCGGGGGTGCCGCAGGCCACCAGGCCGAGAGTGACCAGCAACGACAACAGGACCAGAGGGGTACGGCGGCGCAACATCGCGACGGAGGTGTTCCTTTCGTACGCGGACGGGGCCCTGCTTCCGAGCCCCGCCAGACAGCGCCGTGATCATCCGTCGCGTTACGTTAGCGGGGGACGTAGTCGAACGTGTCCGGGTCGGGGCCCTGCCGGCCCGCCTCGCCCTTGTCGAGCGCGGTGATCCGCTCCATCGTCGCGTCGTCCAGCTCGAAGTCGAAGATCCGGAAGTTCTCCTCGATCCGCGACGGCGTGACCGACTTCGGGAAGACGATGTCACCGCGCTGCACGTGCCAGCGCAGCACGACCTGCGCGGGCGTCCGGCCCACCTGCTCGGCGATGTCGATGACGGTCGGGTCGTCGAGCACCTTCCCCTGCGCGATCGGCGACCACGCCTCGGTCAGGATGTCCCGCCCCCGGTCGTACGCGCGTACCTCCTCGTTGCCGAAGTACGGGTGCACCTCGATCTGGTTCACCGCCGGCACCGTGCCGGTCTCGGCGGCGAGCCGTTCCAGGTGCGCCACCTGGAAGTTCGACACCCCGATCGAGCGGGCCCGGCCGTCGCGCCGGAACTCCTCCAGCGTCTTCCAGGCCGACACGAAGTCGCCGTCGTAGAGGGTGGGCAGCGGCCAGTGGATGAGGAAGAGGTCGATGTAGTCCATCTTCAGGGCCTCGAGCGTGGAGTCGAACGCCCGCCGCGCGTCGTCCGGCCGGTGGAAGCCGTTGTTGAGCTTGCTCGTGATGAAGACCTCCCGGCGGTCCAGCCCCGACTCGCGGACCGCCTGACCCACCTCGGCCTCGTTGCCGTACATCTCGGCGGTGTCGATGTGCCGGTAGCCGACGTCCAGGGCGGCGCGCACCGCCTGCACGGTGTCCTTCGGGTCGATCTGGAACACCCCGAAGCCGAGCTGCGGGATGCTGTTGCCGTCGTTCAGGCTGATGTTCGGAACTGTGCTGGCCACTGCGGCTCCTTAACCCGTCGGCGGAGCGCCACGGGCCGGGAAGCGCTTCCACACCCGTGACGCGGTCACCGGAAGGGCGTACCCGCCGTCGTGCGCCCTCCAACCAGTGATCCTGGCTCACCCGACCTCGTCGAAGAGGACCGTCGCGGGTGACCTGGGCGGCATGGTTCGCCGCCGGCCGTCGCCCATGGCCGAACCGTTACGCCGTCAGCTCCGCGAGCGCGCGCACCGACCGCCAGTTCCGCGTGGTCGCCACGACGCCCAGCTTCTTCTCCAGGTACGCGTTGGTGAACTTCGACCGGCCGTAGCCGCCGTCCGGGTAGTGCAGGAACACCTCCCGGCCGGTGACCGTGAACGCCACGGTCTCGCCGCCCGGCACGGTGAGCCCGGCCACCGCCGACGTCTCCGGCGCGGTGGCGAGGAAGGCCACCAGCAGCCGCGTCGGGTCGTCCTCCCGGTCGGCGTACGGGTTGCCGCCGGCCACCGCCGCCATCTCCCGGCCGCTGCGGACCAGCACCGGCACGGTGAGCCCCAGCTCGTCGGCGAGCGCCCGCTCGATGCCCCGGGCGAGGACGTCGGCGTCGCGGACGGTGCTGCCGAAGACCACGTTGCCGCTCTGGAGGTGGGTCTTCACGTCCTGGTGACCGAGGTCGGCGACGAGACGGCGCAGATCCGCCATCGCGAGGCGGACACCGCCGACGTTGATCCCGCGCAGCAGGGCGACCCAACGCGTCATCCACCCGCCTCCCTCCGCTCGCGACGCAGCCTAACTCCGGCGCCGCTCGCGTGGACTCCCGCACTCGGCGGGCCACCGCCCTACCGGGCCGGTCCACGGGGGCCGGTGGATCCGGACGACTCGTCTCGGCCGCCGAGCTTCGAGCGGCGGTAGCCGTAGAAGGCGTAGATCAGGGCGCCGAGCACGAACCACACCGCGAACCGCAGCCACGTCTCCGGAGCCAGGAAGGTGATCAGCCAGACCGAGAAGATCGCGCCCAGCGCCGGCACCACCGGCATGCCCGGGAGCCGGAAGGTCCGCGCGGCGTCCGGGCGGCGGTAGCGCAGCACGATCACCGCGATGCAGACCACCACGAAGGCGAGCAGGATCCCGATGTTGGTCAGCTCGGCGGCCTCCCGGATCGGCAGGACGCCGGCGAGCAGCGCCGACCCGATGCCGACGATCCAGGTGACCCGGCTCGGCACCCGGCGGACCGGGTGCAGCTTGGCGAACCAGGCCGGCAGCAGGCCGTCCCGGCTCATCGAATACCACACCCGGGTGACGCCGAGCATGAAGGTGAACATCACGGTCAGGATTCCGATGATCGCGCCGACCGCGATGATGCTGGCCACGCCGTCGAGGCCGACCGAGGCGAACGCGGAGGAGAAGCCGCTCTCCGAGTCGATCTGGGTGTAGTTCTGCATGCCGGTCAGCACCAGGGTCGCCAGCACGTACAGGACCATCGAGATGGCCAGGGAGTAGATGATCGCCTTGGGCATGTGCCGGCGGGCGTCCCGGGACTCCTCGGCGGCGGTGCTCATCGCGTCGTACCCGAAGACGGCGAAGAACACCGTCGCCGCGCCGGTGATCGCCCCGCCGACCCCGAACGGGAAGAACGGCGAGTAGTTGTCGGCCTTGACGTAGAAGAAGCCGACGACGATGACCAGCAGCACCACCGCGACCTTCAACCCGACGACGAACGTCTCGAACCGGGCGGCGGTCTTGATGCCCTGGTTGAGCAGGAACGCGATGAGCAGGCAGAGGATCATGGCGAACAGGTCGACCACGTGCCCCTCGCCGGTGCCCGGCGCGCCGAGCATCCAGGCGGGCAGTTCCACACCCAGTTCGCCGACGAGGAACGCGAAGTAACCGGAGATACCGATCGCCACCACGGCGACGATCGCCGTGTACTCCAGCAGCAGGTCCCAGCCGATGAACCAGCCCACCGCCTCGCCGAGCACCACGTACCCATAGGTGTAGGCCGAGCCGGCCTTCGGGATCATGCCGGCGAACTCGGCGTACGAGAGGGCGGCCGCCGCGCTGGCCAGGCCGGCGACCAGAAACGAGATCAGCACGGCTGGCCCGGCCGTCTCGTTCGCCACCGCACCGGCCAGGGCGAAGATGCCCGCGCCGATGATGCCGCCCACACCGATCGCGGTGAGCTGCCAGAGTCCAAGCGACCGCGACAGCTGCTCCTCGCTGGTGTCGGCGATCTCCTCGACCGGCTTGCGACGGAACATTCCGCTACCGGTGACGCGTCCTGTGGAGGTCATCGTCGTCCCCCTTCTCCCAACCCGTGGCGTGTGGCGTCGTTACCCCGGCGTGGGCCGCGCGAATCGGCCGGGCGCCGGTCCTCATTCGGCGACCGGTAGCACCACCTCGTTGCGGCGCAGGAACCACGGCCGCCACGGTGGGTCGTATCGGGCGTACCGGATGGCGCCGGCCGGTTGAAGGCCGGCGGCGGTGACCGCCCGGCCCAGTGCGGTGGCCCGGCGGTCGAACTCCGTGGCCGTCCCCCGCCCGGAGAACCGGACGGCGGCGGCGAGCTGTTCGGGGATCTCCCGGGTCCGCACCCGCGGATCGGCCGGCTCGGGCAGGGTGGCGGGCGTGACGTCGGCCGGCATCACCAACCGCACCAGCCAGCAGCCCGGCCGGTCGCTCTCCTCCTGCACGACCGGTGCGGTCCTCGGGATGGCCTTCGGCGCCGCCTCCCGCACCCTCGCAATGCCCGGCCGGGGCCGGGACCGGTCGGCCCCGGACAGGTACGCGGCCAGCGGCGGGAGCGCCTCCCGGGCGACCCCGTCGAACTCCCCCTCGACGAGCATCTCCGCCGCGAGGTGTGCCGGGTAGCGGCGCAGTTCGAAGGCGGAGTGCCGGGCCACCACCCGGTACGGCTGCTCCTCGGTCATCCGCGCCCCCTGTGCCCGGTGTAACCGCAACGCTACCGGCCGTGACGGTCGGGCTCAGGAGAAGTCGCGTCCTTGCTCCGGCGCCGACCGGGTGAGCCGCCAGTACTGCCGGCGTCCGTCGTCGCGGACGACCACCCCGGAGCGGGCCAGGTCGCCCCGCAGCTCGCGGGCCTCGCCGTCCCGGCTGGCGTCGAGCGCCCGCTGCCGGGCCCGCAGCAGCGCGTCCGCCTCCGCCGGCAGGCCGGGCAGCCCCGGCACCCACCGCCGGTACGCGTCCCGGTGCGGATCCGCGTCCGTCCACGGCCAGCCGTGGAACCGGAACGCCTCCTCGAGCCGCCCGGCCGGCAGGTCGGACCGTTCCCGCGCCAGCTCCCCCTCGTCCGGGCCGAGCAGCACCAGCGCCTTCCCGTCGACGAACACGGCACGGGTGTCCCGCCGGGCCACCTCCCGCGCGGGCCCACCGGGCCGGTGCAGCCGGACCCGTTCCCGGTCGACGGCGACGGCGAGCCGCTCCGCGGTGGCGATGCCCGCCATCACCAGCCCGGCGAGCGTCCCGAGCACCACGCCGCCGGCCGTCGCGTACGCGTCGGGCAGCCGGGCGGCCAGCTCGAACAGTCCCTGGACCGGTACCCAGGACTGCCCCGCGAGCCAGTCGGAGGTGGCGGCGAGCGCCCCGCCCGCCGCCGCCCCGACCAGCGGGAAGCCAGCCCAGAACAGCACCAGCTCCGCCCGGCCGCCGGCGACGACGGTGGGACCGTCGAGACCGTCCACGGTCACGCCGCCTCGCGCCGCAGGGTCCGCACCAGGCCGGCCGCCAGGGGTACGACCATCCACACCAGCAGCGACACCGCCAACCGGCCCCACTGCCCGGCGGTGACGTCGGGGGTGAACAGCGGTTCCATCGTGCGGGCCGTGTCCAGCCAGCCCGCCGGTTCGCGCAGCGGCCGGATCAGCCCGCCGAGCACCGACCAGAGCGTCGGCAGCAGCAGGTAGGTCACGATCGCCAGCGGCGTGTTGAGCAGCAGCAGGCCGAAGCCGGCACCCATCAGCACGCCGGCGACCTGGAGGACGACGGCGTGCAGGATCAGGGAAGCCTCGATCCGCCAGGTGCCGGCGCCACCGGTCGCCCCCGCGATGGCCGTACCGAGCGCGGCGGTGGCCAGGCTGGTCACGATCGACGCGAGTGCCGCCACGACAACCGCGGCCAGCTTCGCGGCGATGACGCGTTCCCGGCGGGGCACCAGGGCGAACGTGGTCAGCGCGGTGCGCTGCGACCACTCGGCCGTGATCGACAGGATGCCGAGCACCGGCAGCAGCAGCCCCACCGGCAGCAGCGACGAGGTGAAGAACCCGACGAAGGTCTGGTCGGCGTCCGGCGCCCAGATCAGCTGCACGGCGACCAGGACGGCGGTGAGCAGGCCGATCGTGACGAGCAGCCAGAGCCCGGCCCGGGTGTCGGCGAGCTTGCGCAGTTCCACGCCGGTGAGTCGGAACAGGGACGGCCCGCGTACCTCCCGGGGAGCGCGCGGGGTCACGGACGAATGGGCCGGCGGCGCCCCGGCACGGCGTGAGCCGCCGGCCTGTTCGCCGGGTGTCGTGGCGGCGGTGCTGGTCATCGGACGGCCTCCCGGGTCGACGGTTCGGTGGTGAGGGTGAGGAAGAGCTGTTCCAGACCGCCGCCGTCGGCGGGGCGCAGTTCGGTGAGCGGCACGCCGGCGTCGGCGGCGGCCCGCCCGACCGCCTCGGGCGTGGCCGGCACCAGCAGCGACGCGTCGGTGCCGACGGTCGCCGCCAGGCCGGCCGCGTCCAGGGCGCGGCGCAGCGCCGCCACCTCCCGGGCCCGGACCAGCGTCCGGTCGCCGGCGAGCAGTTCGCCCTTGTCGCCCTGGGCCACGATCCGGCCGCCCCCGATCACCACCAGCCGGTCCGCGACCGCCTCCACCTCGCGCAGCAGGTGCGAGGAGAGCAGCACGGTGCCGCCCCGGTCGGCGAAGTCGCGCAGCAGGCCGCGCATCCAGAAGATCCCCTCCGGGTCCAGGCCGTTGGCCGGCTCGTCCAGGATCAGCACCCGGGGGTCGCCCAGCAGGGCGTGCGCGAGGCCGAGTCGCTGCCGCATCCCGAGCGAGTACGCCCGTACCCGGCGCTTCGCGGCGGTCCCGTCCAGCCCGACGAGGTCGAGCTTCGCGGCCACCTCCCGCCGGTCCACGCCCATGGTGGCCGCCGCGATCGTCAGGGCCTCCCGGCCGGTACGCCCGGCGTGCTGCGCCGAGGCGTCGAGCAGCACCCCCACCTCCCGGCCCGGGTTGGGCAGCTGCCGGTAGGGGCGCCCGCTCACCGTGGCGGCGCCGGCGCTGGGCGGGGTGAGACCGCAGATCATGCGCATGGTGGTGGACTTGCCGGCGCCGTTCGGCCCGAGGAACCCGGTCACGGTGCCCGGCTCGCAGCGGAACGACACGTCCTCGACGGCGGTGTGCCGCCCGTACCGCTTGGTCAGGTGTTCGACGGTGATCATGCGGATCACACTGCCCGGGCCACCCGGCCGCCGGCAGCGGCCGGCGGTCGTCGCCGCATCGACCGAGGTAGCGCTCGCCCGTCGACTTTGGTAGCTGGTCCGGTGCTCCGGCGCCTGCCTACGCTTGGGGCGTGACCAGCGCCGCCGTACCCGACCACCCCTGGCTGCTGCCAGGCTCGCTGACCACCGGGGACCGGGCCGGTCGCGGCCCCCGCCGCACCACGCGCGACTGGGTGGTCGACGTCCTCGCGTTCCTGCTCTCCCTCGGCTGGGTGGCGTTCGCGACGGTCGACGCCACCCTGCCCGACCCGGAGCTCGCCGCACCCCTGGAGCAGCGCTGGTTGATCCCGGTCGACGCGGTGATCGGTCTCATCTGCTGCGCCCTGCTCTGGGTCCGCCGCCGCTGGCCGCTCGGGCTGGCCGTCGCCACGCTGCCGTTGACCGCCTTCTCGATGGGGGCGGCGATCCCGCTGCTGATCATCTACTTCACGGTGGTCGTGCACTGCCGTACGGCCGTCGCCCTGGCGGTCACCGCCGCCGGCCTGATGACCAACTTCCTCTTCGGGTACGTGCGACCGGAGCCCGACCTGTCGTACTGGGCGGCCACCGTCTGGGGGGTCGTCATCTCGGTCACCGTGCTGGCCTGGGGGATGTTCGTCCGCGCCCGCCGGCAACTGGTCGTCTCGTTGCGTGAGCGCGCCGAGCGGGCCGAGGCGGAGCAGCAGCTACGGGTGGCGCAGGCCCGCCAGCTGGAGCGCACCCGCATCGCCCGCGAGATGCACGACGTGCTCGCGCACCGGATCTCGCTGCTCAGCCTGCACGCCGGGGCGCTGGAGTTCCGGCCGGACGCCCCGCCCGAGGAGGTGGCGCGGGCCGCCGGCGTGATCCGGACCAGCGCGCACGCCGCGCAGCAGGACCTGCGGGAGGTGATCGGCGTGCTCCGGGCGGAGACCTCGGCCGCCGAGGAGCCGGAGCGGCCCCAGCCCACCCTGGCCGACGTGCCCGCGTTGATCGAGGAGTCCCGGACGGCCGGAGTGCGGGTGGACACCGTCGACCGGGTGGCCGCATCCGACCGGGTGCCGGACGCGGTCGGACGCAGCGTCTACCGGATCGTGCAGGAGGGGCTGACCAACGCCCGTAAGCACGCCGCCGGCGCGGCGGTCGCCGTCGAGCTGGCCGGCGGACCCGGGGAGGGGCTGGCCGTGGAGGTCCGCAACCGCTGGCCGGTGGGGGGCGGCACCGACCCCGGCCTGCCGGGCGCCGGAACCGGTCTGGTCGGCATCGCCGAGCGGGTCAGCCTGGCCGGCGGGCGGCTGGAGTACGGGCGGGACGACGCCGGGGACTTCCGGCTCGCCGCGTGGCTGCCGTGGCCGGCGTGACGCCTCCGCACGGAGCGGCACCGACCACGTCGCCGGTGCGTCCGGTGCGGGTCCTGATCGTCGACGACGATCCGCTGGTCCGGGCCGCCCTGTCGATGATCATCGGTGGCGCGCCGGAGCTGGCCGTGGCGGGCGAGGCCGCCGACGGCACCGAAGTCCCGGCGGCCGTCGCCGCGTACGCGCCGGACGTCGTGCTGATGGACATCCGGATGCCCCGGCTCGACGGGCTGGCCGCCACCGAGGCGCTGCGGTCCGCGCCCGACCCGCCCGAGGTGCTGGTGCTGACCACCTTCGACGCCGACGAGCAGGTGCTCCGGGCGCTGCGGGCCGGGGCGGGCGGCTTCCTGCTCAAGGACACCCCGCCCGCCGAGATCGTGCAGGCCGTCCGCCGGGTGGCGGCCGGCGAGGCCACCCTCTCCCCGACGGTCACCCGCCAGCTGATCGCGCACGTCACCGGGACCGCCGGCCCTGACCCGCGCCGGGAGCGGGCCCGTCGGCAGCTCGCCACGCTCAGCGAACGGGAGCGGGACGTCGCGGTCGCGCTCGGCCGGGGGAGCAGCAACGCGGAGATCGCGGCGGAGCTGTTCATGAGTGTGGCGACGGTCAAGGCGTACGTGTCCCGGCTGCTGGTGAAGCTGGACCTCAACAACCGCGTCCAGGTGGCCCTCCTGGTCCACGACGCCGGCCTGGTCTGAGGCGAATGGTGGTCGCCGGGCCGGATTGAACCTTCCGAGGGCGGGCGACGTACTCCCCGCCGAGGATGTGGGGCGGCGCGTCGGCCGCCCCGCTGCCGAAGCTGCGGGAGGCCTACCGTGCGAGTTGGTGAGCAGTCGACGGATCCCATCGATCAGGTACTGGGCGAGGTGCCGGTCCCGGTGCCGCTGACCCCCGAGGACGTCCGGCTCGCGGTCCGGGCGGTGGTCGTGCACGGGGCGGAGGAGTGGCCGTCGGGGCCGCTGTGCCGCAACGACGGCGCGACCTATCCGTGCCGGTTGCACCGCTGGGGCCGGCGGGTGCTGTTGACACACGGCCTCAACGAGCGGCAGGTCGACGCGCTGGTGCGGCACGGCAACCCGTTCGTGCACGTGCCGTTCCCGTTCACCGTGAACGGACCGGCGCGTACGCCGGCGTCGGTGCCGGCACGTCCCGGGGCCGCCGCGCCGCCCCGCACAGCGGCCGCCGCGCCGGCACGTCCCGCGTACCCGGTGCGTGGCCAGGCGGCCGCCCGGGTGGCCGCGCCCGGCGCGCGGCCCGCGGTCCGACCTGCCGGCCACGGCCGCACGACCCCGGCGGCCACGCCGCGCTGGCCCCGGGCGAGCTGAGCGGAGGTACGCCCGCGAGGCTCGGGGCGCACGACGCCGGCCCGGTCGGGGGGATTTCCCCACCCCTGACCGGGCCGGCGTCGCCGTGACCGGTGGTGCGGTCGTCAGCGGACCCCGCAGTCCGGGGCCGACCAGCTCGTGGTGTTGGCCGTGTTGTCCCGGTTGTTCTCGCGCCGGGAGTCCACGTGCACGTGGTCGTCGTGGTCCGGCGTTCCCGGGCCGATGATGCCGCTGAAGCCGCGGTTGCGGGCGTCGCGGGCCACGTCGCACAGCGACCGGCTGCGGGACACCACGTCGGCGGCGTTGCCGTAGAGGTGCTGGCTGTCCCGCGCCCCGCCGACCTGGTTGTTGCACGCCCGGCTGCGGAAGCCGCTGGTGACGTGGAGCGGCTGGTCGCCGAGGCTGTGGCGCATCGCCTCCAGCTTCCACATCGTCCGCAGGGCGTTCTGCCGTGTCTCCGTCGGGGAGAGCGGGCCGCCGGTCCAGCCGCCCCGGCCGCAGCCGTCGTCCATCTCGCTGTAGCTGAAGTGGCGGGGCGTGCAGTCGTTGTCCTGCAGTTCGTAGAGCTTGGCGTACGTCTGCGGCCCGGCGACACCGTCGGCCCGCAGCCCGTACGCGGACTGGAACCGCCGGACCGCCGCGGCGGTCTTCGGTCCGTACCGGCCGTCGAGTTCCACGATGTCGCGGTTGCCGGCCCAGCCGGCGACGCGGAGCTGCAGCTGGCGGACGTCGTCGCCGGAGCGTCCCTGGTAGAGGTTGCGTGTCCAGGTGTAGCAGCCGTCCGCGTGGGCGGCCGGTGCGGCGACCACGGTGGCGATCGCGGCCCCGGGCAGCGCCAGGGCGAACGCGACCAGCGCCCGTTTCAGGGTCTTCATGCGCACAGAAGTCCTCCCGGTAGGAGAAGCGAATGGGATGGGACATCGACCGGGACGTCCCGCGATTTCCACCCTGACACTGGTCGGACGGTTAGGCGGGGATAAACGAGAATTGTCCTCAGATCCCGCGCCTGCTGGGTCTTGCCTGTGAATTACGGTGATTTGCGAATCACCCATTCCGCCCCGAGGCGCGCAAGAATGCGGGAACGGCGGGAACGGCACGGAACGTCGTGTCCCGCCCCACCCTGGGTGATGTTTCCGCCGCCCGGAGAGCCGGTAACGTCAGCGCCGCGGGTGAGGGAGGTGGGCGCGTGGCGCGTGGTGGCGTCTTCTGCGTCGAGGGTCAGTGGCACCGCGACCTCAACGAGCGCGGGTCCGTCCTGCCCACCCTGGAGCTGCTGGAGCGCCTCGGGAAGATCCGGTTCATCCACAAGGACGCGGCGACCCGGGACGAGCTGTTCTACTTCGTCGACCGCTGGCTGCTCAAGCAGTACGCCGACTACCGCGTGGGGTTCTTCGCGATGCACGGCGAACCGAGCCGGCTCTGCCTCACCGACTGGGAATCGGTGGCTCTCGCCGACGTGGCCGAGCGGATGGCCGGTCGTTGCGAGGGCCGGCGGCTCTATTTCGGCAGCTGTTCGGTTCTGCGCGCCTCCGACGCGGTGCTCCGCGACTTCCTGGAGACCACCGGAGCGGCGCTGGTCTGCGGTTTCACCCGGGAAGTCGACTGGGTCGAATCGGCCGCGTTCGAAACCGTGCTCCTCGACGTGCTCGCCAACGGGCAGCGGCACAACGCCGCCGAACTGCGGATGGGCTCGGCGCACTGGGCGCCGCTCGCCTCGTACCTCGGCTTCCGGGTGATCTACGCCAACGGCCGTGCCTGGCGGCCGCCGGTCCGGCCCCGCGTCCCCACCCAGCCCGCCGCCGCGTCCCGCGGCCGTTCCGCGGTGCCGCCGAGCTGATAGAAACGAGCGGTGAGCATCGCGACGAACACCCGCGTCGACCCGGCCGAGCTGATCGAGTTCCTCCGCCCCCGGCACAAGGTCGTCCTCATGACCACCCGCGCAGACGGGCGGCCCCAGTCGTCCCCGGTCTCCGCCGGCGTCGACGCCGAGGGGCGACTGGTCGTCTCGACCTACCCGGAGCGGGCCAAGGTGACCAACATCCGCCGCGACCCCCGGGTCGCCGCCTGCGTGCTGTCGGACGACTGGAACGGCCCGTGGGTGCAGGTCGACGGCACCGCCGAGGTGCTGGACCTGCCGGAGGCGCTGGAGCCGCTGGTCGAGTACTACCGCAGCATCTCCGGTGAGCACCCGGACTGGGACGAGTACCGGGCGGCGATGGTCCGCCAGGGCAAGTCGCTGATCCGGGTCACGATCGACTCGTGGGGTCCGATCGCCACCGGCGGCTTCCCCGCCCGCCTCGCCGACTGATCAGTACGCGGCGGTGAAGCGGGTGTTCTCGTGGCGCGGGTTCTCGATCTCGTCCACGATCACCACCGCCATGTCCTGGTAGCTGAGCACCGAGCGGCCCTCGCGGTCGGTCACCGGATGGTCGTCGCCGGTGCGGTACCGCCCGGTCCGCTCGCCCGGGTGGAACTCCAGCGGCGGCGGGGAGACGTAGGTCCAGCTCACCCCGTCGGCGGAGGAGCGGTAGAAGTCCAAGGCTTCGGCCTGGCCGAGCGCCGCGTCGCGGTACTCCTCGGGGAAGTCCGGCTCGTCGAGGATCCGGGTCCCCTTCGGGGTGAGCAGGGTGGCCCCGCCGCCCAGGTGGATGATCCGAGGCGTGGCCCGCATGTCGCGCAGCGTGCCGACCAGGGTCCGGGCCGCGCTCAGCCAGAGGCCGTGCTGGTCACCGCCGATCGCGACCACGAACGCGTCCGCCTCCGGCGCCAGCTCCCGTACGCTGCGCTCACTGGTCGCGTCCCCGGTGACGACCCGGACCCCTGCCGGCAGGTACGACGTCGCCTCCGGCCGGCGCACCGCGGCGGTGACCCGGTGCCCCCGCTCGAAAGCCTCGCTGGTGATCCGGGACCCCGCCGTCCCGCCCGCCCCGAACACGACGATGCTGCTCACGCCCCCAGGCTATGGACGCCGAGGCCCCGCCGCCGGGGAACGCCGATGACGCTCTCAGTCCAGCAGGGCCGAGTAGACCAGTTGGCGCAGCTGCGGCCGGATCGGCCAGGTGCTCGACGGCAGCAGTTGGGTGAAGAACAGCGCGGTGACCTCCTCGGCCGGGTCGACCCAGAAGGCCGTGCTCGCCACCCCGCCCCAGTAGTACTCGCCGACGCTGCTCGGCACCCGGGACGGGATCGGATCCTCCACGACGGCGAACCCGAGCCCG
Source organism: Micromonospora sp. H33 (assembly GCF_052068455.1). NCBI lineage: Bacteria > Bacillati > Actinomycetota > Actinomycetes > Micromonosporales > Micromonosporaceae > Micromonospora > Micromonospora sp. H33. The sequence goes on along the minus strand of NZ_JBQHDE010000013.1, from coordinate 104,897 downwards.
AAGCCGACGCCCTCCAGGGTGGTCTCGGCGAAGCCGCCGGTGGACAGCGTCTCCAGGTCCCTGCCGCCGGGCAGGTGGTTGCGGGTCATGAACCGCACCGTGCGCGGCCCGAGCACGCGTACGCCGTCCAACTCGCCGCCGCGCAGCAGCATCTGGGTGAAGCGGTGGTAGTCGGCGGCGCTGGAGATGAGCCCACCGCCGCCGGAGAGCAGGATCGGCTTCTCGTACGCCAGGGCGCCCAGCTTGTCGTAACGGAAGGCGCGGCCGGTGCGCGGGTCCGGCGCGTACAGCGCGGCCAGTCGCGCCGCGGTGTCGCCCTCCACCCACCAGTGCGTGTCGGTCATGCCCAGCGGGCGGAAGATCCGGTCGGCGAAGAACGCGTCCAGGCTCTGCCCGGAGATCACCTCGACCAGCCGGCCGAGCACGTCGGTAGCGACCGAGTAGCCCCACGCGGTGCCGGGCTGGAAGAGCAGCGGCAGCTCGCCGAAGGCTGCGCAGGCGGTGGCAAGGTCGACGTCAGCCGGCGGGTACAGGTCGTACCCGGCGGCCCGGTAGAGACCGTCGACCACCGAGGTCTGCATGAAGCCGTACGTCAGCCCGGCGGTGTGGGTGAGCAGGTGCCAGACCCGGATCGGCTCGACCGCGGGCACCGTGTACGGCTTGAGGGCCGACCCCTTCGAGTAGACCCGGAGGTCGGCGAACTCCGGCAGCCAGCGGCTGATCGGGTCGGTCAGCTCGAACCGGCCCTCCTCCCAGAGGATCATCGCGGCGACCGACGTGACCGGCTTGGTCATCGAGTAGATGCGCCAGAGCGTGTCCGCCTTCACCGGGACCTGCGCCTCGGCGTCCCGCAGCCCGTACGTCGAGGAGTGCGCGACCTCGCCGCGGCGGGTCACCACCACCTGGAAGCCGGCGAGCCGTCCGTCGTCGACGTACCTGCCGAAGTGCTCGTCGATCCGCGCCAGGCGTGCGGGGTCGAAGCCGATCTGGTCCGGGTCGATGCTGCGTGCCACGCTCACACCGGCGAACCTACCCGCCGGTACGCCGCGGCCGGAAGGGCGGCCGGCCACACATGTCGGTGCCGGTCAGTAGCCTGGGTCGATGCCGGAGCTGACCGAGGCGACCACCTTCCGCGACGAGGACTGGTACGGCGAGGAGATCACCGACCGGCACTTCGTCGGCTGCGAGTTCCACCGGGTGGACCTGACCGAGGCGCTCACCCGGGGCGCGGTCTTCACCGGGTGCACGTTCGGCAACGTCCGCTTCAACGCCTCCCGGCACGTCGACTCGGCCTTCACCCGGTGCGTGTTCCGCCGCTGCAACCTCTTCGAGGCCGAGTTCACCGGCTGCAAGCTGGTCGGCAGCACCTTCGCCGAGTGCGACCTCCGACCGCTGACCGTCGACGGCGGGGACTGGTCGTTCGTCGCGCTCCCCGGCGCCGACCTGCGCGGGGTGCGGATCACCGGCGTACGCATGCGGGAGGCCGACCTGACCGCGGCCGACCTGACCGGTGCCACCGTGACCGGCGTGGATCTGTCCGGCGCGGCCCTGCACCGCACCCGATTGGTCCGCGCCGACCTCCGTGGCAGCGACCTGACCGCGCTCGACCCGACGCAGGTCGAGCGGGCGGGCGCGGTCATCGACGCCGAGCAGGCGGTGGTGATCGCCCAGTCGCTCGGCTTCCACCTCGGCGGACCGTGATCCAGTGACGGTCGTGACTACTCCCTGAGCACGGGATGCATGCGGAGCTGGGAACGCTACCAGCGGGTAACGAAGTGGGCACACCGGCCGGGCGTGGGGTGGCGGAAAGTCCGATCTGATGCAAACGTGAAACGGCCCACGGCGGTGTAACGTTTCCGCCGGTTCGGGCGCTGCGTGCTGCACGGTGGGGAGTGGAGGGTCGGTGCCGGAGGAGGACGTCACGCGGCCGGGCACCGGTGGACCTCGGCACGGCCGGCACCCGGGTGACCGGCTGTGCGCCCGGCACCGGTCCTCGACCACGGCGGGGCGGACCCGCAGCGCCCTTCGCCGGCTGGACCGGGCCCGGCGGCGCCGACGCTGGGCGCTCGAGGGCGTCACCGTGCTCGCGTGCCTCGTCGCCCTGCTCTCGTACGTCAACTTCGACTCCGAGCCGGCGCCGGAGGAGCCGCCGACCACCGGCACCGTGCCGGCCGGGGTCGGCCGGCCGAGCGCTCTCCCCGGTACGCAGCCGGGCGCCGGTCCGGCCTCACCCGGCCTGCGTCCCCGGCAGCGCCCGCCGAGCCCGTCACCCACGCCGACGACGCCGCCACCGGTGCTCACCCTGGCCCGGAACGAGGTGCCGGCCGAGGTGGACCTGACCGCCGTGGGCACCCGGGACTGGATCCACTGGGGACTGCACGGCGACGACTCGACCGTGCGCAAGCGCGGCGGCTCCGGCGAGATCCGCGACGACGGCGGCAGCGGCCGCCGGGGTTCCTGGGACGGCAACCAGGAGACCTTCCGGTGGCGGGACGGCGCGCCCGTGCAGGCGGCCGACGGCACTCCGCGCGGGGTCTTCACCTGCGGCGCCGGCCGCGGCTTCGCCCTCGCCATAACGGGGAGCGGCCAACTGCGGACCGTCCACATCTACGCCGGGACCTGGATGGCCCGGGGTCGCTTCGACGCCCGGCTCTCCAGCGGCGGCCCGACCCGCACCCTGCGCGTGGAGGACCCGCACACCAGCCGGTCCGCCGAGTTCGTCGTCCGCTTCCAGACGCCGGAGGGTACGCGGCTCGTGCTGACGTGGACCGCCGAGCACGCCTTCACGGACGACTGCGCCGGCGTCAGCCTCCAGGCGGTGGCGTTGCAGTGATCGTCGGCTGCCCGCCGCCGGTCGGGGTAGCGTGGTGCCCGCAGGTCGACCACTGAGGACGGGAGGGCCCATGACGACGGGTGAGCAGGTGCTGGACAGCCCCGAGGGCTGGGTGGCCGACCACATCCGGCGGTACGTGGAGACCGACGGCGCCGAGGGGCACGAGTGGCGGCCGGGTGTCTTCACGCTGCTGCTGACCACGCGGGGGCGACGCAGCGGCCAGCTCCGGCGGACGGCCCTCATCTACGGCCGCGACGGTGACGCCTACCTGGTGGTCGCCTCGCAGGGCGGCGACCCGAAGCACCCGGGGTGGTACCTGAACCTGCGCGAGGAGCCGCTGGTCGAGGTGCAGGTCGGCGCCGAGCGGTTCACCGCCCGCGCCCGCACCGCGACGCCGGAGGAGAAGCCCCGCATGTGGTCCACGATGGTGGCGATCTGGCCGGCGTACGACGGCTACCAGGCGAAGACCGCCCGCGAGATCCCCGTGGTGGTGCTGGAACGGCTCTGACCGCCGCGCACCCTGGGCCCGGACCTGGTACGACTCACCGGCGGCCCCGGACGCACCGGCCTCCGCCGGAGCCCCGCCCGTTCGTCCGTCCTCAGCAGGCGATGGGCTTCACCCAGGAGCACTCCCGGTCCTCGGGGACGGCCGGAGGTTCGGCCACGGTCCGTGGCGCGGTCCGCGCGGCGGTCGCGTCCTTCTCGGTGTACGACGCCAGCGCCACGGCGATCTGGTCCTCGAGCCCCTTCACGGACGAGGCGAGGTAGTTGTTGAGCAGGATGGAGAACGCCAGCAGCCGGCCGTCGGCGTCGGTGACGTAGCCGGACAGGCCGGAGACCCCGGTCAGGCTGCCGGTCTTGGCGTGCACGTTGCCCGCCGCCGGCGTGCCCCGCATCCGGCTGCGCAGCGTCCCGCCGACGAAGCGGTCCGCCGCGCCGGCCACCGGCAGGGCCGCGTACCAGGCGGGGAACCAGGGCTCGGCGCGGACGGCGGTGAGCAGGTCGACGAACTCGGTCGCCGGGACCAGGTTGCGCCGGGAGAGCCCGGAGCCGTCCCGCTGGCGGAAGGTCGCCGGGTCCATGCCGGCGCCGGCCACGTACCCGTTGATCGCGGCGATCCCGGCCGACCAGGTGCCGGACCCGGCGAGCACCCGGCCGATCTCCTTGGCGAGCACCTCCGCGTGCCCGTTGTTGGAGAGCTTGAGGAACGGCACCATCAGCTCCGCCAGGGTCATCGAGTCGTGGCGGGCCACCTCGGCCGCTCCGGCGGGCGTGGGCCGGCCGAGGACCGTGCGGCCCAGCACCCGTACGCCGTGCTTGCGAAGCGCCGAACGGAAGACGTCGGCCGCGTACCCGGTGGGCTCCCAGACCGTGACCCAGTCGCTGGCCGGCGCGTCCCCGACGGCGATCTGGCCGGTGACCACGACGGTGTTGCCGCCGTGCACGCGCTCGAAGGAGATCGACGTGTCGCCGTCGGCGACGGTCGTCGCCCGGTTGTCGATCCGGAGGTACCCGGTGGCGGGCGTGGTGGTGACCACCGGCCTGCCCCCGGGTGCCGCGGCCGGGGCGGCGTGGACGATGACGGTGCCCGCGTCGTAGTCGGTGTCCGGCGTGACGGTCAGCGCGGACACCTGCGCCGCGTAGTAGTACGGCTCGTCGTCCCACGTCCAGTCCGGACCGAGCCGCGTGTCGTCGTAGCGGGTGTCGTCGGCGACCAGGTTCCCGGTCACCACACGGATGCCGGACGCGGCCACCTTCGCGGCCAGCGCGTCGTAGTCCGCGGCGAGCATCGTCGGATCGCCCCCGCCGCGCAGGTGGAGGTCGCCGTTGACGACGGTGCCGCGGCGGGACCCGCCGGCGAGCACGTCGGTGTGGAAGCGGTGGTCCGGGCCCAGCAGCTCCAGCGCGGCGGCCGAGGTCAGCAGCTTGGTGTTGGACGCGGGGACGAGGCGGCGGTCGCCGTTGCGGTGGTAGACGGTCTCGCCGCTGGCGGCGTCCTTGACCACGACGGAGGCCTGGGCGCCGGCGAGGCGGGAGTCGGCGAGGATTGCGTCGATCGTGGCGTTGAGCCGGGTCGCGGCGGGGGTCGGCGACTCGGCCGTCGCGGTGGGCGCGGCGGCGGTGGCCGCGGCGGCGACGACGGCCACCAGCGCGAGCGTCCGGGGGAAGAGACGACGATGCATGCGGTGATGCTGCCACGGAGATATCTGCCAGGAAAGGGCGTCGAGCGAAGAAAATCTCCGCCCTGCTAGCACGGGCCGGGCCGGCGGCGGGGCGATTCGCCGGATTTCATCCGATCGGGTACAGGCCGGCGGCCCGGTTGACGGACGCCCGGGTAGCGGGCACCGTAGGGTCTGAGGGGCCCTGTCGTGGGCCCCGAGCCGCGACGGGCAACGTCCCTGTCGCCCCCGGCCCGCCATCGGCGGCCGGTCGCGAATCCCAGGACACACGAGGAGTTCCGCCATGCTGACCATGACCGACAACGCCGTCATGGTGATCCGAGACCTCGCCAACCAGCAGGACGTCGCGGAGGACGGCGGGGTACGCATCGCCGCCGACCCGGACGCCGGCTCGCTCACCGTCGAGCTGGTCGAACGGCCCGCCGAGGGCGACCACGTGGTCGACAACCAGGGCGCCCGGATCTTCCTCGACGAGGACGCGGCCGACCTGCTCGGGGACGCCTCCGTGGACGCCAGCGTCGACGACGAGGGAATCGTGCAGTTCGGCTTCACCGAGAAGTAGTGAGCCCGGGTCAGCCCGCGCGCCGGGCGGCTCCGCCGCGGTTCGGCCGGGTGGGCCGGCCGGCGAGCGACTGACCGGGCCGCCACGGCTCGGGCTGGGCCTCGCGTACCGGCCCGTGCAGCGTCGACAGCACGTGGGCCAGGTGGTGCGAGGTGCACCACGCCGCCCAGGTGCTGGTCGAGCCCGCGCCGCCGATCCGGCGCGCCCGCCGCAGGATCTCGTGGTCGCCCCACGAGTAGGCGGCGCCCGCCGGGGGCCAGTGCGGGGCCGCGACCAGGGTGCGGCACAGGTCGGCGAAACGCTCGTCACCGCGGCCGCCCCGGCGGGACCAGCGGTAGACCCACCATGCCCCGTCGGTCGTGTACCGCATGGTGGGCAGCCGGTCGCCCGCCTGCTCGGCGTCCCGTGCCGCCGGGCTGACCCCGTAGTCGCCGTAGCCGACGCCGAGGTCCGCCAGCTCCTGCCACAGCAGCCAGTCCCACCGGTCGACCCGGACCGGCTCGTCGATGGGCAGGCGGGACAGGGTGGGCGGCATCCCGCCCGCCGCCACCGCGACCGAGCGCCAGGCGTGCCGGCGGGCCCAGTCCAGCAGCCGGCGGACCCGGGGCTCGACCATCCGTACGTCGGCCCGGCAGCACACGTCCGCCGCGTCGACGAGCAGGTCGCACTGCTCCGGGTCCAGCCGGGTCCACCGCCAGATCCGTTCCACCGCGGCGGTGGCCTCGTCCGGCCCGGCCCGGTCCGTGCCGATGCGCAACCGGACCAGCGCCCGCTGGGCGTGGGCCCGGGCCGCGGCGCCGTGCGCGACGAGCCGCCGCTCGCTCTCGGCGAGCCCGATCACCGGCACCAGCGGTACGCCCCAACCCGCCAGCTCTGTCTCCGGCGCGTCGGGAAGGGCGGAGACGTCGACCGCGGGCAGCAGCCCCGCCGGCAGTCGACCGAGGACGTCCACGGTGAAGGAATCCAGGAGGGACACGTCGATGACTGGAGCGAGCAGTGGCGCCAGGGCCGGGTCGAGGTGGCTGAGTGCCTCCAGCTCACCACGCCGGTTGGCAAGGATGGGGCGGTAGACCGGTTCCGCCTCCCGGCCCCCGTGGGCGGGCACCATACTTCAGCCTAGCCGCGGCATTCGCGCCGGTCACCGCGTTCCCGCCACACCGGTCGCTCCGTCGCAGGTCAGCCGGGGTGCGGGCGGTGCCAACTGTCCATGATCGGACACTTCTCGGGGTGGTCGCGGGGATCAGCCAACGAGCGCACGGCGCCGCCCGACTCCTGGTCGGAACGTCGCCGCGCTCTGGCCGTCTCCCACCACCGCAGCCGTACGGCGGTACGCCAGCGGGGACCTGGCTCGACCGGACACGTTGGTCCGCTCGAGGTGTCGATCCCCGTCCACCGGGGATCCAAACCTCCGGAACGTGGGGAATTCCACCATCTGCGAGTCTCGGCGTGGCGTACGGCCGCAGCGGGTATGGAGCGCGGCATGGAGCATTTCACGATCGCGACCGTCGCCGAGAAGAGCCCGGACTTCCGGCGGGTGCTGTGGACCGGGCAACACACGCAACTCGTCATCATGACGATCCCGCCGGGAGGTGAGATCGGCGAGGAGGTTCACGAGGACGTCGACCAGATCCTCACCTTCGTCAGCGGGACCGGCGAGGCGCGGGTGGCGGGGGAGAAGCGCGAGATCGCCCAGGGCGACCTGGTGGTGGTGCCGGCCGGCACGAAGCACAACTTCGTCAACACCGGCCCCAACCCGCTGGTGCTCTACACCGTCTACGGCCCGCCGGAGCACGCCGACCAGGTGGTGCACCGCACCAAGGAGGAGGCGGACGCGGCCGAGGCGGCCGGCGAGGACCAGCCCCCCACCTCCTGACGCGGCGGACCGTCGGGCCCGCCCCGGTGTCGTCTGACCGGGGCGGATCGGGGTACCCGCAGCGGGTGGACCAGCCGGCGATCTCCGACTACGGATTCCTCTCCGACTGCCGCTCGGGAGCGCTGGTCGGCCGGGACGGCTCGGTCGACTGGTGGTGCCCGGACCGGTTCGACGCTCCCGCAGTGTTCGCACGGGTGCTCGACCCCGAGGCCGGGCACTGGCGCCTGGCCCCGGTCGGCGCGGGCCACCCCGGACACCGCGTGGAGCGCGCGTACCGGCCGGACACGCTGGTGCTGCGGACCGTGCACCACACCCCGGAGGGCAGTGTCGCGGTCACCGACGCGCTCGCCGCCGAGCTGGGCGCCCGCGGCCACCAGCTGGGCATGAACTCACCGGCGGTGCTGCTGCGCACCGTCGAGGGTCTCGCCGGGCGGGTGCGGATGGCGTCGGACTTCGCACCGCGCCCCGACCACGGCCTGCTCACCCCGTACCTGCACGACCAACCCGACGGCGCGGTGCTGGCCGTGGCCGGGGCGACGGTCCTGGAGCTGCGCTCGGACGGCCCGCCGCTGCGCGCCGGCGTGGACCGGGTCCGCACCGAGTTCGAGGTCGCGGCCGGTGACACCGTCGGTTTCACCGCCGCGTACGGGCGCACGTACGGCGAGCGGCCGGCCCGGCTCGATCCGGCGACCATGATCGCCGAGACGGCGGTGGCGTGGGAGGCGTACCGCGAGACCCACCAGTACGACGGCCGCTACGCCGACCTGGTACGGCACAGTGCGGTCGTCCTCACCGGCCTCACGTACACCCGCAGCGGCGCGGTCGCCGCCGCGCTCACCACGTCGCTGCCGGAACGGATCGGCGGCGACTGCAACTACGACTACCGGTACGCCTGGTTGCGCGACTTCGCCATGACGCTGCGCGCGCTCTGGGTGGCCGCCTGTCCCACGGAGGCGTCCCGGCTCTTCGCCTGGGCGTCCCGCTCGATCGGCCGGGTCGGCCCGGAGCCGGTGCCGGTGCTCTTCGGTCTGGAGGGCGAGCGGGACATCTCCGAGCACGCCTCGACGCACCTGCGCGGGTACGCCGGCAGCCGGCCGGTGCGCTTCGGCAACGACGCCTGGCGGCAGCGGCAGCTCGACGTGCCCGGCGAGATGATCTCGTCGGTGTGGCGGTTGCATCACCTGCTCGGGGACCCTCTCGACGAGGACCTGCGCGAGATGGTGCTCGGCCTGACCGAGCAGGTCGCCGACACGTGGCACCTGCCGGACCGGGGCATGTGGGAGACCCGGGACACCGACCGGCACTACCTGTCGTCGAAGGTGCTCTGCTGGGTGGCGATGGACAAGGCCGTCGCGCTGGCGCCCCGGCTCGGCGAGCGCGCGGACCCCCACCGGTGGGCGGCGATCCGGGACGAGATCCGGACCAGTGTGCTGCGCGCGGGGTGGAACGAGCGCGTCGGCGCGTACACCAGCGCGTTCGGCTCCAGCGAGCTGGACGCCTCCGCGCTGTTCCTGCCGGTGGCGGGTTTCCTCCCGGCCACCGACCCGAGAATGCGCGCCACCATCGAGGTGATCGAGCGGGAGCTGGGCACCGACGGAGGCCTGGTCCGGCGTTGGAACACCGACCCCGCCGGCTTCCTGCTCTGCTCGTTCTGGCTGGTGGAGTGCCTGGTGATGGCGGGGGAGCGGGAGCGGGCCGAGGAGCTGTTCGAGCGGGTGGTCGGGCATGCCAACGACGTCGGCCTGCTCAGCGAGCAGATCGACCCGCACACCGGTGCCCAGCTCGGCAACACTCCGCAGGCGCTCTCGCACATCGGCCTGATCAACGCCGCGTGGCGCCTCACCGACCCCACCACGGACTGACCGCTCAGGCGGGCAGCAGCGGCACCCCGGTCACGTCCACCGTCTCCGGGTACTTCAAGCCGGCGCCGGTGTTGAGCACCACGACCCGCTCGCCGGCCCGGATCCAGCCGCCCGCCCGCAGTTGCCGGGCCGCCGTCAGGCAGGCCGCGCCCTCCGGGCAGAGCAGCAGCCCCTCCCGCGCCGCGAAGCCCCGCAGGTCGGCGAGGAGTTCCGTGTCCGTCACGGCGACGGCCGTGCCCGCGCTCTCCCGCAGTGCGGTCAGGATCAGCTCGTCGCCGAGCGGGGCCGGCACGGTGATGCCGAACGCCACGGTGTGCGCGTCGGCCCACGGTTCGGCCCGCTCCGCCCCGGCGGCGAAGGCCCGGACGATCGGCGCGCAGCCGGTCGACTGCACGGCCACCAGGCGGGGCAGCCGGTCGGTGATCCAGCCCAGCTCGCGCATCTCGTGCAGTGCCTTGTGGATGCCGATCAGGCCGACGCCGCCGCCGGTCGGGTAGATGATCACGTCGGGCACCTGCCAGCCGAGCTGCTCGACGATCTCGTACCCCATGGTCTTCTTGCCCTCGAGCCGGTACGGCTCGCGCAGTGTGCCGGCGTCGAAGACCGCGCCGCCGGCGTCGGCGACCAGCCGCGCGACGTGTCGGCCGGCGTCGCTGATCAGCCCGTCGACCAACCGCAGGTCGGCTCCGGCGGCGACGCACTCGCGGCGGCAGATGGTGGGCGCGTCCTGCGGCATGACGATGGTCGCGCCCAGGCCGGCCCGGGTGGCGTACGTGGCCCAGGCGGCGCCCGCGTTGCCGTTGGTCGGCATGGCGATCCGCTCGACGCCCAGCTCGCGGGCGCGGCTCACCCCGACGGCCGCCCCGCGCGCCTTGAACGACCCGGTCGGGGTCAGCCCCTCGTCCTTGACCATCAGGTCCGGGATGCCGATCTCCGCGCCGTACGTCGGGGCGCGCCACAGCGGCGTCCAGCCCTCGCCCAACGTGGTGACGTGCCCCGGGTCGGCCACCGGCAACAGTTCCCGGTACCGCCACAGGTCGGCCGGCCGGAGCCCGAACCGCTCCGGGGTGACCACGTCTGCCACCGCCGCCAGGTCGTAGCGGGCCAGCAGCGGGGAGCCGCACGCGCACAGGTTCTGCGGTTTGCCGGCGTCGTGCTCTCCGCCGCAGCGCGGACACTCCAGGTGGGTCAGGTACACGGGCGCTCCTCGCATCGTCGGCGGTCGGTCAGCTCGTGTCGATGCTCAGCCAGTGCCGGCTGCGCCGGCCCGGCTCGTACGCCGAGTCGAGGCGCTTGGCCACCACACCCGGCAACCCCTGCTCACGGGCCGTCCGCAGGGCCTCGGCGCCGGTGCCGGGGAACCAGGGCGGAGTCTGCCAGTGGGTGCCGGCCAGCGCCAGCCCGTCGAGCAGTTCCCGGCGCTGCACGTACGGCAGCTCGACGCTGGTCACGCCCTCCAGCCACAGCAGATCGAACAGGAGGAACTGGGCGTCGGCGGTGGCCCGCCCACCACGCGCCGGCCGTACCCGACCGGCCTTGTCGATGCGCACCAGGACGCCGTCGAGCACGGCCTCCGTCGGCGCCAGCGTCTCGGCGAGGTTCCGCAGCCATGGGTATGTCCCGGTGATCTCGTCGTCGGTCTCGGACAGCAGCCGCAGCCGGCCGCCCGAGACGTACGCGACCGCGCGGACGCCGTCCCAGCGCAGCTCGTACCCCCAGTCCTCCTTGTCGCGGGGCAGCTTCCGTGCCGGCGTGGGGAGCATCGGGCGGACGAGCTCCGGCATGCTCTCCCAGCCCTCCGGCGGCGGGTCGGTGCGCCGGACCATCCAGTCCCGCCCGTCCCGGCCGCCGGCGGCGAAGAGCACGTACCGGCCGTTGGTCCGCTCCCCGTCGAGGGTCACGATGACCTCGTCGTCCCGCCACTTCTCGCAGCGGTAGGTGCCCCGGTCGTGGATCGTCATCCGGCCGCCGCCGTACTCGCCGGCCGGGATCTCGCCGGAGAAGTCGAGGTACTCCATCGGGTGGTCCTCGGTGTGCACGGCGAGGTGGTTGCGGCCGGGGTCCCGGGGCAGGCCGCGCGGCACCGCCCAGGAGGCGAGGACGCCGTCGTGCTCCAGCCGGAGGTCCCAGTGCAGGCTGCGGGCGTGGTGCTGCTGGATGACGAAGCGGGCACCGTCCGGACCACCGGCCTGCGGGGTCCGCTCCGGCACCGGTTCCGGGGTACGCGCGGCGTCCCGCTTGCGCCGGTACTCCTCCAGCCGGTCAGCCACATCCGCATTCTCCGGCACCGGGGCGGATTCCGCCCGGGGTCGGCCCCGTCGGGGGGTGTCGGTGCGGTTGGGCGGCGTGCCAGGGGCGATCACGGGTAGAACCGTCGGTATGGACCTCGACCAGCCCACCGTCCTGCTCCCCGGCGAGGTGCGGATACCCCTGCTCGGCTTCGGCACGTGGCAGATCACCGGGCCGGCGGCGTACGAGTCCGTGCTGGCCGCGCTCGACGCGGGTTACCGGCACATCGACACCGCCACGATGTACGGCAACGAGAAGGAGGTCGGTCGGGCGGTCGCCGAGAGCGGCCTGCGCCGGGAGGACGTCTTCATCACGACGAAGCTGCCGCCGGACCGGGTCGGCCGGGAGCAGGAGACGATCGAGGCGAGCCTGCGCGCGCTCGGCATGGACCACGTCGACCTGTGGCTGGTGCACTGGCCCCCGTCGAGCGACGCCGACAACATCCCGGTGTGGCGGGAGATGCTCGTCGCGCGGGAGGAGGGTCTGGCCCGAGCGGTCGGGGTCAGCAACTTCAGCACGGCGCAGATCGACGAGTTGATCCAGGCCACCGAGGAGACCCCGGCGGTCAACCAGATCCGGTGGAGCCCGTCGCTGTACGACCGCCAGCGCCACCGGGACCACCGGGACCGGGGCGTCGTGCTGGAGGGTTACAGCCCGTTCAAGACCAGCGACCTGTCCGACCCGGTGCTGGTCCGGATCGCGGCCGCGCACGACGTCTCACCGGCTCAGGTGGTGCTCCGCTGGCACATCGACCACGAGATCGTGGTCATCCCGAAGAGCGTGACGCCGGAGCGGATCCGCGCCAACGCCGACGTCTTCGACTTCTCGCTCACCGCGGAGGAGATGCGCGACATCGACGCGCTCGGCGGTTCCTGACCGGGCCCCCGGCGCACGGGGCTCGGCCGGCGCATGTCCGCCGATGGCGAAAACCTTCATGGCGAACAGGCCCGTCGTAGGGTATCGACATTGACGAACGTGACAGGGTAGCGTCACGGCCATTAATCGATCCTCGTAGTTATCTGGAGGACGCCATGGCCCCTGCCCGTCCCGCCCGTCTGCGCCGCCGAGGTCTGCTCGGCGTACCGGCCCTGGTGGCCGCCGCGCTCGCCGTCGCCGCCCGGCCCGCGCCGGCGACCGCCGCGGCTGCCGCGCCCAGGAAGCTCGAGTGCCTCGCCGACCTGCTCCAGGAGTCCTGATGGCCACCATTCCCTGGTTGGTGGACGTGCTGCGGGGCGCGGGCGTCCAGGTCGTGGTCGAGGGCGACTGGCTCAACCGGATGCGGCCGGGGGACTTCAACCCGATCGGGGTGCTCTGGCACCACACGGCCGCGACCTCCAGCGCCAGCAACCCGCACCCGGCGCTCAACATCTGCATCAACGGCCGGTCCGACCTGCCCGGCCCGCTCTGCCAGGCCCTGGTCGACTACCACGGCGTCTTCCACGTCATCTCCGCCGGACGCTGCAACCACGCCGGCACCGCCCGCGCGAGCGGGCCGATCCCCGCCGGGGACGGCAACACCATGCTGATCGGCTGGGAGATCGACTACAACGGGGTCGACCAGGAGATGACGGCGGCGCAGTACAACGCCTCGATCGCCGCCACCGCCGCCGTGCTCAAGCAACTGGGCAGGGACGCCAGCTACGCCCGCGGGCACCGGGAGACCAGCACCACCGGCAAGATCGACCCGTCCTTCATCGACCTGAACGTGATGCGGGCCGACGTCGCGGCGAAGATGGCCGGCGGCACGGCGTGGAGCGCGGTCGTCGACAACTCCACCGCCGGCCGGTTCACCGCGAGCGCCAACTGGGGTGTCTCGTCGTACTCCGGGCAGCGCTACGGGTCCGACTACCGCTACGCGAACCCCGTCGCCGCCAGCGACGCGGCCTGGTACAAGTTCAACGTCCCGGCGACCGCGAGCTACCGGGTGGATGCCTGGTGGCCGGCGGTTTCCGGCTACAACGCCAGCACGCCGTACATCGTCGCGACGACGACCGGCAACCAGACCGTGTACGTCGACCAGCGGGTCAACGGCGGGCAGTGGCGCAGTCTCGGCACCTTCACCCTGCCGGCGGGCGACGCCAACCGGGTGGCGGTGAGCCGGTGGAGCAGCGCGGCCGGCTACGTCATCGCCGACGCCGTGCGGCTGACCCGGGTCTGACCAGGCGGTCCCGGACCGGGAGTGGCCCCCGGGCGGTGGCCGGGAACGGGACGGCGGATGTCGGCGGTCTGCCCTAGGGTCGGCGGGTCAACCCCTCCACGAAGGAGCATCGTGATCCGACTCCGCAGCATCCTGGCCGTCGCCGGCGCCGCCGTGGCGACCACGGCAGCGCTGCCGGCCACCCCCGCCGCCGCCGACACCGTCGACCGGTACGCGCACGCCCACTTCGACGGTGCTGGCAGCATGTACGTCGACGTGCATCGTCCGGCCACCGGTGCCACCACCGTGGACGTCGAGTGGCAGGACAGCACCTGTGGCCCGGTCGGCGACCTCTACGTGTGCGACAGCGTCTCCCGGCGGGCGTACGACGTCCCGGTCACCCGCTTCGCGTTCTCGCTCAGCGAGGCGAACCTGGCCGCGACCGTGCCGTACCGGGAGACCCGTCGGCACTGCGAGTTCGTCGACGAGACCGAGAACTGCACCGAGGAGACCGGCGCTGGCACGACCACGCTGCGGGTGACCTGGACGGCCACCGCCGAGCCCTACCGCGAGCGGTACACCGGCGAGGACGGCACCGTCTACATCACCACCAGGAGCGACACGACGGTGTCCGGCAGCGGCTTCGGCAGCACCTACGACGACCCGACGAACAGCTTCGGCGTGCTGAGCCGGGTCCGCACCATCCCGCCGGCCGCCTGACCCGGCGGGCCGGGGTGCCGCGTCAGCACGACGCGGCACCCCGGCACGGCGTCAGGACCGGGTGCAGGTGGTGCCGTTGAGGGTGAAGCTGGTGGGTGACGAGTACGCCCCGCTCTGCGTGCCCTGGTAGCCGAAGCTGGCCGTGCCGCCCGGCGCGATCGTGCCGTTCCAGCTGATGTTCCGCGCGGTCACCGACGATCCGCTCCGGGCCACCGTGGCGTTCCAGGCGTTGGTCACCGTCTGCCCGGCGGGCAGCGTGTACGCCAGCGTCCAGCCGTTGATCGTGCTGGACCCGGTGTTGGTGATCTGCACGTCGGCGGTGAAGCCGGTGCCCCACGAGTTCGGCGTGTACTTCACCGCGCACCCGCTGCCGCCCGGCGGTGGCGTGGTCGGCGGGGGCGTGCTGGGCGGCGGGGTGGTCGGCGGGGGCGTGGTCGGGTTGCCGCCGCCGTTGACCGATGCCGAGAAGGTGGCGACGGCAAGGCCCGTGCCGCCCTGCCAGGGCTCGAAGCCGGCCTGGATGCTGGTCAGGTACCAGGAGCTGGTGATCGCGCCCCGGTTGCGGACGTCGGTGATGAAGTCCAGCACGCTGAAGCTGAGGCTGCTGATCGCCGACGGCGCCACGTACGAGATGACGTTGTTGGAACCGTTGCTGCCGCGCCAGACCTCCCAGGTGCGCCCGGCGAGGCTGGCGGTGCCGACCGGCGAGCCGATGGGCTGGATCGGGCCCTGCCGGTTGAGCCAGATCATGATCTCCATCTGGTTCACCCCGTCGCGCTTCGGCGAGGGGTCGAGCCAGATGTCGTACGAGGCGTTGTAGGTCGCCCCGCTGACGTAGCGGTAGGTGATGCTGCTGTTTGCGCTGCTGATCTGGCTGACCTGGATGGGCAGGTTGGTGCCGGGGGAGCAGTTCGTGTAGTGGCAGCCGATGAAGATCGACGGGTACGCCGTCGGCGCGCCGTTGGTGGGGTTGCTGCCGTCCTGCCTGGTGATCTCGAATCCGGTGTCGGTGACGTTGATGCACTGCTGGGCGGTGGTGCCCCAGCGGTTGTTCTGCACGACGTACCGGCCCTGGGTGGTGGTCGAGCCGTACTGCTCGCAGATCTGGGTGTCGGCGGAGGCGGTGCCGCCGAGGGCCACGGCGACGATCGACCCCGTGGCCAGCAGGGTCGCGGCCGCGAGGGTCCGGAGTGGACGTTTCATGGTGCTCCTCGGGTGCCGGCGCCCGTGGCGCCGGACGGGTCGGTGGGTCACGGGCGGGTTCGGGAGCGCTCCCACGCTAGTCGACACATTTACATCTTTGAAACCCTCGCGCAACAGGGCGAGAGTATTGGGATGGAAAGTGAGGTTTGTCACGTCAGCGACGAGCGGCCCGCTGGTGGTCGTCCGGGCAACCGGGCAAGCGCGGAAAGGGGTTGCCCCGAGCGGACCGATTGACTCTGGTGTGGGCCGATTGCGCCGAGTAGTGTCTTGCCTCCAACGCGTGCCGAACCCCTCCGGAGGCGTACACCACCATGGGTGGCTCCCCCCTGCGCATCCTCGTCGTCGGCGCGGGCATCGCCGGCCTCGCCGTGGCCCGGGCGCTGCGAATGGCGGGCTTCCGGCCCGACGTCACCGAGAAGCTCCCCGCCGGTGAGCTTCCGGACACCGGCCTTTATCTGCCCGGTAACGCCGCGCGGGCGCTGCGTCGGCTCGACCTCGACGGGCCGGTCCGCCCCCTGGGTCAGGTGATCCACCGGCAGTACTTCCTCGACGCGGCGGGCGCGCCGCTCTGCGAGGTCGACCTCGACACACTGTGGGCCGGCGTCGGGGAGTGCCGGGCGCTGCTCCGGGCCGAGCTGCACCGGGTGCTGCTCACCGGCGCCGGGGGCGCCGTGCGGCACGGCGCCGAGGTCCGCAGCATCGACCTGCTGCCGCAGAGCGTCGGCGTCACGTTCGTCGACGGCACCGCCACCGAGTACGACCTGGTGATCGGCGCGGACGGGCCGCGCTCCTCGATCCGTACGCTCGCCTCGCTCGGTGGCCCGCCGCGCCCCAGCGGCCAGGTGGTCTACCGCAGCGTGGTGCGGGACGGGCCGCCCGTCCGGGAGTGGACCGCGCTGCTCGGCCAGCGGGCCGGTTTCCTGATCGTCCCCATCGGGGCCGGGCGGCTGCACTGCTACGCGGACGAGACGGGCAGGGAGCCACCGGTCGACCCGGTGGCCCGGCTGCGGGAGCTGTTCGGCGACTACGGCGGGCCCGTGCCAGAGGTGCTGGACTGCCTGGACCGCGTGCACGTCGGCGTCACCGACGAGGTCGAGCTGGGCCGCTGGTACCGGGGACGGGTGCTGCTGGTCGGTGACGCCGCGCACGCCACCGCACCGACCCTCTCCCAGGGCGCGGCCATGGCCCTGGAGGACGCCGTCGTGCTCGCCGAGTCGCTCAAGGCGGCCGGCAGCGTCGAGGCGGCGCTGACGGCGTACGAGAGTCGTCGTCGCCCGCGTACCCGATGGGTGCGGGACCGGACCCGGGACCGCAACCGGACCCGCGACGTGCCGCCGGCGCTGCGCGACCCGCTGCTGCGCGGGCGTGGCGGACGCATCTTCGGCGAGCACTACCGGCTGCTGCTGGGGCCGCTGTGACGACGGTCGGGGCCGTTCCGGGCGGGCATGGGTGCGATCGGGCGCCGCGGGTGGCGCAGGTTACCCGACCACCCCACGCGGCGTTCCCACCTGCCGGGGACTATCCTCCTTGCGGATGACGGCCCGCAGACAACAACGCGTGCCGAGCGGGACAACCCAGAACCGGAGGCCACTCGTGACCACCGTCGCACCCAAGCCGGTCGTGACCCGGCCCTGGCCGGTCCGAGCGCCGGTCAAGGGGTCGGCCATCGCGCGGCTGCTGCGGACCACGGACGCGAAGCAGATCGGGATCATGTACATGGTCACCGCGTTCGCGTTCTTCATGATCGGCGGCCTGATGGCCCTGATCATGCGGGCCGAGCTGGCCCGGCCCGGGCTGCAGTTCCTGTCGCCCGAGCAGTACAACCAGCTCTTCACCATGCACGGCACGATCATGCTGCTGTTCTTCGCGACGCCGATCGTGTTCGCCTTCGCCAACTACATCGTGCCGATCCAGATCGGCGCCCCGGACGTCTCCTTCCCCCGGCTGAACAGCTTCGCCTACTGGCTCTACCTGTTCGGTGGGTCGATGGCGACGCTGGGCTTCATCACGCCGGGCGGCGCCGCCGACTTCGGCTGGTTCGCGTACACGCCGCTGAGCAGCGTCGAGCACTCGCCGGGCGTCGGCGCCAACATGTGGATCGTCGGCCTGGCCATCTCCGGTCTGGGCACCATCCTCGGCGCGGTCAACATGATCACCACGATCCTGACCCTGCGCGCCCCCGGCATGACCATGTTCCGGATGCCGATCTTCACCTGGAACATCCTGGTCACCAGCCTGCTCGCGATCCTGGTCTTCCCGCTGCTGGCCGCCGCGCTCTTCGCGCTCGCCGCGGACCGCATGCTGGGCGCCCACGTGTACGACCCGGCGACCGGCGGGCCGATGCTTTGGCAGCACCTGTTCTGGTTCTTCGGGCACCCCGAGGTGTACATCGTCGCGCTGCCGTTCTTCGGCATCGTCTCCGAGGTCATCCCGGTCTTCTCCCGCAAGCCGATCTTCGGCTACAAGGGCCTGGTCGCCGCGACCCTCGCCATCGCCGCCCTGTCGATGAGCGTGTGGGCGCACCACATGTTCGCCACCGGCCAGGTGCTGCTGCCGTTCTTCAGCTTCCTGAGCTTCCTGATCGCCGTCCCCACCGGCATGAAGTTCTTCAACTGGATCGGCACGATGTGGCGGGGCCAGATCAGCTTCGAGTCGCCGATGCTGTTCTCGATCGGCTTCCTCGTGACCTTCCTCTTCGGCGGTCTCACCGGCGTGCTGCTGGCCAGCCCGCCGCTGGACTTCCACGTGTCCGACTCGTACTTCGTGGTGGCCCACTTCCACTACGTGCTCTTCGGCACGATCGTGTTCGCGGTGTTCGCCGGCATCTACTTCTGGTTCCCGAAGATGTTCGGCCGGATGCTCGACGAGCGCCTCGGCAAGGTGCACTTCTGGCTGACCATGATCGGCTTCCACACCACGTTCCTGGTGCAGCACTGGCTGGGCAACGAGGGCATGCCGCGGCGGTACGCGGACTACCAGCCGTCCGACGGCTTCACCGAGCTGAACATGATCTCCACGGTCGGCGCGTTCATCACCGGTATCTCGACGCTGCCGTTCATCTACAACTGCTGGAAGTCGTACAAGGCCGGCCCGGTGGTCGAGGTCGAGGACCCGTGGGGCCACGGCAACTCGCTGGAGTGGGCGACCAGCTCGCCGCCGCCGCTGCGGAACTTCGACCGGATGCCGCGGATCCGCTCCGAGCGGCCGGCGTTCGACTACAAGTTCCCGGAGCTGGCCGCCGGTGGCCAGTCGCTGGCCGGCCCGCCGGAGGGCGGCGCCAAGCCGCTGACCAGCGAGTCCGACGGTGGCGCCAGCTACCAGGAGGACGTCGCGAGCGACATCGACCGCCGCTGACGCTCCGCGTTCCGTACGACGGGCGCCGCTCCCCCCGGGGACCGGCGCCCGTCGCCGTTTCGTGCCCGTTGGTCGTCCAGAGTGGGTGGCCCACGGGCGGGCGCCAGCACCAGCCCCGGTCGCGCGGTCCGCCGCCGCCTGGACACCGGCCCCCGACACCGGCCCGCTCGCATCCGCGCCGGGCGGGCCAGGTGGCCGTCGTCGGTCAGGCGGCGGGGGCGAGTTCGGGCTCGGGCTCGGGCTCGGGGGTCGTCGCCGGTGCCTCCAGGGCCCGGCGGCGGCGCAGCTCGACCGGGAGCACGGCCAGGGCGACCAGCGCGCCGATCGCGCCGGTGACCGCGAAGCCCCAGGCGGGCGCGGACGCGTCGATGACCGCCCCGGCCAGCGGGGCGCCGACCGCGATGCCGATCGTGATGGCCGAACCGTGCAGCCCCATCGCCTCGCCGCGCGTCTCGGCGGGCGCCAGCCGGCTGACCTCGTCCGAGGTGGCGGCGATGGTCGGCGCGCAGAGCAGCCCGGCCGGAATCAGGGCCAGGCAGAGCAGCCACCAGTGAGAGCCGCCCAGCCCCACCGGGATCGTGGCGACGCTGAGTGCCGCCATCAGCGCGAGCGGGGACCAGGAGCGGGTGACCGCCCCGTACGCGAAGCCGCCGACCAGCGAGGCCACCGCCCACATGGCCAGCACCACCCCGGTGTAGCCGACCTCGCCGCCCTCCCGCAGCACCGCGATCACCGCCACGTCGGTGCCGCCCAGCACGAGGGTGGCCGCGGTGCTCGCGGCGAGCACGGCGAGCATCCGCGGCGTGAGCCATTCGCGCCGGGGCACCTTCCGGTGCGGCCCGACGGGCTCGCCGGCGCCGCGTACCGGAGGGTTGAGCAGCCAGAGCCCGACGCCGGCGGCGACGATGCCGGCGCCCACCAGGTAGAGGGTCGTCCGGGCGGAGATGGCGGTGACCGCGACGGTGGCGAGCGCGGGGCCGACCATGAACGACAGCTCCACCGACATCGAGTCCAGCGCGTACGCGGGGCGGCGCCGGTCCGCCGGGACCAGGGCAGCGATGGACTGCCGGATCACCGAGAAGATCGGCAGCGCCAGCGAACCGGCGAGGAAGGCGGCCGGCAGGAGCAGCGCGTACGACAGCATCGGCGCCGTGGACCAGAAGACCGCTTCGGCGACGCCGGTCAGCACGAGCACCGGGCGCAGGCCGCGCCGATCCACCAGACGGCCGAGCAGCGGGCCGCCGATGGCCGCGCCGACGGTGATCGCGGCGCCGACCAGCCCGGCCGCGCCGTAGCCCCGGCCGAGGTCCTCGACGACGAAGAAGGTCATCGTCACCCCGGTCGCGGTGAGCGGGACCCGGGCGAGGACCGCCACCAGCAGCAGCGACCGGAGACCGGGCAGGGCGAGCGCCTCCCGGTAAGGCTTCATGTTCACGACGGTCCGTACCTCCGCGGACATCCTCGGCCGCGGGTACGACAACCGCCAAAGGTTTAGGGCCTGATTCACAGGTGCCGGCCGACACCCGTGAATCGGGCCCTGAGTCATGCGGCCCTGATCACCGGCTTCCCCTGGGTGGCGATCCCGGCGCCCTCGAACGCGCGCAGCGCCACGTCGGTCGTGTCGGGGGCGACGCCAGCGGTCAGGTCCAGCAGCACGGTGGTGTCGAACCCCTCCTGGACGGCGTCCAGGGCGGTGGCGCGGACGCAGTGGTCGGTGGCGATCCCCACGATCTCCACCCGGTCGACGTCGTGCCGCCGAAGCCAGTCCGCCAGGCACTCGCCGTCGTCGGCATGGCCCTCGAAGCCGGAGTACGCGGCCGCGTGCTCGCCCTTGTGGAAGATCGCCTCGATCCGGTCGGTGGCCAGGTCGGGGTGGAACTCCGAGCCCGGGGTGCCCACCACGCAGTGCCGGGGCCAGGAGTCGACGAAGTCCGGCGGATCGCCGAAGTGCGAGCCCGGGTCGATGTGGTAGTCCTTCGTGGCGACCACGTGGTCCCAGCGCTTCGGCTTGGCGGCGAGCAGTCGGCTGATGCCGGCCGCGACGCCGGCCCCGCCACCGACCGCCAGCGAGCCGCCCTCGCAGAAGTCGTTCTGCACGTCCACGATGATCAACGCCTTGCCCATGTGACGCCCCTCCAGAGACTCAGTCGGCCGGTACGACGGTGACCGGGATGGCCGGGTCACCGGCGGAGAGCTTCAACCCCTCCCAGGGGATCGAGATCAGGCACTGCCGCAGGTGCTCCCGGGACTCGTCCAGCGACGGCTGTTCGACCGGCTCTCCGCCGACCACGTACGACCGCTGGAGCAGCCGGTCGTGCGGCCGCCGGTCCGGCACGCCCTGCGGCACGATCACCTCCTCGGTGGCGGTGCCCGTCGGCTTGTGCCGGCGCACCGCCACCTTGCGCCCCCCGATGGTGGCCTTCTGCTCGGAGCGCTTGACCACCGGGCGGCCGTCGACCTCGACGAGCTTGTAGACCAGGCCGGCCGTGGGGGCGCCGGAGCCGGTGACCACGGCGGTGCCGGCCCCGTACATGTCCACCGGCTCGGCGGCGAGCGCGGCGATGGCGTACTCGTCGAGGTCGCCGGAGACGATGATCTTCGTCTCGGTGGCGCCGAGCGAGTCGAGCAGTTCGCGGGACTGCTGGGCCATGACGGCCAGGTCGCCGGAGTCGATCCGGACGGCGCGCAGGTCCGGCCCGGCCACCGCGATGGCGTTGCGGATGCCCTGACTGATGTCGTACGTGTCGACCAGCAGCGTCGTGTCCTTGCCCAGCGTGGCCACCTGCGAGGCGAACGCCGCCCGCTCGTCGTCGTGCAGCAGGGTGAACGCGTGCGCGGCGGTGCCCGCGGTGGGGATCCCGTAGCGCTGCCCGGCCGCCAGGTTGGAGGTGAACCGGAACCCGGACAGGTAGGCCGCCCGCGCCGCCGCGACGGCGGCCTCCTCGTGCGCCCGCCGGGAGCCCATCTCGATGAGGGCGCGCCCGCGGGCCGCGGTGACCATCCGCGCGGCCGCCGCGGCGACGGCGCAGTCGTGGTTGAGCACCGACAGCACCAGCGTCTCCAGCACCACGCACTCGGCGAAGGTGCCCGAGACGGTGAGGATCGGCGAACCGGGGAAGAACAGCTCGCCCTCGGCGTACCCGTCGACGTCGCCGGTGAATCGGTAGTTGGTGAGCCACTCCGCGGCCGCCTCGTCCACCACCCCGGTACGCCGCAGGAAGTCCACCTCGTCCGCGTCGAACCGGAAATTACGGATGAGGTCCACCAGCCGGCCGGTGCCGGCGACCACGCCGTAGCGGCGGCCGGTCGGCAGCCGGCGGCTGAACACTTCGAACACGCAGTGGCGGTCGGCGGTGCCGTCGCGGAGGGCGGCACTGACCATCGTCAGCTCGTAGTGGTCGGTCAGCAGTGCGGGGCGAAGGGTGCTCACCGCTTCAGCCTAGAGTCGACCCCGGATCCGCGGCGTCGTGGCCCGGGATCGCCCGCAGCGCCGCCCCCAGCTCGGCCCGCCCGGTCACGCCGAGCTTGCTGTAGATGCGCTGGAGGTGGTTCTCGACAGTACGCGCGGAGAGGTAGAGCCGTTCCGCGATGGCGCGGCTGGTGGCGCCCCTGGCCGCCAGCCGCGCCACCTGCCACTCCCGGTCGGTCAGCGTCGGCGCCCCGGCCCGCAGCGCGGGGGTGCTGACCTGGCCGCAGCGCCCGAGCAGCGCGGCCAGCCGCTCCCGGGCGGTGGTGGCCGCCGGCGAGCGCCGGTGCCGCAGGAGGTGCAGCGCCGTCGCGGTGGCCTCGGCGGCCCAGACGTTCAGGTCCAGCTCGGCGAAGGCCTCGGCGACCGCGAGCAGGTCCTCCGCGGCATCGTCGGCCACCGCCCGGGCGTGCCGGGCCAGCAGCGGCGGCAGCACCCCGTCGACCTGCTCGGACAGCTCGGCCAGGCGCTGGGCGACGGTCCGCCGGCTCCGGTCGAAGCAGACCGGCCCGACCGGCGCGCCCGCCTGAGCCAGGCGGACCAGGTCGTGGAGCACGTGCACCTCGTGGCCGGCGAAGCCGTCGGCGCGCAGCCGCTCGGCCAGCTCCGCCAGGTGCTTGGCCGCGCCGGACACGTCTCCGTCGGCCGCCAGGACCGCCCCGCGGGCCTGCTCCAGCCACGGGTAGAGCACCGCCATGCCGCCCGCGTGGGTGCGGTCGGCCTCGGCCATGGCCTCGGCGGCCTGCTCGCTGTCGCCGCGCAGCGCCGCGGCCTGAGCCCGCTCGGCCTGCGCCAAACCGGCGTAGACCCGGCTGGTGGCCAGGACGGCGCACGCGCCGAGGCTGGTCCGCAAGGCGCTGTCGCTCTCGCCGCGCAGCCGGGCCGCGTACGCCTGGAGGATCGCCAGGTAGCCGGTGCCGAGCCGGAAGTCCCCGGCGCCGGCCAGGTCGGCGAACTCGTCGGCCACGATGGCGTCGATGCCGGGGAGGTCCCCGGCGAGCGCGAGCCGGGTGCCCCGGGCCAGCTCCAGCGCGAGTTGCAGGTACGGCATGTCCGCACGCCAGTGCCCGGCCGCCGCCTGCACCAGCTCGATGGCCACGGCGCTGCGGCGCAGCTGCCCCTGCACGGTGTGCAGGTAGGCGATGGTGCACCGGGCCAGCTCCCGTGCGGCCACGCTGGCGGCGGGCCGGTCCAGCACGGTCTGCCCCAGCCGCAGCGCGGCGCCGGTGTCCATGCGGTGCAACCGCATGATGGCCTCGAAGGCGAGCACGCGGGCCTGGGCGGCGGAGTCGCGCAGCTCGGCGCCCCGGGCGGCGACCTCCTCCACGGTGGACTCGCGGCTGAGCCCCCAGTAGCTGACCATGCCGCGTACGGTGAGCCACCGGCTGCGCCGCTGGTCGTCGCCGAGGTCGGCCGCGACCGCGTCGAGCACCTCGATCGCCTCGTCCGGCCGGTCGGCGAACATCAGGATCGTGGCCAGCAGCTCCGCGGCGTCGAACCCGCCGCCGGTCTCGAGTGCCGCCCGGGCGAGCCGCGTCGCCAGCGGTACGTCGTAGCGGGTGAACGCCTGCACCGCGGCACCGAGCAGCATGGTCTCGTCCTGGGCGGTGCCCGACTCCAGCCGCCAGACGGCCACCCGCAGCAGGTCGTCACGGCGGCGCGTGCCGACCTCCTCGAGCAGCTGCGCGAGGCGGGCCTGCAGGCGTCGGGTGCGGCTGACCGGGCACTGCCGGCGCATCACCTCCCCGTACAGCGGGTGGGCCAGCCGTACGTCGAGTCGCCGGTCGTCGCGGACCACGGTGATGAGGCCCCGCTCCTCGGCCGTCTCCACATCGGCCGGCTCGACCGCCTGCCCGAGCAGGTGCAGGCCGAGCGGTTCACCGAACGCGACCAGCTCGACCACCGCCCGGACGCCCGGGGTGAGTTGACCGATCCGGGTGTCGATCAGGTCGGTGAGGCTCGGCGCCAGCTCCAGCCGGCCGGTCCACTTCCACACTCCGTACGTGCTGGTCAGCTCCCCGGTCCCGGAGGCGGCGTGGACGAGCTCGCGCAGCAGCAGCGGGTTGCCGGTGGAGAGCCGCCAGAGCCGGTCGGCGGAGCCGGCGTCGACCGGCCCGTCCAGGATCGCGGCGAGGAGTCCGGCGGTGTCGGCCGGGTCCATCGGGCTCAGCTCGGCGTGGTCGACCAGGTCGTCGGTCCACAGTGCGCGGATCGGCAGCGGGATCTGCTCGCCGTTGCGCAGGGTGCCGATCACGGTGGCGTTCTCCGACCGGGCGATGAGGTGCACCAGCGCGGCGGACGGCGGGTCCAGCAGGTGCGCGTCGTCGATGGCGAGCACGATGCGGCGGCCGGCCGCCTGCTGTTGCAGCACGTCCACCGCCCAGCGCAGGACGCCGGCCGGCGACAGCCCCTGCGGCTGATCGGAGGGGAGGACCTGGACCAGCCCGCCGAACGGCAGCGCGGCGGTCGTGGCGCTCGCCGCCACGTACCAGACCGCGTACCGGTCACGGGGCAGCGCGTCCACTCCCTCGCGGAGCAGCCGGCTCTTGCCGATGCCGGCGCTGCCGCTGACGAACAATCCCCGCCCGTCGGCGCCCGTCACCGCCGACAACAGACGGTTGAGCTCGCGGGTACGGCCGACGAATCTCCACCGACTCATCCGCGCAGCATATCGACGCGATTCCGTATGTGTGTACTCCGTCACGCGCCGAAGTTGAGTAACCCCGCCGTTACCGCTGAGTAGAGTGGGTGTTCCGACTCTGTCCCGGATCGCCCGTACTCTTCCGGCATCCGGATCCACCACCGGAGAGTTCCACGCGGCCGGCACCGCCGGTCACCAGCACTGGGAGGCCGCCTGTGATGCCGGGTCCGCTCCCCGCGGTCGACATGTCGGGCGATCCATCCGGCGCCGCCGACCTGCCCCGCGGCCGGCCACTGTCCAACCGGCTGGGTGCGCCCCCGCCGGGTGCGGAGGAGCCGCTGGGAGTGGTCGCCGCCGGCCCCGCCGCCGCGGGCCGGGCCGAGGTGCTCGCCGCCCTGCTACGGCTGGATCCGGCCATGCTCGCGGTGCCCGCAGGCAGTTGGCTGGTCGTCCGCCACGCGCGGGTGCCGAGCCGGGCCGCGTACGTGCCCGGCTACCGCCAGCCGCACTCGTACGGCGCCGACCGGCTGGCCGCCGGGCCGGCGCTCGCCCGACCGCCGCGCCGGGTCGAGCTGAGCGTCGCGGAGCCGCTGCTGCGGCACTTCGCCCTGATCGACACGCCGGACACGGGCAGCCTCGGTGTGCCCGGCGGCCGGGTGCTGCTGGACGCCGCCGGCCGTGCCGGCGCCGTGCTCTTCGTGATCGCCGCCGACCAGGCGTTCACCGCCGCCGAGCTGCACCTGCTCGCCGATCTCGCCGCCGCGCGGGTCGAGGTCTTCTTCGCCGTGACGCCGGGTGCGGGTGGCTGGTCCCCGCCCGACGGCGGGTCGACGACGGAGGGCACGGGGGCGTCCGTCCGTACGGCCGACGCCGGGTCCACCGGGGCGGCGTCGGCGGTCGACCCGGTGGACCCGGCCGCCGTCCCCGTGGCGGCGCACCGGGCCGCCCTGCTCGCCGCGGTCCCCGGTCTCGCCGGTGCCCGGTGGTTCCCGGTCAACCCGGGCGACGCCGACGACCTGCGGCGGGGACTGGTGGGCTGGGCCGCCGACGAGGGGCTGCGCCGGGCGAGCGCCACGCCGCCGGTGCTGCCCGGCGCGCACGGTCGGGTGCCGGTGCTGCCGGAGCCGGGCCCGTGGTCCGACCAGCTCGAGCGGCAGGCCCGGTCGGTCGCGCGGCGCATCCGCCAGCATCTGGCCCTGGAGCTGGCGAACATCCACCTGCGGGTGGTGCAGGAGATCGTCTTCGGGGTCGGCTGCGCCGGCCTCCCGCAGCTGCTCGACTGCGAGATGGAGTCCCTGTCGCTGCTGGCCACCACGCACTGCGACCAGGCGGTCCGCAACCTGGTCGACGAGGCGGCCGGGCGGGTGTTCGGCGCGCCGCTGGCACCGGGTGTCCGACGGCGGATCGCCAACGCGGTGCGGTGGGGCCTGGCCGATCACCGCTCCGGTGAGGAACTGGACCGGGTTCTCCTGGTGACCAGCACGGGTGGGGTGGCCGGCCTGACCGGCGCGGGCGCGATCGACGCGCTGACCGGTTATCCCGGCGCCGCGCGGGACGACGTGCTCCCCCCGGTGGCGGTGGCCCTCTCCGGCGGCTGCTGGCAGCACTGGCGCAGTCCGGGCAACGACGACCCCAACGCCGCGCGGGCGTGGGCCCAGCGCGCGCTGCGGGAGGTCGAGCTGGAGCTGACCCGCGAGGTGTCCCGACGGTTCGAGGTGATCCGCCTCTCGCTGGACGGGGTGCTCTCCGATGCGGTCGACCACGGCATCCTGCTCGCCTGAGCCGGGTGCCGACGCGTCGGGTCCGCGGGCCTCCGCGCGGGGTAACGGCGCCGATCCGCGACGAGCCGGCGTTCCGGTTCCTCGGTTCGCCGGATCCGGTGGCACGATGGGGGGCATGGCGGCTCCGCAGGTTGCACCGGTCGAGACGCCGGACACCGACGAGGTGCCGGCTGCCGACCGGCCGTGGGTGACGATCGTGTGGGACGACCCGGTCAACCTGATGACGTACGTGACCTGGGTCCTCCAGAAGCTCTTCGGGTACAGCCGGGAGAAGGCCGAGCAGCTCATGCTGGATGTGCATCACAAGGGCAAGGCGGTCGTCTCCAGCGGCGCCCGCGAGCGCATGGAGCACGACGCGTCGCAGCTGCACGCGTACGGTCTCTGGGCGACGGTGGATCGGGCGTGAGCATGTTCCGGCGCCAGGGCGACCGCTACGTCGCCACCTTCGCGGTGGACGAGGTCCGGGTGTTGCGCAAGGTCGCCTCCGAGGTGGTCGGCCTGCTCACCGACGGGTTCGACCACTCCGACCCGGTGGTCGGGCGGCTCTTCCCGGAGGCCTACCCGGAGGACGCCGCGGGCAGCGCCGAGTTCCGCCGGTACACCGAGGGCGACCTGAAGACGGCGAAGATCGACCAGGCCGGCGCGATCCTCGCGGCGCTGCCCGACGAGGCCGACGGTGAGGTGCGCCTCGACGCCGAGGCGGCCGAGGCGTGGCTGCGGGCGCTCAACGACGCCCGCCTGGCGATGGGCGTCCGGTTGGAGATCAAGGACGGCACCGACCTCGGTGCCGAGCTGGACGACGCGGTGGCCGAGGATCCGACATCCAGCCGGGTGTTCCAGCTGTCGGTCTACGCGTACCTGGGTTATCTCCAGGAATCCCTGCTCAACGCCCTGATCGACTGATTCGTGACGGCCGCCACCTCGCAGGGTCGCGCGGGCAGGCGTTAGGCTGGTCGGCGTGCTGAGCATCGACCGGTCGATCGTCGACGCGATCGTCGCCCACGCGCGTCGGGACCACCCCGACGAGGCGTGCGGCGTGGTCGCCGGTCCTGCCGGCAGCGACGCCCCGGCCCGGCACATCCCGATGGAGAATGCCGCCCGCTCGATGACGTTCTACGAGTTCGACTCGATGGAGCAGCTGCGGGTGTGGCGGGAGATGGACGACCGGGACGAGGAGCCCGTCGTCATCTACCATTCGCACACCGCGACGGAGGCCTACCCGTCGCGCACCGACATCTCCTTCGCCGGCGAGCCCAACGCGCACTACCTGCTCGTCTCCACCCGTGAGCCCGACACCGAGGAGATCCGCTCCTTCCGGATCGTGGACGGCGTGGTCACCGAGGAGCCGGTCCGCATCCTGGAGCCGGGGGTGGATTCGCACGCCGTGCAGTCCTACATGTTCGGGCAGAGCCCGGCGACGGTCGACTACGAGTGTTCCGGCCGCTGATCCCGGCGCCGTAACACCCTGTCACGTCCCGTCACCATCTCGGCACACCCGATCAAGGAGCACGACATCATGGCCATCGAGGTTCGCATTCCCACCATCCTGCGCAGCTACACCGGCGGCGCGAAGGTCGTCGAGGGCACCGGCGACACGCTGGGTGACCTGCTCGCCGACCTGGACTCCCGGCACGCCGGCCTGAAGGCCCGGCTGGTCACCGAGACCGGCGCGCTGCACCGTTTCGTCAACGTCTACGTCAACGACGAGGACGTCCGCTTCCTCGGCGCGCTGGACGCCAAGCTCAACGACGGCGACAGTGTGACGATCCTGCCGGCCGTGGCGGGCGGCGCCTTCGGCTTCGCGGCGGCGGCCGCGATCGCGCAGCACAGTGCCGCCGCCGCGGCGATCGCGCAGCACAGTGCGGCGGCGCGCGCCACGCGCGGAGCGCGTGGCGCCTCGGTCGCCGCCCGCTGAGGGCGGTCGTCATGGCGCGGTACGACAGCCTCCTCGACGCCTGCGGCGGCACGCCCCTGGTCGGGCTGCCCCGGCTCTCGCCGACGGTGCCCGACGGGGCGCCGCCGGTGCGGCTGTGGGCCAAGCTGGAGGACAGGAACCCGACCGGCAGCATCAAGGACCGGGCGGCCCTGTTCATGGTCCGGGCGGCCGAGGAGGCCGGCCGGCTGCGGCCGGGTGACACCATCCTGGAGCCGACCAGCGGCAACACCGGCATCTCCCTGGCCATGGTGGCGAAGCTTCGCGGGTACCGGCTGGTCTGTGTGATGCCGGAGAACGTCTCCACCGAGCGGGTGCAGCTGCTGCGCATGTACGGGGCGGAGATCATCTTCTCGCCGGCGGCGGGCGGCTCCAACCAGGCGGTCGCCACCGCCAAGCAGATCGCCGCCGAGCACCCAGACTGGGTGATGCTCTACCAGTACGGCAACGAGGCGAACGCCCGCGCGCACTACGAGACCACGGGTCCCGAGCTGCTGCAGGACCTGCCCACGATCACCCATTTCGTGGCCGGCCTCGGCACCACCGGCACCCTGATGGGCACCGGGCGCTACCTGCGCGAGAAGGTCGACGGCATCCAGGTCGTCGCGGCCGAGCCGCGCTACGGCGAGCTGGTCTACGGGCTGCGCAACATCGACGAGGGCTACGTCCCGGAGCTGTACGACGCCACCGTGCTCACCCGGCGCTTCTCGGTCGGGACGCGGGACGCGGTGCTGCGGACGCGCCAGTTGGTGGAGGTGGAGGGCATCTTCGCCGGGTTCTCCACCGGGGCGATCCTGCACGCCGCCCTGGCGGTGGCGCACGAGGCGGTCCGCGAGGGGCGTCGCGCCGACGTGGCCTTCGTGGTCTGCGACGGCGGCTGGAAGTACCTGTCCACCGGGGCGTACGGCGGCACCCTCGCCGACGCCGAGGACGCCCTGGAGGGCCAGCTCTGGGCCTGACCGGACGAGCACCGCGAGCGGGGGCGCCAGCCTGTGGCGGCGCCCCCGTTCGTGGCGCCGGCCGTGCAGCGCCGGGACGCGGTGTGGCCGTACCGGTTGGCACGGCGGGGCGCCCACCGGGAGCGGGTGTCACGTTCGTGACATCTTCCTGCGGATGATTCATGGCCTCGCGTACGCGAGCGTAGGCTGCGCAGCGTGGCGTACGCGTCGGTGAAGATCATGCTCCGCGGAGGGACGGCCGGCACGGCAGCTACGGAGCGTGACAGCGAGACGACCCGATGCGACTGACCGTTTTGGGCTGCGCGGGGAGCTTCCCCGGCCCCGAGGCCCCCTGTTCGGCGTACCTGGTCGAGGCCGAGGGCTTCCGGCTCCTGGTGGACTTCGGGCCCGGGTCGCTGTCCACCCTCCAGCGGTACGCGGGGCTGCACGCCCCCGACGCCATCCTCCTCACCCACCTGCACTGTGACCACATCCTCGACGCCGCGTCGTACGTGGTCGTGCGCCGGTACGCGCCCGACGGCCCGTACCCGCCGCTGCCGGTGTACGCCCCGTCCGGCGCGCCCGACCGGCTCGCCGCCGCGTACGGGCAGGAGGACACCAACGTCGAGGACGTCTACCAGTTCTACGCGCTCCAGCCGGGGACGTTCCCGATCGGCCCGCTGACCGTCACCGTCGACCGGGTCAACCACCCGATCGAGACGTACGGGGTGCGGCTGGAGCACGGCGACCGGGTGCTCTGCTACTCGTCGGACACCGCACCGTGCGACGCGCTGCTGCGGCTGGCCCAGGAAGCGGACGTGTTCCTCTGCGAGGCGAGCTACCTCGACGGGGTGGAGAACCCGCCGGACCTGCACCTCACCGGCCGGGAGGCGGGCGAGGCGGCCACCAAGGCGGGCGTCGGCCGGCTGCTGTTGACCCATCTGGTGGCGGCCTGGGGCAGCGAGGCGCACACCGTCGCCTCCGCCGCCGCGGCGTACGCCGGCCCGCTCGAGGTGGTCCGGCCGGGCGCCAGCTACGAGATCTGACCCACGCCCTCGCGGGGCGGCTCTTGCCGAACTGTTCGCCGGGCGGTCAATGTCCCGTCGTCTGGCGCACCCGTGGCACCCGCACGGTGAGGGGCATGCGGATCGCCATCGTCACCGAGTCGTTCCCGCCGGACGTGAACGGCGTCGCACACTCGGTGGTCCGGGCGGCGGAGCACCTCGTCGCCCGCGGCCACGAGCCGGTGGTCGTCGCGCCGGCACCGCCCGGGTCGCACCGGCACGAACCCGACCGGTACCCGTACCCGGTGGTCCGGATCCCGAGCGTCCCCCTGCCGCGCTACCACGGTTTCCGGCTGGGCGTCCCCACGCCGGCCCGGCTGGCCGGCGCGCTGCTGTCGTACGCCCCGGACGTCGTCCACCTGGCCAGCCCGTTCGTCCTCGGGGCGCGGGCCGCGGCGCTGGCCGTGCGGCACGGCCTCCCGACCGTCGCCGTCTACCAGACCGACGTCGCCTCGTACGCCCGGGCGTACCGGGTCGGCTGGGGCGAGGCGGCGGCCTGGCGGCGGCTGCGCGAGATCCACAACTCCGTCAACCGCACGCTCGCGCCCTCCACCCGCGCCGCCGCCGACCTCATCGCGAACGGCGTGCAGCGGATCTGGCTCTGGCGGCGCGGCGTCGACGCCGAACGGTTCCAGCCGGCGAAGCGGTGCGAGGAGCTGCGGCGCAGCCTCGCGCCCCACGGTGAACTGCTGGTCGGGTACGTCGGCCGGCTCGCCCCGGAGAAGCGGGTCGACCTGCTCGCGGCCACCGCCGCCCTGCCCGGCGTACGGGTCGTGGTGGCCGGGGACGGCCCGGCGCGGCGGCAACTGGAGAAGGCCCTGCCCGACGTGACGTTCCTCGGGGTGCAGCACGGCGAGGACCTCGCCCGCCTGTACGCGAGCCTCGACGTCTTCGTGCACACCGGACCGCACGAGACCTTCGGCCAGACGATCCAGGAGGCGCTGGCCAGTGGCGTACCCGTGGTGGCCCCGGCGGCCGGCGGGCCGGTCGACCTGGTGGAGACCGGGGCCACCGGGACGCTGGTGCCGCCCGACGACACCGACGCGCTGGCTGGCGCGGTCGTGGCGCTCGCCGCCGACGAGTCGCGCCGGCTCGCGTACGGGCGGGCGGCCCGCGCGGCGGTCAGCCGCCGGAGCTGGACGGCGGTCGGGGACGAGCTGATCGGCCACTACCAGGCGGTGCGGGCGGGCGCGTCGGCGCTCGACCTGCCGGCGGCGTCGTGACCGGGGGACGTGCCGCCCGGCGGGGCGGCGGGGCCTGGACGGTGTCGTCGTGAGCGGCCTGCGGATCGTGCGGCTGGCGAACTTCGTCACCGGTCGCTCCGGCGGGCTCCGGACGGCGCTGCGCCACCTCGGTACGGGATACCTGGCGGCCGGGCACGACCCGGTGCTGGTGGTGCCGGGGCGGCGGGACGCGGACGAGCGGCACCCGTGGGGGCGGGTGATCACCGTCGCCGGCCCCGAGGTGCCCCGGACCGGCGGGTACCGCCTGCTGACCGACCGCCGCCGGGTGGCCCGCGTGCTGGCCGGGCTGGCACCGGACCGGCTGGAGGTGTCCGACCGCTCGACGCTGCGCTGGACCGGCGCCTGGGCGCGGGCGCACGGGGTGCCGTCGCTGATGGTCTCCCACGAGTCGCTCACCGGGCTGCTCGGCGAGTGGCGGGTGCCGCACGCGCTGCGGCGCCGGGTCGCCGACCGGCTCAATCGGGAGACCGCGCGGTCGTACGACCGGATCGTCTGCACGACCCGTTGGGCGGCCGAGGAGTTCGACCGGATCGCCGCACCCGTCGAGCTGGTGTCGCTCGGGGTGGACCTGGACACGTTCCGGCCGGACCGGGCGGACGCGGCGCTGCGCGAGCGGTACGCGGATCCGACCGAGGTCCTGCTGGTGCACTGCGCCCGGATGTCGGTGGAGAAGCGGCCGGAACTGGCCGTGGACGCGCTCGCCGAGCTGCGTCGCGCCGGCGTACCCGCCGTCCTCGTGATGGTGGGGGACGGGCCGCTGCGGCCGGCGCTGGCCCGGCGCGCCGAGGGGCTGCCGGTGGCGTTCACCGGCTTCCTGCCCGACCGGGGGGTGGTCGCCGCCCTGCTCGCCAGCGCCGACGTGGTGCTGGCGCCCGGCCCGGTGGAGACCTTCGGCCTGGCCGGGCTGGAGGCGCTGGCCTGCGGCACCCCGGTCGTGGTGAACGCCGCCAGCGCCCTGCCGGAGGTGGTCGGCTCCGCCGGCCTCGCCGCGTACGGCTCGGCGGCGTCGCTGGCCGAGGGGGTGGGCCGGCTGCTCGCCCGGCCGGAGGCGGAGCGGCGGCGGGCGGCGCGCGCCCGGGCCGAGGAGTTCGGCTGGCCGGCGTCGGTGGCCGGCTTCCTGCGGGCGCACGACGCGCTGCACGGCGGGCCGACCCGTACGGTGCCGGTGGCCGCCTGAGCCGGGTCGGGACACCCCGGGGCGCTTCGATCAGGGCACCACATAGGGTGCAAGGCATGGCGCGACCTGACGGGCGACTGCCCGACCAACTCCGACCGGTGACCCTGACCCGAGGCTGGAGCACACACCCGGAGGGTTCCGTGCTCGTGGAGTTCGGTGCGACCCGGGTGCTGTGCACCGCGAGCGTCACCGAGGGGGTGCCGCGCTGGCGCAAGGGCTCCGGGCTCGGCTGGGTCACCGCCGAGTACGCGATGCTGCCCCGCGCCACCAACACCCGGTCGGACCGGGAGAGCGTGAGGGGGAAGGTCGGCGGTCGGACGCACGAGATCTCCCGCCTGATCGGCCGCAGCCTGCGGGCGTCCATCGACCTCAAGGCGCTCGGCGAGAACTCCATCGTGCTCGACTGTGACGTGCTCCAGGCCGACGGCGGCACCCGCACCGCCGCGATCACCGGCGCGTACGTGGCACTGCACGACGCGGTGACCTGGCTGGCCGCCCGCAAGTCCCTCGCCGGCCGGCCGGAGACGGTGATGCACCGCTCGGTGGCGGCGGTCAGCGTCGGCGTCATCGCCGGTGAGCCGCGGCTCGACCTCAACTACGACGAGGACGTGGCCGCCGAGGTCGACATGAACGTGGTCTGCACCGGCACCGGGGAGTTCGTCGAGGTGCAGGGCACCGGCGAGGCGGGCGTGTTCGCCCGCGAGCAGCTGGACGCCCTGCTCGACCTGGCCGTCGCCGGCTGTGTGGAACTGGCCGAGGCCCAGCGGAAGGCGCTCTCATGAACAAGGTCCTGCTCGCCACCCGGAACCGCAAGAAGCTCACCGAGTTGCAGCGCATCCTCGACGGCGCACTGGGCGCCCACCGGGTGGCTCTGCTCGGCCTCGACGACGTCGAGGCGTACCCGGAGTTGCCGGAGACCGGCCTCACCTTCGGGGAGAACGCGCTGATCAAGGCGCGCGAGGGGTGCCGCCGCACCGGCCTGCCGACGATCGCGGACGACTCGGGGCTGGCCGTGGACGCCCTCAACGGCATGCCGGGGGTCTTCAGCGCCCGCTGGGCCGGGCGGCACGGTGACGACCAGGCCAACCTCCAGCTCGTGCTGGACCAGATCGCCGACCTGCCGGACGAGCACCGGGCCGCCTCGTTCGTCTGCACGGTGGCCCTGGTGCTGCCCGGAGGCAAGGAGCACCTGGTCGACGGCCGGCAGTCCGGCCGCCTGCTGCGGGCGCCGCGTGGCGACGGCGGCTTCGGCTACGACCCGATCTTCCTGGGCGACGGCCAGGACCGCACGAACGCCGAGCTGACGCCCGAGGAGAAGGACGCGGTCAGCCACCGGGGCAAGGCGCTGCGCGAGCTGGCCAAACTGGTGGCCAAGATCCTCCCGCCGGCCTGACCTCCCGGGGGCTCGCCCGCCCGCACTTTCCGGGAAAGAGTGGCTGTTCGACGCGGAACAGCCACTCTTTCCGTGAAAGAGGCCGGTGTGACTCCGCCCGGTCAGGCGAGGGTGCCCACCTCGCGTTCGATCGCGGTGCGCAGCTCGGGGCTGGCCACCACCGCCCGGGCGGCCTCCATCACCGGGGCGAGGAACACGTCCGGGCCCGGCTCGCCGGCGACCGGGCCGAGCGCGGCGATCGCGGCGCGACCCGCCGGGGACGGCTCCAGCGGCGCCCGCAGTTGGAGGCCGCGCACCGCGGCGAGCAGTTCCACCGCGAGCAGGCTGGTCAGGTTGTCCAGGACCGTACGCAGCTTCTTCGTCGCCGCCCAGCCCATCGACACGTGGTCCTCCTGCATCCCGCTGGTGGGCAGCGAGTCCACCGAGGCGGGCGCGGCCAGGCGGCGGTTCTCCGCGACGATCCCGGCGGCCGTGTACTGGGCGATCATCAGCCCGGAGTTCACCCCGGCGTCGGGGGAGAGGAACGCGGGCAGCTCCCGGGACCGGGTCACGTCGAGCAGCCGGTCCACTCGCCGCTCGGCGATCGCGCCGACCTCCGCCGCGGCGACGGCCAGGAAGTCCGCGGCGAAGCCCAGCGGCGCGCCGTGGAAGTTCCCCGTCGACTCGACCCGGCCGTCCGGCAGCACCACCGGGTTGTCCACCACCGAGACCAGCTCCCGGCCGGCCACCTGGCGCACGAAGTCGAGGGTGTCCCGGGCGGCGCCGGCGACCTGGGGAGCGCACCGCATCGAGTACGCGTCCTGCACCGCGTGCGCCAGGTCGTCGCGGTGCGAGTCCATCACCGCCGAGCTCTGGAGGAGCCGGTGGATGTTGGCCGCCGAGTCGGCCTGCCCCGGGTGCGGGCGGATGGCGTGCAGCTCGGGCAGGAAGGGCCGCTCGGAGCCGAGCATCGCCTCGATGGCCAGGGCGGCGGTGACGTCGGCCATGGTGAACAGGTGCGCGGCGTCGTGGATCGCCAGCAGCAGCATGCCCAGCATGCCGTCGGTGCCGTTGATCAGCGCCAGCCCCTCCTTGGCGGCCAGCTCGATCGGGCGCAGCCCGACCCGGCGCAGCGCGTCGGCGGCCTCGATCCGCTCACCGGCCGAACCGAGCACCCAGCCCTCGCCCAGCAGCACCAGGGCGCAGTGCGCGAGCGGCGCCAGGTCCCCGGACGCACCCAGCGAGCCGTGCTCGGGCACCCACGGCGTCACCTCGTGGTTGAGCAGGTCGACCAGCGCCTCGGCGACCAGCGGCCGGACGCCGGAGCGGCCGAGCGCGAGGGAGCGTACGCGCAGCAGCATCATCGCCCGCACGACCTCGCGCGGCATGGGCGCGCCCACGCCGGCGGCGTGCGAGCGGATCAGCGCGTGCTGGAGTTCGGCGCGCCGCTCGGGCGCGACGAAGGTGTTGGCGAGCGCCCCGAAGCCGGTGCTGACGCCGTAGACCGGCCGGCCGGCGGCCTCGATGCCGTCCACGATGGACCGGCTGGTGGCCATCGCGTCGATCGTCGCCGGGTCGAGGACGACCTTGGCGGCACCGCGGGCCACGGCGAGCACGTCGGCGGGGGAGACCCCGGTGGGCTGGATCACTACGGTCGACATTGCGGTACTCCGTTGCACAGGACCTGGCGGATCAGCGGAACACCCGGCCGGTAGGCCAGGTGCAGGTAAGAGGGGGCGTCGAGGATCATCAGGTCGGCCCGCGCGCCCCGCGCCAGCCGGCCCACGTCGGTGCGGCGCAGCGCCGCCGCCCCGCCGGCGGTCGCGGCCCAGACGGCCTCCGCCGGGGTCATCCGCATCTCGCGTACGGCGAGCGCGATGCAGAACGGCATCGACGACGTGTACGACGAGCCGGGGTTGCAGTCCGTCGCCAGCGCGACGGTCACGCCCGCGTCGAGCAGCCGCCGGGCGTCCGGGTACGGCGACCGGGTGGAGAACTCGGCGCCCGGCAGCAGGGTGGCGACAGTCGCGGTGTGCTGCCCCTCGGCGCACATGCAGTCGATCCGGGTCGAGGCGAGCGCGTCGACGTCGGCGTCGGTGAGGTGGGTGCAGTGGTCGACGCTGGCCGCGCCGAGTTCCACGCCGAGTTGCACACCCGGCCCGGGGCCGAGTTGGTTGGCGTGCACCCGCACACCCAGCCCGACCGCCTGCCCGCAGGCGAGGATCGCCCGGGCGTGGTCCACGTCGAAGGCGCCCCGCTCGCAGAAGACGTCGATCCAGCGGGCGTACGGTGCCGCCGCGGCGAGCATCGGCCCGCACACCAGGCCCACGTAGTCGTCGGGGCGGTCGGCGTACTCGGCCGGGACGACGTGCGCCCCGAGGAACGTGGTCTCCTCGCTCACCTCGGCGGCGATCCGCAGCGAGCGGGCCTCGTCGGCGACGGTGAGGCCGTACCCGCTCTTGATCTCGATGGTGGTGGTGCCCTGCCGCAGCGCCTCGTCGCGCAGCCGGCGCACGGTGGCCCGCAGCTCGTCGTCGGTGGCGGCGCGGGTCGCGCCGACCGTGGTGCGGATGCCGCCCCCGGTGTACGGCTCGCCGGCCATCCGGGCGGCGAACTCGGCGGCCCGGTCCCCGGCGAAGACCAGGTGCGCGTGGCTGTCCACGAAGCCGGGCAGCACGGCCGCCCCCTCGGCGTCGATCCGCCGGTCGGCGGCCGGCGCGTCCCGGGCCGGGCCGACCCAGGCGACGAGGCCGTCCTCGACCAGCAGCGCGGCGTTCCGGCGGACACCCAGCGGCCCGGCGCCGCCCTCGGAGTTGGTGACCAGCTCCCCGATGTTGTCCACCAGCAGACTGCTCACGACGTCACCTCCCCGATGGCGGTGCGCAGCTCGGTGGGCACGTCCACGGTCAGGTGCCGGCCGTCGCGCACCACGACCCGGCCGTCCACCACGACCTGGGCGACGTCGGCCGCGCTCGCCGCGAAGAACGCCCCCACCGGCGGTACGCCAGCGGTGCGGGCGCTGTCGAGTCGTACGGTCACCAGGTCGGCCCGGTCGCCGACGGACAGCCGGCCGGCGTCGCCCCAGCCGAGCGCGGCGTGCCCGGCGACGGTGGCGGCGGTGACCAGGTCGGCGGCGGCGAAGTGACCGCGCTTGCGGGTGCGCAGCCGTTCGTCCAGCTCCACGGCGCGCGCCTCCTCGAAGAGGTCGACCACCGCGTGGCTGTCGCTGCCGAGGCTGAGCGGGCTGCCCGCCTCGGCCATCCGGCGTGCCGGCCCGATGCCGTCGGCGAGGTCCCGTTCGGTGGTGGGGCAGAGGCAGATCCCGGTCCGGCTGTCCCCGAGCAGCGTGATGTCGGCACTGGTGGGATGGGTGGCGTGGACGGCGGTGGTGTGCCCGCCGAGGACCCCGTGCTCGGCCAGGAGGCGGGTCGGTGAGCAGCCGTGCACGGCCCGGCAGGCATCGTTCTCGGCCGGCTGCTCGGAGAGGTGCACGTGCAGCGGCGCGCCCCGGCGGTCCGCCCAACCGGCCACGGTGGCCAGTTGGTCGGCCGGCACCGCGCGGACCGAGTGGATCGCCGCGCCGACCCGCGCGTGGCCGCCGTCCGGCGCGAACGCGTCCACCCGCCGAACCCAGCGCAGCGCGTCGCCGTCGCCGAACCGTCGCTGCGGCCCGACCAGCGGCTGCCCGTCCACTGTCGCGGTCAGGTACGCGGTGTCCAGCAGCGTGAGCCGGATGCCGGCGTGCGCGGCCGCCTCGACCAGCGCCGCGCTCATGGCGTTCGGGTCGTCGTAGGGTTTGCCGCCCGGCCCGTGGTGCAGGTAGTGGAACTCGCCCACGCAGGTGATCCCGGCCAGCGCCATCTCGGCGTAGGCGGCCCGGGCCAGGGCCAGGTACGAGTCGGGATCGAGGCGGGCCGCGACGGTGTACATGACGTCGCGCCAGGTCCAGAAGTCGCCCCGCCCGTTGTGGGTACGCCCGCGCAGGGCGCGGTGGAACGCGTGCGAGTGCGCGTTGGCCAGCCCCGGCAGGGTGAGCCCGGGCAGGCGTACCGCGTCGGTCAGCACCTCGACCCCGGCGGGCGGCCGGCTCCCGGCGGTCAGGGGGATCACGCCCGTGATCCGTCCGCCGTCGGTCTCGATCAGGACGTCGGGCGTCGGCTCGGCGTGGTCGGGCAGCCAGGCGTACTCGGCGAGCCACCGGGTCATGTCAGCTCCTCCAGCACGCGCGCCAGCGCGGTCACCCCGGCGGCGCAGTCGTCGTCGCTGGCCGACTCGGCGGGGGAGTGCGAGACACCGGTCGGGTTGCGCACGAAGAGCATCGCGGTGGGGAGGTGCCCGGCGAGCACCCCCGCGTCGTGACCGGCCCCGGTGGGCAGCACCGGCGCGTCGAGCAGCGTCGCGAGCCGGCCGGCCAGCCCGCCGTCGAACGCGACCAGCGGCGTCGCCGACTCCTCGGTCAGCGCCACCTCGGTGCCGTCGCGCCGGGCCCGCTCGGCGACCTTGCCGTGGACGGCCTCGACCAGCCCGGCGAGGGTCTCCGGCTCGGCCGCACGGGCGTCCAGCCAGCCGGTCACCCTCGACGGGATCGCGTTGGTGGCGTTCGGCTCCACCGCCACCCGGCCCACGGTGGCGTGCGCCCCGCGCAGCCGGGCCTCCTTGTTCGCGGCGAGCACCGTGAAGGCGTACGTGAGCATGGGGTCGCGGCGGTCGGCCATCCGGGTCGTACCTGCGTGGTTGCCCTCGCCGGTGAAGTCGAAGCGCCAGCGGCCGTGCGGCCAGATCGCGCTGGCGACCGCGACCGGCACGTCCTGCTCGACCAGCGCGCGGCCCTGCTCGACGTGCAGCTCGACGAAGGCCGCGAAGCGGCCCAGCAGCTCCGGCCGGGCGCCCGCCGGCCGGGCACCCAGCGCCTCGGCGAAGCTCACCCCGGCCGCGTCGCGCAGGCCGGCCGCGCGGTCGGCCGCCAGCGCGCCGGTGAGCAGCCGCGACCCCAGGCAGGGTACGCCGAACCGCGCCCCCTCCTCCTCGACGAACGCGGCCACCGCGACCGGCCGGGCCGGCGTGACGCCCGCCGCGCGCAACTCGTCCACCGCGAGGAACGCGCTGACGATGCCGAGCGGCCCGTCGTACGCCCCGCCGTGCGGCACCGAGTCGAAGTGGCTGCCGGTTAGCACCGCGTCCCCGGCCTCCGGGTCACCCCACCAGGCGAACAGGTTGCCGTTGCCGTCGTCGGTCACCGGCATGCCGCGCCGCTCGGCCTGCGCGCGGAACCACTCGCGCAGCCGCAGCTCCGGTTCGGTCAGCGCGTAGCGCAGGTACCCGCCGCTGCGGTCGTCCCGCCCGACCGGCGCGATCTCGTCCCACAGCTCCCGGAACCGGTTAGGAAGGGACCCTTTTACTACCGAATGCGTTAACAAGGGGCCCTTCCTTACGCCTCGGCCATCGGCACGCGGACGCCGGTGCGCTCGGCGACCTCGCGGGCGTCGTCATAGCCGGCGTCCACGTGCCGGATCACGCCCATCGCCGGGTCGTTGGTGAGCACCCGCTCGATCTTCTGGCCGGCGAGGGCGCTGCCGTCGGCGACGCAGACCTGGCCGGCGTGGATGGACCGGCCGATCCCGACGCCGCCGCCGTGGTGGATGGACACCCAGGACGCCCCACTGGCGGTGTTGACCAGCGCGTTGAGCAGCGGCCAGTCGGCGATCGCGTCGGAGCCGTCAGCCATCGCCTCGGTCTCCCGGTACGGGCTGGCGACGCTGCCGCAGTCCAGGTGGTCCCGGCCGATCACCACCGGCGCGGAGAGCTCACCGGAGGCGACCATCTCGTTGAACCGCACGCCGGCCTTGTCCCGCTCGCCGTACCCCAGCCAGCAGATGCGCGCCGGCAGGCCCTGGAAGGCCACCCGTTCGCCGGCCATCCGGATCCACCGGGCCAGCGACTCGTTCTCCGGGAACAGGTCGAGGATCGCCCGATCGGTGGCGGCGATGTCGGCGGGGTCGCCGGAGAGCGCGGCCCACCGGAACGGGCCCTTGCCCTCGCAGAACAGCGGCCGGATGTACGCGGGCACGAAGCCGGGGAAGTCGAAGGCCCGCTCGTAGCCGCCGAGCTTCGCCTCGCCCCGGATCGAGTTGCCGTAGTCGAAGACCTCGGCGCCGGAGTCCAGGAAGCCGACCATCGCCTCGACGTGCTTCGCCATCGAGGCGCGGGCCCGGTCGGTGAACTCGGCCGGCTTGGCCGCCGCGTAGTCCCGCGCGTCGGCCGGCTCGACCCCCTCCGGCAGGTACGACAGCGGGTCGTGGGCGCTGGTCTGGTCGGTGACGATGTCGATCGCGACGCCGCGCCGGAGCAGCTCCGGGAAGACGGTGGCGGCGTTGCCGACCACGCCGACGCTCAGCGCCCTGCGGTCCCGCTTCGCGGCCAGCGCCCGCTCCACCGCGTCGTCGAGGGAGTCGGCGATCTCGTCCAGGTAGCGGTCGTGCGCCCGGCGCTCCAGCCGGGTGCGGTCCACGTCGACGATCAGGCAGGCGCCGCCGTTCATGGTGACGGCGAGGGGCTGCGCCCCGCCCATCCCGCCGCAGCCGCCGGTCAGCGTCAGCGTCCCGGCCAGCGAGCCGCCGAAGCGCTTCTCGGCCACCGCCGCGAACGTCTCGTACGTGCCCTGGAGGATGCCCTGCGTGCCGATGTAGATCCAGGACCCGGCGGTCATCTGCCCGTACATCGTCAGGCCGAGCTGTTCGAGGCGGCGGAACTCCGGCCAGGTGGCCCAGTCGCCCACCAGGTTCGAGTTGGCCAGCAGCACCCGCGGCGCCCACTCGTGGGTGCGCATGACCCCGACCGGCCGGCCGGACTGCACCAGCATCGTCTCGTCGTCGCGCAGGTCGGTCAGCGTCCGCACCAGGGCGTGGTACGACGGCCAGTCCCGCGCGGCCTTCCCGGTGCCCCCGTAGACCACCAGGTCCTCGGGACGCTCCGCCACCTCCGGGTCGAGGTTGTTCATCAGCATCCGTAGCGCGGCCTCCTGCGGCCAACCACGGGCGGTGCGCTCGGTGCCGCGCGCGGCGCGGACGGGCTGCGTCATGGGTACCTCCTCCTAACCGAGGAACAACTGACGACGGGCGGCGGAGGCTTCGAACGCCTCCAGCCGGCGTTGGGTGTCGGCGGGTGCGGCGTCGCAGATCGCCTGGAGCAGCACCATGGCCAGGGTCATCGGGGCGGTGTGCAGGTCGAACACGAGCTGGGCGCCGACGGCGGCCGGGAGCACCACGTCGGCGTGCTCGGCGGCCGGGCTGACCGGTGAGTCGGTGATGGCGACGACGGTCAGGCCGGCGTCCCGGGCGTCGCGCAGGGCGTCCAGCGTCTCGCGGGGGTAGCGGGGGAGCACGAAGGCGAGCAGGGCGCGCGCCCCGGCCGCGGCGGCCTGCTCCAGGCGGTCGGTGAGCAGGCTGCCGCCGTCGTCGAGCACCCGCACGTCCGGGTGCACCTTCGCCGCGAAGTACGCGAAGTACGCGGCGAGGGGTGCGGCGGCGCGCAGGCCGAGCACCGGCAGCGGGCGGCTCGCGGCGAGCAGCCGCCCGGTCTCGGCGATCCGGTCCCGGTCGGCGAGCTGGCCGGCGAGCCGGTCCAGGTTGCCGATCTCGGCGCGTACCGCCTGCTGGAGTTCGTTGCCCGCGTCCCCGCGTCCGCCGGCCGAGCCGACGGTCAGCTCGCGGAGGCGGCGGCGCAGGGCGGGGTAGCCGTCGTGGCCGAGCGCGATCGCGAACCGCGTGACCGACGGCTGGCTGACCCCGGCCAGTTCGGCGACCTCGGCGGCCGACAGGTACGCCACGGCCGGACCGTGCTGCACGAGACAGTGCGCGATCCGGCGCTGGGTGGGGGTGAGCCGGACCCCCTGGAACAGGTCCAGCACCCGGTCCTCG
Source organism: Micromonospora sp. H33 (assembly GCF_052068455.1). Taxonomy (NCBI): domain Bacteria; kingdom Bacillati; phylum Actinomycetota; class Actinomycetes; order Micromonosporales; family Micromonosporaceae; genus Micromonospora; species Micromonospora sp. H33. The sequence continues at coordinate 62,352 of NZ_JBQHDE010000013.1, read as the reverse complement.
GGCGCCACCACAGTTCCTTCATTCATGAGCTGACTCTATGCATGAAAACTTTCACGAGCAACCGGCGGTCCGGTCCGGACGTGGGGCCGGCCGGGGCGGGCCGGGCTGGGCGCTGGTCGGTACTATCCGCACGGCGGTTCAACGGAGGAGTGCGCATGCAGCCGGAAGGCCCCTACAGGTTCACCCACGCGCTGGGCGGGTCTCCGGTGGGAAAGGCGTGGGCGGCCATCGACGACCAGGGCCGCTTCGTGACCGTGGCGGTGCTGGACGCCGCCGTGGCCGCCTCTCCCGGCTGGCGCGAGGCCTTCGCCGGTGTCGCGAATTCGCTGTCGCAGGCCCCGGACGGCTTGCCCTACACGTACGCCGACTTCGCGGCCGACGCGCCGTGGGTGGCCTACCCGGCCGAGGCGGGCCCGGGCGCGGAGAGGCTCTTCCGGGCCCTCGGCGTGGAGTACACCCCGACCCCGACGGCCGTGTCGCCGACCTCCGCCCCGCCGCAGCCCGTGTCCGGCGCGCCCGAGTCCGCGCCCGGAATGGCGCAGGCGCCGTGGGCGGTGCAGGCCAACCCGATCCCCGGCCAGCCGGTGTCGGCGGCCCCGCACCCGATCTCGGGTGCTCCGGCCTCGCCCGCGGCGCCGGACGCGGCCCCGCGCAGCCCGGTCCCACACACCTCGCCGGCTGACGTCCCGCCCCGCGACCCGTTCGCCTCGCCCGTCCGCCGCATCACGCCCTCCGAGCGACCCCGCCGGCCGATCGGGCTCTGGATCGGGGTCGCCGCGCTGGTCCTGGTGGTGCTCGCGAGCGCCGGTGGCGTGGCCCTCTGGTCGGGCTCGGACGACGACCCCACGCCGCCGGTGGCGTCCAGCAACAACCCGGTGCCGCCGCCGGTGCCGACGGCACCGCCCCAGTCGCCCGGTATCGAGCCGCCGAAGCCCGGCGCCTGGCCGACGCAGTGGCCGAGGTTCACCGAGCGGGACCGGGTGCTGACGCTCACCGACCTCGAGGGGGTCGGCTTCCCGGTCAAGGTTCCGACGGACTGGAAGTGCACGCTCGCCGCCCGTGCCGACGGGTACGTCAAGTACAACTGCGGCAACTCGGCGTCGGGCAACCAGATGACCGGCGGCGAGTTGATCGTGCGGACCTGCCCCGAGCCGTGCAACGACCAGTGGCAGAACGCCATGCGCGCGGTCGAGGAGGCCTGGGGCGCACAGTGGATCCGCAGCGGCCAGTACGCCAGCTACGCCGAGCAGATCATCGAGGTCGACGGCGAGAAGCGGCACGGCCTGGTCGTCGTCGCCTACTTCCGCAACGGCGAAGCCGGGCTGGTCAACCGTCAGGTCGTGGTGCGGATGACCTCGCCCGTGCCGGAGGCCTACCAGTTGCGCCGCTTCGCCAGCTACATCCGGGACGTCGTCGTCTTCTGAGCACGTCCACAGAGGACGCCACCGTCCGTCCTGAATTCCTGTTCCAGCTACCGTGACCGGGCGATCCGGTTGCGTGGGGGAAAGCCGATGAGTCTCACCTCGTCCACACCCGATGCCGCGCTCCGGCCCCTCGCCGACCACTCCGTCGCGCTGATCCACGAGTGGTTCGGCGCCACCGGCGGTTCCGAGCAGGTCTTCCTGAGCATGGCCGAGGTCGTGCCGCACGCCGACCGTTTCGTCCTCTGGAAGGACGACGACGCGACGGTGGACCAGGAGATCCACGAATCCTGGATGGCGAAGACCCCGCTGCGGCGCAGCAAGGCCCTCGCGCTCCCGCTCATGCCGCTGACCTGGCGGACGCTCACCCGCAAGAAGTACGACTTCGTCATCTCGTCGAGTCACGCGTTCGCGCACACCGTCAAGATCGGCGACCCGGAGCAGACCCGCCACCTGAGCTACGTGCACTCGCCCGCCCGATACGTGTGGAGCCCCGACCTGGACCAGCGGGGCGCGAACGCCATGCTCGCGCCGATGCGCGCCGTGCTCCAGGCCGGGGACAAGCGGCTGAGCCGGCACGTCCACAGCTACGCGGCGAACTCCCTCGAGGTGCAGGCACGGATCCGCCGCTTCTGGGGGCGCGACGCCCGGGTGATCAACCCGCCGGTGGAGGTGGACTACTTCGGGGCGGCCCCGCCGGAAGTACGCAACCAGGACCGCCGCTACCTGCTGGGCGTCGGCCGCTGGATCCCGTACAAGAACTTCGACCTGATGATCGAGATCGCCGCGGCGGCCCGCCTGCCGCTGGTGATCGCCGGCGGAGGGCCGGAGGAGGAGAACCTGCGCCGCCTCGCCGCCCGCGTCGACGTGCCGGTCGAGTTCGAGTTCCGGCCGTCGACGGAGCGGCTCCGCGAGTTGTACTGGGGCGCGATCGCGCTGCTCTACCCGGCGCTCGAGGACTTCGGCATGATCCCGGTGGAGGCGCAGGCCTGCGGCACGCCGGTCGTGGGCTGGGCCCGCGGCGGGCTGCTGGAGACCGTCGTGACGGGCGAGACCGGCTTCCTGCTCAACGCCACCGACCCGGCCGCGTACGTGGACCCCATCCGGCGTGCCGCGCACCTGCCCGTGTCGGCGACCATGACCAACGCCCAACGGTTCACCCCGCACGCCTTCCAGGCGAACATCGCCGCCTGGTTGGCCGACGAGGCGTAGCCGACCGGAGCACCCCCGCAGGCGGCCGCAGCCCCGGTATTGGCTTCGCCTGTCGACTCCCTTAATCTTGCGCCGGGCTCAGAGCACTGCGAGCTGGAGATGACTTTATGGTGACGGCGTCAGTGCCGGAGCATGCCCGACTCAGTGACGTTCCGGTGGCGAACGTGCTGATGTTGGGAACGGCCGAGTGGGACTCCCCGATCGCGACGAACCAGCACTACGTCGCGCGGGAGCTCGCCCGTGCCACGAAGGTGACGTTCGTCGAGTCACTGGGCCTGCGACGGCCCAAGCTCCGGCGGGACGACGTCGTCCGGATGGCCTCGCGGGTGCGGAGGGCGTTGGGCGAGCGGGAGGAGAGCCCCGCTCACCGGCCCCGCCCGGCCGGGGCGGAGATCGTGTCGCCGCTCGTGCTGCCCGTGCACCGGACGCCGACGTTCCCGATCAACCGGGCCCTGCTCCGGCGCGCCACCAGCGACTGGCTCGAGAGCCCACGTCCGCGCGTGCTCTGGACGTTCACGCCGGTCACGTACGGCCTGGAGGCCTCGTCGGACGTCGTCATCTACCACTGCGTGGACCTGCTGGCGACCTTCCCCGGCGTGGACGGCGTCGCCGTGGGCCGTGGCGAGCGGTCCCTGTCGTCGCGCACCGCCGTGGCCATCGCCACCAGCAAGGCGGTCCAGGAGCACCTCGCCGCCGCCGGCTTCCCCCGGATCGAACTCCTGCCGAACGTGGCGGACGTGTCGGTCTTCACGGCGGCGAGCAGGCCGGCGGCCGAGCGCCGCCCCGCCGTTCTCTTCTCCGGGAACCTCACCGTTCACAAGCTCGACATGCGCCTCCTCGAGTCGGTCGCCACCGCCCTTCGGGGGCGGGGTGAGCTGCTGCTGGCCGGCCCGCTCGCGGCCGGTGGGGGCAGCTTCGACGCGGAACTGCGGCGTCTCGAGGAGCTCGGGGCCCGCCACCTGGGCGTCCTCACGCCCGCGCAGCTCGCCGAGGTCGCCGGCACCTGCGCGGTGGGGCTCATCCCGTACGCGATCAACGACTACACCCGGGGTGTCAGTCCGTTGAAGTGCTTCGAGTACCTGTCGTCGGGCCTGGCGGTGCTGAGCACCGGGCTTCCGTCGGTGACCGAGCTGGCGCGCACCAACGCCCACGTGACGGTGGCCGGGGCCGACGACTTCGCGGCCCGTCTGGTGGACCTTCTCCAGCCCGTCACCGACACCGTCGTGACCGACCGGATGACGAGCGCGGCGGAGCACGGCTGGGAGGGCCGTGGCGCGGTGCTGCGCACGCTGCTGGAGACCGAACTGGCCCGTGGACGATAGCGGGCCATGAGCAACGATCGCCGACCGCGTCGCGGTCGCACACGGGGGTGTCGGATGGTTCGGGCATGAGCGAGCAGAGCGAGCGAATCATCAGGTTCGGCGCCCCGGTGTTCCATGCCGGCGGAGTGCCGGCATGAGCCGCGTCCTGGTGGTCAGCGTCGAACCGCCCTGGCCGGCGCAGCACGGCGGGCGTATCCGTACCGCCCGGGTGGCCGAGGCGCTGAGCCGTCACGTCGAGGTGCTGGTCACGTTCCCCGACCACGGCAGGCGGCAGCCGGACCCGCCGGTCGAGACCCGCCCGCTGCCCTGGTCACCGCCGTCGGCGGTGCGCACCCGGGCGTCCGGCCGGCCCCACCTGGGCGGGCACTACATGGTGCCGGTCGCCGACTCCCTCGACGCGCTCTGCGCCGAGTTCCGGCCCGACGCGGTGTACTGGTCCCACTCCTACCTGGCGGCCTGGGCGCCCCCGGCGTCCCGGCTCGTGCCGCACATCGTCGAGTTCGCCAACATCGAGAGCCGCCGCCTCCAGACGCTGGTGACGTCGGCTCAGGGGTGGCAACGGATGGCCCGCCGCGCCGAGGCGACCAAGGCCGGCTTCTGGGAGCCCCGGGTCGCCGCCCGCGCCGCCCTCTGCGTCGCGCTCTCCCAGCCGGACCTGGACGTGCTGCGCGGGTGGACCCGCGACGTCGTCCTCGCCCCCAACGGGGTGGACATCTGGCCCTACCACCCGTCGCCGCCGGACGGGTACGTCCTCGCACTGGCGTCGTACGACTACGAGCCGAACGTGCTGGCGCTGCGGACCCTGGTGCGGGACGTCTGGCCCCTCGTCCGCGCCGAGTCCCCCGAGGCCCGGCTCGTGATCGCCGGCCGGCGGAGCGAGGCGCTGGCCCCGGAGTTCGACGGGGTCCCCGGGGTGACCGTCCTCGGCACGCTCGACGACGTGTCGGAGGCCTACGCCGGCGCCGCGGTGACCGTCGCGCCCGCCACCACCGGCGGTGGCTCGCAGCTCAAGCTGACCGAGTCGATGTCGCGGGGGCGGTCCGTCGTGATGAGCCCGTTCGCCGCCCAGGGCCTCCCGGACGCCGTGCGGGACGCCGACGCCTACTGGGTGGGCGACGAGCCGCACTCCTTCGCGAAGGCGGTCGTCGACGCGCTGCGGAACCTGCCCGCACGGCACGCCCGGGAGCACACCGGGTGGCAGCGCTGCGAGTCGCTCGGCTGGTCCCGGACGATCGGCGCGGTGGTCGACTCCGTGGCGGGCCTCGCCGGCCGGGAGGCGGCGTCGTGATCCGGCGCGTCCACCTCATCGAGTCGGGCGGCCGGGGCGGGGTCTTCAACCACTCCGTCGAGGTCGCCGCCGGCCTGGCGGACCTCGGCGTGGACGTGGTCGTCCACACCGCCGACGACTGCGACGCGGCACCCGCCTCGGTGCGCCTGTGCCGGTGCGTCACCTGGCACCGCGCCTCGGCCAACCGGGTCGTCCGGCAGGCGAGGACGTCCGCGCGGTATGTCCTCCGGACGCTGCCGCACCTGCACCGGGCGATCGACGCGCAGGACGTCGTCCACATCCAGGGCATGTTCGCGCTGACCCCGGAACTGGTCTCGGTGGCCCGGCGCCGCGCCGCGACCGTCGTCGCCAGCCCGCACAACACGTTCGTCCGGTCGAACGCCCCGGGTGGCGGCCGGGCGCTGCGCAGCGCGCTCGAGGACTCCGACCGGGTCCTCGTCTACTCGGAGGCCGACCGGCAGAAGCTGCTCGACCGGGGGGTGGCGAACGTCGCCCGGGTCCCCCTGGTGCAGTGGACCCCGCCCGCCGACCCGGCCCTGGTCGAGCGCTGGCGTGCCGAGCTGACGCCGGACGGGGGTCGGCTCGCCCTCCTTCCCGGTCAGGTCCGGGCCGACAAGAACCCGGAGCTGTTCGTCCGGGCGCTGGCGGAGCTGCCTGGCTGGCGGGGCGCGGTGGTCGGCGAGGATCTCGGGCCGGGCCGGCAGGTGGATGCGCTGATCGCACAGACCGGGGCGGCGGTCACGACCGCCTACCGCTACCTGGACGTCGACGAGTTCACCGCGCTGGTCGCGGCCGCCGACGTCGTCGTCGCGCCGTACGAGATCGCCAGCCAGTCCGGCGTCCTGGCGGTGGCGGCCCGGCTGGGTGTGCCGACCGCCGTGGTGCCGTGCGGCGGTCTGGGGGAACTGGCCACCGCCGTCGCCCGGGACACCAGCGTCGCAGCGGTACGGGACGCCGTCGTGGCCGCGTACGAGACCGGCGCGAAGCCGCTCGACACGGCGGACGCCGCCGGCCGCTTCCTCCAGGAGTACGCCGTCGCCCAGCAGAGCCGGATCGAGGCCCAGAAGTGAGGACCACCTTGTCCACGTTGACCGTCACGATGGTCTCCGTCTCGGACACCGCCGGCGGCGCCGAGGCGCACACCGTCGCGCTCGGGCAGGGGATGCGGCAGCGTGGCCACGACGTCCGCCTGTACGGCCGGTGCCCGGGCTGGGAGGAGCACGGCCTCGACCGGCGGGAGATCGCGCTCGGGCCGAAGTGGTCGCGCCGGACGATGGCCTCCGGAATCCTGCGGGTGCCCCTGGAGCGGCGTCGGACCCAGGAGATCGGCGACTCCTCGCTCTACTACATGCAGTTCAAGCGGGAACAGATCGCCCTGACCGCCCCCCTGTCCCGCCGTGCGCCGGTGGTCTGGACCGAGCACGGGCGGTGGATGGGCGGGGCCGCCGGTCGGCTGCTCCTCGCGGGCTACGCGCGCGCCGCCGAGCACGTCTCCCGGGTGGTCTGCGTCAGCGAGGCCGTGGCCGACGACCTCGAACCGGTGGTCGGGCGGGACAAGCTCGTCGTGGTGCCCAACGCGATCGACACCCGGCGCTACGCCGCCCCGCCGGCCGCGACGCGGGCGGCGGTGCGGGAGCGCCTGCTCCCGAGCCGGTTCCAGGACCGGCGGGTCGCGATCCTCGCCGCGCGGCTGCACGGCGCCAAGCGCCACGACCGGGCGATCGCGGCGGCGCTCGCCAGCGGCAGCGCCCTGGTCGTCGTCGGCGACGGGCCGGACCGGGAGCGGCTGGAGCGGATCAGCGCCGGCAGCGCCGACGTGCACTTCACGGGTCACCGGGACGACGTGCCCGACCTCCTCGCGGCCGCTGACTTCTACATCTACTGCGGCGCGGAGACCGACGGCACGCCCACCTGTGTCCTCGAGGCCGCCGCCGGGGGACTGCCGGTCGTGGCGTTCCACGGCGATCCCGGCACCGAGCTGGTGCCCCGCTGCGGTGGTCTGGTGATCGGCGATCCGGCGGAGCTGACGCCCGACAAGGCGGCGGCTCTCCTGGACCTGCGGGGCAGCGGCGTCGCGTACGTCGAGCAGCGGCACGGCCGCGATACCTGGGTGGACGCGTACGAACAGATCTTCGGGGAGTGCCTCCGGTGACCTGGCCTGGACGGCCGACCGAGCCGGGGGACCAGGACACCATGGTGCTGCCCGTTGTCCCGGCCGGCCGAGGCGCGGCCGGCCAAGCGGCCGGCACGGCGGACCAGGACACCATGGTGCTGCCCGTCGTTCCGGCGGATCCGGGCCCGACCGGCGGGACGGCTGGTACGGGGGACGGCTCACGTTCGGCGCGTGGGCTCAGCAAGGCCACCGCCCTCTCCCTCGGGCTCCGGCTGCTGGGCATGGTCGTCGGCATGGCGACCACGTCCGTGCTCGCCCGCTACCTCAACCCGGACGGGTACGGCGTCTTCGCCCTCGCCCTCACTCTCGGTACGGCGGCGGCGCAGGTCGCCGACATGGGCACCACGATCACGGTGAGCTCTCGGATCGCGCGGGAGAATGCTTTCGCCGGCCGCATCCTGAGCACCGGCCTGTTCATCCGTACGTCGGTGGCGCTGGCCGCGACCGTCGGCCTGCTCGTCGCGGCCGCCCAGGGACTGTTCGGCGAGTCCAGCGCGGTCGTCAGCGTCGTCGCGATCGCGACGCCGCTGTCCGCGGCGTCCATCCTCACCGCCGGGGCGACCGCCCGTTTCCGCCCCGAGGTGTCGGCCATCCTCGCTCTCGTCCAGGGCGTCCTCTGGCTGGTCGCGGTCGTCGTCATCGCGCGTACCGGCGGCGACCTGGTCCTGCTCGCCTGGTTCTTCGTCGCCGTCGTCACCCTGCAGACCGGCATCGGCGTACTGATCAACCGGAGGCTGGTGCCCCTCGGCCGGCCGTCCTGGACGGAGGCGGGGCGGATCTTCGCGCTGAGCTGGCCGCTCGCGATCAGTTCGCTCGCGGTCATGGCCTACTACCGCCTCGGCTCGGTGATCCTGTTCCACCTCCAGGGCGCCGCCGAGGTGGGCTACTACTCGGCCGCCTACAAGTTCCTGGACGTCGCCCAGCTCGGCCCGGCCATGCTGGTGGCTCCGCTGCTGCCGATCGTGGCGACCAGCATGTCCATGGACCCCCACCGCCGAAGCCTGATCTTCAGCCTGGCCACGCGGACCGGTGTGGTGATCGGCGCCGGCACGGCGGTCCTGCTGATCGCGCTCGCTCCCGCCCTCGTCGCCTACCTCTACGGCGATGACTTCGGCCCGGCGGTCACGCCGCTGATCCTGCTCGCCGTGGCCTTCGTCGGCGTCACCCTCGGCTACGTCGGCACGACGATCTGTTCGGCGCTCGGCCTCGTCCGGCCGATCGCGGTGCTGACCGTGTCGGTGGCGGTGGTCAACCTCGCGGCCCAGTTCTGGGCGTGCGCCCGCTGGGGAGCGACGGGCGCGGCGGCGGTCGCGGCCGGCACCGAGCTGGTCATCGGCCTCGCGACCTGCCTGCTGGCCGCCCGGGCGATGACGTCGCGGCTGCCCGTACGCGAGGTGGCGAGCGTGTTCGCCGCCGGAGCCGCCACGATCCTCGTGCTGTGGCTGGTCCGGCTCCCGTGGCCGATCGAGGCGGCGCTGGCCGGCGGCATGTTCGGCGCGGCGGTGCTGGTCTCGCGGGCACTCACCATGGCGGACCTCAAGCGCGTGCTGTCCCGCAAGGCCCTCTGAGTCCGCCGGCGCCGCCGGTCACCAGGTGGCGCCGGTCTGCAGGTTCTGCCAGGTCAGACCGGCGCACACCACCGGTCCGGTCCCGCACGACAGCCGGGCGTTCGTGTTCGTGGCCGAGCTGCCCTCGGCGCGGACGAGCCGGCTGACGTCGACGGCCAGGTCCAGCACGTACGAGGTCACCGAGCCGCCGGAGCCGACCGCCACCCCCTGCGCACCCGGGGCGGTCCGCAGGGTGTTGCCACGGACCACGGCCGCGCCCGAGCCGCGCACCTTCGCGACCCCACCGGTGGTGTCGTCGACGGTGACGCGCGACAGCAGCAACTCGGTCCGGGTGTTCAGGTCGGCCAGCCACGCCTTCCCCGCCGTCCGCACATTGGTGAAGGCCAGCCGGGGAAGCGTGTGCGTCGCCGCCGTGGCGGCGACCAGGCCGCCACCTCGGCCGGCGACACCCGTATCCGACACGCTCGCCTGCCGCACCGCGGCGTTCGCCGCCCATCGGGGCAGCTCCAGGAGGAAGCTGTCGCCGGGCATCGCGGCGCTGACCGCCCGTACGGTCAGGTCGTCCACCGCGCCGGCGACCTGCAGGAGCGTGGCGCCGGCAGCGGATGCGGCGACGGTCAGCCGGTCCACCCGCAGCCGCTGCACCCGTGCCGCGGGATCGATGCCCACGACCGGCCCGGCGCCGAGGTGAGCAACATCGACGCCCTCGACGGTCAACTCCGCGACGGTCGCGGCGGTCCTCGGCGAGACCCGCACCACCGCCCCGTCCGCGCCCGGGTCGGCGAAGGTCAGCCCCCGGATGTGGACGCGACCGACGTTCGAGCCGTTCACGTACACGACGTGCCGGCCGGGGACGGTGGCCGCGCGGACCTGCTCGACGACCAGATCGTCGACGTGGCCGCCGGTGGTACGCCATTCGGCGGTGTCGTCGCCGATCCAGACGACGTTGTTGCGGGCGCGGCCGCCGACGCCGCGGACGGTGGTGCGGAGGACCGCGGTCTCCGGCGATCCGCCGAGCACCTTGACCAGCGCCGCGGCCGAGGTCACGTCGATGTCCTCGATGACCGTGTCGGTGACCGGTCCCGAGACGTCGTCGTAGGCCTGCCAGTCGCGGGGGGTGATGGCGACCGTGTCGTCGCCCGTCGACCCCCGGATCGTGGTGACCCGGGTCCGCGCCGCCGGCCCCTGGATGTGTACGCCGTCGGACTGCACCTTCAACCGGATGCGGCTGACGGTGGCGTCGGTGACGTCGCCGAGGGAGATGGCGTACTTGTCGCCGGAGGTCTCCACCGCCAAGCCCTTGAGCACGAGGTGGTCCACCCGCCGGAACCGCAGTGTGTGCAGGTCGGGGCCGGTGCCACCGACGCGGTCGGCGCGGACCCAGGTGCCGCCGACGACCGTGATGTCCCGGTCCCGACCGCCGCCGGAGACCGCCGCGTTGGTGAGGAGGTTGCAGCCGCTACCGGCCGTCAGGGTGACCGTGCACTCGGACATGAACAGCGTCGTGCCGCTGTGCACCACGAGCGGGGCGCTGACCTGGTAGTCGGCGCCTCGGGGTGCCCGGACGAGGCCACCCGCGCCGGTGCGGAGGGCGGTGTTGAGCGCGGCGGTGTCGTCCCCTCCCGACGGGCCGGGCAGGATGGTGGCCTCCGGCCGCGGGGAGTCGCCGGCCAGCAGCATGCCGCCGGCGATGGCGAGCAGGCTGCGGCGGGTGGTCATCTGCGGCTCCGGGGGTGATCGGCAACCTGGTCAGGAGGCCGTGGCGGCGCACTCGGTCGGAAACCGGAACAGACGCCGCCGGCATCCTACTGAAACCCCCCGCCCGAGGGTTCGCCGGGCGAATCTTCCGGTAGCGCTCCAGGTCGCGGTGCCTGATACTGTGTGCCGCGACGGCCGCTGCGCCGTGATGTTTCGACCTACCACAATGCACGACCGCTCTGGTCACAGGGCCGCCTCGGCTGTGGTCGACCCGCGACTGTCACGGCACCGGTTCGGCGTTGTTGTCAGTGGGTTCCGTCTCAGCGAAGGACGACGGAAACCGGTCACGGGGCAAAGGCGGCGATGGGTTCCAGAGGAACTTCGACTGGTTGGCGCACGGACGCCGACATCCAGTCGCCCCGGCAGCCCCGCCGCGAGCCCGAAGCCCCCGGTGAAGCGGGTCGCACGCCGCATCCCGTGTCCCGTGTCCTGCGTCCCCTCTTCGCCACCGCTCGACGGCCGGTCGGATGGGCTGCCTGGGTGGTTGCGGCGTTCTCCGCCGCCTACACGGCGTGGACGATGCCGTCACTCATCGGGATCGTCTTCGCGATCGTACTGCCCCTCCTCATGCTTCGCCTTCCCCTGACGGGCGTCGTGCTCGTGGCCGTGCTTGCCCAGGAGATCAGGCCCAACGGGCGCTTCGGCGAGCTGACGACGCTGGGCCACCAGCTGTTCTTCGGGTCCGGGAAGATTCCCGTCGTCCTGCCGCTCGCGGTGACGGCCGCGCTCGCGGCTGCCGTCCGGTGGTGGCCACCGAGGCACCTCCGCCTCCGGTCGGCCGGGGGTGTGTTGCTCGGGCTCGCCGGGGCTCTCGTCCTCCTGGCCGTCGGCAGCGGCCTGGTCCACGGGCAGTCGGTCTTCTCGGCCGTCAACCAGAACGCCCGCCCCTTCGTCCTGCTGGTTCTGGGCCTCGTCACCGGGATGAGCCTGCGGTGGCTACCGGACGACCAGAAGTGGCTCGCCAGGGCCGCCGGAGGGGCGTTGGTCGGCCTGCTCGTCGCGGCAGCCATCGCGATCCCCCTCGGCGAGATCGCCGACGACCGGCTCAGCGCCTACTTCGTCTTCTACGACTCGGCGCTGCCAGCGATCGCGGCGGCGGTGTTCCTCGGCATGCTCGGCGGGTGGCGCTGGGACTGGCGGCACATGAGCGTTGCCGTCGCGGCACCGCTGCTGGTCGTCTTCAGCTTTCGCCGGAGCGTGTGGCTCGCGGTTCTGGTGGTCCTCGTCGCCGTTCTCGTGGTCGCCTGGTCCCGGTGGCGGCCGATGATCCAGCAGCTCGCGTTCGCGGGTCTCGTGGTGACGGTGGTGGTGTTCTCCGCACCGGGCCTCGCCGCGGACATCGGTCTGCGCAGCGTGGGAAGCTTCGAGCTCGGCGGCAGCAGCGAACCGGTCGCGAGCGGTCAATGGGTCACGCCCAGCAAACCGGCTCCGACCGGTGCACCCGCAGCGACCGGTCAACCACCCGCGACCAGCCGCCCGTCCGCGACCGGTCAACCGCCCGGGACGAGCCGCCCGTCCGCGACCGGCGGACCGGCGGCGCCGACGGGTGTTCCGCAGCCACCCGGGCAGGCCCCGCCGCCCAAGCCGGCCAACCCGCCTGCCGGATCCGGCCGACCGGCGCCCGGGCCGCAGAGTGCCGACCACCAGGCGGCGTCGACGAGCGGCCACATCAGCGACCTCCGCGTCGGGTGGGATCACGTGCGGGCGCACGTCTGGACCGGGGTGGGCCCTCTCGCGCCGCAACTCTCGGGTCTGACGGCCGACAAGGCCGAGCGGGTGTACGTGCACAACGAACTGCTGCAGAACTGGCTGCGGTACGGCCCCGCGGCGCCGGCGCTCGTGGTTCTCTTCCTCACGGTCGCCGGTCTGATGGCACTGGCCCGTCTGCGCGACCCCGGCAGCGACGTCGTGGTCCGGTCGGCGGCCGCGTTCTGCCTGATCGCGCCGTTGTGTTTCATGACTGCGCCGTTCCTGTCCGAGACGAGCCGGTGGCCGCTGTTGACGGGCGTGGCGGTCGGAATCCTCGCCCACCGGGCGAGGGCCAGCACAGAGTCCGGTAGAGCCTGATGTGGAGGTCATGGTGACAGGGGTGCCGCTGCGTGAGCGTGAGGCGGATCATCCGGGTGTGGCCACGGTGTCCGTGGTCGTCCCGACCCGGAACCGGAGCCACCTCGCCTGCGCGAGAGCGAAATGGGCGCTGTCGCAACCCGCCGTACGCGAGGTGATCTTCGTGGTGGACGGCAGCGCCGACGACACCGCCGCCCGGCTGCAGAGCCTCGCGGACCAGGACTCCCGGCTCCGCGTCATCGTGAACCAGCGCAACGTCGGTCCCCCGAAGGCCAAGAACATGGGGATCCGCGCCGCGACCTCGGAGTGGGTGCTCGTCATCGACGACGACGACATCCCCAGCGACAACCTCATCGCCGAGCTCCTCCGCGTCGCGCAGGAGGCGGGTGCGGACGTCGTCGGCGTGCCCTGGTTCAACCTCGGTGAGGCCGAGAACGTCGAGGAGCTGGTGGCGCGGGCCCCGAGGGCGCCCGGCGGTCCGCAACTGGACCGACCCGGGCTCTTCCCGGAGACGGCATGGGCGCAGTGCGTCTGGATGCCCGCCAACGCGCTGTTCCGGCGATCCGTCTTCGACGCAGTCGCGTACGACGAGTCCTACACCGGCAACTTCTACCGCGAGGAGACGGACCTCTACGTGTCGGCGGCGCGGGCCGGTCACCGCGTCGTGGTGACCGACCGGGGTTACACGTACATCCGTTCGCGGCTCGGTGGCGGCATCGACCGGCAGTCGAAGCTCCGGTACGAGTACTCGGTGCTCCGCAACAACTGGTACTTCCTGCGCAAGCACGGCGCCTGGCTGCGCGAGCAGCGTCTCATCCGTGGATCGACCCAGGAGCAGACGTCGCTGTTCGTCCGACGGATGAAGCCGCTCGCCCGCGCCGCCGGACGGCGCCTCACCCGGTGGGCGCAGCGATGAGGGTCGCCATCGTCAGCCCGAACCCGGCCAACAACTCGGGTGGCGTCGAGCGTTTCTGCCACACGCTCAGCGACGTCATCGGACGGCTCGGCGGTGCCGCCACCGTGGTCGGCGCCGCCGACCTCGACAGGGTTCCCCACGATCTGGCGATCACGAACGGGATGGTCAGCCGTCGCACGGTGACCCCCCGGATCCACGTCTACCACGGGTGCTGGGTGGACCACGTCCGGCTGGGATCACGAACCAACGACTACTCCCTGCCGTGGAAGACGCAGTTCCTGGTCAAGGGCGCGGCGAAGGAGATCTGGGCGGGCGCCAACGCGTACCGGGTGGCCGTCTCGGTGCCGACGGCCGCAGAGGTGGCGCACTGGTACCGGCTCCGCGTCCACCGGGTGATCCCGAACGGGATCGACACCGCGACGTTCGCCATCGGCGACCGCGAGGTCGCCCGCAAGCAGTTGCAGATCCCCGCGGACGAGCGGCTCGCGCTTTTCATCGGCCGAGCGGAGGCGCGCAAGCGACCGGACATCGCGGCGGCGGCGGCGTCCCGCGCCGGCTACCGGCTGCTGACCGCCGGCTCGGGTTCCGTCGACGGCGCGACCAGCCTCGGTGTGCTGTCGCCGACGGAGTTGCGGACCTGGATCCAGGCGGTGGACTGCGTGCTCGCGCCGAGCGACTACGAGGCGTGCTCGCTGGCCATCCTGGAGGCGATGGCGACCGGCACGGCCGTCGTGACGACGCGGGTCGGCTACGTCCACACCCTCGTCGACCAGCTACCGGCCTACCGCGACCTGACCGCACCGGCGGGCGACCTGGACGAGTTCACCCGGGCGTTGACGCTGCTTCCGTCCCGGCAGCGGGCGGTCGCCGAGGCCACCGCGTTCGTTCGCGCGGAGAACAGCCTCGAACGCTTCGCGGAGCACTGGTCGGCGGCGATCGACGAGGTGATGGCGAGGACGGCCGCGGCCGGCAGCTAGCGCTGCCCGACCCGCCGTCCTCGCCGGTCACCCGGCCTGCCCGGTCAGCGGCCGCCGGCGCGGAACACCTCCGAGACCGTCCGCAGCACGACCTTGATGTCGAGCCAGAGCGACCAGTTCTCGATGTAGTAGTTGTCGAACCGCGCCCGGTCGGAGATCGGCGTGTCGCCCCGCAGGCCGCTGACCTGCGCGAGACCGGTGAGGCCGACGGGAACCCGGTGGCGGGCCGCGTACGTGGGGTACTCCGCCGAGAACTTCTCGACGAAGTACGGCCGCTCGGGCCGCGGCCCGACGACGCTCATGTCGCCCCGCAGGATGTTCCACAGCTGGGGCAGTTCGTCCAGCGACGTGCGGCGCATGAACCGACCGATCGGGCCGACCCGCTGGTCGTGCGCGATGGACCAGTTGGTCTGCGACTCACGCTCGTCCACCGGACGCATCGACCGGAACTTGATCACCTTGAATGGCTTGCCGTAGCGGCCGATCCGCTCCTGGTGGAAGAAGATGCCGGGGCCGCCGTCGATGAGCGTGGCGACGGCGCAGAGCAGCAGCACCGGGCTCAGCGCGATCAGCGCGACAGCGGCAAACAGGATGTCGGAGGCCCGCTTGATGGCCCACCGCGGGCCGGAGAGCGAGATGTCGCCGATCTTGACGATCGGGATGGCCCCGATGTGGTCGGGGTAGCCGCCCTGGGAGCGCGAGCCCCACAGGCGCGGTACCGCCCAGAGGTCGCAGCGGGAGCTGCGGGGCAGGAGCAGGGTCTCCATCAGGGTGGACTCGAGGCAGTCCGGGTCGGCGATGACCAGGACCTCGCACTCCAACAGCCGGACGAGGTGTTCGAGGTCGTCCAGGGTGCCGCTGAGCGGAAGCGCCCCGGTGCCCTGGCGTGACGGGGCGTCGACGCATCCGACGAACCGCAGACCGTACTGAGGGTAACGGCGCAGCAGCCGGGCGAGTTCGAGCCCGATGGGCCCGCTGCCGATGATGATGGCGTTGTGCTCCACCCACCGGCGCTTGCGCACGAGCTTGGTGAGCGACCTGCTGGCCGTCCGGCCGACGATCACCAGGCCCGCCGAGAGTGCGACGCCCCGCATGAACCCGCCGACGTACTCCACGGAGGAGTGACGCTCCGCCGCGATGATGGCCACCACCGCGGCCGAGGCCAGCAGCCGCCCGAAGATGCTGGGCAGTTCGTCGAGGATGCTCACGTGCCGGCGGGGCCGGTAGAGCCCGCCGGCCGCGAAGATGGCCACCGTGAGCACGGCGTTGGCCAGCGTCCCGCGCCAGTAGTTCTGGCTCAGCAACAGCGGCGCGAGCAGCGCGGCGACGTCGATCGGGACCGTCATCATCCAAGCGCGCAGCCAGCTCGTCCGGGACGAGGCCCGGGACTTGGCGTACGGCAGGACCGCGGTCGTGTCCAGACCGGCCCGCGACGCCGCAACGCCCTCCGGCTCGCCGGTCACCGGACCGACGTACGGCGGCCCGCCCCGGAAAACGTCCTCGCCGACGGCACCGTGCCGCGGTACCACCATCTGCTGCGCCACCCCGCCGAGGTGCGGCGCGGGCGCAGACTCACTCGTCGCCCGTTGGCTTGACATGGTCGACCCTCCCCCGTGAAAGCCCCCGGCCACATGACACGACTCAGAGGGCGACCGCAGGATATGACCGGGCGGAGCCCGCCACCATGGCCGGCAAGACAGTTCGCGTTCCTACTTTGCGGCGGACAGGATCTCCGGCACCGCGTCGCGACGGACCGCGTCGAAGAGCCGGTCGGCCTTCGCCTTGTCGGCCAGCACGACGCTCTCGTTGCCGATCCGGCCCGTCCCCGTCGTGGGACAGGTGAAGAAGCCGAGGTTGCCGCTGCGGAGGTGGCGCATCTCCATCGCCAGGTCCAGGAGTGACATCGACTCGTCCACCGCCACCGCGTCGGCCGTGGCCCGGACGAACGAGTTCAGCTTGGTGGGGCTGGCCAGGGTGCCGCCGGAGGCGGCCTTGTCCAGGATCGCCTTGATGACCTGCTGCTGGTGCTTGATGCGGGTGAAGTCGCCGTCGGCGAAGGCGTACCGCTCCCGGGCGAAGTCCAGCGCGGCGGCCCCGTCCATCGTCTGCTTGCCCGCGACGAACTCCCGCCGGCCGTCCGGGTTCAGCGAGTGCTTCGAGGTGAAGCCCTTCTCGACGGTGATCTCGATGCCACCCAGGGCGTCGACGATCTCCTTGAAGCCGGCGAAGTCGACCATCGTGACGTGGTCGACGCGGACGCCGGTGAACTTCTCCACAGTCTGGACCATCAGCGGAACGCCACCCCACGCGTACGATGCGTTGATCTTCGCGTCCCGGCCGCCCCGCCCCTCCGGCGACTTCGGCACGTTCACCCAGGTGTCCCGGGGGATCGAGATGAGCTGGGCGCTCGACCGGTCCTTCGGAAGGTGAGCCAGGATGATCGTGTCGGCCCGGGAGCCGGAGTTGTTCTCCGGGTCCCGGGAGTCGCTGCCCAGGATCATGATGTTCATGGCGCCCTGCGCCACGACCTGCGGCCGGGACTCCTCGGGCACGCCTGCGAAGGCGTCGACACGTTCGATGCCGGATTCGACCGAGCGGAGGTACAACCCACCCGCGATCATGCCGCCGCCGCCGAGCAACGCCAGCACGAGGAAGGTGATCAGAGCGACCTTTTGCCACCGCGGACGCCGCCGGCGCGGGTTGTTGGTCGGTTCCGGTTCCCGATGGAGGTCGAGAATCTGGGTCTCGGGCTCCGCGTACGACTGGCGCTCTCGCATGGCGTGATGCTACTGAGTCCGCCTTGCAACCGCGTACCCCCGTCCGGGCCGGGCGGGCCGCGTCATGAATGAAAACTTTCATACCATCGGGCGGCCCGGGCTGGTAGAACGCTCCCGTGGATCGAATCAAGCTTCGGCGGGCCATCGCCCGCACCCGGCTGGCCCCCGTCGCCGCTTTCCCCAAGCGCCTCCGGGCGGTCGCCCGCTACGACGCGAAGGTGCTGAGCACCTCGGCGCGCTGGCTGGTCCAGTCCCGCGAGCATCACAACTACACGTACGACCTGACCCCGCTCAGCCGCAACCACCTCGCCTGGTTCGTCAGCGTCGTGTGCGACATCCCGGTCAAGCAGGTCCGGGCGTACCTCGACGAGATCGAGGCCGACGACAACCTGCGGCAGCACCTCCAGCAGGCGATCGCGGGCGCGGAGCGGCGCGGCCTCGCCGACAAGCAGATCCGGTACGCCCGCCGCATCGGCTGGTACGCGATCGTGCGCGCCTCCCGCCCCAAGCACATCGTGGAGACCGGCGTGGACAAGGGACTCGGCAGCGTCGTGCTAGCCGCCGCCCTGCTGCGCAACGCCGCCGAGGGACACCCCGGTCGGGTCACCTCCCTGGACATCAACCCGGAAGCGGGCTACCTGGCCAAGGTCGCCCCCTGGTCGGAGGTCGTCGACCTGGTGATCGGCGACTCGCTCGCCTCGATCGCCGCCCTGGACCGGCCGGTCGACCTCTTCCTGCACGACAGCGACCACAGCACCGTCCACGAGCGGCGCGAGTTCACCGCCGTCGAGCCGAAGCTCGCCCCCGGCGCGATCCTGCTCACCGACAACGTGACCGTCACCAACGTCCTCGCCGAGCACGCCGAGCGCACCGGCCGGAAGTTCCTCGCCTACCGCGAGACGCCCGCCAACCACTGGTACCCGGGGGACGGCATCGGCGTGGCATGGTAGGCCGGTGCGGCTGAACGCGATCCACACGTACCCCGTCAAGGGGTGTCACCGGCTCGACCACGACGGCGCCGAGGTGCGGCCCTGGGGCCTCGCCGGCGACCGGCGCTGGATGGTCGTCGACGCCGCCGGTGTCGGCGTCACCCAGCGTGAGGTCGCCGGTCTCGTCGCGCTGCGCGCGGTGGCCCGCGACGGCGGCCTCACCCTGCGCGCGGCCGGCCACCCCGATCTCGAGGTCCCGGAACCGTCCGGCGGCGAACCGGTTCCAGTCCGCACCTTCCGTAACCGCAAGCTGTCGGTGCCCGCGCTCCCCGCCGGGCCGGCGGCGGACGCATGGGTCAGCGCCCTGCTCGACCGGCCGGTCCGCCTGGTCTGGCTGGCCCGGCCCACCCGCCACATCCCCGCCGGGGACCGCGAGCACGACACGGGCGACCAGGTCAGCTTCGCCGACGCCTACCCGCTGCTGCTGACCAACGCCGCCTCGCTCGACGCGCTCAACGGGTGGCTCGCCGACGCCGGCGAGCCGTCCGTGCCCATGACCCGCTTCCGCCCCAACCTCGTCGTCGAGGGCGCGCCGTCCTGGGCCGAGGACACCTGGATAGGGCGGCCGCTGCGTATCGGGGGCGTCCGCTTCCGCGCCGCCGGGCCGTGCGACCGGTGCGTCGTCACCACGACGGACCAGGAGACCGGGGTACGCGGCAAGGAGCCGCTGCGCACGTTGGGCCGGTACCGCAACGTGCGGCAGAAGCTCCTGTTCGGACTGAACCTCGTGCCCGTGACGACGGGCCGCGTCGCCGTCGGCGACGAGGTGGTCGTCGACGCGTGACCTCAGCTTCGGCTCAGCGCGTTTGTCCGCGTCAGGTCGAGCCACATGAAGATCTCGTCGCGGTCGTCTCCTGGGGCGACCCGGAGCGCGCCGGGCAACCGTCCGACCTCGCGGTACCCCAGGCGCCGGTAGAACCGGTCCAGGCCCAACCCGTCCCGGACGGTGATCTGCAGTGCCTCGAGACCCAGCTGGCGGCCGATCCGTTCGGCCTCCCGCATCACGTCCAGGCCGTAGCCGTGGCCCTGCGTGTCCGGGTGGACCATCACCCGGGTCAGCACGCGATAGTGGGTCTTCAGGTGGAACCTGTTGTCGGTGAAGATCGTCATGGCGACGAGCCGGTCGTCCGCGTACCCGATCAGCAACCGGTCCGGGCCGTCGGCGATTCCGGCGAGGGTCGGATCAGCGATGGACCGGACGTCGGCGGTCGTCACCGGCGGGACGAAGCCCACCGCGCCACCGGCGTTGCTGACGTCCGTCCAGAGCGCGACGATCTGCTCGCGCAGCTCGGGCGTCAGGTCGGGGTCGAGAACGAACCGCAGTGTCACGCCGGCCATCTTGCGCAAAGGGCATCTGCCCAAGCCAGGATTGTGGCGTGCGTGACACTACCGGCGGTGCGAGAGCCAGCCACGAGTGGCCGACCGTGCCCGGCTGTGTTGGAGTACGGGAGAGGGGACTTGAACCCCCACGTCCTCACGGACACAGGAACCTAAATCCTGCGCGTCTGCCATTCCGCCACTCCCGCTGGCTCAACGAGTCTAGAGCGTCGGGCTGCTGCCGTGTTCAGACCGGCGGCTCGAAGGGCGTTCGAGACAGTTCCGTGACGTACGTTGACCCGGCCGTCGGTGGACTCGCGTATCAGGTGTGCGAGCCTACGCGGGCCCAAGTCCGGATTGTCGAGGGCATACCTGATCACGACTTCACGGTCCGACGAGCCGTGAGAGCGCGGCCGGCGAGAGTGAGGGGCGGCGGTTCCCGTCTCCGGTGGGGGTCTGGCTGTGGCAGTTCGGGCATAGCAGGCGCAGGTTCGGCGGGCGGTTGTCGAGGAAGTCACCGTTGATGTGGTCGACGTGGAGGATCAACGGCTGTCCACGCCAGAACGGCCCGGTTTCGCATTCCTCGCACTCTTCCGGCACCCCGATAGTGCTCAATGCCCACTTCAGGCGTGCACCCGGCGTCCGCCGGGAGCCTTCCGGCACACGCACCAGCAGTTGGGACGACGTCGTACGTCGCTGACTCGGCTGGCCGCGGTTGTGTGCTTGGCGACGAAAGTGGGATGTGTCGATGCCGAAGCGCTTGAGTTGCCGGCTGATGTGCGCGTGTGAACCGCCGCTCAGGCGTACGCCGAGCAGCCGCATCACCTCGGTGACGCTGCGCGCGGCGGCGGGCCCCGGCAAGCGCCTCGGGGGTGTACCGGTACCGGACCATGCACGACCGTAGTGACCCGGTGCGACAAACTCAGTCGAGGCCGAGGTCGCGGCGCAGCTTGGCGACGTGGCCGGTGGCCTTGACGTTGTAGAGCGCCCGTTCGATCTTGCCGTCGGCGTCGATGACGAAGGTCGAGCGGATGACGCCGGTGACCGTCTTGCCGTACATCTGCTTCTCGCCGTACGCCCCGTACGCGTTCAGCACCGCCTTGTCGGTGTCGGAGACCAGCGGGAAGGTGATCGCGTCGCGCTCGCGGAACTTCGCCAGCTTCTCCGGCTTGTCCGGGGAGATGCCGACGACCTCGTAGCCGGCGGCCTGGAGCGAGGCGAGCGAGTCGCGGAAGTCGCAGGCCTGCTTGGTGCAGCCGGGGGTCATGGCGGCCGGGTACGCGTACAGCACGACCTTGCGGCCGCGCAGGTCGGCGAGCGAGAGGGTGTCACCGGTGTCGGTGGGGAGGCTGAACTCGGGGGCGGGATCGCCGGGGGAGAGACGGGCAGGCGCGGTCATGGCCACGACCCTACCGCCGCCCCGGCTCGGCTTTACGCCCCCGACGCGCCGCGACCGACGGCTGCTGCTCCGCCCGCTCCCTGCCCGCTCGCTCCCCAGGGCCGCGCCTGGCGGACAGGGAGCGCAGATCTTGGAAGATTCCGGCCCCTCCAGGGGCCGTTCCCTTCCAAGATCTCCTTGCTCCGGATCGCGCGCCGGGCGAGCGCGTCGTCGTCGGTAACGTTCTGTGGCTCCGGGACGGGCTACTCAGCGTGCTGGTCAGCGCGGCGCATGGATCGCGTGCCGGGGGCTTTGCTCTGCACCCCTCCACGCACCATGCCCCGTGAGCTGCGTCTTTCGTCAACGGTCCGGGGGGATGGGGATTTCCGATAGTCGCGCTTCGTGCCTGGTGCGGATCGGGGTGCAGAGCAAAGGCAGGCGGCGGGGGGTTGTGAAGGGCAGGCTTCCGTCACGCAGGGTGATCCCGGCGTGACGGCTCGCCGTACGCGCCGAGGCGCCGGGAGCCCGGCGGTGCGGCGGGCTGCGTGATCAAAGCCATGGCTTGTTGCCAGATATTGGCAACAGAGAGGGGTGCCAAATAGGCTGACCCTGCCGGCGTGGACGGGCCCGCCGATGCGTGGGAGGTCGCGTGGAAACCCTGGCGATGCACATCTCGAACGGGATCATCAACGGTCCCGTCGCCGCGGCCTTCGCGGCGGTCGCGCTGGCGGCGATGGCGTTCTGCGTCCTGCGCGGCCGGCAGGACCTGGACGACCGGCTGGCGCCGATGGCCGGCCTGGTCGCCGCGTTCATCTTCGCCGTGCAGATGCTCAACTTCCCGATCTTCACCGCCGGGGTCAGCGGTCACCTGCTCGGCGGCGCGCTCGCCGCGCTGCTGGTCGGCCCCTGGGTGGGCGCGCTCTGCGTGGCGGTCGTGCTCGTCGTGCAGGCGCTGGTCTTCGGCGACGGCGGCGTCGCGATGCTCGGCCTCAACATCACCAACATGGCGGTCCTCGGCACCGCCGTGGCGTACCTGCTGATCGCCGCGCTGCTGCGCGTCCTGCCGCGTACACCGGCCGGGCTCGCCGTGACGGCGTTCGTGTCCGCGCTGGTCAGCGTGGTGGTGGCCGCGATGGGTTTCGTCGTTCAGTACCAGCTCGGCGGCACCACCGACCTCGGCGGCAACCTCGCCGGCCTGGCCGGCACGATGGCCGTCTCCCACCTGCTGATCGGCATCGGCGAGGGCCTGATCACCGCGACCACGGTGGTCACCGTCGCGAAGGTCCGGCCCGATCTCGTGTACGCGCTGCGCGCCCTCAAGCCGGCCGCGCCGGCGTCCGTTCCGGTTGTCGGAGGTGTCCGGTGAAGAAGCGTTCCTGGGGTTTCCTCGTCGGTGGGCTGCTGGTCGCCCTGCTGCTGGCCGGCGTGGTGAGCAACTTCGCCTCGTCGCACCCGGACGGGTTGGACTCGTCGCTGCGGGAGGGCTGCACGTTCGACGCCGAGGACAACATCACCGGCGGCAACTGCCCGGCGCAGCAGGAGAAGGAGCACGAGATCGGCGGTCCGCTGGCCGACTACGGCATCGCGGGGATCGACAACGAGTTCCTCTCCACCGGGCTCTCCGGTGTGCTGGGCGTCCTGCTGACCTTCGCCGTGGCCGGCGGTGCGTTCTGGCTGGTCCGCCGCCGCGGGGCACAGGCCGCCGAGCGCGGAGCCGCCGACGGCCAGGCCGCTGAGCGCGGAGCCGCCGACGGCCAGGCCGTCGAGGCGACGCCGGAGCAGACGTCCGCCGGCCGGGCCGGCTGAGGGGTACGACGATGGGCGCCGGCTACACCCACCCGCTCTACCGGGAGGCCAACTCGCCGGTGCACCGCCTCCCGCCCGAGGTGAAGATCGCGGCGATGGTGGCTTTCACCCTGGCCGTGGTCGCCACCCCCCGGGAGGCGCTCTGGGCCTTCGGGGCGTACGCGGTGCTGGTCGCCGTCGTCGCCGCGGCCGCGCGGGTCGGGCCCGGCTGGCTGCTCCGCCGAGCGCTGATCGAGCTGCCGTTCGTCCTGTTCGCCTTCGCCCTGCCGTTCCTCGGCGCGGGCGAGCGGGTGGAGGTCCTCGGCCTGCGGCTGTCGGAGGACGGCCTGTACGGGGCGTGGAACATCCTCGCCAAGGGCACCCTGGGGGTGCTCGCGTCGCTGCTGCTCGCGGCGACCACGACGACCCGGGACCTGATCGTCGGCCTGGACCGGCTGCGCTGCCCGCAGATCCTCACCCAGATCGCCACGTTCATGCTGCGCTACCTGGAGGTGCTGGTCGGCGAGGCCCGCCGGATGCGGGTGGCCCGGGTGTCCCGGGGCGACGACCCGCGCTTCGTGTGGCAGCTGCGGGGTTTCGCCGCCGGTGTCGGCGCGCTGTTCCTGCGCGCGTACGAGCGGGGCGAGCGGGTGTACCTGGCGATGCTGTCGCGCGGCTACACCGGGCGGATGCCGGTGGTGTGGCAGGGCGCGGGCGCGGCGACCGCCGGTCAGTGGGCGGTCGCGGCCACCGTGCCGGTGCTGGCGGCCGGCGTCGCCGCCACCGCGCTCGCCCTGACATGATCGGAGGCGTGCAGCCCACGACTCCGAGCCTCCACGTCCATGGTGTGCGGTACGCGTACCCGGACGGGCACGTCGCGCTGCACGGGGTCGACCTGACGGTGCCGCGCGGCGACCGGGTGGCGCTGCTCGGCCCGAACGGCGCCGGCAAGACCACCCTGGTGCTGCACCTCAACGGCATCCTCACCCCGACCGAGGGGAGCGTGACGGTCGGCGGGCTGACGGTGAGCCAGGACCGGGCGACCCTCGCCGAGGTGCGCCGCCGGGTTGGCATCGTCTTCCAGGATCCGGACGACCAGCTCTTCCTGCCGACCGTCGCGGAGGACGTGGCGTTCGGCCCGGCCAACCTGGGGCTGCGCGGTGCCGAGCTGGCGGCCCGGGTGGACGAGGCGCTCGCCGCGGTGGGGATGGGCGAGCACCGGGACCGGGCCCCGCACCACCTGTCGTTCGGGCAGCGCCGCCGGGTGGCGGTGGCCACCGTGCTCGCCATGCACCCGGAGATCCTGGTGCTCGATGAGCCCTCGTCCAACCTCGACCCGGCCGCCCGGCGCGAGCTGGCCGAGATCCTGCGCAACCTGCCGGTGACCCTGCTGATGGTCACCCACGACCTGCCGTACGCGCTGGAGCTGTGCGACCGCTCGGTGATCCTGGACGCCGGCCGGGTCGTCGCCGACGGCCCGACCGCGGACATCCTGGCCGACGAAGACCTCCTGTCCCGCCACCGCCTGGAACTGCCCTACGGCTTCACCCCCCGCCCCACTCCCCGCTGACCGCCGGGTCAGGACGGGGAGGGGGTCGGGGTTCGGGGTTCGGGGCGGGGGCTCCGGGAGGCGGAGTGGAGGCGCAGGGCGCCGGCCGCCAGCGCGCCGGCCCCCGTGATCAGGGTCGCGACGACCAGGATCCGTGCGGTGGTCGCGGACCACGGGACCGGGGCGACCGAGCGGGCGAACACCGCCGCGTTCGCCACACCGGCGAACAGGGCGAGGCACGCGCCGGCGAGCGCGACCGCGAAGTCCGCCGCCGGGCGGCGGGCCAGCGCGTACGCCCCGGCGGCGATCGCGCCGAGACCGGTGAGCAGCGGCCACACCTGACCGCCGAGCAGTCCCAGCAGCAGCCCGCCGATCCCGTCCGCCCCGGCGTCCAGTTCCCGGCCGACGCTGTAGGCCACGCCGGCGACCCCACCGGCGACCAGGAGCCCGCCCAGCACCGCGAGGGCCCGTCCGCCCGGCGTCGACCCGGCCGGAAGCAGCCCCAGCGCACCCACGGCGAGCAGGCCGAGGGTGGCGGCCACCCACCAGGTGTACGCGTCCGGCGGCGGCACCCAGTCGAGCGTGCCCCGGATCTCCAGGGCTTCCCCGTCGGCGCGCAGCGGCACCACCCAGTCGCGGACCCGGTGTTCCCGGTCCGGGGCGGCACGCACCTGCGGCGGCGGCGCGGACTCGCGCCACAGTGCCCGCTGGTCGTGCCAACGCACGGTCGTCGAGCCGTCGACCTGCCGCCAGTCCGGCGGGGCGGCCGGGTCCGCCTCGGCCGGGATCCGGGTGTCCCCGGCGAGGGTGCGGTTCAGGTACGTGGCCGGGGAGCGCCGGTTCTCGTACACGCCGTCGGGGCCGACCCGCAGGTACGGCTCGCCGGAGTAGCCGATCACCTCGACCGGCCGGTCCCCGGTGTTGGTCAGCTCCAGCCGGGCGCCGGCCTCCACCGCACGGGCGGTCAGCCCGGCCCGGGCCGGGGTGACGGCGGTGACCTCGGTGCGGTAGTCGGTGCCGTCCGGGGCGTCCGCTCCGTGTGCCGCGGCCGGCGCGGCGAGCGCGAGCGTCGCGGTGACGGCTCCGGCGAGCACCAGGCCGGCGCGGGTGACGAGGGTACGGATCACCCGGCGGCCTCCACCGCCGACCGGATGCCCTCCGGTGAGCGGTCGGCGACCGGCTGCCCGTTCACCAGGACCGTCGGGGTGCCCGTGACGCCGGCCTTGCTGGCCTCCTCGGTGACGTGCTCGGTCCACGCCTCGTACGTGCCGTCCCGGACGCAGGAGCCGAACGAGTCCCGGTTCAGCCCGACCTCCGCCCCGATGTCGATGAGCTGGTCGTCGCTCAGCCCGGCGCCACCCTCGGGCGGTTGCCGCTCGAACAGCGCCTCGGTGAACTCGCGGAACTTCCCCCCGGCGGACGCGCAGCCGGCGGCGGCTGAGGACCGGGTCGAGTACTCGGTGGTGGAGAAGCGGTTGAGGTACGCGACCGGGTGGAAGACCACCCGGGCCTTGCCCTCGTCGGCGAGCTGGTCGATCGTCTCGCCGCTGACCTGCTGGAACTGCTTGCAGGCGGGGCAGAGGTAGTCCTCGTACAGGTCGATGGTGACCGGCCCGGAGCCGTACCCGATCCCGGTGCCGGCGTCGTTGGCGCCCGGGGGCGGGGTGAACTCGTCGGAGCGCTGGCTGGAGTAGACGCTCCAGCCGATCAGGCCGGCGATCACCAGCACGGCGACGGCGCCCACCGACACCCACAGCGTCCGCTTGCGCCGGCGTTCCCGGGCGATCTGTTCCCGGACGACGCGGGCCGCGTCCCGGCGCTCCTTGCGACTACTCATCCTCGTCCTCCACGGCGGCTTCGCCCGTCAGCCAGCCGTCCACCGAGAACGGGGTGCGGGGCCAGATCAGCAGGAACCCGGCCAGGGTCAGGAATCCCAGGTCCCGGAGGATCTCCGGGAGGTAGCTCGGGGCCTGCCCCTCGGCGAGCTGGCCGCCGCTGCCGAAGCAGCCGCAGTCGATGGCGAGGCCGCGTGACCAGGCCGAGGCGATGCCGGCGATGAAGACCACCAGCAGCGCCGCGGACACCCCGGCGGCCAGTCGCGTGGCCAGTCCGAGCAGCAGGAGTACGCCGAGCGCCAGCTCGACGAACGGCAGCGCGGCGCCGATCACCGTCGCCACGTCGTACGGGAAGATCTGGTACGCGTTGACGGCCCGGCCGGACGCGGCCAGGTCACCGATCTTCGAGCCGCCGGCGACGAGCCAGACCGCGGCCAGCCCGAGCCGGGCGGCGGTGCCGATCCAGGGGCGTACGGCGGGCCAGCGGCTGGTGCTCGGCGCGGTCACGGTCATTGGTCGTTCTCCGTCCGGCGGAAGTTCCCGCCCGGGAGCCGGTGACGTCGACACCGGCCCTACCCGGCCAGCGCGTCGTCGACCGCCTCGACCAGGTCGGCGCGCGCCCGGGCCACCCGGGACCGGATGGTGCCGACGGGCACCCCCTCCACGGCGGCGGCCTCGGCGTAGGACAGGCCGAGCAGTTGGGTGAGCACGAACGCGCCCCGGCGCTCGGCGGGCAGCCGGCGGAGCAGGTCGGCGGCGCCGAGCTGACCGGCCGGATCGGGATGCGGCCGGTCGGTCCACGCGTCGGCGGCGAGGCGGGCGTCGAGCCGGCGTCGCCGTACGACCGTGCGCAGGTGGTCGGCGCAGGCCCGGCGGGCGATGCCGAGCAGCCAGGTGCGCGCCGAGGAGCGACCCTCGAAGCCGGGCAGCGCCCGGAACGCCCGCAGGTACGTGTCCTGGGTGAGGTCGTCCGCGGTGTCCGGATCGACGAGCGCCGCCACGAACCGCCACACCTCGGCCTGGGTGAGCCGGACGAACGCGGCCTGGGCGACCGGATCCCCGTCGCGGGCGGCGAGCGCCCACTCGGTGGCCCGCGCAGGCCCGTCCTCGGCGTCGGCCGGGCCGGCGGCGGCGGTGTCGCGCTGGGCGGGGATCACGACAGTCCAGGTTACGCGGAGCGTCGTGCCCCGCGAGGGTCCTTCGGCCCTTCATGGCCTGCGCCACGTCGGGAACTTTTCCGGTGCACCGGCCGACTATCCGCTCATGAACTGCGACGACGTCCGCGTGGCGCTGTCGGCGCGGCTGGACGGGGAGGACCCGCAGGCGGCACCGGCGGTGCTCGACGCCCACACCGGAACCTGCCCGGCGTGCCGGGCGTGGCTGGCCCGCGCCGAGCAGGTGACCCGGCTGGTGCGGGTCCAGCCGGTGGCGGTGCCGGACCTGACCGCCCCGGTCCTCGCGGCGGTCGCCGCCGACGCGGCCCGTACCGCCCCGGCGGCCGCGCGACGGGCCCGCCGCCAGGTGCTGCGGGTGGCGGTCGCGGTCGCGGCGGTCGCGCAGTTGTCGATCGCACTGCCGGTCCTGCTGGCCGGGCTCGGCGTGGCGCAGGACCCGCACACCAGCCGGGAGATGGCCTCCTTCGACGTCGCCCTCGCCGTCGGTTTCGCGCTGGCGGCGTGGCGGCCCGAGCGGGCCCGCGTGTTCGCCCCGGTGGCGCTGGTGCTCGCGGTGTGCCTGGCCGGCACCAGCGCGGTCGACATCGCCAACTCCACCACCGCTCTGGTGCACGAGGTCGGCCACTTGGCGGCGGTGGTGCAGGCAGGGCTGCTGTGGGCGCTGGGCCGGGTGAGTGGCGAGACCGACCGGCCGTTCACGCCGGCTGTCGCGGCGGGGCGCGGGTGACGGCGGCCGGTTCCGTGCCGTCGCGGCCCGGGCTGGGCGCGGCGGGGTGTTCTGGGCGAGCATGACCGACATGACTGCCGCCCTCCGCCGCTGGTTCGGCCGGTTCACCGCCGCCGCCGGTCTCCTGTTCGTCCTCGTCGCCCTGCTGGTCGCCCCGGCCGGGCCCGCCAGTGCCCACGCGGTGCTGGTGAGCAGCAGCCCGGTCGCGTCGGCCGTGGTGCCGAACGCGCCGGCCGAGGTGGTCCTCACGTTCAGCGAGTCCGTCCGCAAGGTGCCCGGCAAGGTCCGCGTCATCGCACCGGACGGGTCCCGCGCCGACCGGGGCGAGCCCACGTTCGAGGGCGGGGTCGTCACCATCCCGGTCGACCCGGCCGGCGACCGCGGCACCTACCTGGTCAGCTACCGGGTGATCTCGGCCGACAGCCACCCGGTCTCCGGGGCGTTCACGTACTCCGTCGGCGCCCCCTCGCCGCCGCCGGTCGACACGGGCGACGACAGCCGGGCCGACCCGGTGGTGGGCGCCGCGGTCAAGGTCGCCAAGTACGTCGGCTACGCCGGCCTGCTGCTCCTGATCGGCCCGGCGCTGGTCCTCGCCGCGCTCTGGCCGCGCCGGCTGTCCCGCCGCGGGCCCACCCGCCTGGCGTGGACCGGCCTGGGCCTGGTGGTGCTGTCCACTCTGGCGACGCTCTGGCTCCAGGTGCCCTACACCGCCGGCGGCGGCGTGTTCGACGTCACCGGAGAGGGGTTCAGCGGCGTGCTGGGCAGCATGTTCGGCGCGGCCCACCTGGTCCGGCTGGGCCTGCTGGCGGCCGCCGCGTTCCTGCTCCGACCGCTGCTGGCCGGGCCGGTCGGCCGCACCGACCTGGTGATCCTGGGCATCCTCGGCGGGGCGGCGCTGCTGACCTGGCCGCTGGCCGGGCACCCGGCCGCGTCACCGGCCCCGGCGGTCTCCGTCGTGATGGACGCCGTGCACCTGGGCAGCATGGCGGTCTGGCTGGGCGGGCTGGTCATGCTCGCGGTCTTCCTGCTGCGCCAGGCCGACGAGCGGGAGCTGGGGGCGATCCTGCCGATCTGGTCCCGCTGGGCCGCGCTGGCCGTGTCCGCGCTGCTGCTCGCCGGCACCGTGCAGGCGCTGATCGAGGTGGCCACGCCGAGTGCCCTGGTCGGCACCACGTACGGGCGGCTGCTGCTCGGCAAGATCGGGCTGTTCGTGCTGGTCATCGCCGTGGCCGCGTACTCCCGGGCGCTGGTGCGCCGGCGGACCGTCGCCGGCCGGCCCACTCCCGTGCGGCGGGCGATCTGGGCCGAGCTGGCGATCACCGCGTTGGTGCTCGGCCTCACGGCCACCCTGGTGCAGACCACGCCGGCCCGCACCGCCGCCGCCGACACCGCCGCGAGCGGCAGCGGCTACTTCTCGACCACGCTGTCCAGCTCGCTGGGCTCGCTCCAGGTCGAGATGGACCCGGCCGAGCGGGGCAACAACACCGTCCACTTCTACGCGTACACCCCGGACAACCGGCCCCAGCCGGTCGTGGAGTGGCGGGCCACCGCCGCCCTGCCGTCCGCGGGAATCGAGCCGATCGAGGTGCCGTTGCTGCCGCTGACCGACAACCACGTGACCGGCGAGATCAACCTGCCGGCGTCGGGGGAGTGGCAGCTGCGCGTCACGGTCCGTACGTCCGACATCGACCAGGCCACGGTGACCGCCACCGTGCCCGTCCGGTAGCGAAAGGTCCCCATTCCATGATCCGTCTCCGGCGTACCGCAACCGCCGCCGCCACTCTCGCCCTCGGCGCCGTCGCCGCCACCGTCTTCGGCTTCGCCGCGCCCGCGTCGGCGCACGTCAGCATCAACCCGAAGGAGGCGACCCAGGGCGGCTACGCCCGGCTCGCGTTCCGGGTGCCGAACGAGAGCGACACGGCGTCCACCACGAAGGTGGAGGTGGTGCTTCCGGAGAACGCGCCGGTCGGCTCGGTCTCGACGATGCCGGTCCCCGGCTGGACCGTGACCGTCGAGAAGCGCAAGCTCGACCAGCCGGTGGAGGTGCACGGCAGCCAGCTCACCGAGGCGGT
The DNA here is from genome assembly GCF_052068455.1 of Micromonospora sp. H33. Taxonomy (NCBI): domain Bacteria; kingdom Bacillati; phylum Actinomycetota; class Actinomycetes; order Micromonosporales; family Micromonosporaceae; genus Micromonospora; species Micromonospora sp. H33. Next base: position 32,046 of record NZ_JBQHDE010000013.1, on the reverse strand, counting down.
GTCGAAGCTGACCTGGACCGCCGCCGCGGACGCCGTGATCAAGCCCGGCACGTTCCAGGAGTTCCCGGTCTCGATGGGCCCGCTGCCCAAGGTCGACCAGATGGTCTTCAAGTCGCTCCAGACGTACTCGGACGGCACCGTCGTGCGCTGGATCGAGGAGCCGACCGCCGGTGGCGATGAGCCGGAGAGCCCGGCGCCGGTGCTGAAGCTGACCGCCGCCTCCCCGTCCGCCGCGCCGGCGGCGAACGCCGTCGCCGACAGCGAGGCCGAGACGGACGACGAGGCCGAGGGCACCGGCCTGGCCACCGGCCTCGGCGTCGCCGGCCTGGTCGCCGGCCTGGGCGGCCTGGTGCTCGGCGGGCTGGCGTTCGCCCGGACCCGGCGGGAGCCCGCGCCCAAGGCGTGACCCCGCCCGCCCGCGTACCGGCCCGTCGGATCCGTCCGGCGGGCCAGCGCATTTCCGGGCCGGGTGCCGTGGATATCCCCTGATCGCACGGTCGGTCTCGGTAAGGTCGGCCGGGTGTCCGGCTACGGAGGGGGACGAAGCCAATGCGGATGGTGCGGGTACTCGCCGGGGTGCTGCTGCTGACCGTCGGGATTCCGGCGCTGCTCGCCGGCGCCGTACTCGGTGCGGATCTGACCCTGGACCTGCGCGCCGAGCTGCGCGCGGGCTGGACCGCCCCGGTCACCGCCGGCCTGCTGGCCGGTGGGTTGGTGCTCGTGGCGTCGGCCCTGCTCCTGCTGCTGCGGCCGGTACGCCCCCGCGAGGTGGTCTTCGTGGTCGAACCGGACCAGGTGCCCGTGCTGGCCGGCCGGCTCGGGGTGACCTCGCTGAGCGGGCTCGGTGCCCAGCAGCCGCGGGACGGCGACCTTGCGCTCGCGCCGGCCCGCCAGTTGGCGTCCGTCGGCGCGCCCCTCGACCGGCCCCGTCCGGCGCTGGAGCCGGTGCCGACACGCGGTCCCGCGACCGGGCCGGTGCCGGCCGGCCGCCCGGCGACGCTGGCCGACCTCATGGAGACACCGGACGGTGGCGAGCCGGACGGTTCCGGCGAGGGGCCGTGGAGCGGCAGCGGTGACGGCCGTCGTGACCGGCGGGGCCGGGACGCCACGCGCTGCGTCGGGCCGCTGCGGCCGTCCGAGGTGGACCTGTCCCTCGCCTGGCCGCCCACCACACCGAAGGATGTCGCCCCGCCGGCGCCCGCGTCGCGGCCGGAGCCCGTCCCGCCGGCCGAGCCGGTCCTGCCGCCGGAGCCCGTCCGGCCGGCCGAGCCGGTCCGGCCGCCGGCGTCGCTGTCGCGGCCCGAGCGCGCGTCGCGGCGGGAGCCCCCCGCGGGTCCGCTGCGTCCCGCCGTGCCGGCCGATCCGGCCTCCTGAGCAGCCGCCACCGGTCCGGGCGGGACTGGTGGACGCGGACGGCCCTCCGTGCTGCCGACACGGAGGGCCGTCCTCACCGGGGGATTCGGTGCTACCGCAGCGTCTCTGGGGTAGTTGAGACCAGATTAGCGCCGAAGAGGGCTACTCGGGAAGTCTGTCCGTTTGAACCGGGAGCCCGGTGCCGCCGCGAGCCGGCAGCCCCACCAGCAGCAGCAGACTGATCAGCACGTACGTGTTGCGCACCAGGAACTCGCCCACCGAGTCGGTGGGCACCTGGGCGGTGCCCCAGTCCTGGAACGTCACCACCCCGTACACGATGACGACGGTCGTGCCGGCGGCGGCCGTCAGCAGCCGGCGGCGCTCGCCCCCGGACGTGGCGAGGGCCGCGTCGACCAGCACCACCACCGCGGGGACGAACCAGTAGATGTGGTGCGTCCACGTGATCGGGCTGACCAGCGCGCCGACCAGGCCGGTGAGGGTGAGGCCGGTGAGCGCGTCCCCGGCGCGGGCGGCCCGCGCCGCCCGCCACAGCCCGTACCCGGCGACCAGGGTGACGAGGGCCAGCCAGATCAGGCGGTCCGGCTCCTGCGGCGTGGTGAGGCGGCTCAGCAGCCCGAACAGCGACTGGTTGCCGGTGTAGTCGGTACGGCCGACCCGGTCGGTGGCCCACAGCTCGTGCGTCCAGAACCGCCAGGAGTCGCGAGGTGCGACCGCCGCCGCGAGCAGCGTCGCGCCGGCCGCCGTCGCGCTGGCCACGGCCGCCGCCCGCCACCGGCGGCAGGCCAGCAGGTAGACGATGAAGATGCCGGGGAAGAGCTTGAGCGCCGCCGCCAGCCCGACGCCCACGCCGGCCCAGCGCCCGTTCCGGGGTACGGCGAACAGCAGGTCCGCCAGGATCAGCACCACCAGCAGCATGTTGATCTGCCCGAACGTGATCGTCTCCCGGGTGCTCTCCACGGCGAGAACCAGGAGCACTGCCACGGTGAGCGTGAAGACCCGCGGCAGGTGGTGCCGGGCGATCACCGGGCCGACCAGCCAGCGGGTGGTCACCACCACCGCCAGGATGGTCAGCAGTGTGAAGATCGCCACGGTGGCACCGAGCGGCAGCAGCGCGAACGGGCGCAGCAGCAGCGCGCTGAACGGCGGGTACGTGAAGTAGAGGGCACCCTGCACCCGGTCCGGCTGGACGTAGTCGTAGAGCGGGTTGCCGGCCGCCCACCAGTCCATCGCCCGCATGTAGATCTTCAGGTCGAAGAAGTCGTGCACCCGCCCGGGCAGGTAGAGCGCCGGCAGCACGGCGGCCAGCGCCAGCGCGGCGACGATGCGACGGACCCTACGGCCGCCGGCGTCGTCGTCGGTGACGGCGGGCGGTGCGACGGGTTTGGCTGGCACGGGGAAACCCTAGCGGGCGCCCCGCGGTGCGGTGCGCGGCGCGCGGGCCGCTGGGCTGCGCGTAGGCTGTGCCGGTGGCAGATCTTCTCGTCTGGATCGACTGTGAGATGACCGGCTTGGACCTCGGCAAGGACAAGCTGATCGAGGTCGCCGCGCTGGTCACCGACCCGGATCTCAACGTGCTCGGCGAGGGGGTCGACGTGGTGATCCACGCCGACGACGCGGCGCTGGACGCGATGCCCGAGATCGTCGCGACGATGCACGCCAAGTCGGGGCTGACCGACGAGGTACGGCGCTCCACGGTGACGCTGGCCGAGGCGGAGCAGTTGGTCCTCGACTACGTCGCCAGCCACGTGAAGGATCCCCGCACCGCCCCGCTCTGCGGCAACTCCATCGCCACCGACCGGGGTTTCATCACCCGGGACATGCCCCGGCTCGACGCCCACCTGCACTACCGCATGATCGACGTATCGTCGCTCAAGGAACTCTGCCGGCGCTGGTACCCGCGGGTGTACTTCGGGCAGCCGCAGAAGGGCCTCGCGCACCGGGCGCTGGCCGACATCCGGGAGAGCATCCGGGAGCTGGAGTACTACCGGCGGACGATCTTCGTACCCCTGCCGGGGCCGGACGTGGAGAGCGCGAAGGCGATCGCCGCGGAGCTGTAGCTCCGGCCGGCCGAACCCGCTGGACGCGGCGGGCCGGGATGTGGCTATTATTGGTCCGCACCGCCCGGATGACCGGCGCGGCGGCATGGTGGCTGTAGCTCAGTTGGCAGAGCACCGGGTTGTGGTCCCGGTTGTCGTGGGTTCAATTCCCATCAGTCACCCGGTATGACGAAGGCCCCCTCCGCACGGAGGGGGCCTTCGTCGTTGCTCAGGGGGTCGGGCTGGCGTCCGGGTCGGCGTCGTCGGCGGTCGGCGGCTCGTACGGTAGGGCGCTGCCCTTGACGTACTCCTCCCAGCTCATGTTCCAGTCGGTCCAGCCGTTGCCGTTCTGGAGCTTCCGCTCGGTGCCCTTCACGGTGATCGGGTCACCGATCCGCGTGTTGGTGAAGAGCCAGGCGCCGTCGGCCATCGAGACGTTCACACAGCCGTGGGAGACGTTCACGCTGCCCTGCTGCCCCTCCGACCAGGGTGCGGCGTGGATGAACTCGCCGCCCCAGGTGAGGCGCTGCGCGTAGTCGATCTTCGTGCGGTAGCCGTCCTCGGGGCCCAGCTCCTCGTACGTGTCGAAGACCGTTTTCCGCAGCTTCTCGATGACGACCATCGTGCCGCTCGACGACGGGGTGGACTTCTTGCCGAGGCTGACCGGGATCGTCTTGACCACGGTGCCGTTCTTCGTGACGGTCATCCGCTTGGTCTTGTTGTCCACGGTCATGACCAGCGACGGGCCGATCTTGATGTCGACGGTCAGGTCGGACCGGCCGTACCAGCCGTCGCCGAGCGGGAGGCCGCCGGCCTGGAGGCGGTACGACACGGTGCTGTTGGCCTTCCAGAACTCCTTCGGCCGGTACCGGACCTCGGTCGGGCTGACCCAGTGCCAGATCCCCTCCTGCGCCGGGGTGGCCGTCACGGTCATCCGGCGCTGCAGGTCGTCCCGGTGGTCCTCCGGGATCGCCCGGCCGAACTTCACGATCAGCGGCATTCCGACGCCGACCACCTGGCCGTCGCCCAGGAAGCTGCTGATCCGGATCTGCTTGGCGGGCTCGGCCATGGTGGTGAAGGTGCTGGTCGCCGTGGCGGGCCGGCCGTCGTCCCCGGTGGCGGTGACGGTCGCCGTGTACGTCTCGCCGTACTTCAGGGCGCCGCTCGGCAGCCAGCTCCCGCCGTCGGCGGCGAGCGTGCCCTCGACGGCACCGCCGGCCGAGTCCTTCAGCTCGACGGTGGTCTCCTCGGACTCCTTCGTCGTGAAGGTGATGCCGGTCGAGGCCGGCACGTCCTTCGCGTCGGCGGCCGGCTCGACGATGGTGACGGCGGCCTTCGGGGCGGGCGGGGCGTTCCCGCCGCCGTCGCGCCGCCCGGACGATCCGTCGTCGCCGCCGGAGGTACACGCGGCGGTGAGCGTCAGCGCCGCGGCGAGAAGCCCGGCCGCGAGCATGCGGCGTCGCCCACCGCGCCGGGTCGGCTGATCCTGGACAGCTCGCATGGTTTCCTCACAGTCGTGGTGCCGATTGCTCATCCTCTCTCAGTGACGTACCAGACCTGATACCCGTTGCACCGGGTGAACCGAAACACACGGGCCGAGATGTCCGAACCTCGACAGCTCCGGTGCTGGTCAGAAGGGTGCGGCGGCACCGCCCTCGGGCACCGGAAGGGCGCTGCCCTTGACGAACTCGGACCAGCTCAGGCTCCACGCCGTCCAGCCGTTGCCGGCCGCCAACCGCCGCTCGGTGCCGGTGACGGTGATCGGGTCGCCGATCTTCGTCTTGCCGAACAGCCAGCGGGCGTTGGCCATCGACACGTTCACGCAGCCGTGGGAGACGTTCTGGCGGCCCTGCACGTGCTCGGACCAGGGTGCGGCGTGGATGTACTCACCGCCCCAGGTGAGCCGTTGCGCGAAGTCGATCTCGGTGACGTAGCGGTTGTCCGGGTCCGGGTCGTCGCTGGTGTCGAAGACGGTGGACTCCTTCTTCTCCATCACCACCATCGTGCCGCTGGACGACGGGGTCTTCTTCTTGCCGAGGCTCACCGGCAGGGTACGGACCACCTGGCCGTCCTCGTACACCGTCATCTGCTTGGTGGAGTTGTCGACCTTCATCTCGAAGGCGCGGCCGATCTTCACGGTCGCGACGCGGTCGACGTTGCCGTACCGGCCGTTGCTGAGCGGGATGCCCGCCAGGGCGATGCGGACGCTGAGCGTCGTGCCCGGCTTCCAGTACTTCGGTGCGCGGTAGTAGGCCTGCGTGCCGCCGTCGATCCAATGCCAGGCGCCGGGCTGCGGCGGGTCGGTCTGCACGAACATGCGCTTCTGCACCGCCGCCCGGTCCTTCTTCGGGATGCCGGGGTTGAACTCGACGACCACCGGCATCGCGACGCCGTACTCCTTGTCGTCGAAGAGGTAGAGGCCGGAGGTGATCATCGACTTCGGCTTCGCCATCGTCGTGAACGTGCTGCGCCCCTCGCGGGTGCTGCCGTCGGCCGCGGTCGCGGTGACGGTGGCCGTGTAACTCGTCCCGTACGTCAGCGGCGCCGACGGCACCCACGACGAGCCGTCGGCGCGCAGCCGACCCTGGACCTGCTTGCCGTCGGCCGCCGTCAGGGTGACGCCGGACACCTTCGCGCCGTCGGGAAGGGTGGCGCCGATCTCGGCGCTGACCGGCCGGTTCGTCGCCCCGTCCGCCGGCGTGAGCGGCAACGGCGGGCCGTTCGCCGCCGTCGGCTCGCCCGGCGTGGCACTCGCGGTGGGGCCGCTGCCCTCCACGAATTTCGCCTGCTCCGGGTCGCTGCCGCACCCGGTCAGCGCCAACGACGCCACCAGACCGAGGGCCCCCAGCACCGCCCCGGCCCGCGTGAACCTGCCCATCCCCACCTCTGTCCTCGCGTAGCTGGCGACATCGTGCACCATCGCGGCCATCCCGTACGTGCTCCGCGGTGATTGCGGTGGTCGCTTTGCCGCTTTTGCCCCATAAGCTCGACCGAAGGGGGAGCCGGGGATCGGATTGGAACCCGGCTGACGGGGCGTGCTAAGGTTCTCCCCGTTGCCAGCGAGCGCCGCTAGCTCAACTGGCAGAGCAGCGGACTCTTAATCCGCGGGTTCGGGGTTCGAGTCCCTGGCGGCGCACCAGCAAGCATCTGGGCATTCACCCTTGAGGGTGGGTGCCCAGACGTCGTTGCGGCGCGAGTGACAGCAACGGCGACAGCAGCGGCCTCATGCCACCCCACCCGCGCACCAATCGAACACGTGGGCGCCTGGGCTGAAAGAGTCTGCTAATGGGTTTCATGGACAGGCTGCTCCGGAGGACAAGCCAGCTGGACGAGGCATACCGAGTCAGGCGAGAGAGGGCGATGGCCTCCCGGATAGGTGGTATGCCCCGCAGGACGGCAACCCTGATCGGTTCGTCGGTGCGGGCGGCCTACCAACGCTGCGCCTGATCCCGTACCGGGACACAGGCGGCGAGTACGTTCTGCGGCTTTGCGAGGACGACACCGGCCTCCTGGTCGGGCCGACGGATCGCCGATTGCCCCGCGCTGGAATCTACGTTTCGCAGCTACGCGGCGAAGCTCATCACGAGGCGGAGTGCCGGGCGGGCAACTTTCACCCCGGCGAGCCGGTGCGGCTCGTCCGCGAGCCGGAGAACCCGTACGACCGAAACGCGGTGGCGGTGTACGACGCCACAGGGCAGTACCTGGCCGCGTACGTCAACAAGCAAAAGGTCCGGACGCTGGCGAAGTTGATCGACTCGGGTACCGAGATAGAGGCAATCTCAATCCGCGGTACCCGCTCCGGCGTCGGGTGCGACCAGGTGGCCGTTCTGGCGGCGAGCCCCGGCGTACTGCGGCACCTGCTGAGCCCGCGTCCGGTGGGTGCGCCTCGGCCCGCGCACGAGCGGTGAGCCGTGCGGGCCGGATGAAGACTGTCCACCTCATCCGTCAGCGAAAAGTCAGCGAGATGCATGGCAATAACCGGCATCCGCAGGCGTAGGACAGCAAGGTCATTGCCTCCAACGCCAATCGCCGACATCGATCAGCGAAGGTCCACTGCATCGAGCCGCCTTTGCAAAGCAGAGGTTGTCTCGACGGGTTCTGGTGGGAGTGGCAACGCCGACCGCAGCCAGCGACCCATCAGAGTGATGTCGTTGCGGCTTTGCGGAATCAGGTGCTCTTCGGCTGGGCACCGGCTGGTGATGGGGCTTCTGGTGGCCGACCCCAGGCCTGTCGGGCGTCGGCCAGGGCCATGCCGAGGAGGATTGCGAGGGCGCCTGTGGCCACGATCAACGGTGTGGTGAAGGCCAGCGGCAGTGCCGACGCGACCACGGCCGCGATGCCGACGAGCCTGCGCCGGGCGAGCCGGTTGAAGACCACGCGTTCCAATACGATCCGGCCGACGACGTAGACGATCGGCCCGCCGAGGATCGCGACCAGCCAGGCTGGCCGCACGGGGCCGCCCGGGTGGGCCAGGACGATTTCGTAGCCGGTCGCCACGAGCACGATGCCCAGGACCATCAGGATATGGGCGCGTCCGGTGTTCTGGCCGGCTCTGACCTGGTCGCCGGCTAAATCGACGGCTTCGGGGAGCACCTGCCCGGCCCGGTAGTAGTAGATCCGCCACAGGAGCACGGTGGTGGCGAAGCCGACTAGCAGCGCCAGTGTCGAGGCCAGTGACACTGGCGTGACCGTGTAGGCGATCCCGAGAGACAGCACGCTCTCGCCGAGTGCGATCAGCAGGAGTTGCTCGTACCGGTCGGCGAGGTGATGGGTCTTGGTGGGTTCCCAAGCGGTCTCCAGTTGCCGGTTCATGCCGGGTACCGGCCAGGCGGAGCGGGCCGACAGAAGATCGATCGTGATGGCCAGTGACCACAGACCTACCCGGGCCACGTCCTCAACGAGGATGCCGGCCAGCCACGGCACGGCCGATACGGTGAACCAGAGCGCCGACCGTGCGTAGAGGGCTCGTTGCGCACGATCCCGCACGAGCGTGATGAGGACCAACGGTCGTCCCACCTGAAGGACCACGTACGGTACGGCAAACGCGTAGCCGCGCTCGAAGAACGCGTACGGCAACGACGACGCCATGAACACCACGCCTAACGCGGTGAGCAGCACCATCGCCTGGACGGCTGGCCGGCGCGGGTCGAAGCGGCTCGTGATGTGGGCGGTGGTCGTCCAGAGCCACATGATCGGCAGGACCAGCACGAGGACATACAGCAGCCCCGCCCACTGCTGGGCGAGGGCCTCTGAGGACAAGTCCGGCACGACCCGCGAGACGACTCCCGACAAGGCGAAGACCAGCACCAGATCGAAGAACAACTCCAGGAAGTTGGCCCGGCGGCTGTCTCGCGCGGCGCTCTCCGTCCTCGCCACTTCCTGGCCGGGCGGATCCGGATTCCGCCCTCCCCCTTCATCCCGCCAACCACCGGCCTCACCCTCGGTCACCGATCTAGTCTTCAATCCACAAGAACCGAACAACCGCAAAACGCGTAAGACGCGCTCTCCCTTGGGAGGTCGCGGCCGAGGCCGGATCTTGGACGGTACGTCAGGAATTGGCTAGATCATCGGGCACAAGCCGGGCACAACTGACGCCGGCAAGGGCTGTCAACTGCTGTAAGGCGGCGGAAGAGCCGACCCAGGTCAGAGCGCCGATCCGCCCGATTCGAAATGATCCTGAGCCGCCGCGAGGGGTTCAGGGTTCGAGTCGCTGGCGACGCACCAGCAATAAGGGCTCTGGCCTGGTGATTCTCCACCCGGCCGGAGCCATTTTGTGTCCGGGGCGATGGCCAGTGCTCGGTGGGGTGCTCGGGAGCAATGGGACCGTTCCGGCTGTCGATGGACGTGGCGCCGTGGTCGTGGACGCCACCCGCCCAACCGTGCGACGGCGCGGCTGGCGGCGGAGGGTGTCGGTTGAGGTGCGCCCGTCCGTGGGTATCGGCACTGGCCCAACGATCAGGTGTGGAGGCTGCCCGGGAACGCCAACAACCGCCGACTGGCCGACCTCGGGATCTGATCATGCCTCCTGCCTCCGGGCTGGACGCAAGGTGGGATCAGCCCCGATCGGTGCTGCTGGCAGGCACGTCGCCGGCCATCCGGGTCGCTGCTTCGAACGCCGCCGCCCACGGGAAAGCCCGCTGGCGGCTGTTGCCGCTGCCGGGCGGGTGCGGCTCCCATCCGTCGTCGGTCCCGAGGATGACCCGGACGCGCTCGTCGCGGAGATTCGCCACGGCGCGCTGGAAGGGCGCGCGCGTGGCCAGGGCGGCGTTGACGAACGGTACGACCACAGTCGGCACCTGCCGGCCGATCAGCTCGGCGACCGTGGTCATCGCATAGTTGTCGGCGATGCCGAAGGCGATTTTGTTGAGGGAGTTGTAGGTGGCGGGGGCGATGATGAGCGCGTTCGCGGTGGGGAGGGAGCGGCGGGTGCCGGGGGACGACCGGTAGGTGGATCGGACAGGGTGCCCGGTCAGCCGCTCTATCGCTTCCGCGTCGATGAAGTCGAGGGAGCTGGGGGTGGCGGCGACCGCTGTTGTCCACGATTGTTGCGTCGCGGTGTTGATCAGCTGGGTCACGTCTGAGGCGGGGCCGGCGGCGCAGACGACGATTTGCAGATGGCCGCGAGTCATACCTGGATCCCGGCGTGCTGGGCGAAGTCGAGGACTGCGGTGCGGACGTGCCCGCGGGTGAGGACTGCCAGGTCGCTGGCGATGCGCTGCACTGCTGGACGGCACCGGATCTCTTCTGGTGCCACCTGATGGGCGCCGCGTAGTGCGTTCAGGCCGTGCTCGTAGCGACCCCACTGCGTGTACGCGCGGGCCACGTCGATGAACAGGGAGGCTTTGCGTTCGGCGAGGCTGATCTTGCCCAGCGGCACTTGGCGAGCGAGGGTGATGGCGGTGCCGGCGTCGCCGAGGGTCAGCGCGATGTTGACGCGGTGCAACTGGACGTTGGTGACACCGAAGCCGGTCCAGCGGTCGTTGCCGTCGTAGCCGAGCCGTCCGGCGGCATGGGAGGCTTCGTCGAGCATGGCTTGTGCGTTGTCGCGGTTGTCGTCGCGGGCGGCGGCGACAGCACCGCGGAGCAGCAGGGCGCCGTAGACGGCCACCGCGTCGTCCGAGGCGAGCCGCGTGTCGCGTCGAAGGGTCTCGGCCATGTCTTCGGCGAACTGCCGTGCCTGGGTGTTGTGGCCGTTGCTCATGAGGGCGTGGGTCATGATCCGCGCGCTGGCGGCCATCGCCACCGGGTCTTGACTGATCGAGGCGGCGCGCGTGCTGCGTTCGGCGGCGACCAGAGCCATGCCCTTGTCACCGACCTTGAGCAGCACACTGCCGATGACGTGGTAGAGGTCGCTGGCCAGGGCTTCTACCTGCGCTCGCTGCTCGCCTTCGGTCTCCGCACCGCCGTTTCGGCGGCAGCCCGCTGCGGATCCGCGACGTGGACCGCCTGGCCGACTACCTCGCCGCCACCCGCACTGGACACGTCCATCACGCCCCGTACGAGCCAATCGCGACCGTCTCCTGGGATGGCCAGGTGGTCCTGCTGTCGCCCGAGCTACTCGGCATCACCGACCCGCGATACGGCGACTTCATCGCCGGCAACGTCCTCCATCAGCCGATCACCGCCATGCTTGCCCGCGCCGGCGACCTGCGGTACGTCGCCGAGTTCGTCATCGCCCTCAACGACTGCGCCGATCATTGCGCCTTCTACGACTTCTGCCGTGGCGCCCAGGCCGGCAACCGCTACTTCGAGCACGCGACGTTCACCGCTCGCGAGACCGCTCACTGCCGCACCAGCAGGCAAGCCCTCGTCCGCGCCGCTGCGGACCACCTCACCCCTCAAGGAGGACCACCATGACCAACGCCCTGGCGACCCTCGTCAACGCCGCACCCGAGCAACTCGCCGGCCTCGGCGTCGACCGGGACCGGTCGGTAGCGTCGATCGACGCGGCGAAGTTCGACAACCGCCCCACCTGGGATAACAAGGGTAGGTTCGACAGCCGGCCCGGCTGGGACAACTGGAACAAGAAGAAGTAGCCCCACCATGGAACGCGCGGGGTGGCGCGCCCACCCCGCGCCTACACAGGTTGAGGAGACATGCGCACCACGACAGTCGGCGACGTGAGGATCCTGCTGCCGGACCTCGACCCGGACGACCTCGACAGCGTGACCGACCTGGCAGACGGCCTCACCGAGGCTTTCGTCGAGGGCGCATCGTGGCGCGGTGCGCAGCTGGAGGACCCCAGCATCCGCAGCAGTCGGATCGCTGGTGGGGACCTCAGCGAGAGCACCTGGGAAGCCGGCAGCCTCTACGGCTGCGAGATCACCCGCACCGACTTCTCCGGCGCGACCCTCACCGGCATCACCATCGAGCGGTGCGCGATCACCGGTTCCCGGTTCACCGGAAGCCGGTTCGCCGACGTTCGGCTCAAGGACGTCCTGTTCGACGGCTGCCGCTTCGACTACGCCACCTTCCAGCGCGTCACCGCCGCCGGCTCGGTCGCGTTCACCGACTGCACCCTCACCAACGGCACCTGGTCCACCTGCCGACTACCTCGCATCGCGCTGCGGTCCTGCGACCTCAACGGCCTGGAACTGGACTCCTGCCACCTCGACGGCACCGATCTGCGGGGCAGCCGCCTTCACGGGCTCAAGACGCCCCTCGACAACCTGTACGGCGTCACCCTCGCCGAGGACCAACTTTCTGACCTCACTCAGTTGGCCGTCAACGCCCTGGGCCTGACCGTGTGCAACGACTGACTTCAAGGGAAACCGTGGCCGCCGACGTTCTTTCGAGCGGCAGCCCGGACACGGTCCTCGTCTGCATCCTCGATCGGCACGCCCTGCCCGTAGAGCAGCGTCGCGCACGAGTGGCGCCGGGTGGGGCCGGTGTTTTCCCGTGTTGCGGTCAGCCGAGCCAGCGGCCGTCGCGCATGAGGTCGCGTCCCCGCAGCTCGTTCGCCTCACGCCAGGCCTGGATGCGCCGCGGCCGGATCAGGAAGTACTGGTAGGGCTCGTCGAGCTCGCGCGGGTCGAAACCGGTCTTGGTCGCGAACGCGTCGCCCGTGGAAGGGGCGAGGTCGGCGATGTCCACCGGCTCGGCGGTCCCGTCGACGACGACGACGTCGCGGGTCGGCCCGAGGCTGAGTCGCACCCGCCCGTCCGCCAGCAGGTTGCGGCCGGTGACCGAGGCACGCGGCGTCGAGATGAGGAACGCGGTCCCGTCCCAGAGGTACGAGAGCGGGACGAGGTGGACGCCGCCCGGGGAGCCCGACGTCGCGACCCAGAGATCGACGTCGCTCTCCAGTTTCGCGCGAGTGTCCCGCAACCTCTCCTCACGTCCACGCGGCGGCGCGCCCGTCATGCTTCCTCCAGTCACGTCGTGCAGAGTCCTTCCTTACCGGACGGGCTCAGTCGGTCCTCGGTCGGTTCACCGGGGCGGCTGTCTCCTGATCGGCGACCAGGCAGGGCAGGCAGCAGTGACACATCAGGGCGTGCGTGCCGGCGATGCGGCCTCCCAGGCAAACCCGTCCGGGTCGGTGAAAGGCCCGGCATCGCCACCGATCATGAGCCGGTGCGATCCGGTGCCGTCGGGAGAGACGCCGACGACCTTGGCAAGGGCACGGCGCCGGTACAGCGCCAGATTGACGGGACTCGAGCCGGCAGCGAACTCGACGTACATGCGGCCGAAGCTCTTCGCCACGGCAAGACCTTGGTCGACGTAGAACCGCTTGCTCGCGACCACGTCCGCGACTCCGAGCAGGAGCACGATCTCGTCGATCTGCCGGGTGGCCGGGCCGGTGTCCTTCTTCGCCGAGGTCGCGACCTTCCAGATCGTCCCGTCCGGGGCTTGTACGACACCGCCGTAGCCCCAGAGCGACTTCGCGGCAGGCTTCAGCGGCGTGGCGCCGGCGTCGAGGGCTGCCTCGACGAGGCTGTTGACGGTGGCCGGCTGGGACACCGTGAGCGCCAGCGTGAACCCACGGAAGCCGGTTGTGGGTGCCTCCGAGGCCCGCAGGCGTATCTGCGTGTCCAAACCGAAGGCGGCGGTGTAGAAGCGGCTGGCGGCCGCGGGATCGGCCACGTCGAGGGTGACGGATTCGATGGATGCCATGGCGATCACGCTAGGTGCGGCTCGGCGACTAGCGCTTCTTGATTCCTGACCGGTGTTGTCACCCGTTTTGCCGCATACGGCGGCCTCCCCGCCGCGGCGCCCGTTGCACGGCGCGGGTATGCGTCGGGCGGCATGCCGACCAACTCGGTGAAGCGGGTGCTGAAGGTGCCCGGCGATGAGCAGCCGACCGCGGAGCAGACCTCGGTGACGCTGAGGTCGCCCCGGTGCAGCAGCGCCGTGGCGCGCTCGATGCGACGCGTCATCTGGTACGCGTACGGCGACTCGCCGTAGGCCATCCGGAACTGGCGGCTCAGGTGCCCGGCGGACATGTTCACGCCGCGGGCGAGCGCCTCGACGTTGAGCGGTTGCGCGTACTCCCGGTCGATCCGGTCGCGGACGCGGCGCAATCGCGCGAGGTCGCTCAGGCGCTGCGCCGCGGTGCGTGCGCGCCCCCAGGCGGGGTGACACATGAGAGAACTCCTTTGATGGATGACCGGACGGCTCAGCGAAGTTCCTGGATGCGGACCAGGTTGCCCGCGGGATCGCGGAAGGCGCAGTCGCGGATGCCGTACGGCTGCTCGGTCGGCTCCTGGACGACCTCGGCGTCGGCGGCCTGCACCTTCTCGAAAGTGCCGTCGAGGTCCCGGGTGGCCAGCAGGATCCAGCCGTAGGTGCCCTTGGCCATCATCTCGACGATGGTGCGGCGCTCGTCCTCGGTGACCCCGGGGTCGGCGGCCGGCGGCGCCAGGAGGATGGACGTGTCGGGCTGGCCGACAGGGCCGACCGTGATCCAGCGCATCTTGCCCTGTCCGACGTCGCTGCGGACCTCGAAGCCGAGGGCGTCACGGTAGAAAGCCAGGGAGGCGTCCGGGTCGACATGCGGGAGGAAGCTGGTGTGAATGGTGATGTCCATGACGATCAGGCTAGGTGCGGCTCCGTGGCCCGCGCTTCTCGATCCCTGATCGATCTGGCCACCTCTCACCATGGACCGGTCCGGCGGTCACCTCCGCCCTGGTGGCGCAGGAGACGGCCACCGCGGGATGCGGCTAGCGAGGCGTGGGCGGGCAAGTGGTTGCGGTCAATTGCCATCATCGGGCTATGGCGTGGGAAGACCTGGTCAGTCAGTTGGGCGCCCCGCGGGGCTATGAGAATGTCGCGACGGGCGCGCGCACAGACAGCCGTACGAATTTGCTTATCGCGGAGTACAACGCAATTCGAGCTGTCGCGGCTCAGAAGTCGGCAGCGTCACACGCTCTGGTTGGCGCATACATGACCGTTGTGGCCGTAATTCTGGGGTTTGTTGTGGCGAACAGCGCCGATCCACGACTGCTCCTTGCCCTTCCTGTTCTGTCGGCCGTCTCTGGCGTCACCATCCTCAGGCGTCGGAGGGATCGCGAGGCGGCGAACAGGTACATTCGCGAGGTTCTCCGGCCGGTCGCCATTCAGTGCTCGGCCGATGAGCGAACGTTCATGTGGGAGGAATATTATGCGCGCCACAAGGACGCTCGGTCGCTGCTCTACGAACTCGGGTTGCAACTGATCTTTCCGTTGTCCGGGCTCGCCTGCCTGATTGCAACTCTCTCGCATCTGGAGTCCCCCGGTGACTGGCTGATCTGGCTTGCCGGGTCAAGCCTTCTTGTCATGCTGGTCCTTGCATATACCAATCAGAACAAGGGCCATCTCGCCCGAATCGTGTTCGGGCAGCGGCGCCACTAGGGTCGTCAGCATGGCCGCCCACCGTCTGGACCGGGACGAAGCCCGCCGCATCGCGATCCATGCCCAACTGCTCGACGCCCCGCGTCCGACCGACCTCGTCGACGTCGTCGACCGCCTGGCGGTCCTGCAGATCGACCCGACCGCGGCCATCGCCCCCAGCGCCGACCTCGTGCTGTGGAGCCGGCTCGGCTCGACCTACGACCCGGCCGATCTGACCACGGCGATCGAGAACGACCGCACGCTTGTCGAAACCGTCGCCTACATCCGGGTGCCGCGCGACCTTCCCGCCGTGATCGCCGAGGTGCGCGACGCGGAGGCGTACCCCGCAATGGCAGCATGGCTCGCGAAGAACGCACCGTTCCGCCGCGACATCCTCGCGTTGCTGGACAAGGACGGCCCCCTGCTCTCCCGCGACATCCCTGACACCAGCGTCGAGCCCTGGCCGTCGTCGGGCTGGACCAACAATCGGAACGTCACGAAGATGCTCGAGTTCCTCGCCCTCCGCGGCGATGTCGCGATCTCCGGTCGCAAGGGACGGCAGCGCTACTGGGACCTCCCCGAGCGCGTGTTCCCTGCCGACCTGCCGACGTTGGATCGCGCGGCGGCATCCCGGCACCGCAACGAGCGCCGGCTCGCGGCGCTCGGCATCGCCCGCTCCACCGGGCCACAGAATCCGGGCGAGTCGCCGTACGTCGGCGACGCCGGAGAGGAGGCCGTCGTCGAGGGCACGCCGGGAACCTGGCGTGTCCACCCGGCCTATCTGGGCCTGCCGTTCACCGGGCGTACGGCGCTGCTGTCGCCGTTCGACCGCCTCATCCAGGATCGCGTTCGCGCGGAGCAGCTCTTCGGTTTCGAGTACATCCTCGAGATGTACAAGCCCAGGGAGAAGCGTCGGTGGGGCTACTTCGCGCTCCCCGTCCTCCACGACGATCGACTCGTCGGAAAACTCGACGCGACCGCGGACCGCAGGGCCGGTGCCCTCGTCGTCAACGCGATCCACGAGGACGTCCCCTTCACCGAGGCCATGACCGCTGCCGTCCGCGCCGAGATCGACGATCTCGCCGTGTGGCTCGGACTTGAGGTCACCGGCACCCGCTGATCGCCGCCCGGCGACTCACAGTCTGAGTCGTTGCGGCCGAGACACGGTCAGAAGAGGGTCAGGGGTTCGACCGGGATCGGCTCGGGCAGCGGGTCGAGCCCGGGTACGTGGGCCCGTACCTCGTCGTGGAAGCGGCGCGCCAGGACGGGCGCGTCCGCGTTGTCCGGAATGTGGATGAACACCGTCGGTGACCGCCCCTCGCGCAGCCACCCGGCGACGACGTCCACCCAGTGCTGCCAACCCTCGATCGTCCGCGCGTCGTCGTCGCGGCCGAGGTACCGGACGATCGGCCGGTCCGTGAGCGCGACCGACCGGCGCGGCATACGGGGCTTCTTGGTCCAGGCGTCCCGCTCCGCGTCGCTGCTGGGCGGGCTCTGGAAGAAGGCGGTGGTGTCGAAGGGGATCCACTCGGCGGCCACGGTGGCGAGTGCCTCTTCGAGGGGGCGAATGGCGTTGGCGTCGCCGAAGAACGCGGGATGGCGGACCTCGACGGCGTACCGGTGGGACGTGGGGAGCCGGCGCAGGAAGCGGGCGAGTACGGGGACGTCGGCGGGCGTGAAGGATCCCGGCAACTGGATCCACAGGGCGTGGGCCCGCGGCCCGAGTGGCTCGATCGCGTCGAGGAAGACGCGGAGCGGCTCGTCGACGTCACCGAGGCGGCGTTCGTGCGTGACGAGCTTCGGCAGTTTGAGCACGAATCGGAAGTCGAGGTCGGTCTGCTGTGCCCAGGAGGCCACGGTGTCGCGCGTGGGGGTCGCGTAGAACGTGGTGTTGCCCTCGACCGCGTTGCACCAACCGGCGTAGTGCCGCAGGCGTTCCTGGGACGGCAGCGGATGCGCCACAAGCCGTCCCTGCCACGACCTGAGCGTCCACATCGCACATCCCACGTGAAGGCGCATGCGTTGCTCCTACGCCATGCCGCCTGCCGTACGCAAGTCCGGCGGGTCCGGTCCAAGGAGCCCGACGGGGCAACGTGACCACGCACGGGTGCCGGGCCCTCCCCGCGATCGGATACAACCGGACGGACCGCCGGGCCCGTCTGAGGGTGGGACGTCACCGGTTGGAGGAGCGGCGAATGGCAGACGGCGACGACGAGTACGTCGAGTACGTCACGGCGCGGATACCCGCGCTGCGCCGGCTCGGTTGTCTCCTCACCGGGGACGAACACCGGGCCGACGACCTGGTCCAGCAGACCATCACCACGCTGTACGTGAAGTGGGCCCGCGCCCGCGCCGCGGACGACCTCGACCGGTACGTACGCACGATGCTCGTGCGTACCTTCATCGACGAGCGGCGGCGGGCGTGGTCACGGGTGCGGCTGTTCGCGGCGCCCCCGGAGCCGGCGGCGGTGCAGGACGCCGGCGCCGAGGACCGGGAGGTCCTCCGCGCCGCACTGGCGCGCGTGCCGCGTCGGCAGCAGGCCGTACTGGTGCTGCGGTTCATCTGCGACCTGCCGGTGAACGAGGTGGCGGAGATCCTGGGGTGTTCGCCCGGAACGGTGAAGAGCCAGACCTCGCACGGTCTGGCCGCCCTGCGCCGCCTGCTCGGCGAGCGGGCGCCTGTCGCGGCGACGAGAGAGAGGTACGCGGGATGACCGAGCGCGATCACGACCTGGGGCTGCTGTGGTTGCTGGACCGTGAGCCGTCCACCAGGTCCACCGTGGATGTAGGGCGGGCGATGGCCGAGGGCCGGCGGCGACGCCGGCTGCGGCGGGCATTCACGTACGTCGGTGCGGGCGGGATGAGCGTCGTCGTGGTGGCCGGCGGCACGCTGGCGGTGGCCGCGCTCCGGACCGACCAGCCGGACCGGTCGGCGAGCGCGCCCACCACGGCGCCGAGTGCGTCGGCCAGCGCCGAACCGACGCCGAGCGCGTCGGACCGGCCGACCGCCGCTCCGTCGGTCGCCGCGGCGCCTCCGCCACCGACCCGCTGCGCGATCTCGAAGCTCCCGGTTCCCGACGGCGTGACGATGGCCTTGGTGACCGGGGCCGACCCGACCGGGCGGATCCTGCTCGGCCGCTCGTACCCGCGCGACGGCGATCACCAGGTCCTCGTCTGGACGGCGGGCAAGGCGACGAAGGTGCCGATGCGGGGCTCCGACCAGACGCTGCACGACGTCACGACGGCCGGGCTCGCGGTGGGGGCGGCCCACCAGCGGCTGGGCGCCGGCGACGAGGGGTTCGGGCCGGTCCCGTACGCGTACGCCGAGGGGAGGCTGACCCGGCTGCGCGGCGTGACGTTCGGTTCGGCCAGGGCCGTCAACGAGGCCGGGAAGATCGTCGGGGTGGACGACCGGAGTCGCCGGCCGGTGGTCTGGGCGTCTCCGGCGAGCGAGGCGGTCCCCCTGCCGCTGCCGCGGGGGGCGGACGGCGGTGAGGCGCACGACGTCGACGAGGACGGCACGGTGGTCGGCACCGTCATCACCGACGGTGCCCGGACCGAGCGGCCGTACGTCTGGTTCCCGGACGGGTCGCACCGGGAACTGCCGCTGCCGAACGTCCAGGGGGTGACCGGCGCACGGGCGTTCACGGTCCGCAACGGTTGGGCGACCGGCGTGCTCGTCGGAACGCGGGGCGGCGCCGCGGCCTCGGCGGTCCGGTGGAACGTCCGCACCGGCGAGGTGCGGGTGTTCCCGGAGTTCGCCATCCGGGCCAGCACGGCGAACGCGCACGGCTGGCAGGTCGGAACCGACCCGCAGGGCCGCGGCCTGTTCCTCTCCGAGGCGGGACCGGTGACCCTGCCGGACCTGGTGAAGCACGAGCCGGGCGCGCTGACCAACATCGGGGAGACGGTGAGCGACGACGGACGCACGATCGGCGGCCAGGCCGACGACGCCTCCGGCACGATCCGAGCGGTGGTCTGGCGCTGCACGTGATGTCGATCGCGGAGTGCCGTCAACCGGTGGTTGACGGCACTCATGCGTCAACCTATGGTTGACGCATGACGGATCCGGTGCAGATGACGAACCCCGTACGCCTCGACGACCTCATCCACGGCATCAAGAAGGTGCACACCGACGCGCTCGACCAACTGGCCAGCGCGGTCGTCGTCGCTGACCACCTCGGCGAGCTCGCCGACCACCTGATCGGGCACTTCGTCGACCAGGCCCGGCGCTCGGGCGCCTCCTGGACGGAGATCGGCCGGAGCATGGGGGTGAGCAAGCAGGCCGCGCAGAAGCGGTTCGTGTCGAAGTCGGGCGACACGCAGATCGACCCGCAGGAGGGCTTCAACCGGTTCACGCCCCGGGCCCGCAACGTGGTGATGGCCTCCCAGAACGAGGCGCGGGCGACCGGACACCTCGAGATCCGCCCCGAGCACATCGTGCTGGGGCTGCTGGCCGAGCCGGAGGCGCTCGCCGCGAAGGCGATCGTCGCGCAGGGCGTGTCCCTGGAGCGGGTGCGCGAGGCCGCGACCGCCGCGCTGTCGCCGGCGCCCGGCGGCGAGGTGCCGGCGCTGATCCCGTA
Source organism: Micromonospora sp. H33 (assembly GCF_052068455.1). Lineage (NCBI taxonomy): Bacteria > Bacillati > Actinomycetota > Actinomycetes > Micromonosporales > Micromonosporaceae > Micromonospora > Micromonospora sp. H33. The sequence continues at coordinate 12,245 of NZ_JBQHDE010000013.1, read as the reverse complement.
CGACGCGCAGAGCAAGAAGGCGCTGGAGTTGACGTTCCGGGAGGCGCTGCGGCTCGGGCACAACTACATCGGCACCGAGCACATCCTGCTCGCCCTGCTGGAGCAGGAGGACGGCGACGGCGTGCTGTCCGGCCTGGGCGTCGACAAGGCGACCGCCGAGGCGCACCTGACCGCGGCGGTCGCGGCGGCCGTCAAGCAGACGACCGCCGACGAGTGACGACGGTCAGGCGGGGAAGCCGTACCGGGCGGCGTGCTCCGGGTCGGCCGGGTCGATCTGGCGCAGCCCGGCGTCGGCGAGGCGTTTGTTGACCTCGTCGAGCCGCTCGCGCACCAGCCGGGCCTCCTCCTCGGTGACCCGGCCCCGGTGCGGCCTGCCCGCGTGCTCGATCGTGCCGTAGTCGACCTTCTCGGCGGCCCGGCGTGTCTTCGGCGGGCGTACCCGCTCGGCGGTCTTCAGCAGTTGCGCCATCGGCACGTCGGTGGCCATCGAGTCGAACTCGCTGGCGGTCAGCACCACCCGGCGGGGCTCGCCGCCGCCGTGCCGGTCGTGGATCTCGACGACCGCGACGTCCAGGGCGGCGTCGTCGATGCTCTCCACCTCGACCGGGGTGGCGTCCAGCTGCACGGGCCCGGCCACCAGGTCAGGGTGTTCCAGAACGACGACGCGGACGGCCTCGTCGTCGGGCTGGAGCACCGTGCCGCTGAAGTCGGAGACGCGGATCGTCTTCTTGCCCATGCGCGGAGCTTCTCCTGTCGTAGGCCGGTCGAAGGACCAGAAGACGTTACCCGACAGGTGTGCGAAAGCCCGCGCTGGCTCGCCGCCGTGCGTCAGCGGGTGTTGAGGTTGTGGGTGGAGGTGCCGGCGGGCAGGCGGTTCAGCTCACCCCAGGTGAGCGTGGCCGTGCGGTTGCCCCGGTACGGCGGCTGGGCCGGGAACCGTCCCGCGACCCCGGTGTCCGGCCAGAGCAGCTCGGGGTCGTGTTGGTAACGGTCATTCGGCTGATTCGGCATGACCCTACCGTCCCAAAGAAAGTTGTACGTCTATGGAAATAGATATGACGGTCGATCGATGCCGCCGGTTCCCGCGAGCGGCAACCGGATCTCGAATCGACAGCCGTCGGTGATGTTCTTGACCTGTACCCGCCCGCCGTGGGCTTCAACCAACCCCCGCACGATCGCCAGCCCCAGCCCGCCCGAACTGGCGGGTGCGCCGTCGCCGGGGCGCGGGGTACGCGCCGGCTCGCCCCGGAAGGCGACGTCGAAGACCCGGGGCAGATCCTCCTCCGGGATGCCGCCGCAGGTGTCCGCCACGGCGAGCCAGGCGCTGTCGGTGTCGCACCCGGCGTCCACCCGGACCGTGCCGTCCGACGGCGTGTAGCGGACCGCGTTGAGCAGCAGGTTGCCCACCACCCGGGCCAGTTCCGGCTCGCTGGCCAGCACGGTGGGCCAGCCCGAGTCGGGGGCCTCCAGGCGGACCCGGCGGGCGGCGGCCACCGGCGCCGTGCTGGCGAGCGCGTCGGAGACCACGTCGCCCAGCGGGACGGCCGACAGCGTCAGCCGCAACGCGCCCGCGTTGATGCGGGAGAGCTCGAACAGGTCGTCCACCAGGCGGGTCATCCGGTCGGTCTCCACCCGGATCCGGCGGTGGTACTCGTCCACCGTCGCCGGGTCGTCGACCACCCGGTCCTCCAGCGCCTCGGCCATCGCCCGCAGCCCGGCGAGGGGGGTCCGCAGGTCGTGCGAGACCCAGGCGACGAGGTCGCGCCGTCCCTGCTCGATCCGTCGTTCCCGCTGCCGGGCCTGATCGGCCCAGACCGCCGCGGTGGCCAGCCGTCGCCCGAACATCCAGCCCACCGCGAGGCTCACCGCGGCCGCGGCGGCCACGGTGATCAGCACCACGTCCCGGTCGTGCGCGGAGAGGAACATCGCCTCGGCGACCGCCGCGACGCCGGCCACCACCGCGGTGACGGTGACCGCCAAGAGGGCGACGATGTGGACGGTGATGGACCGCCCGCGCAGCAGGCGCAGGACGGGCGCGCCGACCGCACCCACGCAGAGTGCCGCGACGAGCGCGAACGCGAAGATCAGCGCGAGATCACGCATCGGTGGGCTCGTAGCGGTAGCCGACGCCCCACACGGTCACGATCCGCCGGGGGTTCGCCGGGTCGGCCTCGACCTTCTCCCGCAGCCGCCGGACGTGCACGGTGACCGTCGACTGGTCGCCGAAGCTCCAGCCCCACACCCGTTCCAGCAGTTCGGCCCGGCGGAACGCCCGCGCCGGGTGCCGCATCAGGTGCGCCAGCAGGTCGAACTCCCGCACCGTGAGGGTCAGCTCGCGGCCGTGCAGCCGGGCCACCCGGGGGCCGGTCTCGACCACCAGGTCGCCGTCGCGCAGCACGTCCGGCGGCGCGGTGGCGGGCTCGCCGCCGGTGCGCCGCAGCACCGACCGGACCCGCAGCACCAGCTCGCGGGGGGAGAAGGGCTTGCCCAGGTAGTCGTCGGCCCCCAGTTGCAGGCCGAGGATCCGGTCGGCCTCGTCGCCGCGCGCGGTGAGCATGATGATGGGTACGCCGTCCGGCCGCGCGCGCAGCCGCCGGCAGACCTCCAGCCCGTCGAGCCCCGGCAGCATCAGATCGAGGACGACGAGGTGCGGCGGCTCGGTGGCCACGGCGGCGAGCGCCGAGACGCCGTCGCCGACGTGCGTGACGTGGTAGCCGGCGTGCTCCAGGTAACGGCAGACCACGTCGCTGACCGTCCGGTCGTCGTCGACGACCAGCACCCGCTGCGCCACCGGACCTCCCTCGTGTCGGGCCAGCCTAGCCATGGCCGGCCGGGACGAACCTTGCGAGTCGATTACGCCTCGGCGCAGTGACCGACGTCCCTCGCAGATACCCCCCCGGCGGGCACCACTGAGGCGGGCGGTACCGCAGGCGGGCAAGGGTGCCTCGGGGGCGGCGCGGTCGGCGTACGGTGATCGCCGGAGTGACGACCAGGGGCCGGAGGGAGGAGCCCATGCGCGACCGGCGACTCCACCTGCACCTGGCCACGTGGCTCGGCCAGTGGCCCGCCGGCCCCGGCCTGCACGTCGTCGGATCACACCGCCGGGCGCAGCCCGCCTGGGACGGCCGGCTCCGCCCGGCGATCGCCGTCTCCGCCGGGGCGACCACCGTGCTGTCCGTGGCGCCGGACCGGGTCGCCGCCGCCCGCGACCTGGCCCGGGGCTCCATGCGGCGGCTGCTGTCCGGCCTGCCGGCGGCCGTCGGTCACCCCGGGTGGGCGGTGCACGACGACGTGCTCCGGTGGAGCCTCGCGCCGACGCCGCTGCCCGACGTCGGGGAGTGGGTCCCCCCGACCACACCGGGCCTGCCGCCCTGGCTGCGGCTGTTCGACCGGCCGGTGCTGGTGGTGCGGGACGACCGGGGGCGGTACCTGTCGGGCGTGGGGATCAAGCGGCACGACGCGTACGGCCGGGAGTTGGCGGTCGGGACCGTGCCGGCGGCACGCGGGCGCGGCCTGGCCCGGCGGCTGGTCGCCCAGGCGGCCCGGCGCGTGCTCGACGAGGGAGCCGTGCCGACGTACCTGCACGACCGGCGCAACGCCGCCTCCGCCCGGGTCGCCGAGGCGGCCGGCTTCCCCGACCGGGGCTGGCGGTCGTTCGGCGTCTACCCGAGCTGACCCGTCGGCAGGGCGCGGACCGGAGTTCCCGGGCCGGATCCCCGGTCCGCGCCCTTCCCCCCAGGCCCCGTGTCGGCGTCCGACGGGCGCGCCGGACACCGTGTGTATCGATCACGCTACGTATCCATTGGCTCGACGGCAAGGGTCATGCGCGCAGGTCGGAGTGTCGAGAAACAGACTCTGACCTGCGGAGAAGCGGCCGGGCACGGATGCCGAGCGGTGATGCGGCGTGTGACGGGCGACGCCGGGGAGCCGTACGCGCTCACCGTGCCGGTTGCGGTGGTGATCGGTATGGTGGGCGGACGATGTCAGGCGGAGGCGAGGGCGCAGTGAGGCGGTCCACCGGTGCCGGCCCGGGCGGGGATCCCGGCCGGGTCACGCTGCGTCCGACGGGCGAGGTCGACATCTCGACGGCGGACGCCCTCGAAGCCACGCTCGCCGACGCGCTGGCCCGCCCGGGCCTGCGCGAGGTCGTGGTCGGCCTGGCCGACGTGCCCTTCCTGGACTCCAGCGGCGTACGCGTGCTCGTGCTGGCCGCCACCGCCGCCCGGGAGCGGGGTGCCGTCCTGCGGGTGACCGATCCGCAGCCGGTGGTGGCCCGCGTCCTGCAGATCACCGCGGTGGGCCCGCTGCTCGGCCTGCCCGACCCGGCCGGGGCCGAGGGTCCCACCTGGCGCCGCCTGACCTGACAGTCGGTCAGGGCTCGGTGATGGCCGCGGCCCGCTCGGACCACTCCACGAGCAGCAGCGTGGCGTCGTCCCGGGTCGGCCCGGCCTGGTACCCGCTCACCGCGTGGCTGATCCGCCGCAGCGTCTCCGGTCCGGGCAGGCCGGAGCGGATGTGCCGCTCGGCGAGGTCGGCGAGGCGTGGCAGTCCGAACAGGTCACCCGCCGTGTCGCGGGCCTCGGTCACCCCGTCGGTGTGCAGCAGGAGCCGGTCACCCGGCTCCAGGCGGACGTGCGCCACGTCCGTACGGTCGTTCCGAAGGCCCAACGGGAGACGCCGCCCCTCGGCGAGGGTCTGCACGGCTCGACCCTGGCGCAGCAGGACCGGCGCTGGATGGCCCGCGTTGACGTACCGGAGCGCACCGGTGTCCGTGTCGAACTCGGCGAGGACGGCGGTCACGAAGCGGGCGTCGGTCCACTGGCCGGCGATGGCGGCGTCGACCGCCCGGGCCTGCCCGACCAGGTCGGCCGCGGCCCGCCGGGCGGCGCGCAACGCGGACAGCGCCACCGAGGTGGTGAGCACCGCCGGCAGGCCGTGGCCCACGCCGTCGAGGAGCGCCAGCGACACCGTCGCGCCGTTGAGGGCGTAGTCGAAGGCGTCGCCGCCGACCTCGTAGCAGGGTTCGAGGATCGCACTGATCGCGGTGTTCGAGGTGGCGAAGGTGAGCGGCGGGAGCAACTGCCAGAGCAGTTCGGCCGAGAGCGCCATGGGCCGGCTGCGGCGCGCCCGGTGCAGGCCGTCCCCGTACGCGCTCTTGCTCGTCACCAGGTGACCGACCAGGCCGGCGATCAGGCGGAGCCCGTCGCGCGGCGCCTCGTCGGCCGGGTCCACGTCCTCGGGCAGGAACGCCTCCAACAACCCCAGCCGGTCGGTGCCGTTCACGATCGGCAGCCACAGCCGGGGCGGCGGGCCGTGCCCGGCGTGCACCTCCACCTGCGTGAAGGCCCGGCCGGCCAGGCTGGTGTCGATGGGCAGCGGCTCGGGCGCCGCGCGGCCGGGTTCGGGCAGGGGACGCAGGTCGTCCTGCTCCGCGTCGACCAGGTAGATGGTCACCGAGACCCGAAGCGGCCGGAGTGCGGCGTTCACCGCGACCGGCAGGTCGTCGGGCGGCGCCCGGTGCGATCGGTGGGCGAGGTCGGCGAACGCCCGGAGCCATGGTTCGGTCGCGGTCATCCGACCCGCATACCCGTACCCGTGCCGTCGGATGCACGGCCCGGCGCGCGCTCTGCACCCGGGCCCTCGCCCGTCGCCGGCCGGATCCCGGCGACCGGGGGCGGGCCGGCCCCCCTCAGCCGGCCAGGCCGAGGGCCTCGGCGGCGGCGCGCCCGTTGGCGTGGCTCGCCCCGTACGTGGTGACGAAGGCGCGGACGCCGACCGGCCGCCATTGCGCGGGCCAGCCCATCTCGACCACCGCCACCGGGTGCTGCGCGGCCAGCGCGGCGACCAGGTCGGCGGCGCCCGGCAACCGGTGCAGGTGCCGGCCGACCAGGACGATCGGCCGGTCGCCGGCGAGCGCGCGCAGGGTCGCCGGGTCGGTCTCGGCGGCCACCACCCGCAGTTCCTCCGCCTCGGCGAGGTGCGGCCCGAGGCCCCACGGCACCCGCCCCTCGGCGATGGTGGAGGTCGAGTGCAGTTGCACCACCAGGGGACGGTCCAGCCCGGTCAGCACGCCCTCCACCCGCACGGCGCGCCGCGCGGCCGCGTACCCCAGGTCGGCGGGCGCAGCCCCGACGGTGCCGGCGGCCCGGGTCCAGGCGGCGAGGTCCGCGGTGCGGCCGGCCGCCTCCTCGACGCGCGCCCGGTCCAGCCGGCCGTCGCCGAGCGCGGCGACGATCTCCGCCGCGACCTGCTCCACCAGGTCGGCGTCGACCTTGGCGCCGATGCAGAGCAGGTCCGCCCCGGCGGCGAGGGCCCGGACGGCGGCCGGGCCCACGCCGCCGGCGGCCACGGCGGCGCCCTTCATCTCCAGGGCGTCGGTGACGATCGTGCCGGTGAAGCCGTACTCGCCCCGCAGCAGGTCCACCAGGACCGCGCGGCTGAAGGTGGCCGGGCCGTCCCCGGTCAGCACCGGGACCCGGATGTGGGCGGTCATCACCGCCCGCACCCCGGCGGCGACCACGGCGGCGAACGGCGGCAGGTCCCGCTCGCGGAGCACGTCCACGGGCACGTCGACGGTCGGCAGTTCGTAGTGGGAGTCGGCGACGGTCGCGCCGTGGCCGGGGAAGTGCTTGGCGCAGGCGGCGACGCCGGCCGCCTGGAGGCCGGCCACCGCCGCGGCGGCGTGCGCCGCCACCCTGACCGGGTCGGCGCCGAACGACCGGGTGCCGATCACCGGGTTCTCGTCGGCGCTGTTCACGTCGACGGTCGGGGCGAGGTTGACGGTGATGCCGAGGGTGGCGAGTTCCGCGCCGATCGCCTCGTGGACGCGCCGGGTCAGCGCCACGTCGCCGATCGCGCCGAGTGCGGCGTTGCCCGGGTACGGGCTGCCGGTGGCGTGGGCGAGCCGGGTGACGTCCCCGCCCTCCTCGTCGATCGCGATCAGCACGTCCGACCGGGCGGCGCGCAGCGTGGCCGTGCTCGCCGCCACCTGCGCCGGGTTGTGGACGTTCGTGCCGAACAGGGTGTGCCCGGCGAGCCCTTCGGCCACCAGGTCGACGGCCCAGTCCGGCGGGACCGGGCCCGGGTACGCGGCGAGCAGCGTGCCCAGCGCGAGCCGGCGGAGTCCTGGATCCAGCCCCACTGATCTTCCCCTTTCGGTGCCCGGTGGCACGGACGTCGTCCCGGAGGCGGTCACCGGCGTACCGGGTCGGCCGAACACTCCGGTCGCAGGTGGCCGATACGCTACGGCTACCCGTTCGCAGGTCGGTTTACAGTTAGCAAACTTTATAGAATCTCGAGGACGTTGCATGAGTGCGACCCGGCTCCCCGGCACCCCCCGTCTGTTGCGGGCGCTCAACGACCGCGCGGCACTGGAACTGCTGCTGGAGCGCGGCCCGCTGACCCGCGCCCGACTGGGCGAGCTGACCGGGCTGTCCAAGGTCACCGCCTCCCAGCTGGTCGAGCGCCTGGAGGAGCGGGGGCTGGTCACCCGGGTCGGCGAGCAGGCCGGCGGGCGGGGCCCGAACGCCCAGCTGTACGCCGTCCGCCCGGGCAGCGCCCACGTCGTGGGCGTGGACGTGGGGCCGGACCGGGTGGTCGCGGCCTGCGCCGACATCACCGGGGCGGTGATCGGTCGCGTCGAGCAGTCGACGCGGGACACCGACGACCCGGTGGGCGTGGTGCACAACGCCGTCGTCCGGGTGGCGAGCAGCGCGCAGGCGCAGCTGTCGAGCGTACGGCGGATCGTGCTGGGCACCCCGGGTCTGGTCGATCCGGCCAGCGGCGACATCACCTTCGCGTTCAACCTGCCGCGCTGGCACGCCGGCCTGCTCGCCGCCCTTCGGGAGGACCTGCACACCCCGGTGGTCTTCGAGAACGACGTCAACCTGGCCGCGATGGCCGAGGCGCAGTCCGGCGCGGCGCAGGGCGTGCCCGACTTCGTGCTGGTCTGGGTCGGTGCCGGCGTGGGTCTGGCGATCATGCTCGGCGGCCGGTTGCACCACGGCAGCAGCGGCGCCGCGGGCGAGATCGGCTACCTGCCGGTGCCCGGCGCGCCCATCCCGCGCGACGTCTCCCGCCGGGCGAAGCCGGCCTTCCAGCAGCTCGTCGGCGGTGACACGGTCCTGGCGCTGGCGGCCGAGCACGGGTACCGGGACGACACCGCGGCCGGGGCGGTGCGGGCGGCGATCGCCGACGGCGCGGCCGGTGGCCCGCTGCTCGACGAGTTGGCCCGCCGGCTCGCCCTGGGTGTGGCGAGCACCTGCGTCGTGCTGGACCCGCCGCTGGTGGTGCTGGCCGGAGATGTCGGCCAGGCCGGCGGCGTGGCGCTCGCCGAGCGGGTGCAGCACGAGGTCGCGGCGATCACGCTCGTCCGCCCACGGGTGGTGCCGACCGGGCTGACCGAGGAGCCGATCCTGCGGGGCGCCCTGCACACCGCCCTGGAGGCCGTCCGGGACGAGGTGTTCGGCTCCACGGTCGGCTGACCGGGTGTCGCCGCCGTCCGCCATGTGAAGAAATATTTCACCCCTGGCTGGCGGACTGCAAGGTCTTGCCGCAGCCCGCCGGCCAGGCGACGTGCGTCACCGGGCCCGGCGACGTGCGTCAGATGAGATCGCGGCGGCGGAACACCGCGAAGGCCGCCGCGGTCAGGCCGCCGGCGAGCAGCAGCAGGACCACCAGGCCCGGCCGCCAGGTCAGCACGTACGTGCCGTCGCAGAACCCGCCGTACGGATCGGTGCAGCCGCGGCGGTCCCAGAACTCGGCCTGGCCGGCCAGCCACGCGCCCAGGTAGCTGGAGAACATCAGCTGGTCGGGGCGGCCCACCGAGAGGATCTCCATCACCAGCCGGGCCCCCAGCTCCCAGACCACCGCGTACGCGGCGACCGCGCCGAGCGCCGCCGAGGTGTGCCGGCCCAGCGTGGCGATGGCGAAGCCGATCGCGGTGGACAGCAGCACCACGACCAGGCCGCGCGCCCAGACGGCGCCCAGGTCGGACCAGAAGTCCCCGTCCACCGGGCCGACGTAGCCGTCGACAAGGGCGATCATCCAGAACGTGGCGAGGTACGCCACCGAGGCCAGCAGGGACAGCAGAAGCACCACCGCCATGAGCGTGCCGAGCTTCGCGCCGAGCACCGCGATCCGGCGAGGTCGCCACAGCAGCAGGTTCACCACCCCGCCGGAGTTCAGGTCGGCCCCGATGTAGGAGGCCCCGACCAGGAAACCGAAGAGCACGAGGAAGGCGATCAGGAAGTACAGGAGGGGTCGGGTGTCCCGGCTGAAGGTGAAGACCTCGACGAGATGGTCGGCGGCCACCGGCAACCGCTCGCGCAGGGCGGGATCCACCTCGCTGCAGTCCGCCGGGTAGTAGCCGCCGTCGAAGGGCTCGGACGGCAGCTCGCCCCGCTGCCGGGCCAGGCACCGCTCGTGGTGCAGCTCCATCTCGCGCCGCTCGCTGTCGGCTCTCTGCTGGGCGACCGTCATCTCGTCCGGGGTCGGCCGGTGGGAGATGGCCACATTCGTCAGCGCGGTCACGCCGAACGCCAGCACCAGCAGGACGAGCATCAGCTGGACGAAGCGCCGGGCCCCGAGGCGTTCCAACTCGGCACGGACCAGGTTCACGCGTCCACTCCCTTGCGTCCCAGGTCGGTCACGTCGTCGCGGGCCTCCGCGGCGGATTCCGTGGAGCCGTCCACCTGCCGGGGCACCGCCGGGTGCGCGACCGGCCCGGTCAGCTCGAGGAACACGCTCTCGAGATCCGGCCGGAGCGGCGTCAGCTCGCGGACCCAGACACCCTGCTCGCCGAGGGTCCGGCTGACCGCGGTGGCGTCGTCGACACCGTGCACCACCAGGTGGTCGGGGTGTTGGGTGACCGTGAGGTCGGCCACGCGCAGCAGCTCCGCCGCCCGGTCGGGCTCGTCGACCCGGACCAGCACCTCGTGCCGGTCGAAGCCGGCCAGCACCTCGTCCACGCGTCCCGCCGCCACCCGGCGGCCCTGCGAGATGATGGTCACGTGGTCGCAGATCACCTGGATCTCGGCGAGGATGTGGCTGGAGACCAGCACGGTCACGCCCGAGTCGGCCAGCGTCCGCATCAGGTCCCGCATCTCTCGGATGCCGGCCGGGTCCAACCCGTTCGCCGGTTCGTCGAGGATCAGCAGCTCCGGGCTCTTGAGCAGGGCCGACGCCACCGCGAGGCGCTGCTTCATGCCCAGCGAGTAGCCCTTCACCCGCTCGTGGCCCCGGTCGCGCAGGCCCACCTGCTCCAGCACCTCGTCGATCCGGCTGGTCGGCACGCCCCCGGCGCGGGCCAGCAGTCGCAGCGTCCGGTGTGCGGTGAAGTTGCCGAAGAACTGGGGGCTCTCCACGATCGCACCCACCCGGGCGGTGACCCGGGGCAGGTGCTCCGGCGAGTCCTCGCCGAGCACCCGCATCCGGCCCTCGTCCGCTCGTACCAGCCCGAGCAGGGCGCGCAGGGTGGTCGTCTTGCCCGACCCGTTCGGCCCCAGGAAACCGTGCACCTGGCCGGCCTCCACGAGCAGGTCGAACCCGTCGACCGCCACCCGGCGCCCGCGCCGCAGGCTGTGGAAGGTCTTCCGCAGACCCTCGATCTCGATGACCGCGCTCATCCGCGCGGCTCCATGCTCGGAACGGGCATCGGCGGTCCTCCGGTGGGGGTGATCAACGACACGGCGCCTCAGCCTAGGGCCGGCACGCCGCCCGTGGGGGGCACCCCGGCGGTGCGTGGTTGGATGGGCTCGTGACTGGTGACCTGATCCCCGGCGCGACCGGCGCCGCTGCCGCCCCCTCGCCCGTGGACGCGGATCTGGTGGTCAGCCTCGACGGCGTCGGCGTACGCCGCTCCGGCACGGCCCTTCTGCACGACCTGGACTGGCGGGTCGAGCTGGACGAGCGGTGGGTGGTCCTCGGCCCCAACGGCGCCGGCAAGACGACCCTGCTCAACCTCGCCTCCGGGCGGCTGCACCCCACCACCGGCACCGCCCACGTGCTCGGCGAGCGGATCGGCCGCACCGACGTGACCGAGCTGCGGACCCGCATCGGGCTCTCCACCGCCGCCCTGGCCGAGCGGATCCCCGCCGACGAGCGGGTCGCCGACGTGGTGGTCACCGCCGCGTGGTCGGTCGTCGGCCGGTGGCGGGAGAGCTACGAGCGCGGCGACGAGGCACGAGCCCGGGCCCTGCTCGGCCAACTCGGGGTCGGCGCGCTGGCCGACCGCCCCTACGGCACCCTCTCCGAGGGCGAGCGCAAGCGGGTGCAGATCGCCCGCGCGCTGATGACCGACCCGGAACTGCTGCTGCTCGACGAGCCCGCCGCCGGGCTCGACCTGGGTGGCCGGGAGGACCTGGTCGCCCGGCTCGCCGAGCTGGCGTACGACCCGGACGCCCCGGCGCTGGTGCTGGTCACCCACCACGTGGAGGAGATCCCGCCCGGCTTCACCCACGCGCTCCTGCTACGCGAGGGCGGCGTGGTGGCGCAGGGGCTGCTCGGCGAGACGCTGACCGGGGACAACCTCTCCAAGACCTTCGGCCTGCCCCTGCTGGTCGAACGCCACGGCGACCGGTACACCGCCCGCGCCGCCTGAGTTTCCCCATGACACCGGGAGGTGTCCACGTGCCGCAGACCCGCGTCGTCGTCGTGGGCAGCGCCAACATGGACCTCGTGGCGACCGCCCCGGCCCTGCCGAGGCCGGGCGAGACCCTGCTCGGCACCGACTTCGTCATGGTGCCGGGCGGCAAGGGCGCCAACCAGGCCGTCGCCGCCGTGCGGGCCGGCGCGTCCTGCGCGTTCCTCGGCGCCATCGGCTCCGACTCGTTCGGCGTCACCCTCCGCGCCCGGATCACCGCCGCCGGGGTGGACACCAGCCACCTGCGGGTGGCGTACGGCACCTCGGGCGTCGCGTTGGTGATGGTCAACGCCGAGGGGTTGCTAACCGCTGTCGGATGAGCCTTCTATAGTGGTCGATGGCGCGCTGTGGTGCTCCACGATGAGCGTCGTTCGCTGGCTGGTTGCGGTCGAGTCATTCGGTGACCGCTTCGGTGATGATTTCGTTGCCGGATCGGCCGGTCAGTGCGTTGACCACTCGAAGTCGTTGTGCCACCGCGGCGGGCGGGCCTCCACGTTGTGGCCATGCCGCGATGGCATCGTGGTGGCATGAGGGTGATCCAGGCGTACCGGTTCGCCCTCGATCTGACCCCCGCGCAGGAGCGGGCGGTGCTGGCGCACGCTGG